>JBGSBI010000005.1:0-93641 GCA_041730685.1 Aliarcobacter sp.
ATTCCCGTTTCATCATCTACCCCCGCCAATCCCGTGTCATTCGCATATCGAATCACCAACTCGGCTGCCTGCTTTCCCGTCAAACCCCGCTCTTTCGACAACAGCGCAGCAATCGCCCCACTCACCAGCGCCGTCGATGCAGATGTTCCACTCACCTCCACCATTTTCCCACCAGGCCAGTTCGCCACCACCGCAAATCCAGGCGCCGCCACATCCACCGCCGCTCCACGATTCGAGAAATACAGATGCTGCCGATCTCCATCCACAGATCCCACCGCCACCACCCCATCATACGCCGCAGGGTACGCCACCCGATTCACCGCCTCATTCCCCGCCGCCGCCACCACCGCAACATTCTTTCCCAACGCATAGGCCACCGCATCCCGCATTACCGAACTATCCCCCGCCGAACCCAAACTCAGATTGATCACCTTCGACCCCTTCTCCACCGCAGCATAAATCGCCTTAGCCAAAGTAAAACTATCCCCCACACCCTTCGCATCTAGGACGGCAAATTCCAATATCTTTGCCCCAGGCGCCGCACCTCCCATCCCTGTAATCAACGAAGCCATCGCCGTCCCATGCCCCTCCTCACTTCCTAAACTTGTACTCGTTGGACTTAAACTCGTATCCAACAGTGCCACCGTCACCCCTGCTCCCCAATCGGCCGTCACTCTATCTGCCCCCATCATCTTTAAGGCATCCCCCCCAACCAATCGGTAAACCGAATCTCCCATCGTCATCACCTCGGCAGGCACCTCAGGAGCCACCATATAGTAGTTCTTCCCCACCTCCATCTCCGCCGATTTTCCCATCGATTTCAGCCACTCCCCATCCTTGACCCGTACCGCCTGCAACTGATCAATCTGATCTAAAACCACCCCCGTAGGAGCCGTTTTTAAAAACCGCCGATACGCTGCACTGTCTTTAAATCGAAGAATTTTTTCCCCAGCAATCTCGTCGCCCGATCCCGTGTCGATCGATCCATCAAAACTTCCCCTCGCCTTCTCCTTCGTTGTCAGCCCGCCTGCCGATTTCTTATCCACCTCCCCTGCTACTTCCCCCATCTTGCTTGGAATCGTTCGCAATTCAGAATCGGTTTTCTTCACTTTTTTCCTAATCCCCGTCGGATCGATCATCCACCAAAGCGCCATGAGTAGCGCAAAAGCCCACAACCCATAACGAAAGTTCTTCATTCCTAAGATGCTAGCTTAATTTGCGGGCAGGAAAACCCCTTGTCACACCCCCGCCCAATAGACGATTATACAACTTACCTTAGCCGGCGTGGCGGAACTGGCAGACGCGACGGACTCAAAATCCGTTTCCCGCAAGGGAGTGTGGGTTCGACCCCCTCCGCCGGTAGGTTGTTAGTAAGGTACTTATGTATTTTACTTGCCACAGTGGACAGATAGTGGACATAATGTTCACCGTTGAAGCCTTCCCTCCATCCATCGGCTAAACCTGAGAAAATCAAAGACGGCTCCGCCGCCGTAACAATCTACGTCGATAAAACTGAATTAAGAAAAGGCTACCGCTTAGTCTATTGGCATGGTCGGCAACGCATCCGCAAATATTTCGGCGACTACCCCTCCGCTAAATCCGAAGCCCGTCGCGTCCTCGCCAACCTCAGAGCAGGCCGGGTCGAAGCCGCCACCGCCAATATCTCCGACCTAGACCAGCTCGGTCGCGCAAAGAGAACCTTAGCCGAAATCGGGGTTAGCCTCGAGAAGGCGGTCCACGACTTCACCCACGCTCATAAACTTCTCGCAGGCCGCAACGTCCCCAGCTTTGTCCAAACCCAGCTCGAACGAATCGGATCCATCCGCGACGCCTCCGTCGCCCAAGTCGCTGAAGAGATGATTGCCGATAAAACAAACCGCGGACGTGGGCAGAACTGGATCAAAGACCTTCGCAACTTCCTTATCGGTACAGCCGCTCCCAGATTAAAAAAGCCCATCATGGCTGTCACTTTGGAAGACCTCGAAGAAACCCTCACCAAATACTCAGGACGAACTCGCAATAATAAGATCAGTTTCCTCGTTCAGCTCTTTAATTTCGCCAAAGGCCGATACCTTCCCGAGAACGAAAAGACCGTCGCCCATAAGTTAGATCGCGACGCCGTCAGACCCTCAGAAGTCGAAATCTGGACGCCCGAAGAGGCTAAGAAGATTCTCGATACCGCTTATGAGGACGAGCTCGGCTTCTTTGCCATCGCCATGTTTTCGGGAATCCGTACCTGCGAAATTTGTACGTTGGACTGGTCTCAGGTCAAACCGCACTCAGATCCCGATGAATCCCATATCGAAGTTAAAGCTGCTGGATCCAAAATGAAATTGGGGCGGCGAATCGTCCCTATCCTACCTCCCCTTGCCGCTTACCTAAACAAGATCAAACCCCCGAAAAGTGGCCTTATCATTCCCAATATGAGGATGGAAAAACGAATGAGTGAGATGGGAATACGAAGTAAGATCGCTTGGAAAAAGAATGCCAGTCGGCACTCCTTTGGCTCCTACCGTATGGCCGACATTAAAAACGTTTACCAAGTTGCCGAGGAGATGGGCAATTCACCGGCCATGGTTAAGAAACACTACTTTCAGGCTGTCACCAAAGCAGAGGCCTCCAAGTTCTGGGCTATCCGACCCTAAAACCTACCAACCCTCTAATCGCTTCAAGGCTGCGTCCAGCGATTCCTTGCGGTAACGGGTCGTGGAGTTTTTGCCTGTGCCCAACTTGATCGCCACAATAATACCCTTCGATGTCATCTCGCTCACTGTCCGTGTCGTCACCTGCAGGATTTCCGCCACTTGCTCTCGCGTCAGATATTGGTGATTCTGCCAGCTGGTGGAGGTTGAATCTGTCGGGTTATTTATTAGTTCATCATTCATCTTGCCAATATAGTAGATACATGTATTCTTTGTCAAGTGAAGAATATCAAACTGCGCCGACCGACTCGGGTTCCTTCGAAAATACACCCACTTCATGCAGCTCGACAGATCACCGCGCTTACACAGGAACAGTTCGCCCAAAAGATCGGAATCTCCACCCCGATGCTAAAGCTGATTGAGCAGTCCCGCCGCCCTCTGACGAACCGAATCAAGGACGCTATCCACCTGCTCACCGGTATCGACCCCGCCTCTTGGGGCAAAAAGAAGCTCCAATCCACCCTCGGTCACCCCTTCGACAGCAAAACATATGATCTCTGGCAGATGGTTCGCCAAAATGAAAACGAGGATGCCCCTAAACGCGTCCTCAATGACCGCATTAAGGCCTTGGAAATAATCGGCACTCTGATGCAGCAGGGCAACAAGGGCGTCCTCTGGGAGCACGAGTTCCGTCAGTTCATCCTCAAAACGGTTCAGCGCTACAAACTCGCCAAGCCCCTGGCCTCTCTCAAACGCGAACTAGAGCAACGTGGTGAAAAGTGGCCGGAAGAAGCCTTCGCCGCACCCAACGCCCCCGCTTACAAAGCCTCAATCGCCTCCGCTTTACTCAAGTCGGGGATTTAATCGGATTTTCGGGTTATTTTCGGGGTATTTAATTTCATTTCCCGGTCAGGTTCCCGATCAACCTACCGGTAAAATGTAGCTAAATTCATGGCCAGGTTCTCGGCCTAGAATGGTCCCTTTTGCCATACCCCCAGCCTTAAACCACTTAAACGCCCTGCTCTGGTTAAGTTATGGCGTTGACCGTGGATTGACTATGGATTGACCGTGGATGACCGTGGATGACTGTGGTGGCTTGTGGCGTTGACCATGGTGTTGACCGCCTATTGAACGTGGTTAAGGGCTATGGAATAGCCTCTTTACCGAATTTTTAGGCTCACACATGCCCTCAACAACCCCTTAAAATCCCGTTCTAGTTAGATTGTGGCGTTGTTTTTCATTGTTTGATCGTTGTTTTTCATTGTTTCCCATTGTTTGGCGTTGTTTCTTATTGTTCGTCGTTGTTTTGCGTTGTTTTTCTATTGTGCGGGTATTGTTTTGCCATTGTTGTGGCGTTGACCACGATGTTTACGGCCTATTGAACGCGGTTAGGCGCGATAGAATACTCGATTTACCACCTCTTCATGCATAACGACCATTAAACCGCCGGGATTTGAACCCGGGACCCCCATAAAGCCACCCATTTCACGTATTGATGGCTATTCGATCGGAACGAGTTATCTCACCCTTGCCCCGAAAGCAGTTCGCTACGGAAATCGGGTACTACGGGTTTTGTTGGGGATTGGTTGGGGACTGCGGATTATCTTTTTCAAGAAGCTCATGCTGAAAGCGGCGATACTTACTTTCCTCCATTTTGTAGTAGATAAAAATACAGATAGATATCACAAATACTATAAAAGAGAGGCTGCTAAACGACGGGTTATCATTGTTGAATGTCCTTATAAAAGAAAGAAAAGCAACAACACCAGGAACAAGCTGGTAAAAAACACACTTTGAAGCCTGCTTGTCGAGGTAGCTATAGAATACTTTATTCTTCTCGCTGATTTTTTTCATCTAATCTCGAAGAAAGCGGGATAATATTTCTATATAAATTCCTACCTATAGCTGTAATCAGTCCGAACATTACCAACAATGAAAACGAAGAAGGCTCTGGAACCGATTCAGTGCTAAAGCTTACATTGTCAAAGAGGATGGTTGGCATGAACTGCCCTTCGATAGGATCGATATTTATCCAGTCGAAGGATTGTTCACTTGAAAAGGAGTATTCGATCCATCGATCCACAACACCTCGCATATCAAGAGTGTCAGAAGCTATAAGCCCATAATTAGCCTTATAATATTGTAACTGGAATACTCCATAGCCCGTACCAGAATAATATTGAAAATATGAGCTAAATGATTTTACTGGGGCGCTTATATCCCAGAGTTTACTGCTGTAACCTCCCCCCCTTGTATATCCAAAAGCAATTTGAGAGGCATTATAGTTCTGGTTTTCTGGATCACTTGCTGATTGATGAAACTGAATCTTCCCATTCGTGCCTAGATCTTCATATGCTTTTGATCCATCAGCAGTAAAGATTGGGTCAGTTAATCCATTCCATGTATACCAGAGATGACCGGATCCGATTGCATAAAACTCACCATTCCCAACGCTAGGCCGTCCCTCATTTCCGATATACTTATCTTCAAAACTGGATTGGATTGTAGCAGGCCATAATACGCTTGTCAGAGCAGCGCTGATTACCAATGTTCCAATTAGCTTCTTCATTTAATCAATTAAGCACCCTTATCTGTATTAGCAATGCCCACTCTGCACTTCGCTTTTTCGTAGCGTTTTCCAATCTCTGCACTGCACCTGATACCCTCTTTAACAGCATCCTCTCCAACACTTTACAGCCCTTCTAAATCCTTCAGAACAGTCGGGTTTCTAACCCGACTATCCCTATCTTTTAAGGGTCTCTAACTCCTTCCAATCGAAGAAGTCCCCTCCTTTCACAGTGGATCGCTAAATGCTTCAGACTCACCCCTTCGGCAATGATTGCGATGTGGGGCGCTAACTCCTTCAGAATGATGCAGAAACTTCTGGGACTCTTCAGTGGCCGTTATCTCAGAGGCAGCCAAAATATGTGTATGGCAAAACAACTAAAACCAATTGAAGGCCACATCGCCCAAATCAATGCTCCGAGATTTGCAGAAGATCGGAACATGTGGGTGATGATGGTTAAAGAGAATGGAAAGTGGCAGGCAGTGACTTCCCGGAATGAAGAGAAGATCAAATGCTACCATCAACTACTGGAATCCAAACGCATCGCACAATCCATCAACACCAACATTCAGGCCACATCACTCTCCGCATCCAGAGTCAGGTTAGCTGAATACGCCTACAAAGTATTGGAGCGCCATTCACCAGATGAAGATGCTCTTTTGAAAGCAGCCGAATACTTTGCCCAGAAACAACCCATTCTGCAGTCACCGCTGTTGTCGGAGTGTGTGGAGAAGTTCTTACTCAAACAAAAGAAACGCAATCTCTCTAACGCTACCTGCAAAGATTACAAATACATTCTGGAAGAAGCAGTCACCGACTACAACGGCCTACGCATTCAGGAGATCACTCCATCCATGTGGACGGCTTTTATTGAAAAGAAAAAACATCCAGTCACCCAACGTAGCCGATACATTTACCTCAAAGCCTTTCTCTCCTTCTGTAATGGAAAGAACAATCCAGAAGCCACAGAGCGTAGGTGGCTGGATTCCATTCCACTCTGCTGGGAAGCACCCAAGACGGAGACACATGAAATTGTCTCCTACCATTTTGATGAAGTGGTGGATGTATTGAAGGAGGCCAACAAGAACGGAGCATTGGGATTCTATGTGATGAGACTCTTTTCCATGATGCGCTCACATGAGTATGAGAGGTTCATTGATTTGGGTGGTGGCGATACCGTACAGACCAACCGCTTCATCGACCTCTCCAACAATCGAATCACCATCAATAACTTCGTTTATCGTAAGAGAGGCAATTCGGAAAACAGAGGCAGATACTACAACGACCTGCATCCCACCTTTCGTCTTTGGCTGGAATACTTCAAAGCCAACAATATTAAGATTTGGTCAAACCATAAGCTCATCAAACGCCTCACAAAAGAATCCATGAATCCAAAGGCCAAAGCTCATAACATACTTCGGCATACAGCCATCACCTTTCATGCCATCAGATTCAGCGATCCTCTACGCACTGCCTACATTGCCGGCAACAGCGTCAATATCATCTCCAACCATTATCTGAATATGAATATCGGCAAAGGTGATGCGGAATTGTTCTACGACCTTACACCGAATAGGGCAAAGGAGTTGGGGATTCTCTAAACTCCGCATCGGTGTGGCCTTCATCCCCACCCCCCCCCCTCCGCTGCTCTTATTTAAAAGTTGTGGTTTAAATCAAAAAACCCACCGATTTTGAGGGAAAGTAATAGGGTTCTCCCTAAAAATTGTGTTCAATTCAAAAACTTTGAGATTGGGTTCTACTTATAAACTGATCGAAATACTGAAATACCCATTCTTACACCCACTGATATAACCCATCGAAAACAGCGTTTATCCCAACGATAAAGGGGGTTTACAACGCTCAACAGCACTTATATAACCAATCTGAGATCCCTATTTTAAACCAAATGTCCAAATGTTCTGATGTATCTGGTTATGGCTTAAGTGTTTATAAGTATCCTAAATTCCATCCTAAATTCACACCAAACTGTCGTGCTTTTTGTATCGGGGTTAGACCGGGGCGAAACTACGACAGTGATTGGGATAAGGCAGCAAAGAAGAAGGAGACTGACGGTAAGGATGAAGTGCTGTTTGAGGATGGCTGCATTATTGGGTTCGATACGGAGTATCAGAATTTGGCCGCTGTTTTAGAAGCAAATAATGAAGACGTATCGGTTGAAGCAAATAAGGAGAAGCAGAACCTTTACCTATCCTATCAATTTAATGCGAAGTGGAAGGGTAAGGAGTGGAGTGGAATTGGGTATCCGGCAGAAGGTGAACGGCTGTCTTTGGCAGACTTCTTAAGTTGGGTTGTATCCACCTCACCATTTTCAAAAGACGGAAGGGTGGATTGTCCCAACCAATTCGTTTTGGTCTGTCACTTTTCAAGAGCTGACCTGCCTTCTTTTTCAGACTTCTACACCAAAAGGTTTAAGAGTCGGTTGATGGCAATTCGAAAGACATTCATTACTGGAACCAAAGGTGCTCCGCTTCCCATTCCTTTAAATGTGAATGGACGCAGAAAGATGACGAAGGTGTGTATTCGGGACACTCTGCTTTTGGCACCTTCCGATGCGAAGAAGCTGGAAGACATTGGAGTGATGATTGGAGTACCGAAAGTGACCAAAGTGACTAAGGCTCACAAAGAGAAGATGATTGATCTGATGAAGTCGGACTTTCCTCTATTTGAGGAGTACGCTTTAAAGGATGCGGAGATAGCGAGGAGGTTTGCTGAGGAGGTAATCAACATCTCCACTTCAAAAGGTGGTAAGCCAACCATACCCCTTACTCTTACATCTCTGGGCATTTCATTTGTAAAAGCAGTATGGAAAGAGAAGGGCTACAACCCTGATGATGTGAACGGCATCTCTCCTGAAAGGAAGTATGAATACAACTTCAAAAAGAAGAAGCCGATGTTCTATACAGACCGTTCCATTAAACATCCCAATCGTCACATCTGGAATCCACTAGCCACAGAGTGTTATCATGGAGGCAGAAACGAGCAGTTTATCTTTGGTGCTGGTGAGCCTGGTATTTGGACGGATTATGATTTAGCAAGCGCTTATCCAACAGGAATGTCTCGAATCGGAATGCCGGATTGGGACAACCCCGTAAATTCAAGAGATCTGGACGAGCTTCTGGAACATGATTTGGTTTTTGCTCAGGTTCGGTTCAAGCATCCTGCTCATATCCGTTTTCCTATCTTTCCTGTTAAGGAAAGTGGGAGTGTAGTTTTTCCATCAGAAGGAATCAGTTTTTGTTGTGGTCCAGAGTTAATCGTTGCAAAGAATCTTGGATTGGAACCGGAGATCATTGCTGGTGTTGCTTTCCCTACTGACAACACAAAGAAGCCTTACTTTGACTACATCATCTACTGCATTGAAAATCGCAACCAGCATGAGAAGAATACAGTGTTTAATAGTTTGTGGAAGGAATTGGCGAATGGAATGTATGGCAAGTTGGCTCAAGGGTTAACTAAACGCAGTGGCTACAATCTTCGCACGTCCACATACGAACAACTACCTGACTCTGCTATTACCAATCCATTCTTTGCTTCCTACACTACTTCTTTTTGTCGAGCAGCTTTGGCAGAAATCCTAAACTCACTTCCTCCATCAGTCACAGTCTGCAGTTGCACCACTGATGGCTTTCTTTCTAATGCCTCTCCCGATGATATTCATAAAGCCACCGAAGGAGAAATTTGTCAGGAGTATTTTAAGTCAGGAAAGCTATTGCGAGATGATTTGAAGAGCCCCTTGGAGATTAAGGGTAAGATTGCTCAGCCATTGGGGTGGAGAACCAGAGGTCAGGCTACTATTCAGCGCTTACCCGGTGAGAAGGTGATTCTGGCTAAATCCAGTTTCAAACCTGCTGCAGAGAACAAAGACGAACAGAACGAATGGATCATTCAGGAATTTGAAGATCGTTTCTTTGGCAAGCCCTATGCAGTTCCCACCTTTGTTGGTGTTCGGGAGATGGTTGAATTGGAGGCCGATCTTTACGACAAGATGGGCTACAAAAAGCTTTCTATGGATTACGACTGGAAGAGGGATGTTGATCTGAAGACTTTGACGACTCGTAAGGTTCGCAACAAAGAACTGGTTTATTTTGAGACGACACCTTGGAGGAAGGTTGAAGAATACGTTTACGTTAAGAGTTACTGGAAGGTTTATGCAGAAAAACATGATTTGGTACTAAAGACTCCCGCAGATGTCACAGGTTACCACGCAGAGTATTCTGAACACATTCGCAATCCCAAACGCAGAGGAGTCAATCGCTCCTCCTCCAATACAACGCTTGTAGATTTTAAGAAGTGGTTTGCGAAGGCTTACAAACATCATGCTTATGGTTTGCCGAATCCTTACTCTCCACATTATTTGTCTTATCGGGAGTTGGATTCCTTTATGGCTGAATTGGGTGTTTCAGGAATGTTGAATGCTCTGAGCAACCATCGCAATAAGACGTTCGATAAACCGAATGTTATTTATAGAAAGGAGTTTTTGGAAAAGGCTGTTGCAGAGCTGAAGAAACAGTTTCCTGCATTTGATACATCAAAAGTCTTTCGAGAATTATAAATATAAAAGTGAAGAGACCACTACAAAAGAATCCACTCCTCTCTGCTGAAGTACGCCCCCTTACCTATAAATCTCCCAAACCCGCACCTACCATCACCAAAAAGAAGAAGGACTGCGATTGCCCCAAAGGTCCCCCACCCACAAAGGCAGAATCCGATTACATTCAGAACGGACTGCAACTGCCCCAATCGAAAGAGAATTTGGAACTGCTTTTAAAGGATATTCAACAGAAGGGATTTTTAGATAAGGAGTACGCCTATCGGTTAAGGCAGAAAGAGGCTGTAAAGGGGCTCGCAAAGCGAATAGAGGGGCAAATAGAGGCAGGAGCAGCGAAGGGGGAGGGTGAAGCCGATAAGGGGTTGGAGTACGATCCCTTACTGGAATCGAAGATGGGGCTTTTTGAGAAGTATTTTAGGAGAGCGTTGGCGGAGTGTTTGTAGTGATCTACCCGTTGCCAAAGATGTTTGTTTATCTTACCGTTTAGAGGCAATCGGAGCTCGTCACTTATGAAATACATCTACAAGATTACCTACCCGAATGGAAAGATTTATGTCGGTGTTGATGTTGTAGGCAAGCACCAGGGCGTTGCGTATTTTGGTTCTCCGTCTGGCGATGTAATTGAAAAAGATTTCACACCGGCACAGATCAGGAAGATGACTATTACAAAAGAGATTATTTGGGAATCTGAAACAGCTTCGAATGCCGAAGTTTTGAAGAAGGAGATTGAGTTAATCCACACTCTTGAATCCAACAATCCCGCAAAGGGTTACAACAAAAAGCCGAAGTTTAAAGGGAACGGCACAACACTTTAATCGAGAAGGTTTACTGTTCTTTTTCTTTTTCGAGTGAACCACTCATACTTGGAAATCCTGTCGGCATCAAAAGGGCTTGTTTTGTTAGAGATTCGATTTTTTCGCTAGTTAACCACCGTGTTGTCTTGTTATGTGTACTTAAGATTGATGTGAGTTCTCCCCATACTCGTTCCATTTCCGAACCAAGGGTATCATCGTCTTGAATCTTTCCTCTTTGAGTTACAGTATTGAAAGCAATTACACTGTCCCACAGTTCTTTCATTGACTTCATGATCTGCTCTTTTTTAGAGGGAGTTAGATTGTCAATCTCATACAAGTATAAATCTCCTGTTTTTACTATGAGACCCGCTCTAATTTCATTAAGCCCAGCATTCCAAAGTGATGATTCTTTTAGCCAGTGTGGCATTCGCTCTTTGTTTGCCCAGTATTTGATATAGTCCTCACCAATATTCTGCAGTCGTACAGTTTCCTCTAGTTGCCTCATATGTTTTTCCGATTCTTCAGCTTTCTCGCGCCATGAGGGGATATATTTTATAAGTACTGTCTTGATTTTTTCAACACACCAAAAGATAAACAAAACAGCACCAGACAGGATTCCTGCCACAAGGGGGCAGACAAGAATCCACATCAATGCTACTCCCCAATCAAAAGTTGTGTGCATCAACCTTCTTACTCTTTCGCTCCTCTGTAGCGATCTGAAAAATCGGGATAATCCCTTACTTCCCTAAACCCATCACCCAGAAAGGGTTTTTACGTGGTTTAATTCATCGGGCTGCCGGGATTTGAACCCGGGACCCCCAAATAGCCACCCTTTTAGCGGATTCAGCTCTGGTCGATCGGAAGGAGTTATCGCCCAATTCCCCCGAAAGCAGTCAGCCACAAGAATCGGCCTGCCCCGACCCGCGTCGGGGGTACTACGGGTTTTTTTGGGGATTGGTGGAGGATTGAGCGATTACGACCGACGGCGCCCCATCAACGCCAATGCGCTTAAACCAACGGCGAGCAGCGAAAGAGCGGATGGTTCGGGGATCGTAGTCAGTGTCACTGAAAAACCATAACTTCCTGTAGCATCACCACCTGAATTCATGAGGTCGTAGTACTGTGCTCCACCGACAAAGAGGGAGTAGGACCCGGGACTAAGACTCAGCGTTTGGACAACCATTCCATCGGCTTTCCCGTCTCCAAATATCCCCGACGCCCCACCATAATTGACGACAGACCCATCAGCACCGTTGCCCACATAAGTAAAAGAAGAAAGATCCGCAAAGGTTAAACCATCATCGCTGCCGATCTTCCAGTCATTCAGAGCACGAAAGCTACCCTGCCAATTACCCGCACCGTAGGTGGTGTCGTTATAGAGGGTGCTGATCGCGCTGGCATCGTGATCCAGAGCAGCTGGACTCTCGTGGGCCAAACCCTGATATATGGAAAATGCCGGACGGAGCAACGCATTGATGGAAACACTCCCCTTTATAAAAGAGAGTCCATCAACACGGATCTGCACATTTCCGGCTTTCGTTATGGAGAATTTGAAGGCTTTTAGTTTATGACTATCCCCCAGATTTATGTCGGTACCACTAGCCCAACCAAAGTCACTAGTCACGGTTTGACTGGATATCACGATGGCTTGTGAACTTAGTGGATCTAATGCCCCGAAATCCCTTGTCACATACGAGATGTGGGATTGTCCTAACGAAATCAGCCCCATCAAGCAAAACAACAATCCGAACATTTTTTTCATAATATTATTCATTGGTTTTCTTTCTTTATTTGTTGGGGTCAACAAAGTGACTGCCCGTTTGGTTAATCAGAGCTTTTGCGTTGGTCCAGCTTATGGGTTCCACATGCCCATCGAGAAAAAGGTAGTTGGATCTTCCTGCATGACGCTCAACACCGACCATGGATTTAAACTCCTCGGCAGGAATCTCCTCTCCATTGTATTCCGCTAAATGAAGGTGGTCGGGCACAGTTTTCGTCCCATACGTTTTGGAGAGTTCAAAGAAGAATACAGTCCGAGAAGGTCGCTCGACGTTTGCTAATCTGGATAGATTCAACCCTGAGAGGTACTCGGCACCACAAGGAACCGCACTTAGGTAATCGTTCATCACGTAAGTGCGAGCCCGTGTCTTGACTTCATCACAGGGACAACGCGTGACCAAAAACTCCCCTACATAAGGTTTGAGGGAATTGGTCCACGAATCACTTTGATGATCTGTCTGAGGCAGGCACATTCCATTATCAGACGCATAAAGCAACATGCCCTTCCCCAATTGAGCGAGGTTGCTACTGCACTTGATACGCCCTGCTTCATCATAACCCGCTTTTAGGGAAGGAATGGCAACCGAGACTAAACATCCCAGCACTGCCATCACCACTAACAATTCAACCAAAGTGAAACCGTGATTATTTTTCATGTGATCTCCATGTATTATTTGAGACAAGGACCCGGACAGAATTGCCAGGGTCTAGTTAAAGATTCGCACAGCTCATTGATGAGCTATGGAATATTCGAATCAGATGGAGATTTAGGCTCTAGGAACCGGGGTCGGCGGTTCGAATCGTACACTTTGATACGTAACGGAAAGTACATTGAATGCCATCGTCTTGCTCTCAATTGGTAGTTTCAGACTAATGCTTTTCAAGGTGATAAAAGGACCCTCTTTTTTAATCTGAAATACCAATGCAGGTGATTTTTGTTCTTCGCTTCGAACTTTAGAAATCTTTTTACACATCCCACAAGGATGGTTTCCGTCGAATGTTTTTGAAATAGCTTCAGAAACTGGATTATCTCGAGAGTAATCAACGACCATCTTTGCCCAAGCGATTGTTTGTAGAACAGTCCATGGACCCCCAACAATTATAAACAAAGTTAAACTTACAAATAGAGACGCGATTTTCTTTGTTGGAGTATTTGGACCAAACATCAGGACTTTCATATACAACAAAAACGCCATTGTCGATGTGATTGATTTTCTCCTTCAACTCTTTCGCTGATTCGTAGCTGGCAGAATATTCGGAGTTCCCCACCAATCAGATAAATGGGGTCAGTCTGAAGTAGTTCCACCAACACGAAATTCATCGGGCCGCCGGGATTTGAACCCGGGACCCCTATAAACCCACCCATTTAGCGCATTGATGGATGTTCGATCGGAATGAGTTACCTGCCCACTGCCCCGAAACCAGTCAGCTACGGGAATCGGGGACTATGGGTTTTGTTGGGGATTGGTAGAGGACTGAGAGAATTACTTTTCTTGCCTATTCCTAACTCTACGGATTCTCTTGCATTACTCGGTAAAAACTTTTGATGAATGCAGGATTCATTAGTGGGTCCGGTAGATCCTCTTGGTATTCTCTGATGTCGCCACCCCCCCATCCACTTAAGACAGTCGTCCAGCTTTTCAGATCCGATGAGCGCTCGACCCGATAGGGAATCCCAGGCGATGTGTTGTGATTAAATTTTATCGAATTTAGGCCCAGCGAAGATACACCAATCACGGAAAAGTTGGAGATTACGGGAAGTTGCAGAACCCAAACTGCCGTCGGTCGACCGGAATAGGTTGCCCCCCAGCCAGTCGTTCCCGACATATAATGAACCGTGGTTGGAGAGTTGTTGGATGACGTGCTGCTAGGTCCGGAGAATGCCTCCCCCGCAAACTCAGGGGCGTTGCCCAGAAAGATTACGGCCTTAAGATTCGGACAGCCAAAAGCAAAATCGCCGATCGTAACAACGCTAGCTGGAATTTTGATCACCTGGAGCGCCCAAGCTCCGGAGAATGCATTACCCCCGATCGTGGAAACACTCGTGGGTATACTGTAGATGGGGTCGGTTTTGCCGGCAGGGTATGCGATTAGCCTTGATTGTGGGTGGTCATCATAAAGAACGCCATCCACACTGATAAAATTCGAATTACTAGGACTTACATTGATTCGATTCAGGCTGGAGCAACTACCGAAAGCGCTATCTCCAATTTCAACCACGCTTGATGGAATAGTGATCTCTTGAAGACTGCCGCAGTTAACAAAGGCAGATTCACCGATACTTTGCAGGCCGTCGGGAAACTCGATGGCTGACAAACTGACGCAGGATTGAAAGGCGCCAAATTCAATCGCTGTAACATTCGATGGAATAATAATTGATTTCAAGGAATTGCAGTTAGCAAAGGCATGCTCTTTGATGGTGGTGATATTTGAAGGAAGAGTCACAGTCTCCAGACTTTCGCACCCTTCAAATGTTCCGTAGTCAATACTGGTAACGTTGATAGGGATAATGATATTTTTGATGCCCGCCCAAGCAAAAGCTTCGCTTCCGATGCTTATTACACTTAGAGGGATGGAGATATTGGTCAGTTTGCGGCCGTAGGCGAAGGCACATTTCCCGATATGGTTTACGCCATTGGGAATTGTATAAGACGAACCGCTTTTATTCATTGGATAGAAGATCAGGGATGATTTGTTTTTATTAAAGAGAACTCCCTCTTGACTGCAGTAGTATGGATTCGCTTCATCAACATTCACACTGGTTAGAGCGGGCATGTAGTCGCCGTTCGGACCCAGCAAGGAAAGTCCGACGGACTGCACGCTGGCAGGAATATTTAAACTAGTTAATTTTGTGCAATCACAGAATGCACCCACTCCAATCGAAACCACACCTTGAGGAATACTGATGCTCTCCAAATCGCTACCCGAAAAAGCCCCTGGAGCAATCTCGGTCACCTCCCCGGGAATCACAAAAGAAGAACCGCTTTTTTTCCAAGGGTAGCGCAGAAGTTTCTGCCTCGTCTTGCTGTAAAGAACTTCATCTTGGCTACAGTAATTGAGGTTATTTGGATCAACGTTGAATTGGATCAATCCCCGAAGCCCAACCAGAGCAAGTTCCTCGATATTGCTTACACTCGCGGGGATATAGATAGTTGGAAGCTGAGTTAGCCAATAAAAAGCGTAGTTCCCAAGGGTCGTCACGCTGCTTGGAATCACTATACTGGTGACATTCTGATTGATTGGCTCCCGGGGTCCCTGCATTGATTCAATACGCGTAACAGGAAGACCATTAATTTCGCTGGGAAATATCAGGGTATCTGAAGAGGTGCTGTAATCCGTAATCGTCACCGTTCCATTGACGATAGTGTAGGTAAAATCCCCATAAGTTCCTGCTTTCACGGATAGAACTGAAAACATCAGCATGGCAAGAAGCCAGTACATATAGTTAATTAAGCACCCCTCGCCTAATACCGCAATGACCACCCAGTTACTGCTTTTTCGTAGCGTTTTCTAATTCCTGTACCTCACCCAATACCCTCTTTAACACCATCCCCTTGAACACTTTACAGCCCTTCTAAATGATTCAGACATGTCGGGTGATTAACCCGACTACCGCTGTCCGCATAGGGTCGCTAACTCCTTCAGAACGAAGAAGTCCCCTCCTTTCGCAGTGGAACGATCGGGGCTACGGGAATCGGCCTGTCCCGTACTGCCCCGACCAGCGTCGGGGCTCATGTCGGGGGTACTACGGGTTTTGTTGGGGATTGATATCGAAATATTTCTATCTGGTGGTGCGGATTTGAAAATTCTTGGGGTTATTTGTGGCTACCTCTTCATCATACTCAATCAGGTAACGCAGTTTATTGTCCCCGGCCACATCGTTCCATTGGTATTTGTCACAGGTAAACTGCGTTTCTTTTCGCGGCCACAAAACCGCATAGTTCTCTGGGGTGATACCGTTGGTATTACTTGGCTGTTGGGGGGGCCAAAAGGTGAAGGTAACCTTATCTCCATTGACCCATTTCCAGTCCCCTTCCGTCTCCTCGTCGGTAAAGCCAATCCAAACGGGTTCGCTAAAATTTTCAGTTTTTTCTGCGTCCGCAAGGATTTTTTCAATAAATTTTTGTTCTTCTTGCGAGTTAATGACCACAAGGTGACCATCACGTTTATTGGCATCACGTTTGGCCATCTGCCAATTCTTTTTCTGTGAAGATAATTCATAAGCATGCCCTCCGAATGAGTACGAAGTACTCATGGTTTCTTTTTCGGCCAAGGCAATTTGACTAACCGCCGAAATTAAAAGGCAATATCTAATCAGAGTTTCTTTTATAGCATTCATGGGATAAGTTTAACTAGGTTGCTCTTCCGTAGCGAACTGAAAAATCGGGTTAATCCCCCACTTCCCTAACCCTATCGACCAGAACAGGTTTTTACGGCTTTTAATTCATCGGGCCGCCGGGATTTGAACCCGGGACCCCCATATAGCCACCCATTTCACGTATTGATGGCTATTCGATCGGAACGAGTTATCTCACCCCTGCCCCGAAAGCAGTCAGCTGCGGGAATCGGGCATTACAGGTTTTGTTGGGGATTGGTAGTGGACTGCAGATTACGACCGACGACGACGCACTAACGCCAATGCACCTAAACTAACGGCGATGAGCGAAAATACGGAGGGTTCTGGGACCGCCTGCAGAAAGAGCGCTGCGTAACCATCCTTAATATCTGTGATCACCTTAAATCCCTCCTCGGGTTGTAATCCTCCATTGAAGTCCAAGCCATTAATGGCAAACAGTTGTGTTACATCGGTACCTGCCACCAAACCCGTGCCAATAAACGAATCTGCTTGCACGATCTTCCATGAATACGTTTGGAGCGGATCGTAATTCGTCATGGTTAGGCTATGCAGCACTAGATTCAACTGGTTGGCAGCACTCAAGGACGACAGATCTAACGTTCCAGTCACCAAAAACAGATCCCAGTCTATCCCAGCCACACCCAGAGCATTGGCAATTTCCCAACTGTAGGTTGCCCCCCCCGCCCATGTGGCCGATGCGGCCGATAGCGTCCCTGGACTATTCCCAGGATTCAGGGAAGAACCCGATCTCATCTTTAAATCTCCCACCGAACCGCTCCCCGAAAGATCTCCATCCAAATCCACTGCTCCTACCAATCCATTTACCTTTAGCTTAGCAAGAGTCGCCACGATCACCTTGGATTCCGAAATCGATCCGCCTGCATCCACAATCAATGTTCCCCCATCGACTGTCGTGTCCCCAAGATAGGTGTTGCTTCCTGATAAATGGAGTGTTCCACCACCCTCGATTTTTATGCTCCCTGTCCCACTTATGTCCCCAGCGATTGTCCCCGTCCCACTCATCGAGGTAGTGCCCGCCACGGTCACCTTGTTATTTAGCGCTCCTTCACTATTCACGACCAGTTGAGACCCCGAACTCAATCCGAGGGTACCCACCCCTGTCGTCCCCGTGATCGATAGTCCCCACTGATCCAACCGCGCCGATCCCCCGCTTTGGGTGTCTGCTACCAGCAGTTGAAACAGATTACTTCCCAACCAAGCCCCTTGCAGCGCCGATAAACCACTGTTTCGATCTCCCGCTTCGTATGCCACTCCAGGTCCATAGGGATTCACCCCCAAGCGCCCATCCGATTGATACGTGCCAGTTCCTGTGGTTACACCATAAATGTTCGGTGCACTCCCCGAATCGTTCAGCGTTACATTCAAACTCCCCAGACTACTGCCCCATGCATCCACGATGGAAACACCAGGCCGATTTAATAGCACGGCCACCCTCTCCGATTCGCTCGCCGTCCCAAACGTCAATGTGGAGTAAAAATCCCCCAACCACATCGGATTGTCCGTACTCCCGCTCGACATCACCAAATTCACTGTCACCGCCGTAATTGTCTCCAAACCAGAGTCATTGACCATTAACTGACTGACCACCTGTCCATTGTCCCTGATTGTCTCACTCAACATCACTGGGTGATAAATTAGGGTGATCTCCGCACGCCCGCCCACTGGCCAGAATCCTCCCAGCGCCACCCCAAGCACGAGGATCAGAAAGTGACTCCGATTCACCCCTATTTCCTCTTGTCGCTTTGTTTGAATCTTCATGGTGACCTCCTTATGGCCCAACCGTCACACTGGCGCGGAAGAACATCCCCCCGTTCCAGTCGGCCGCGTGATCCCCCAACTGAATAAAAGTGACCGAGAACGATCCGGTCGTTCCCGTAGAAACCGACCCCGCCGTCGCCCACGCCTCACCCAGATTGCCCGTGTACTCAATCGCATAGGTCAGGTTCGGTACTCCCAAGAAATCATGCGTCACGGTTGTGTCCGTCCCATCAAAAGTCGCCACCCCAGTTTTAACTATCTGGAGCGCAAACACAGGAACCGTCGTGGCCGTGCTCACCGTCACTGTGCCTATCGCATCACTTCCATACCCAGCGCTCACGGTGTAGGTGAACGTCTCCGTTGGCGCTGTCGAAGGAGAAAAGAGAATGAAAGCCCCACTCATCTTAGCGGTATTTCCAGCCCCTGAAGTTACCCCAACGATCCTTAAACCATCCGTCCGAATAACCCCACTGGAATACCGGCTATCATTGGCCAGAAGAGTGGCGATCGGAATCTTGATCGCACTATTACCAGCTGGCTTGCTCACTAAATCGTTTTCTGCGATCGGTCCATCAACAACAAAATCGGCGCTCGCACTACCCACGTGATTCACATCAATCGAAGTCGCCGTCACCGTGTAAATTCCGCCCAGAGTAGGAGAGTTCGCGCTCGGTCCGTAGCTCGTTTTCGTCCCGGCTTTGCCCGCGTAGCTGTAGCTGAATCCACTTACCCCACTCGCCTCGGCTGTGTATCCACCCATCGAGTTAGGGGCCAAAGTTATGCTCTCAGAGGGAAGTGACTGCGCGATGATCGATAAATTGGCGCCCGTGTAGCGAATCGCATAATTACTGCCCACCGCCAGATTGCCCTGCGTGATCAGATAGTATCCCGCATTCTCACCATCCAATCTTGTCAGGTTTCCCGTCATTACATCCGCCCCCAGAAGCCCCGAACTGCTATAGGTCAATACTGGATCGATCGCTGCATACGCCTTGCTCTTAGGATCCGCCGTTACCGTTACAGTCTTGGGTGTGATGTCCGCCGAAACGGTGAATGTTCCCAATGTGTAATTAGGATTGGAGGATGCATAGCCGACCACAGTCACGATTTTTCCGGCACCTACATCTCCATTGGTGAATGAAATGTTCGGCGTTTCGCTCGGCACAATACTATCTCCAGGAACCAATCCGCTGTACGTGGCTGTGCCTGTCACCGTCGCATCGCGTGTTCCATCATACGCCCGATTTACTCCCACCAGCCCAGTCACCGTCAAAGCCTTAGCCATAATACTGAAGTCTAGACTCTTCGATCCGACGTGGTTTACGTCCGTGGAGGTCGCCGTTACTGTATAATCCCCTGCACTGGTCGGTGCGCTGTTTGAGGCGGGATAGATGGTTCCGTTACGACCCATGTACTGGCAACTGAACCCACTCACCCCAGCGAACGAGGCTGTGTACCCCTTTGGAGCGCCATCATAAGCTAAACTCACAGGGGCAGTGAACATATCCGCCGTCGGGGTCGATACCAAAACCTGGCTAGCCATGAAGTCGCCGATGATGAACTGCCCTGTCACGTGGTTCCGCGTCATGAAGGTGGGGTTTGCAAAGCCAGTCGGTTGCCTCCAGGCGATGCCGTCATAGGCCACCGCTCCCGTTGCGAGATTATAGGATTTATAACCTTTCCCGTAGCAGAGACGATAAAGATAGGTGCCGTCGCAAGCCATCCCGTGGTTATCTAGAGACGAGCCGTCGTTGATCGTGTAATCTCGGTCACGTGTAAGGGTGAGGCCGTTCGCAGAAACCGTGTACAAACGCACCGTAAACACTCCGCCACTGGTCGGCCCCATCACGCCAATCTTGCCCTCGGGCGTATCGAAGAGGCTGCCAGACATCCAATTTGCACACGTCAGCATAGGATAACTTACATCCACCGTAACTTTCGTGCTCGTCCAGTCACTCGTGGAGATGCGATAGAGATCGGTTCCTTTGCGGGCATAAAGATACCCACCCGCATACGCCATCTGATTGTTCCCGCTTGGCAGGTTGCTGACTCTATGGGACGAGACCAAGTCCCCAGCCATGCTGTAAACGCTGATAAAGGTGGCCCCTATGTTGACGAAAATATGGGTGCCATCGCAGGCCAACCCAAGAATCGCTGCAGGCCCGCCCAACGTGAGGACTGAGTCGGTCGATCTTTGTAAAACCCTGTCCTTCTGGATGCCCTCTTGGATCGACAGCAAGTCATCGAGCTTCCCCACAATCCCCAGATTTGCGCCGATAAATGTGACCGCGTAGTTGGCTCCGGCTGAAAGACTTCCCTGCCTGATCGGATAGGCTCCCGCTACCTCTCCTGAGGCACGGGCCAGATTTCCTGTGAGTCCATCAGATCCTAAAAGACCTACGGAGGTATAGGTCAACACTGGATCGATCGCCCCCTGCGCCTTGCTCTTGGGGTCCGCCGTTACCGTTACCCCCTTGGGTGTGATGTCCGCCACAACCATGAATTTCGCTGTGTAATTCGGATTGGAGGATGCATAGCCCTCCACTGAAACGATCTTGCCAACACCCACCCCTGCGTCGGCAAACGAGACACTGGGCGTGCCGTTCAGCACAGTACTGTCTCCAGGAACTAATCCGCTATACGTAAGTGTCCCTGTCACCGTCGCATCACGTGTTCCATCATACGCCCGACTTACTACCGACAGCCCAGTCATAGTTAGCGCTTTGGGCGTAATACTGAAGTCTCGACTCTTCGATCCCACGTGGTTTGCGTCCGTGGAGGTAGCCGTGACTCTATAATCTCCTGCATTGATCGGCGCGATGTTTGAGATGGGATAGAAGGTTCCGTTACGACCCGAGTACTGGTAACTGAACCCGCTCACCCCATCAACCGATGCTGTGGGACCCTTCGGAGAGCCGCTGTAAGCCAAACTGGCAGAGGCAGTGAACACATTTTCCGCCGAGTCCGACACCAAAACCTGGCTAGCCATGAAGTCGCCGATGATGAACTGCCCTGTTGCATGGTTCCGCGTCATGAAGGTGGGATTATTAAAGCCGGTCGGTTGGAGCCAAGCGGTGCCGTCATAAGCTACCGCTCCCGTTACAAGATTGTAGGATTTATACCCTTGCCCTTGGGCGAGACGATAAAGATAGGTGCCGTCGCAAGCCATCCCGTGGTTATCCGGATCCAAGCCGTCGTTGATCGTGAAATCTTGATCCCGTGTGATGGTGAGACCGTTTGCCGAAACCGTGTACAATCGCACCGTAAACACTCCCTCACTAGGCGATCCCATCACCCCGAGCTTCCCATCTGGCGTATCAAAGAGACTGCCAGACATCCAATCTCCACACGTCAGCATCGGATAACTTGCGTCCACCGTGACTTGCGTGCTCGTCCAGTCACTTGTGGAGATGCGGAAGAGATCGGTTCCTTTGCGGGCATAGAGATACCCACCCACGTACGCCATCTGATTATTCCCACTTGGCAGGTCGTTCACTGTATGGGACGAGATCAACGCCCCAGCCATACTATAAACGGTAATACTCGTGCCGTCTGTGTTGACAAAAATATGGGTGCCGTCGCAGGCCAACCCAAGAATATTTGCAGAACCTTCCAACGTGAGAACCGAGTCGGTCGATCCTTGTAAAACCCTAATCGACAAAAAGTCATCAAGCCTCCCCACAATGCCCAGATTGGCACCTATAAACAGGATCGCGTAGTTGGCTCCAACCGAAAGACTTCCCTGCGTGATCGCATACGCTCCGCCGGCCTCTCCTGAGACACGAGCCAGATTCCCCGTAATCACATCCGCCCCCAGAAGTCCCGAACTGCTATAGGTCAATACTGGATCGATCGCTCCCTGCGCCTTGCTCTTGGCATCAACTGTTACCGTTACCCCCTTGGGTGTGATGTCCCCCACAACGGTGAATGTTCCCACAGTGTAATTCGGATTGGAGGATGTATAGCCCTCCACCAAAACAATCTTGCCAACACCCACCCCTGCATCGGCAAACGAGACACTCGGCGTGCCGCTCAGCACAAGACTGTCTCCAGGAACCAATCCGCTGTACGTAACTGTGCCTGTCACCGTCGCATCGCGTGTTCCATCATACGCCCGATTTACTGCTACCAGCCCAGTCACCGTCAAAGCCTTAGGCATAATACTGAAGTCTAGACTCTTCGATCCCACGTAGATTGGGTCTGTGGAGGTCGCCGTGACTGTATAATCCCCTGCTCTGGTCGGTGCGATGTTTGAGGCGGGGTAGATGGTTCCGTTACGACCCGAGTACTCGGGTAAACTGAACCCGCTCACCCCATTAACCGAGGCTGTGTACCCCTTAGCAGCGCCATCGTAAGCCAAACTTGCAGGGGCAGTGAACATAGCTTTTATCGGGGCTGACAACAAAACCTGGCTGGCCATGAAGTCGCCGATGATGAACTGCCCTGTCAAATGGTTCCGCGTCATGAAGGTGGGATTATTAAAGCCAGCCGGTTGCGTCCAGTAGCCACCGCGATAGGCCTCCGCTCCCGTTACAAGATTGTAGGATCTATAACCACTATTGTTGCCAATCTGATAAAGATAGGTGCCGTCGCAAGCCATCCCGTGGTTGTCTGGATCCCAGCCGCTGTTGTTGATCGTGTAATCTCGGTCACGTGTAAGGGTGAGGCCGTTCGCAGAAACCGTGTACAAACGCACCGTAAACACTCCGCCACTGGTCGGCCCCATCACCCCGAGCTTCCCATCTGGCGTATCAAAGAGGCTGCCAGACATCCAATCTCCACACGTCAGCATCGGATAACTTGCGTCCACCGTGACTTGCGTGCTCGTCCAGTCACTTGTGGAGATGCGGAAGAGATCGGTTCCTTTGCGGGCATAGAGATACCCACCCGCGTACGCCATCTGATTGTTGCCACTTGGCAGGTTGCTGACGGTATGGGATGAGTCCAAAACCCCAGCCATGTTGTAGATGGTGATACTCGTGCCACCTGAGTTAACAAAAATATGGGTGCCGTCGCAGGCCAACCCAAGAATATTTGCAGAACCTTCCAACGTGAGAACCGAGTCAGTAGATCCTTGTAAAACCCTGGTCTTCTGGAATGCCTCTTGGATCGACAGCAAGTCATCGAGCTTCCCCACAATCCCCAGATTGGCGTCGATAAATGTGACCGCGTAGTTGGCTCCGGCTGAAAGACTTCCCTGCCTGATCGGATAGGCTCCCGCTACCTCTCCTGAGGCACGGGCAAGATTCCCGGTGAGTTGATCGGATCCTAGAAGTCCTGTGTAAGTGTAGGTCAACACTGGATCGATCGCCCCCTGCGCCTTGCTCTTAGGATCCGCCGTTACCGTTACACTCTTGGGTGTGATGTCCGCCACAACGGTGAATGTTTCCAATGTGTAATTCGGATTGGAGGATGTATAGGCCACAGAAACGATTTTGCTCACACCCACCCCTGCATCGGCAAACGAGACACTCGGCGTGCCGCTAAGCACAAGACTGTCTCCAGGAACCAATCCGCTGTACGTAGCTGTGCCTGTCACCGTCGCATCGCGTGTTCCATCATACGCTCGATTTACTCCTACCAGCCCAGTCACCGTCAAAGCCTTAGGCATAATCTTGAAGTCTAGACTCTTCGATCCCACGTAGATTGGGTCTGTGGAGGTCGCCGTGACTCTATAATCTCCTGCACTGGTCGGCGCGATGTTTGAGGCGGAATAAACGGTTCCGTTACGCCCCATGTACTGATAACTAAACCCGCTCACCCCATTAACCGATGCTGTATAACCCTTCGCGGCGCCATCGTAAGCCAAACTCGCAGGGGCAGTGAACACACTTCCCGTCGGGGTCGACACCAAAAGCTGACTGGCACCGTAGTCGCCGATAATGAACTGCCCTGTTGCATGGTTTCGCGTCATAAAGGTTGGGTTTGCAAAGCCAGCCGGTTGCCTCCAGGCAGTACCGTCATAGGCCACCGTTCCCGTTGCAAGATTGTAGGATTTATAACCTTGCCCGTTGCCAAGACGATAAAGGTAGGTGCCATCGCAAGCCATGCCGCGGTTATCTGGATTCCAGCCGTCGTTGATCGTGTAATCTTGATCCCGTGTGAGGGTGAGACCGTTTGCCGAAACCGTGTACAAACGCACCGTAAACACTCCGCCACTGGTCGGCCCCATCACGCCAAGCTTCCCATCTGGCGTGTCGAAGAGGCTACCGGACATGTATGCCCCACACGTCAGCATCGGATAACTTGGGTCCACCGTAACTTTCGTGCTCGTCCAGTCACTTGTGGATATGCGGAAAAGATTATCCCCATTGCGGGCATAGAGATACCCACCCGCGTACGCCATCTGATTGCTCCCTCTGGGCAGGTTGCTGACTGGGCGGGCCAAAACAAAGGATCCTGCCACTCTAAAAACGTAAATAACGTCGTAACCCTGGACGTAAATATAGGTCCCGTCGCAGGCCAACCCAAAAATGGGTGCAGAATAGCACGTGAGGACTGAGTCGGTCGAAATTTTTGCCAAGAAGTCATCCAGCGACCCCCCGATCCCAAGATTGGCGCCTATAAATGTAACCGCGTAGTTGGCTCCGGCCGAAAGACTTCCCTGCGTGATTGGATAGATTCCCGCTACCTCTCCTGAGGCACGGACCAGATTCCCTGTGAGCCCATCAGATCCTAAGAGACCTGCAGAGGTATAGGTCAACACTGGATCGATCGCCCCACGTACCTTGCTCTTGGCATCAACTGTTACCGTTACGCTCCTTCTTGTGATGTCCGCCATAACGGTGGTCTCGGCTGTGTAATTCGGATTGGAGGATGTATAGGCCACAGAAACGATTTTGCTCACACCCACCCCTGCATCGGCAAACGAGACACTTGGCGTGCCGCTCAGCACAAGACTGTCTCCAGGAACCAATCCGCTGTACGTAACTGTGCCTGTCACCGTCGCATCACGTGTTCCATCATACGCCCGATTTACTCCTACCAGCCCGGTCACCGTCAAAGCCTTAGCCATAATACTGAAGTCTAGACTCTTCGATCCCACGTGGTTTGCGTCTGTGGAAGTCGCCGTTACTGTATAATCCCCTGCACTGGTCGGTGCGATGCTTGAGGCGGGGTAGATGGTTCCGTTACGACCCGAGTACTCGGGTAAACTGAACCCGCTCACCCCATTAACCGAGGCTGTGTACCCCTTAGCAGCGCCATCGTAAGCCAAACTCGCAGGGGCAGTGAACATAGCTTTTATCGGGGCTGACAACAAAACCTGGCTGGCCATGAAGTCGCCGATGATGAACTGCCCTGTCAAATGGTTCCGCGTCATGAAGGTGGGATTATTAAAGCCAACCGGTTGGAGCCAAGCGGTGCCGTCATAGGCCACCGCTCCCGTTGCGAGATTATAGGATTTATAACCTTTCGTGTAGCCGAGACGATAAAGATAGGTGCCGTCGCAAGCCATTCCGTGGTTATCTAGAATCGAGCCGTCGTTGATCGTGTAATCTCGGTCACGTGTAAGGGTGAGGCCGTTCGCAGAAACCGTGTACAAACGGACCGTAAACACTCCGCCACTGGTCGACCCCATCACGCCAATCTTGCCCTCGGGCGTATCGAAGAGGCTGCCGGACATCCAATCTCCACACGTCAGCATCGGATAACTTGGATCCACCGTGACTCGGGTGCTCGTCCAGTCACTCGTGGAGATGCGGAAGAGATCGGTTCCTTTGCGGGCATAGAGATACCCACCCGCATACGCCATCTGATTGTTCCCACTTGGCAGGTTGCTGACGGTATGGGATGAATCCAAGACCCCAACCATATTGTAAATGGAGATACTCGATCCGCCTATATTAACGAAAATATGAGTGCCATCGCAGGCCAACCCAAGAATCGCTGCAGGCCCGCCCAACGTGAGGACCGAGTCGGTCGATCCTTGTAAAACCCTGCTCTTCTGTCCCTCTTGGATCGTCAGCAAGTCATCGAGGGTCGTATTAATTCCTAGATTGGCACCCACGAAGGTGATCGTGTAGTTGGCTCCGATCGAAAGACTTCCCTGTGTGATCTCATACGCCCCGCCCGCCTCTCCTGAGGCACGGGCAAGATTCCCCGTGAATTGATCGGATCCTAGAAGTCCTGTGTAAGTGTAGGTCAAGATTGGATCCGGAGTTCCATACCGCTTGCTCTTCGCGTCGGCCGTTACTGTCGCTGGCTTAGGTATGATGGTGAAGTTATCGCTGGCGGTTCCCCCGTAATTCCCCTGTGCGCTCGCCGTGACCGAATATGTCCCCACACTGCTTGGGGCGGTGCTGCTAGCTGTGTAGATTGTCGAGCCGGTCCCACGATAGGTGTAGGTGAATGCGCTGATGCCCGTCTCCCAAGCGGTGAAAGACTTGGCCGTTGCACTATAGACTAAGCTGGCTGGAGCGACGAGTTTGATACTACCCGGAGGCAAGGGGGCTTGAGTAATGGTAAATGACAGCGGGCTAGTAGATACCACATAGCTTAAATTCTTGGGAGTCGCAGTAAAGCTGTAGTCTCCTGCATCGGAGGGTGCAGTTTCAGACGGTCCGTAGGTGGTCGAGTTCATCCCCCTGTAGGAGTAGGTAAAGTCGTTCGGCTCATTCAATAGCAAGACACACGATTTGGCAGTTCCGTCATAACTCAAATTCGCCGGAGCCAGAGCCCAAGTTGTGCCGCTAGCGGAAAGCAGGAGATTTGCAGTAGTAGGGTCGTACATGATGAACTGCCCTGTCGCATGGTTCCGAGTCA
This sequence comes from Aliarcobacter sp., assembly GCA_041730685.1. Lineage (GTDB taxonomy): Bacteria > Verrucomicrobiota > Verrucomicrobiia > Methylacidiphilales > Verrucolacustridaceae > Verrucolacustris. The sequence goes on from JBGSBI010000005.1 coordinate 27,251, forward strand.
TGAACCTAGCATAAGAATACTGCTGCCCCGGAGCATGCCAAGCGGTGCCGTCATAGGCCACGGTTCCCGTTGCAAGATTATATGATTTATACCCTTGGCCCTCCCATGGATACGAAAGATTGCGTGCGTTGCCGAGACGATAAAGATAGGTGCCATCGCAAGCCATGCCACGGTTATCTGGATCCCAGCTGTCATTGATCGTGTAATCCCGGTCCCATGTGAGGGTCAGGCCGTTCGCCGAAACCGTGTACGACCGCACCGTAAACACTCCTCCACTGGTCGCCCCCATCACACCAAGCTTCCCATCTGGCGTGTCGGCGAGGCTACCTGACATGTATGCCCCACACGTCAGCATCGGATAACTTGGGTCCACCGTGACTTGGGTGCTCGTCCATTCACTTGTAGAGATGCGATAGAGATTATTTCCATTGCGGGCATAGAGATACCCGCCCGCGTACGCCATCTGATTGTTCCCGCTGGGCAGGTTGCTGACTCGGTGGGACCATACAAGAGTTTGATAATCTCTGTCTTTGCTGCGGACCATTTTCCCAGCCATGTCGCAAACGCCGATATACATGCCACTTACGTTGAAGAAAATATTGGTACCATCGCAGGCCAACCCAACAATATTTGTAGGAACTTCCATCGTGAGAACTGAGTCGGTCGAAGCTCGAAGAACCCTCCCGGCAGTGGGATCCACAATAAATGGCGTGATGACAAAGTTTGTCGTTAGGCCTCCTAGAATTGTGTAGTTCGCAGGGATAGGAGTGGTGACGGTGACCGCGTAGCTTCCTGCATTCGTTGGGGCAATCGCGCTAGGCCCATAAAAGGTGCCTCCACTTCCCTCGTAGGATATGCCCACCCCTGGCATCGTGGCACCGGCGACGTACACCTTGGCGGTGCCGTCATAGGCCAAGCTCGCGGGAGCAGTCAGTGAACCTAATAAGTTTGCTGGCGTGATCGTAAAAGCAACCGTGTTGACTCCACCCGCATTCAAGTTCGGATCATTCGCCACCACCATGACGATATACGTACCGGCATTCGTTGGGGCAATCGTAGTGGGTCCATAGCTGGTACTTCCGGTTCCCTGATACAGACAGTGCAACCAACCTCCCGCAACCGAATAACTCTTGGGAAACGCGTCGTAGACAAAATTTGCAGGTGCAGTGAGTCGGGAATCCGCAGTCAGATTTGCGGAGATTAAGAGCTTGCCTAACACATAAGCACCTTCACCTACGTTAGAGTCTGTATCTCCACCGACAATAAACTGCCCTGTTAAATGGTTTCTAGCCAAATAGGTCGAAGTAGACGCTGTAGTACTAAATCCAGCGGGAGGTCTCCATGCGGTGCCGTCGTAGGCCACCGAGCCCGTGGATAAAAGATAAGATTTATAGCCCTCGCTGCGGCTTAACCTGTAGAAGTATGTGCCGTCGCATGCCATGCCAGCATTCGAAGGATTCCAAGTATCGTGGATGGTGTAATCGCTGTACCAGGTCAAGGTCAGGCCGTCGGTTGAAACATTGTAGAGTCGGACCGTGAAGGCTCCGCTACTCAAGGACCCCATCACGCCAAGCTTCCCATCAGGCGTGTCAAAAAGACTGAACTTATTTCCTAGGAGTGGATGAGCACTATCGACAGTCACTATTTTTTCCTCCTTGTATGTCTTCGTCGGCCTCATCCAGAGTTCGGTATCAGTACGAGAATAGAGGCGTGGGCCCACGCAAGCCATCTGTCCATAAGCCGTCTGTCTAAAGTCCCAATGCCAATAATCTTCGTATCCAGTTCCATTAAAATTGCAGAAGATTATTTCGTACCCACGATTATTTATTAAAATTTGCGATCCATCGCAGGCCAAGCCATTAATATTGCGACCAAAATTTGTAGCCGTCGTCAGCGTAACAATCGTATCCGCTCCTGAGAAAAAGGTGATAGCCCCGGGTGCCAAGGCTGGAGAGCCCGAGATGCTCAATAGGGCACCCGTATAACTACCAATCGTATAGTTGGATCCTCCGGATAGGGTGCCCTGAACAATGTTGTAGGTTCCCACAGCCTCCCCTGCCACCCGAGCTAGGGTACCTGTCGGCCGATCGGCTCCCAAGTAACCGCTTGCGGTGAAAGTGAGCGCTGGGTCGTCTTGCCCATAGTTTTTGCTTTTGGCGGTGGCAGTGACGGTGACCGTTTTGGGGAGGATAGTGAAAATCGCGCTTTTACCTTGCTCATAATTCGCATCCGCCGTTGGAGTAGCCACGGTAACCAGGTACATACCCGCATCCGTCGGAGCAGTAGCTCGGGCCGAATAATCCGTAGAACCCACCCCCTCATACTGGTAACGCAAGACCAGTGCTCCCGTGGCCGTATACGCTTTCGCTTCCGCGCTGTAGACCATATCGGCTGGAGCCGTCAGAGTGATCGCATCGTAATTCCGCAGTGCGGGGGTGATCGTGAAGGACTGGCTTTTCGATCCAATCCAACTTGGATCCGTCGAGGTGACTGTTGCGGTGTAAGTCCCCACGTTCGTCGGGGGTGTCGCACTGGCCGCGTAGATCGTCGGACTCACCCCTACGTAGGAATAACTGAAACCATTTACGCTGGGTGAGGTGGCCGTGACACTTTTTCCTGTGCCAGTATAAACAGCGGACAATGGGGCAATGGTGATGGTTTCCGAGTTCCAAGGGATGCCCGCGATCGTGAAGTTTGCACTGTCACTATTTTTTGTGTTTCCACTCACATCACTTAAAGAAGTAGTGACCGTGACAGTGTAAGTTCCTCCTTGAATTGGCGGAGTAGTGCTGGGTCCGTAGGTGGTGGAACCAATCCCTTTGTACAAGTAAGTAAAGCCAGGCACCCCAGGTTGGAGTGGTACAGGAGTATTCCGCTGTCCGCGATTATTAGAACCCCAAGTTACCACGGATCCGTCCGACGTCAGAGCCACAGAGTGTAAATCGCCCCCGGCAATTGCCGTCACACTGGTCAGTCCAACTGGCACACTCGTCTGCCCATTGCTATTATCTCCCCAAGCCACCACCGTCCCGTTTGACTTTAGCGCCATCGAGTGGTCGCGACCTGCCGCCACCGCGATCACGTTGGCCAGTCCAGCCGGCACATTCGCCTGCCCAGAGGTATTATTTCCCCAAGCCACCACCGTGCCGTCGGATTTCAATGCCAGCGCGTGCTTAAAACCTGCGGCGATCGCTGTGACTCCAGTACAATTTTCGGGTGGAGTGATAGAGTAAGAGGAAAGACTACCATACGTATGCACCCGTCCATCGGTCTTGAGCACCAAAGTAAATCCATACCCCGCGGCGACGGCCTTGGCATCCAACCAGCCATTCCCCTCCGAATATCCGTCCAGATTATCGTACCCACTGTAGTTATAGTAGTAGCCGCTCGAATCCATACCGGTATTGCCATAGCCATGATCTATTCCCCAGGCCCAGCTTCTACGATTGCTTCCGTACATTCCACAGGCCACCGCGTGATCATATCCTGCCGAGATCATTTGCGCCTGGTATCCACCCCCAAACCCAGGTTTGCGATAGTAGGACCAGATCCAGTCGGCGGATGGCGAATTCAAAATACTGTGGCTACCAGTACCCACATCAGTACCCCAGGATCTAATATTTCCATCGGAGCGGAGGGCAAGCGAATAGCTCGGGCCGGCGGCCAGCGCCGTGACGTCGGTTAAGTCGCCAGGAATGAGTTCCATGGTGTTATTGGGACTCACTGTCCCCCACGAAACCACTCCACCTGTGGTCAGCACCGCTAGAGTACGATTGGGGCCCGCCGCGATCGCCTTGGCCTTGTATCCCGTGGCGGTGAAGATCTTACCCGATCCGTCGTAACTCAGGCTTCCTGGAGGATTAATCCTGAAACAAGATGTTCCGACGATCGTGAAATCGGCTCCCGTGAAGCCGAGGAGGGTATAATTGCCGCCAGCCGATAACCCACCTAGAAGAATACCATACGAACCGATATCTTCCCCTGCCGTCCTTGTTAGATTTCCCGTCAGCCCATCCGGAGCCACCAGTCCAGTCGTGGTATAGGTGAATGTGGGATCGGTGGATCCGTAGCTCTTGCTCGTTGGGTTGGCTGTTATCGAGATCGCCTTGCGCGTGATGGTGTAGGGAAAACTTTTGCTCGTCGCGTAGTTGCCGTCTGCCGAGGTCGCGGTCACAGTGACCGAATAATTCCCAGCACTGCTAGGGGCCGTGGGACTGACCGCGTAGACCGTAGGATTCACCCCTGCGTAGGAATAACCAAGGTTGGTCACGCCGGATACCGTGGCGGTTCGGTTCTTGGCGGTGCGATCGTACTCCAGACTCGCCAAGGAATTCAGTATAATGATGTCAGGAGAACCCAAAGAAGCTGGCGTAATGGTGAAACTCTGACTCTTCGATCCGCTATAACTCGGATCGGTGCTCGTCGCCGTTGCTACATAATATCCTACATTTGTCGGAGCCGTGGGGCTTGGGAGATAATAGGTGCCGCTCTGCCCACTATAACTGATGGAGAATCCGCTCACCCCAGGGGCGGTCGCAGTATGGGTCTTGGCTGTGCCGGTGTAGACGAGGCTTGCGGGGGCAGTGATCGTGATATCGCTCGAACTCAGACTTGCAGAGGCGATGACGAAATCTTGGGTTCCCGACCCGGTGTAGGAGGCATCGCTTGATGTTGCCGTCACCGTGTAACTCCCGCCGATGGTGGGAGGGTTCGCGCTCGGTCCGTAGATCGTCGTCGTGCCAGCCTTCCCCGCGTAGCTGTAGCTGAATCCACTCACTCCAAGCCTGCTGGTAGGAACCGTGCACTGACCAGAATCGTTATCCCCCCACGTCACCACTTCTCCGCTATCCTTCAAGGCCACGCAATGACGGTTACCTGCGGCGATAGCCACCACGCCCGTCAGACCAGCAGGCACCTCTATCACGGCACCATTCCCAAACCCCCCATAATATATATCGTTACCCCAGCCCAGAACAGTGCCGTCATCCTTCAATATCAAGGCGTGAAAAGCACCTGCCGCAATCGCAATCGGATTCGCGCACGTCCCTCCTCCATAATATTGGTTCAGACGCCCTGCGTCGCGCGAGTATGTGTAATCCCCCCCCCAGGCAACAATCGATCTTTCATAACGGTATGCCGCCCAATTGTAATGTGATTTCAATGCCAGGGTAAAACTTGCTCCCGCGGCTATTTGTGTCACTTCACTCAAATCAGCGGGCACAACTTCGTTAATATAATTAGGTGCTTCGTATCCATTAAATCTGGTTCCAGCAGCACCAGTAATTGTCCCCCCACTATTGACCCCATAGGTTCGAAGAGGGCCAGCGTATACCTGAGAAGCGCCTACGTAGGTTCTGGGCCAAACGTATACCGACGAGTGCCAATCGTACTGGACTGTATTGGCCCCTCTCCACCAAGTTGGCTCAACGCCCATATGACTCCTGAAATCGCAACGCCCACCTGCTCCGTTACCACAGCTCTCTATATAGCCATCTCTAGATGAGACGACTGTGTGCTCACTGCCCGCAGCGATGTCGATCACTTCGGCCCCTTGAAAGGTGCTTACCTGTTTGTAAGTATCACAGCCCCAAGCCACCAACTTCGAAGAGCGCCTAGACCCTGCCCCTTGCATCGCAAGAATGTGGCCTTCAGCTTTGTCAGCGATACTCGTCCTTTCGGCACCCGCGATGTATAAGCTGTAGGGATCAAAAGGTGCAATCGAGATTTTCTTCACCTCACTTAATCCAACAGGAATGCTGCACTGACCAAAACGATTATCCCCCCATACCACCACCGTGCCATCTTTCTTGATGACCGCGGTGTTATTTCCTCCTGCGGCAATCTGTGCCACAAAGCTTGCCTTGGCCGTGTAAGCCTTGGCGGTTCCGTCATACATAAGGTTAGAGGGACCCGTGAACACCACATCCGCTGCAGCTAATGCCTGGGCACCCACAGTTATTGTCTGGCTCACACTGGGTGCGGCGGCAAAGAGGGTTGAATCCCCTCTTTGACTCGCTGTGATTACCGCCGTCCCAGGACCGACGATAGTCACCACATTGCCGAAAACATTGGCCACATTCGGGTTTGAACTTTCGTAGGTAACTGAGTACCCGCTACTGGCAACAGCTGGTAAGGCGAATGTCGCCCCGTTCGCGGTCTTGGCAGGAATCGATGCAAACGGAATGGTCTGGGTGGCCCGGACCGTCAGCTCCTGCGACACATCAGCCGCTTGCCTATAGTTGAGCGAGTCCTGATTTGCTAGAGATTGATGCACGGTCAATGTGGTTTTCCCTGCGCCTACAATCGTCACTCTAGATCCCGATACTGTGGCCACACTGGTGTCTGAAGAGGTGCAACTCAAGCGACTACCTCCTCCAGTAGTAACATAAGAGAGCCTCCCAGAAGGCTCACTGGGTAGCGAAAAAGGCGCATCCCCCATGTTTTTGACAGGTAACACATCGAAGGTGAGAACATTGGGCGCTGCTTGAATCGTAAAATCCAAAGTTTTACTTGTAGGGAAACCAGGGTCGGTGCAAGTCGCCGTTACTTTATAATCCCCTGCAATCGTCGCTTCAGGCACCGAACGCCAATTACCCGAATCATTGTAAAGATAGGAATACGTAAAGCTGGTCGAAAAGGTAGAAGACGCAGAGGATCCTGCCCTAGCGGTAAAGTTCTTTGCCGTACCGTCATAGAACATGCTGGCCGGTGGCGTCAGGGTGACAGTCGCCTCAATATTCGGTCTCACCGTAAGTGTCCTGCTCACGGGCAATGGGGCACTATGGTATTTCCCAAAGGCGCCCGCCGTTGCGGTGATCGTTGTGGTGCCCAATCCCTTTGCAACGATCCATACCCCTCTGGCCGTGCCGGTCGTGCCTCCAGTAGTGATGTAATTTCCAATAGTCGCTACATTCGGATCGGAAGAAGTAAAAGTAGCCGACTGTCCCGTTCCAAGACCCCAATCGTACTGCCCCATTATACTATGATTCACCGACCAAGGAGGTGAACTTACATCTCCGTCAAAAATATTCATACCACCCTTACTGATCAGGAGTTCGCCCTGAACACAGAGATTGCCAATAGCCTCAGTATGACCACCCCGCACTCCAGTAAGCACTTCGGTGGTGTCGTCGTTCAAGTACGTGGCATTGACATTGCCGACAGGGAGCAACTGGCCCGTGACCACATCGGGCAGTTGTTCGAAAGCGATCCACTGCCTCAGCTTGTCGATGCGGTTGATAAATCCATTGAACTGGAACGGAGCATTTTCTAACAAATTATGAATGTTGAGAGTCATTGAACCGTCGATCCCAGCGTAATAATGATAGTCTATGCGAATACCTTTCCCCATGCCGAAGCTGTTCTGATCGATCTCCTGAACATCTCCCCCTGAAGAGAATCTAGCAAACCGAATTCCGGGAGCCTCAGCCCCCACGGAGAAAAGCGAAAGGATGTAGCCCCTTCCCGGATCCAATCCAGTCAGACGGAGGGTTTGATCTGTCGTTCCGGCAACAAAGCCACGTCCCAGCTCCCCGCTGGAAGCAGCGCCCTCCAGATTATTAGTGTTATCTTCGCAAACAATATCCATCCCAGAGGTCGTGAAGCCTTGGCTCGTGAAGAAGCCTTGGCTCGTTGGGTTCGGGCCAATAACGCGTCGAAAAGGCAGCCCCCCAATCGAGATCCCCAACCCGGAGACCCCATCCGACTCGGCACCGTTCCGGTGGGAAGCTCTCAGTTTATCTATGAATCTCTGGTTTGCGGCATTATTGGCGCTTCCCAAGGTATTATACCACCAGAAGTTTCCAGCCAGTTTCTCATTATCGTTGTAGCCGTTATAGTCAGCCAGTGTTTCTGTCTTGCTTACTACCGCGACATCGCCGTCAAACGTGACGCAATTTGGCGAGTCCTCTCCTCCCAGTTTGGCCGAGGTGATTGTGGGCCAGCTAATATCTTTACCATCCTGGATATCAAAATAAGTACCCCACCCGGTATCATTAAGCCACCTGTCTAAAATGCCTCCTACGACTCCAGTAAGCGTCGTATAGGACATCGCGTTTTGATATAGGTTGACCATTCCCACGACGGGGTCGGTGTTGTCGCCGTCGGATCTTCCCCCCTGTATGGTGTGGATCGAACCTAGCGTCCCATTAATGGCGCTGGTGTAGGGTCTCCCAACTGAGGGTATCGGAGGAGTGGCGCTCTTGAGCATGACCATGTCTCTCCTCTCGATATCAAAATCCCCACCCCAATCAAAGTAAGCAGGATTATAAAGATGAACCCAGAGGCGCCCTGTATTTTGAAGGACCTGTTCTGGCTCATCATTATCAGTAGTCAGCACGATAATGGTCCCCGCCGGAATATTGTACCAGAGGGGCACATCCTTGAATCGAAACCAAGCTCCGTGATCATCCGTCCAGTTCTCAGTGAAATCTCGCAGGATCATTCCTTTCATACTCAGTCCATCTTGCACGACGAGCAGTTCGATCCGGTCCTTAGCCCCGTTGGAGCGGGTCTGAGCGTAGTACTCCCGGTTGACGTTCACCTCGTTGATAACGACCGAGGGAGCGCGCCATCCGAATTTTATGGCGTGGGTGTAGAGATAAAAGTCGTCGACATCCACTGAAATGTCGCCGGTCCAAGCGGAGTAACTCCAAGGATTCGGTGTAGTCTGCGCTTCAGTCCATACAGGCAGAAAAAGCAAAAAAAGGGGCAAAAAGCCAAATCGTCCAAGTCTAAACGAAAAATTGAACCTAGCTATTAGCCCCCATAAGTTGGGGGAGGAATTCATTGGATAAAATACTATTCACACCGCAACCAAACTTAGTATTTATCCTCCATTAATTTTATTCTACATACATTTAACAAAAAAGCTATAGGCAAATTTTTTAATCGGATATTATTTATGATCAGTACTTTGTCGTTAATGATAGAACTCACATTATCGAGCCATTCAGACCATCTCATCCAGCGACCCAGTCTAGCGAGATTTCGTCCCCTTGCCGGAACTTCATTTGATACTTCAAGCATCTACTCCATAACCCAACTAAAATATCACTCTCCCACGTTGCTATGTCGTTGCTTAGAGATGTTGTTCAGTTATGTACCATTATATTTTCCACTGCGCTTGGTTTTATCCCTAGAACCCAACCAATCCGCGGCTAAACTCCATTTCCCGCCTCTATCTGTCCTTACTTACTGAATATCAGCCTCTGAAACCATTTTCAGATGGCTTATAGGCACTGTTTCAAGGGTAAAAGTGCTGATTCGGGTTAGAATAAATCATTCCAGACCGAGACTCTGACCACGATTTTACCGAGAGTTGACCGAGAACCCGACCGGGAATTGACCGGGAAATTTGAATAAAGGCCTATTAAATGGGTCTTTAATGCCTATTTAATGCCCTTTAATTCGAACAAATAGGTATTTCATGCAAGGGGCTTCGTAAAATAATTGCTCTAGGAGAACGAGATAAATTGATTTGAATTATTTAAAATTAATTCGATTCAATTCAGAAAATAAACTTTTCCAACTATTTAACTCACCACTTTGACTCACTCTGCAGATCGCATTTTCAGCCTCACTCGTAGTGGACAATAGTGGACAAAAAGGGTGTAAAAATATTCAATACGTTTCTATACGGACTTTTGTAAGTAGCTTAACCTACGTATTATCAATATTTTATGACTGGTTTCGACCCCCTCCGCCGGTAGGTTTTCAGTAAAAAGAGTTGTAGATTTACTTCTTAGGCCCAGCCCTTCCCCGATTAGTTCTGACCTGTCCAAAAAACGTTGGTTGAGATTATAGAGATTCCTTGAGTCCCTGGACTTTAAATTGCCGCGCGAAGCATCTCTGTTCTTTCATATTTTAATCGGACTTTTACTATTTCCCGAATGTCGCGCCTTTTCGCTCCCCTTCAACTTGGACCCCTTCACCTTCCCCATCGGGTCTTGATGGCCCCACTCACCCGATGCCGATCCTCCCCAGGCAACATTCCCAATGATCTCAACGCCGAATATTACCGCCAACGCGCTTCCGCTGGACTGATCATTGGCGAAGCTACCTCCGTCTCCCCTTTCGGCTACGGTTATCCAAATACTCCAGGGATCCACACCGCAGAACAGGTCGCAGGATGGAAGAAAGTTGTCCAAGCCGTTCACTCCGCTGGAGGCCAGATTTTCCTTCAACTCTGGCACGTCGGTCGCATTTCCCATCCCTGTTTTCAACCCAACGGCATTCTACCCATCGCACCCTCCGCCATCCGACCCAAAGGACAGATCTTTACCGGAAAAGAGATGGTGGATTATGTCACCCCTCGTGCCCTGGCAATCTCCGAGCTCCCCGGGATTGTTGCCGAATACGTCCACGGGGCCAAACTCGCCAAGGAAGCTGGCTTTGATGGCGTGGAGATTCACAACGCCAATGGCTATCTTCTCGACCAGTTCCTGCGTAGTGGCACCAATCATCGAACCGACTACTATGGTGGGTCCGTTTCGAATCGTTGCCGTCTCACCCTCGAAGTCGTTCAAGCCGTCATTCAGGTTTGGGGTGCCGACCGTGTCGGCATCCGGATCTCTCCTTCCGGCGTCTTTAATGAGATGCACGACGACAACCCCATCGAAACCTTCAGCCACCTTCTGCAGGAATTAAGCAAACTCAAGATTCTCTATGCCCACATCACCTGTCTAACCGAGCAGGATATCCGACATGGAGCTAAAGCAGGTGTCGGCCCAAAAGAACTCCGTAAGTTTTTCCAAGGATCCGTGATCACGGCAGGCGGATTTAGCAGACAATCTGGCGAACAAGCGATTACCGAAGGCTGGGCCGATGCGATCTGTTACGGGGTTCCCTTCTTAGCCAACCCCGATCTTCCAGAACGACTCCGCATGAACGCCCCCCTCAATCCGCCAGACCAGACAACCTTCTACGCCTCAGGCCCCAAGGGCTACACCGACTATCCCACCCTTTCGTAATTTCCCTTCCTCCTCGAATTCAAACCATAAAGCACTTTTTTGCAGCTTTATCCAAAGCGGCTAACTTCCGTAGAGAAGAGCCACGTTGGGTAGCATTGGGAAGGAAATTCCACTTCCATACAAGAGGAATCTATTTTGTAAGTGGGAGGGGCTAGCGAAGGGAGCCTCTACTCTAAAAGGAATTCAATAACACAAATCTTCTTGTCACGAGCCGTTGAAATTTCTTGCTTCACAATATGTGCTTTTTTCCCTGATTCTTTTTCTTTGTCTTCCAAAAGTATTTCGGACGCTCTTATTGCGTCTTTTTCAGTACTTTCCTTGGCTGAAACTCTTTGGATATTTTTACCTTCTTTTAAGGCGGCGGTTTTCTCGGGGTACCAATTAAAAACCGTGTCCAACTGTCCCTCTGTTGTTGCATCGATAAAATAGGATCCCTCTGTAAATCCTATATAACCCAATCCGAAAGTTTGCATTGATTCCTGCATAGATGTGTCGACGAAGCGAAACTTCCCGGTCATTTGGCGATAGGCATTTGGCTTCGTTGCAACTTTTGTTCCATAAAAATCCGCAAACTCTTTTGATTTTTTGGCATCTACCGCCAAAGGAATACTTTTTATTCCATTTTCGCTTGATGTATAGACATTAAAAAAAACTACATTTGATATCTTGCCCCGATAGGTCAATGGATCTACGTGACTCACGGAAAGATTGATTGATGATCCAAGATATTTGTTTGGGTCGCTTAAATAAAAATCTAAACTATTTCTAGTAGGAGCGGCGAACGTATTTGCAATCAAGGCGAGAACTACGATTAAGGTAAGAGAATTTTTCATTCTTTAATCCTCCGCTTGCACGCTATAATAGCAAGGCAAATACAATGAATTATTTACCAGACTCACCCCTTCTCACTTTCTCACTTTATTAACCCCCAATCTTCCTTTCCGTCCTTTGCGTGCCGTGTCTGCCCCCCGACCCCCGTGGGGGCCACCACCGCGGGACCTTAATTCCTAATCATCCTTTGCGTCCTTTGCGGACTTAGCGTGAGTTCTCTCCAATTCCCCTTTGCGGCCTTGGCGTGGGGAATTTCTGTTATTTGTGCTCAGCCCACTTCGGGCTAGCCTTCCCACCCCATGCAATCCTCAGGTTCCATCCGCGTCGAAGGAGCCCGCCAGAATAATTTAAAAAATCTAACCTTCGATCTGCCCCTAGGCGTCTTCCACGTCCTCACCGGCCCATCAGGATCAGGCAAATCCTCACTCGCCTTCGATACTCTTTACGCCGAAGGCCAACGCCGCTACGCCGAAACCTTTAGCCCCTATACCCGCCAGTTCCTCGAACGCATGGACCGCCCCCGCGTCGATCGGATCGAGGGTATCCCCCCAGCCATTGCCCTCAGCCAAGGTAACCCCGTCCGCTCCTCCCGCAGCACCGTCGGTACCGTCACCGAAATCGCCGACCACCTCAAGCTGATCTTTCCCCGCCTTGCTAAACTCACCTGCCCAGACTGCTCCCAACCCATCCGCCCCTGGACCCCCCAGTCCATCCTCCATGACCTTCTTTCCCAATACGCCGATCAAGAGGCCTGGTTTCTCTTTCGCATTCCTTTTCCTCAAAAAACTCCCGCCGACGAAGCCGCCGCCTTCCTCACCCGCCAAGGGTTTCGTCGCATTCTCCTTAAAGGCCAGCCCCATCGCCTCGACGAGGCCTCAGGCCTCGAAGCCCTCGCCCAAGCTTTCGCCACAACCCCCTCCAATAAAAATCTCCTCGTCCTCGTCATCCAAGATCGTCTCACCCTCTCCACCTCCGCCAAACCTCGGCTCACCGAAGCCATCACCTCATGCCTTCGCTACGGCAAAGGAGTCCTCGCCATCGCCCTCACCCGCACTCCAACCCATCCCCATCTCTACTCCGACCGCTACTTCTGCCCACGCGATGAGCGCGATTTCCATGAACCCATCCCAGCCCTCTTCTCCTTCAACCATCCCCTCGGCGCCTGCCCCGCCTGCCGCGGCTTCGGTCGGATTATCGAAATCGATGAGTCCCTCGCCCTCCCCGACCGCCAACTCACCATCGCAGGAGGCGTGGTCAAACCTTGGCAAACCAACGCCTACGAAGAGTGCCAGCAGTCCCTCGAAAAAGCCTGCCGCCGACGCAAAATCCCTCTCGAAGTTCCTTTCGACGAACTCACCCCCGACCAGCAGTCCTTTGTCATCGAAGGTGAGGGAGGCAGCACCCGCGCCCTGCCCGAACTCTGGGATTCTGGCGACTGGTATGGAGTCCGCGGCTTCTTCCGCTGGCTCGAAACCAAAACCTACAAAATGCACGTCCGCATGCTTCTCTCCCGCTACCGCGCCTATCGTATCTGCCCCGACTGCTCAGGCCATCGCTACCGCCCCGAAACCGGCTTCTGGCACCTCGCAGGCAAAACCATGCCCGAACTCAATTCTCTCTCCCTCGCCGAACTCTCTGATCTCCTCCAAAAAGTAAAAACAAAAGATGCCTCCGTCCAAGCCCCTCTCGCCAATATTCGTCACCGCCTCCGCTACCTGATCAGTGTAGGCCTCGGCTACCTCACGCTCGACCGACCCACCCGTACTCTCTCAGGTGGCGAACTACAACGCGTCAACCTCACCGACTGCCTCGGCACCGGTCTCACCGGCACTCTCTTCGTCCTCGATGAACCCAGTATCGGCCTCCATCCTCGCGATACAGGTCGCCTCCTCGACCTCCTTCGCGAGCTCCGCGCTGCTGGCAATACCGTCCTCGTCGTAGAACACGATGAAACCGTCATTCGCTCCGCCGAAAATATTCTCGAACTGGGCCCAGGCGCAGGCGCCGAAGGTGGCCACCTCCTCTACTCAGGTCCTCCATCAGGATTAGCGCAAATCGCAAACTCGCCCACCGGCGCCTACCTCGCAGGTCGACGCTCCATCCCTGTGCCCAATCCACGCCGGCCCTGCCCAGAAAAAGATCACCCGTGGATCCACGTCAAAGGCGCCACCTGCCACAACATAAATAATCTCTCAGCCGCTTTCCCCCTCCGCCGACTCGTCGCCGTCTCTGGCGTCAGCGGTTCAGGTAAAAGCACCTTCGTCCACGAAATCGTCCACAAAACCCTCCTCCACCGCATGGGCCGTGCCGTTGAAAATCCCCCCTCTGTTAAATCGCTCAAAGGCGCCGATGACATTTCCGATGTCATCTTAGTCGACCAATCCCCTCTCACCCAAACCCCACGCTCCACCCCTCTCCTCTACCTCGACATCTACGATCTCGTCCGCGAACTCTACGCCTCCACCGAAGAAGCCCAAAGCGCAGGCCTCCCCGCTTCCGCCTTCTCCTTTAACGCCGGCTCAGGCCGCTGCGAACGTTGCGGCGGTATGGGCTACGAAAAAATCTCCATGCAGTTTCTCTCCGACGTCTTCGTCACATGCCCAGCTTGCGAAGGTCAACGCTTCCAACCCCACGTCCTCCTCGCTCGCTACCTCGACAAATCGATTCATGAACTCCTCGAAATGACCGCTTCTCAAGCCCTACTTCATTTCGCTCCACGTGAAAATCTCACCCCCCGCGCCCGAGAGTGCCACGAGAAAATCGTCACCTCCCTCACTCTCCTCGCTGAAGTCGGTCTCGGTTACCTTCGTTGTGGCCAACCTCTCAGCCAACTCTCAGGCGGAGAAGCCCAACGACTTAAGCTTGTCGCCCATCTGGTCCCCCAGAAAAAAGAGAAAGAGACTCCCAAAAAAGGCCGCGACAAAAACTCCGCCACGCCCACCAACACTTCTCCTCTTCTCATCCTCGATGAACCCACCACCGGTCTTCACCTCGACGATGTCGCCCTCCTCATCACTCTGCTCCATCGCCTCGTCGACCAAGGTGCCTCCCTTCTTGTCATCGAGCACCATCTCGATGTTATCAAAAATGCCGACTGGGTCCTCGATCTCGGCCCAGAAGCAGGAGCGGAAGGCGGAAAACTCATCGCCGCAGGCCCCCCCGAAACCATTGCCAACTGCCGCACCAGCCCCACCGCCACCTATCTCGCTCCTCTCCTGAGCAAAACTCCCACCCGCTCTCTTCGACTCCACGAAGAACCTGCCCCTCATCACCCCAAGAAAAATGGACATGCTCCTTTAGAAATTTCCGTCCGCGGCGCTCGCCATCACAATCTAAAGAATTTCGACCTTCAAGTTCCCCGCAATCAAATGGTCGTCGTCACCGGTCTTTCTGGTTCTGGTAAAAGCACCCTCGCCTTCGATCTTCTCTTCAGCGAAGGCCAGCGTCGCTACCTAGACTGCCTCAACACCTACGCTCGCCAGTTCGTCGAACAACTCGAGAAACCGGATGTCGATTCCATCACCGGACTTCCTCCCGCCGTCGCTATCGAACAGCGCACCACCCGCGGAGGTCGTAAATCAACCGTCGCCACCGTCACCGAGCTCTACCAATTTCTTCGCCTTCTCTACGCTAAACTCGGAGCCCAACACGATCCTAAGACTGGAGAAGTTGCCGTTCGGCAAACTTCCGCCGATATCGTCCTTCGCATCCGCCGCCAACTCCGCTCCTCCAAACGCCTCGATCTCCTTGCCCCTCTCATCCGTGGACGAAAAGGTTTCCATACCGAAGTCGCACGCTGGGCCGTAAAAAAAGGCTTTAAACTTCTTCGCGTCGATGGGAAGTGGATTGATCCCGCAAAGTTCGAACCGCTCGACCGCTATAAAGAGCATCAAATCGAACTTCTTGTCGCCCAACTTGCCCCAGGTCGCCAGGACCTCCCGGCCCTCGTCTCTCAAACTCTCACCCTCGGCAAAGGCACTCTCTACGCCATCGACTCCTCTGGAAAGTCCACCATCTACAGCCACCACCTATTCTGCCCCGGCTCAGGTCGCTCCTTCGACGAGCTCGATCCCCGTCTCTTCTCCTTCAATAGCCCACACGGTTGGTGCGTCACCTGCCAAGGCTACGGCTCTCTCCTTTCCAAACCGCCAGAACTCGACTCCCACGACGAAGCTGAAAATGAGCAGCAACTTGAACTCGCACGGGAAGCTCTCGAAGAACGCGACCTCTTGCCCTGCCCTGACTGCCACGGCGCCCGCCTCAATCCTATCGCTCGTGCGGTTCGTTTTGGCGGAAAACCCATTCCAGAAATTAACTCTCTTTCCGTTCACGATTTTCAGGAGTTTTTCTCTCAACTCAAGTTCACCGGCCGGGAAGCTGCCATTGTCCGTGATATTCAACCCGAAATCCTCCAACGCCTCACCTTCCTCCGCGAAGTCGGTCTCGAATACCTCAATCTCGACCGTTCCGCTCCCACTCTTTCAGGAGGCGAATCCCAACGGATCCGCCTCGCCTCACAACTCGGTTCGAATCTCCAAGGCGTTCTCTACGTCCTCGATGAACCCACCATCGGTCTCCACCCTCGCGACAATCAAAAGCTTCTCGGCATCCTCCGTGGCCTTCGTGACCGAGGCAACTCCCTCCTTGTCGTCGAACATGACGAAGACACCATGCGCGCCGCCGACCATATCATCGATCTCGGTCCAGGCGCAGGGGTCCATGGGGGAGAAATTGTCGCTCAAGGAACCTGGCAACAGATCGGTTCCTCCGAAACCTCTGCCACTACCCGCCTACTCGGAGAGCCTATCCACCATCCTGCTCGCGGAAAGCGTCGCACTATCGATACCTCGGTTACTTGGTTGACCGTCAAGAGCGCTAAGGCCCGCAATATTCATGGGATCGATGTGGCCATCCCTATACATCGCTTGACCGCCCTCTCTGGCGTCAGCGGTTCAGGCAAAAGCACATTAGTCCGCGAAATCATTGTTCCTGCCACCTCCCCCGAGCGAAAAAAGAAGGACCCTCGCTGGAGTTCCGTCCATGGCGCCGAGACCATCGATCGAGTGGTAGAAGTCGACCAGTCGCCTATCGGAAAAACCTCACGCTCCACCGTTGCCACCTACTTAGGCCTTATGGACGACCTTCGTACCCTTTACGCCAATCTTCCTGCGGCCAAACAGGCAGGCTTCACCGCTTCCCACTTCTCTCATAATGCGGGGCCTGGACGCTGCGCCGCTTGTGACGGAGCCGGAATGGTTCGCGTGCAAATGAGCTTCCTCCCACCCGCCGATGTTCGGTGCGAAGAGTGTAACGGCCTGCGTTGGAAGCCAGAGATTCTCGCCATGCACTATCGGGATATCTCTATCCAACAAGCCCTCGCCCTTTCCGCTGAGCAAGCCGCCGAATTCTTTGCTCCCCACCCTCGTATCGCTACTCCCTGTCGCCTTATGTCCGAAACAGGCCTCGGCTACCTTCAGCTAGGCCAAACCAGCCCAACTCTTTCAGGGGGCGAAGCCCAGCGCCTCAAACTTGTCACTGAACTTGCGGCCGCCCAGATCGCCGCCGATCACGCCCATATGAAAGGCAGGGCTCGTCGCCCTGCTCACCATCTCTTTCTATTGGAGGAACCCACCGTGGGCCTCCACCTCGCCGATGTCCGCCGCCTACTCGACCTGATGCATCGACTCGTCGACTCAGGACACAGCGTTGTCGTCATCGAACATCATCTCGATGTCTTAGCCGAAGCGGACTATCTCATCGATATCGGCCCAGAAAGTGGTGAAGACGGCGGAACCATCATGTCCCAAGGGACCCCCGAACACGTTGCTTCCTCCAAAACCTCCCGCACTGCCCCATTCCTCCGCACCCACCTCGACCGCTCCAGCAAACATAAAACGAAAAAAGTCCTAGAACCCGCTTAACTTCTACTTCAAGAGGCTAAACATATCCTCAGCCTGAACTTCATCCTCAAATCTCCCCGCACCTCCTCGTTTCCAAACCTGACATCACTTTCGCCCCACTCCCGCCACTAGATAAACCACTCCCCCTAAAAGATTCCACGCCAGAATCATGGCAAACCCGCCCAGAGAGATCGCTACCGCCTGCGGTGCGGCAATCGATAAAGTCCCCAAAAATGTCACAAAGGCCGCCTCCCGTAATCCCAACCCGTTCCACGTAATCGGCAGAACCGTTACCATCGCCACCATCGGTAAAACCGAAGCCAATGGCCAAAACTCCAATCCCGTCCCCACCGCACGCGAGACCGAATAAAAAAGCCCCACCAACGCCAACTGCGCCAGCACACTCAGAATCAATCCCACCCCTGCACCTACTGGATGGGTTAAACAGACATGACATGCCTCAGCTCCCTCTCCCGCCGCCTTTCTCCAACCCACCTGACTCTTCCCACTTAGAATCTTTCCCGAAGCGGGATGAGCTAAAATCGTCAGCAAAACAAAAAGAATTCCTGCAACCACCAAGAAAGCATAAGCCCCTGCCCGCGTCACTGGATGCATCATCAAATCGTTCCAGTGGGGCAGAATTAAAGCCGCCCCCACCGTAACCGTTGCCGTCAGGCCCAAGACCCTCTCCATCAAAATCGAAACTACTGCGGCGGGTCGCGCCAGCGGCGCATCTTTCGCCGCCCAGTAGGCCCGCATCACATCCCCTCCCATCACCCCAGGCAGAACACTGTTAAAAAATAGACCCGCCAGCGAAAGTTGGGCCGTTCGCCCCCAGCCCACCGCCACCCCCGCCACTTCTAAAAGGAGATGCCACCGCACAATCGAAATAATCACCACACATCCATAAGCCAAGAAGGCCATTCCCACCCAAAGCCCATCAGCTCCCCGAACGATCTGCCCAAACTCTCTCCAGTTCAGCTTGTTTGCCAAAAACCAAAGTGCCCCCGCTGTAAACAGCACTCTCCCCATCCAGCCCAGCCATGCTTTTGTCATCTCCTTCACTCCTTCTGACCCTATGGACACTCCGCAAAAAACCAAGCCACTCAGGTACAACAAAGTATTTTTTTGGGTCAGAGGTCAAAATCGAATTCCGACGCCTAGAGCAGTCCGTGCCTGCGCAAATCACGCACATGCTCCCCGCCTGAAGCCAAAACCATATCCAGCGCGAACTTAAGCAGACACACCTCCCACCCATCATCCACTCCAGTCAAAACCGCCGCCAACGGATCCCCTTTGGCCTCAACCTCCGCCCGCACCTTATCCGCTACCTCCGCCAGTGCCCCTGACACATCATATCTCCGCGTCTCATCTTTCCGAAAAGTAAAACCATACTTCAAGATCGCAATTTGCGAGGCAAACTCACTCACCGCATCCGCGTACTTTTCCGCCTTTTCGCCAAAACCATCCAGCATCAACTTGGCAAAATGATCAGGCGTGACCAACTCTGGCTTCTGCGCATGAATCCGACCCTCCCGCACCCGCATCCGGTTCACCGCATCCATCTCCTCAGTAATTAAATGATAGTTGAGCACCGTCGTCCCAAAGGTTTCTAAACGCCTTTGAGGAGCATGAATCACCTTGGTATTTTCCAAAGCATAATGAAAGTCATCGGGATTCATCGCACTGCTTAAGTTCCACTAGTTCCTGCATAAATCAACACGTAGCATCTCTCCCCAACTAAATCCCCTCGCTTCAAATCGTCTCTTTCTGCTAACCCTAATCCATGGCCACCTATATCTATGAAACCATTCCCTCGAAACCGTCCGAGCAACCCATCCAGTTCGAAATCCAGCACTCCATGAAAGATTCTGCTCTCACCCACCATCCTCAAACAGGCCAACCCATCCGCCGACTGATCACTGGCGGACTCGGTATTATCGGCTTTTCCTCCGAAAGTTCCCCCTCGGCCTCCCCCTCTGCAGGTCACGGATGCGGTTCTGGCTCCTGCGGTTGCCACTAACTCACCGAGAAAAAAACAAGGCCAATGGCCTTGAGGAATAACCAGGACCGAATCTAAACCGAGTAGAGAACCGCTCGCATCACCGCCTCTTGCACCTCAGCCACCGACTTTGAGACTGCCCGGCCAATCAGATCCATCTTTGAAACTTCTGCCACTCTTGCGCTGTACTTCAGTAATTCTGTGTCCGAGAAGACCGTCAACAACAACTGGCACGCGCTCGCTAGACTGATTAGGACCACATCTCTTGGATTCGGCACCTCACCCCCCACAATGACCGCTTCAATCCGTTTCCGAACTTCCCGTTCCTCTTTATCGTTGACCATCGGATAACGCCTTCCTGGAATCACCCAAAGAATCTTCTTCTCCTCTTTCTTCAGCACCCCGCGCGTGACCAACTTAGCCAACGCCGCCTCGCGCAACTTTTCACCATCCGCAGAAAAAACTCCCACCCAATACTTCGCATCCTTTTTGTCCGTCGCCGCAACAACCTGCGCCAGGAGCGGATCCAGCATCTTGTCTCCCGTAGGTTGTTCGCTGACCAAAGTTAAATGAGTTAGATCCGTGTCGATTCGGTTTTGAAAGGCCAACTCCAAAAGAGCCGCTCCGGCTAAAGCCTGATCCAATGCCAAAGGCGGCAAATCAAAAAACTTTCCACTCTTGTCATCCAAAGCCAACAAAACGATCTCCTCCATGAAAGTAAGCATCCCACTACTATTCTCCGAACCTCTGGCGGGACAAGAACTCTCTTCCCAACTTGACCCCGCCTATTTTGCTCTAACTTATCTCCATGCGCCTAATCTGGATCCTTGGAGACCAACTCCTCCCCTCCCACCCGCTCCTCCCCTCCCCCGCCCCAGATCTTCTCGTCGGAATGATCGAATCTGCTCCTCGCGGTTCCCACCTTCGCTACCACCAGCAAAAACTCACTCTCCTCTACTCCGCGATGCGCCACTACGCCGCCGACCTAAAAAAACGTAAATTCAACACCCTTTATCACCACCTCAACGACTCCTCCGATCAGGCCGACTACACCAAGGTTCTTGCCAGTTGGGTCAAACAGCACCGAATCCAAGAAATCCATCTTCTCGACCCCAACGAGTTCGACACCCTTCACTCTCTCCCCACGCTTTCAAAAAAACTGGGAGTTCCCGTCCAACGCCATCCAAGTCCTCAGTTTCTTGTGTCTCGGGAAGAGTTCCAATCATGGGCCCAAGGAAAGAAGCACCTCCTCATGGAAACCCACTACCGCCGAGTCCGCACCGAAAGAAACATCCTCCTCGACGCCCAAGGTAAACCCGAGGGCGGCGACTGGAATTTCGACGACCAGAACCGCCGCACCTTCCGCGAATTTGCAAAAGAAAAACCAAAAGTCCCGCCCTTGCCCCCTCCTGTGAAGGACCCGGTCGTTCAGGAGGTAGCAGCCCAAGTAAGTAAACTTTTTCCTCATCATCCTGGCAAAGCAGCCGACCTATGGGTCCCCACCACCCGCGAAGGGGCCTTGGATTGGCTCAAACTTTTTATTCGTCAACGACTCGAAAAGTTTGGCTCGTGGGAGGACACCATGGTGGATGGCGAACGAATACTCTTCCACTCCGTTCTCTCCCCTTTCCTGAATCTGGGACTACTCACTCCTCTCGAATGCATCCAAGCAGCCGAAAAAGCCTACCGCGACGGTAAAGCCCCGCTCAACTCGGTGGAGGGTTTTATCCGACAAATCCTCGGCTGGCGTGAGTTCATTCACGGAATCTACTGGCTCAAAATGCCTGAGTATCGTGAGGTTAACTTCCTTGGGGCCAATCGCCCTCTGCCACGGTGGGCCTATACGGGCGAGACCGAGATGCGCTGCGTATCCCAAGCCATCCATGGCGCAATCGATCACGCCTACAACCACCATATTCAACGACTGATGGTCCTCGGCAACTTTTTCCTCCTTGGCGGATACGAACCCAAGGCAGTTCTCCGCTGGTACAGTGAAATGTATCTCGATGCCTACGACTGGGTCATGGTGCCCAACGTACTCGGCATGATCCTCTTTGCCGATGGAGGCTTCTTCGCCACCAAACCGTACGCCGCAGGCGCCGCTTATCAGGATAAAATGGGCAACCACTGTGCCTCCTGCAAGTTCGACCCCAAACAGCGCGAAGGTCCCCAAGCTTGCCCCTTCCACTCCCTCTACTGGAACTTCTTTGGACAACACGCAAAGCTTTTTGGCAAAAACCCCCGAATCGGTATGATGGTTAAGTTATGGGAGAAAAAAACACCCGCCGACCAAACCCAGATCCGTCAAAACGCCCAACGCTTCCTCAACCAACAAACGTAAAGTACTCCGTCTCTAGTTTACTTCTGCCCGCGGCCCTTTTTATCGGTTTCCTTCTCGGTACCTTTTTCGGCCGTCCCCTCCTCTTTTCGCCCTCTTCCGAACCATCTTTCGAATCTTCTCCCTCTCCCCAGCCCCCAACCTCCTCCGCCTCCACTCCAACAAAGCAAACTTCACCCTCATCCCCCATCGCCAGTTCCGGAAAAAAAGAAAAGGGCTGGGACGAAAAAACTATTCAGTCTCTCTCCCTTTCTGAGATTCGCACACGGCTCTCACAACTATCCACCTGGTCTCCTGGACCTGGCGCCGACCAAGCCGAACGATGGCTCATCCAGCGGTGGGCCACCCTCGAGCCCGCCGCCGCCTGCCAATACGCCTACACCGCCGTCCTGCAAGGGGCGGAGGAGGGTCTTCTCATGGATGCTTTAGCTATCTGGGCCAACGCAAAGCCTTCCGAAGCTGCCCGCTGGGCGGGAAACTTAGGCTCCCCCTCCCTTCGCGACTCAGCTATCCGCACCGTCTACGCCATCTGGGCTAAAAAAGATTCCAGCGCCGCCGCCCAAAGTATCTCCTCACTCCGCCCCGCCTCCGCCCGCGGAATCGCCAGCGCCGCCACTGCCCCGCCTCATGCGGGAAGAAATTTCGCCAGCGCCATGCTCTGGGCAAGGGCCTTACCAGGACCTCTCCGCGAAAAAACCCTCGATGCCATTCTCGGCGAGTGGACCCGCCGAGATCCTCCTGGAGCTGCCAGCTGGCTGATCGGTCAACCAGGGGACGTCCAGTGGGCTCTCATTGGAAAATTAGCCGCCGATTGGGTCAGAAAAGATCCCTCCTCCGCCCTCTCTTGGGGATTAGGACAATCCACCGAAATCAGCCTTGGCTCGAAATTGGCGGTCGGTCCTATTCAACGAAAGTTTTTCGAGGCGGCCTTGGGCACCTTGATCGGAACCGATCCACAAGGTGCCGCCAACTGGCTGGCCAGTCCCACGGGACAACCTTTCTTTACCAGCCGCATCGGTTCAGTCGCGGGACGCTGGACCTCGATGGATCCACAAGAAGCCGTCAACTGGTCCCTCTCCCTACAAAAAGAATCGGACCGCGACTCCGCCATCCGTGCAGTCGCAGGAACCTGGGCCAGAACTGACCCAGAAGCCGCAGGTCAGTGGGTCCGAAGTTTGACTAGTCCACCCCTCCGCGACACCGCCCTCAACGCCTACTGCGGATCTCTCTCCCCTTACGATGCAGCGTCTGCCGCCCAATGGGCGGTAGAAATCACCAGCCCCAATCTCAGAAATAGCGCGGTGGAATCGGCTGTTAATCGCTGGATGCAGTACGATCCCGCCGCGGCTCGCCAATTTATTCTCAGCACACCTGCACTGAATCAAGCCAGCAAGGAAAGACTTTTACGCTAAGAGATCAGATTTTGCGCCTTACGACTCACCTTTGATTCCATGGCATCTTCGCCAAAAACAGTCCCATCCCACACCAATCGGTTATTCCTGAGAAAATCAAACCCGCCCCGACAAAGCCACTAAGAAAAAACCAGAGCGGATCGACCCATGAACCCAGCAC
This sequence comes from Aliarcobacter sp., assembly GCA_041730685.1. Lineage (GTDB taxonomy): Bacteria > Verrucomicrobiota > Verrucomicrobiia > Methylacidiphilales > Verrucolacustridaceae > Verrucolacustris. The sequence continues at coordinate 50,864 of JBGSBI010000005.1, forward strand.
TACTCCAAGTAGTGCCATAGATCCCGCCCCGATCCGCACCTGACGCTCGATCGAAATCACTCCTTTACCCCGCACCACAGACAAACCAGCCGCTTCCCAAGCCTTGGTGCCACCCTCCACTACGAGACAGTGGGGAATTCCCTCAGCCAGAAATTTCTCCGCCGCCCTGCGTGCTCGCGTTCCACCCGTACACAGAAATACCGCTGGAGATTGGGCACTGATGCCTAACTCGGTCGCGATTTTTTTAGGCTGAAGTCCATCTAGGGGATAAAGCAAAGCCCCTGGGACATGTACCTGCTGAAACTCTCCAAGAGATCGAACATCCACAAAGTGCATTCGCTCCCCTGCCAACCGCCGAGCCTCCACCTGCTCGGGTCGTATGAGAACGATCTCCATCGCTCCAACCTATCTTCCTACCTGACCCAATTCAAATCATCCCAATCCATCAACAACCTACAGCTGTTACAATTGTAACACGTATAGGGAGACCTTTTTTTAGGCCTCACTCCTGAAATAAAGTCGATACTATCTCCTTCGTTGTGCTCCTCGCCTTTCACAAACCCTATGGAGTGATTTCCCAATTCACCCCAGATGGCTCACCCAACCGAACCTTGGCTGAATTTGGATTCCCAAAAGATATTTACCCACTTGGTCGACTTGATGCGGATTCGGAAGGCCTCCTCCTTCTCAGCGACGAACCCGGGCTCAACACCCGCTTGCTCGACCCGAAAAACTCCCATCTCCGCACCTACTGGGCTCAAGTTGAGGGAGTACCTACGTCAGCATCCTTGGAAAGGCTCTCCCAAGGTGTATCGATCGGCGACCATCAAACTCTCCCCTGCCGTGCTTGGCTCCTCGAGCCCCAACCCCAACTTCCGCCCCGCGATCCTCCAATCCGAGTCAGAAAAACCGTTCCCGATTCTTGGATCGGCCTTGATTTGATTGAAGGCAAAAATCGACAGGTCCGTAAAATGACCGCCACCATTGCCCATCCCACCCTCCGATTGCTTCGTGTCCAGATTGGCAATTTCCAACTAGGAAACCTCCCGCCTAGCCAATGGAAGGAACTTACCCCTTCCGAACGGAACCAAGTTTTTTCGAAATAACATTACGCCGACACGCGTCACTGCAGTACTTCACCTCAGCCCAATCCCGCTCCCACTTTTTCCTCCAAGAAAAAGGACGCTCACACCTTAGGCAGATTTTTTGCGGTAAATTCTCTTTGGAAACACTCTTCCCGCCTCGTCGCATGATTAACGAACCGCTGCCCAGATGCGGTGCACATCATCGTGGTCTTCGAGCGACTGTAAAAAAGTCCCCACTTCTGCACGACTCTCATCCCCTAACTCTGGATAGTTCTTTGGCACGTACCCCAACTCGCTCGTCACCACGGTCCAACTATTCGCCTTGAGCCACTGGGCGACCGAATGTACCGCCGAGCGCTCGGTTAAAAATCGCGCCCCGCAGGAGCCTTCCGGAATTTCATCGTTTTGTTCGTGAGAGAGCGCCTCAACCTCGTTCGCCCCCGCCTCAATTCCTGCCTCCTCACGATCCTTTGCACTATCGGGATGATGCCCTTCCACGATGCCCACTTGCTCGAAAAGAAACCGATTACTACCCGAAGCTCCCAGATGGCCCGCTTTAAATAGAAAACGAATTTCAGGAGCCGTGCGATTATGATTATCTGTATAGACCTCGAGAATCAGAGGCACTTTATGCGGTGCATATCCCTCAAAAACCATGTGCTCAAGACTATCTTTGCCTCCCTCTGTTCCTGAACCCTTCTGCACCGCTCTTTCTATAATGTCCCTCGAGACACTTTCTTTTCGCGCCCGTTCCAAAGCCGCCGCCAGACGGGAATTCAAGGTAGGATCCGCCCCCAAACGAGCCGCTAGAGTGATTTCACGAACAAACTTGCTCGTTGTCTTGGATTTTTTGAGTGAGGCCACCTCCCTCTTCGCATGCAACCACTGTCTTCCCATGGAAATACCCTAAACGAACACCCCTGTCCGACTCAACCCCGCAGGATGGCTTTCGCCACGTTTCCCTCTCCCTTGGTATTCCACGCGCCTGCTTTTACTGCAGTTCGCAGGGTTCTCTCCATCGTCCATTTCTGAAGCTCTCCAAGTAGAATTATAGCCGTCACCACATCCCCCGATCCTGTCGCATCTAAAACTCTGACCCGAGGCGCAGAAACAAAGATTCGCGTTCCGTTCACTTCGGCCACCAATCCATCTTTTCCCAAAGTCACCACCACACCAGTCGTTCCATCTCCCTTTAAACCTCGGATGCACCGATCGACCCCCTTCAACCCCGTAGTCTCCTCTGCCTCCGCAAGATTGCATTTGATCCAGTCCGCCCCCGCCTCCACCGCTTCCCGTAAAAGCGCCCCTCGGCTATCCACCAAAACGGATACTCCCTTTTTTTGCAGATCGCCGATCAACTTTTTCCACCAACCCTTGGGCCAGCCTGTCGCCGAACTCCCCGCTACCACCCACCAGTCCCCTTTTCGCAAAACCTGCCTCCAATATTTTCCGATCCTAGCCCAGCCCTTGCAGTTAATTTCTGGATCCATCGTAAAAAAATCGATCCTCTCCTCCCCCTCCCTCACCAAAGCCCATCCCATCCTTTCCCTGGGGTCTGACCCTACGTCTGACCCCGATGCCAACGCGTCGAAGATGGTTTTTGAAATCGCAGGAATTCCCCACGCCCGAAGCTGACGAGCTACATTTCGACCTTTCCCCCCATCAGATACCTCCACCCGCCCCGACCCCACAACAAACTTTCTTTCCCGAACCGGGTTGGGTGTAAAACACCACACCCTCATAACCCCGCATACCTCAAGCGATGTCGATCTCCTTGGCCAGATAAACGTCTTGCACCGCATTCAGAAGTTCCACCCCCTCTTTTAGAGGCTTTTGGAACGCCTTGCGGCCTGAGATCAACCCCATCCCACCCGCGCGCTTGTTGATCACCGCGGTTTTAATCGCCTCCGCTACATCATGCTTACCCGAGGCTCCACCCGAATTGATTAAACCCGCCCGACCCGCAAAGCAGTTCAAAACCTGATACCGACAAAGATCAATCGGATGGTCCGAGGTCAGTTCGGAATAAATCCGGGGATCGGTCTTTCCATAGTCACTTCCTCCCATCCGTAGCGCCGTGTAACCCCCATTATTCTCAGGCAGCTTCTGCTTAATAATATCCGCCTGAATTGTCGAACCGAGATGATTCGCCTGCCCCGTCAAATCCGCGGAAAGATGAAAATCCTTCTCCTTCGTCTTAAAAGCAGGATTGCGCAGGTAGCACCAGAGCACGGTGTACATTCCTAATTCATGCGCCACCGCAAAGGAGCGCGATATCTCCTCGATCTGCCGGCCCGATTCTGGTGAGCCAAAGTAAATTGTCGCCCCCACACCCACCGCCCCCATGTCAAAAGCCTGCTTCACTCCCGCAAAAAGTTTCTCATCCGCCACATTCGGATAGGTCAACAACTCGTTATGATTGATCTTAAGAATAAAAGGAATCTGGTGGGCATACTTCCGAGCCACAGCTCCCAGAACTCCCAAAGTCGAGGCAACTGCGTTGCACCCTCCCTCGATCGCCAGCTTCACAATATTTTCTGGATCAAAATAATCAGGATTCGGGGCGAAAGAAGCCCCAGCCGAATGCTCAATTCCTTGGTCCACTGGCAAAATCGACAAATATCCCGTCCCACCCAGCCTTCCGTGGCCAAAGGTCGTTTGTAAATTACGGAGAACAGGTATCGAACGGTCGCTATCCCGCCAAACACGATTAATAAAATCAGGCCCAGGCAAGTGGAGTCGTGCCTTGGGCACAGTCTGACAAGTGTGGCCCAAGAGATTCTTGGCTTCTCCCCCAAGATGCTTTTCCAGATCAGAGAATTTCATAGGCTATTACATTCCCTTTTTCCACCTTCCGGGTCAATCCTATGCCATGCCGTCCCCTCTTGCTCGTTCGCCTCACCTCCCTACGATGAATTTGATGATGCGTTGGCTGCTTTTGGTGGTTCTCGGACTTTTCCTTAACGGGAGTGGGCTTTCGCTACTCGGTTGGGCTGCCTACCAAAAGTTCGCCGCCTGCGGGGAGTGGTTCTGGTCAGGCACCCTCGCCCTCGTTCTTTGTAATGCCGGTATCTGCTGCCTAGTCGGCGCGAAAAAACCTGAAAGTCGATCCTCCTGAACTCTCACCAGCCTCCCGAACTCCCCGATTACGGTAAAGTCAGCCTCGTCCGCTACGATGACCACGACTACCTCCGCTGGTCGGAAGGTTTTGCCTTCCGCCGCCGACAAGAAAGACAACGATCAGGAAAAAAAAGAATCGAGCCTGCCGCCCTATCCGTTATCAGCTTCGCCGCGGAATTCGGCGTCCGCTCCATCCTTTCCCGCCACTTCCAACTTGGGGAACACCGCATTATTCGATATCAAGATCCCGAACATGGGGACCAACTCCGCGGCCGTAGCCGCTTCCGCGAGCTGGATGCGGTTGCCTTCTCTGGGGGAAAAGCGACCACAGTATTTGAATTCAAACTCAGCGGCCTCGGCTCGGCTTCCGCGGTTTCCCGTGCCTCAAAACAGCTCCGCTCCGCCGCTGAAATGATCCGTCAAGGCTACGGCCACACCCCTAATATCGCCGTTATTCTTATTCATGCCGGCGTGGGACAACCAGATCTAGGAAAACCAGGGGGCCGCTATGGAGTCCGCACCATGCCTTTAGAACGAGCCCGCCTTGACCGCTGGCCCGATCAGCCTATTCCCTGTTTTGTCTTTACCATGAAAGAGGCAATCGACGAGGCCCGCCGTATTGGCCACGAAGTCGACCATGAACTGGAAAGACGCGCCGCCCGCGAGGGCAAGCACGGCCTTAGCCAAGCCAAAGGAAAGGGGCCTTCCCTACCACGCCTTCCTATCGGCGAACTGTTGGCCGCCGTCAGCTGGCTGGCTCGCGGACTAGTCAATGGCGTCGCCCTTGTCGCTCGCAAAGTCACCCGCCGCCAGACTACCAGCCACGCTGCCCACCGTCGCCGTTCTCGAGGAGGGCGTGGTCGCCGCCGCTAAAACTTTTCGCCTTACTTGGTGTTGACGTTCGTCACCGGAATCCCTTGCCGCTTGAAAGAACTCGGTTCCACTGAATTGATGTCCTCCTGACTGACCAAGCCAAGTTTTTCGCCACCCACCGAAACGATATCTACCTTGGTCGGTCCATCCGCGTGAGCCGAGTTGGAAACCCATGGGGTAAAGGCATGCCACCAAAGGCCAGCCGCCACCAAGGCTAGGAGAAGTTTCGTTATCGGGTCCGTCCGTAGGGTCAGAGATTTATGTTTCATCCCTCTGGCATAACCCAATTCCGTCTAAAATCACGACTCGATTCTCTCCAAACTTTGCCTAAGCATAGCTCTATGCACTACCTCCTACTTGTCGGCTCAACTATCACCCTACTTGCCCTGCCTCTCCTTGCCCAAGATACCAACCCCCCAGCGGGTCGGTTGCCCGCCGCCGCCCCCGCCGCCCCCACCAATCCCCCCGTTGTCACGAGCAATGAAGAGATTGTCATCAATCAAGGAATCAAAATTTGGAAAAAGGGCACCCCCACCAACGGCTTTACCTCCATCGGATACGAAACTCTGATGCGTCAACGCGGATTCCAAAATGCCGCTAATAATATCGCCCGCGGTGTACTCTCCCGGAAAGGCAACGCCGCCATCGTCAATTCCATCATCAATTCCCAACGGCTGAACTTCGACATGAACACCCAAGACGAACGACTCGACGGCATCGATGTCCGCTACCAGATCATTTATATCAAGCCGTAACCCACGGCAGGTCTCCGTCGGTCTCACTTTTCTTTTGCTCATGGCACCCTTTCTTTGCCTAGCCCAGGTCGTCCCCGTCCAAGCCAACCTCGACGCTCAAGCCCAACGCAGAATTCAGGAACAGTCCGAACGGGTTCGCCGCCAAAGGCAGATTGATGCCAATCTCGAGAAGATCGCCACCGCCCTCTCTTCTAAAAACCTTACCAGCCCAGAAGGTCCTGTCTTCACCCGGCGCGCCCTCGCCGCACTTTTTGATCTCCAGTCCGAGGGATGGAGTCCCGAGAAGAGCCTCAAAGAAGCTGCCCGCCTTCCATCGACTGCTACCACCCCCCAAGGCACTTCACTCGCTTACCTCACAAAATGCTGGCAAGAATTCTCCCCAAGCATCACGCCTACCGTCGCCACCACCTTACGCGCAGGATTGTCCCCAGCTTTTTCAATTCCACCCTACGTCCCATGAAAACATTTACCCCTCCATCTGGGTTTGTCCTTGTCCAGCTACCCACCGGCCCTGCCTGGCTCCGCCCGAAATCTAAAGAGCCAATTCTGCGTCTTTGGAAAAAACTTAACCCAAAACTCCCACTACGGATTGTCGCCTCCCGTCATCCCCAACGCCGCCTCTACCCAGGCCGCGCTCCCGTCACCGCTCTGCCCTGCTCAGGTCTAGGGGAGATTGTAGTTCGACCCTGCCTCCATGGCGGGTTCTGGGGAAAATTAGCCCAAGATCTTTACTGTGGATCTTATCGAGCCCGCCGCGAAATCGATCTCGCCCAGAAACTCCACCAAGAAAAAGTTCCTACGCCATATATCTTGGCTGTTTTCTTTTACCCCGCAGGTCCCTTCTACCGAATCGATGTGCTGACCTCGTTTGTTCCCGAGAGTCGCGACCTTGCTTCTTTCCTCTCTACACGGCCTAGCCCCCTCCAGCGCCGACGCACCTTCGTCGCCGTTCGCAAACTTCTCCATCGCTGCGCTCAGCACGGCATCCGCCACCCCGATCTCAACGCCCGCAATATTCTAATCTCCGGCCTCACTACCCCGCCTATTTCCGCCTGGCTACTCGATGTCGATGCCATCCAGCAGGAATCAGCCTCCTCCTCAAAAGTAGCCACTGCTAACCAAAACCGCCTCCTCCGCTCCCTCCTTAAGCGATCTCACTTGGGGGATCTCGGCTTTTCTGAAAAAGAGATTCCCAAACTCTGGCGAGAAATCTTTCCTACCAAGTGAACCTTCCTGCCTCACCCCGCATTTGCATCGTCTTGCTCAGTGCGGTCGGCGATGTCGTTCATGCCCTACCCTTGGTCTGCGCCATCAAACGCCATCGACCCCAAGCCCATATTACCTGGCTCCTCCAAGAGGCGGGAGCCGCCTTGATCCAAGGTCACCCTGCCGTGGATGAGATTCTTATCTTCCAACGCAAAGCAGGGCTGGCTGGATTTATTAAAATGGGGATGGAACTTTCCCAACGCCCTTTTGATCTTGTTCTCGATCTGCAGTGCTACTTCAAAGCCACCCTACTCACCGCCCTTTGTCAGGCTCCGATCAAGGTCGGTTTCGATCGAGCCCGAGCCCGCGAATTCAACTGGCTCGCCACCAATACAAAGATCACTCCCCGCCCACTCGGCCACGTGCAGGATCATTTTCTAGAGTTTCTTGATGTCATCGGCGTCCGCCCTGAACCCATCGAATGGAATCTCGGTCCCTGGCCCCAGGAGTTGGCCTGGCAGAAAGAGTTTTTTAAAAATCTGCCCTCTCCTCGCGTCGCCCTTGTCGCAGGCACCAGCAATCCCCGCAAAGACTGGCTCCCCGATTCGTGGGTCCGCTTGAACGATGCCCTCCATAAACAGTTTGGCTTCACCACCATCCTCGTCGGAGCTCTCTCCCCAAGAGAGACCGCCCTCGGAATGAAAATGCAGCACGAATGCCTTCATCCTCCCACCGCAGCTCTGGGGTGTGGCTTGCGCAAGTTGGTCGCCATTCTCGAAGGATGCGATCTGGTCATCTCTCCTGATACCGGTCCACTTCATCTTGCCGGGGCGGTCGGCCGACCTGTCATCGGCCTCTACGGCTACAACAGCCCAGCCCGTGTTGGCCCCTGGCGACAAGACCCTAAGCTCCTAGTGGATGCCTACCATGAAACTGGGGAGGAACCGAAAATGACCTTTCAACATCGCAAAGGTCGGATGAGCCGAATCACCGTTGAGGATGTTCTCGCTAAAGTGGAAATCTGGCAGAAGAAGCAAACTCAGAATCGATAGTAGATTTCCGTCGCCACAGTCCAAAGACCCGACGCCGTGGGATTCATCAACTCAGCCCCCCAAGCAAACCTTCCCTCCCCTCGCCAGACTAGATCCTCCGTGATCTTCACCCCCAAGGTTAAGGTATAGTCGTAGTAATCTCCACCGCTCAGACGAGAAGTTCCCGTCAGCGCATTATTGCTGGTATGCACATACTCAAGCCTTCCATTTAGCGTAACCGGATCACACAAACTCCACATGGAATAAAGTGCTCCCGTCACAAAAGTCGTTGGCGATTCTTGGATGTCTTCTGAGGGATCCCCTGTCCCCGATCCTCCGGTGGTGTTAAACGCCAACTTCCACTGATCACTCGCACAAACAGGGGACCACTCTCCGAGAAGATTCCAGTTATAGTACAGATCTTGGTCGAGAGTAATACGAGCATTCGCTCCGTGAGAACCAGAGGGCGTAGCGTAAAATCCGGGCTGGACGAAAGCATTTTTGCTCGGACTGCTAATTTTTGCATAAGACATCACCGCATACTCGTCTCCCACCCCGTGAGCACCCACGTCATTCGACTGCCCCGAACATCCGCCCACCCCCACTGCAATATCCAAAAGATCATCAGGAGAGAAAATCGCCAGCACTCCAGTGTTATCTTGAGGCATAAAAACATCCGCGATTCCAAAGGTGATACAAGGATTGTCCGGACGCCAGATGGTTTCATAACCGATCACCGATTGAAACTTACCTACCCAAATCTCCATCTGTATCTCAGGGACCCAGATTTTCGCCATCGCTTCCGCTACGTAAATTGCGCTGCTATCTGGCCCCGACGGGTTAGTGCTGGTATCCGCCGAAGCATAGTAGGTTGCATCCTCCCCAATCATCACCCCACAGACAAAACCCACCTCGAGAGAATTCCCACGAGCCAGCTCTTTCTCGAGACGAACCCAAAATGCGCTCAGATTGAAATCTCCCCGCGGGGCATTATCTGCCGGAAAGTTAAGCGGGTTGGACGAATCTCCAGGGCCAAAGTTATAAAGGTAGGTGGCGTCCACATACCCTGTCAGCTTTAAGGGCGCTTCCTTGCCTGGCATCTCATTTTCCTGCTCCTCCGCCTCCCGCTCAGGAACTTGCGCCCAACCACCACTCCACAAAACAGCGCATATCAACACCAACCAAAGGCAAAGCTGGACGCCGAGGCCCATTCTTTTTACTTTGAAGACATGCAAACTCACCTCCTTATTTTACCTTTTCTCCTATCTTGCGTCACGCTCCATGCGGGTCCTGCCACCGAAAAAGTCGCCTTCGAATCCGACACCCGTTGCATGACCAAGGAAGAGGTTAAAGAGTACATGGGCCGCGGACCTGACGTCAGCATCACCCCTCACCTCTGGCGGTACTCAGGAAATTGGACCAGTACCAAGTTTGGCGAAGGGATGGATAGCTACAACACAGTCGACATCTCTTTTGGTATGCTCACCGATTCCCATAAGTATGGGGTAATGGAGTATACCTGGAGCATTCAGTAAAATTTGACCACCCGCTAGCTACGCACATCTTTTCGAAAATGCCCACGAAGGAGGCGAAGAAGAAATACTAAAACGGGGAATGCCAACAGGATAATGCCTGCACCAATTAAATCCGTTTGCTTCTGTTGACCGTCATCATAACTTAAACCCACCCAGCCGATCAGTAGCACCCCGACTGCGCCGAAAAAAAGCGAAACGGGCTGATAAATCCTTCGGAAATCATGCTCCTCTTGCCTACGTGAGAGTCGCTTATCACGGTCTAATCCCATAAACAAATTATCCCTCAGAAACACGTAAACTCAACCCAGATGATTTTGTCACACTTTAGCTAACTGCGTCCGAGCTGCCCGTAAAGCAGCTCTCTCTCTTTTTGGTAGGGTCGGGGTGCGCAACCCCAAGTTTTGGATAGCCTTGACCACAATTTCTGCCACCAAAGCGTGCGCCACATGCTTTTCATCCGCAGGGATTACGTGCCAAGGTGCGTGCTTGGTACTCGTCTCCGTCAAAGCCTCCTCAAATGCCTTCTGGTACTGCTTCCAGTACGCTCGCTCCGCCATGTCCGCCGAGGAATATTTCCAGTTTTTGGCTGGGTCATTCAATCGCTCAAGGAATCTCCTCTTTTGCTCTTTCTTGGAAAGATGCAGAAAGAACTTAAGAATGAGGGTGCCGTTTCGATGGAGATGTTTTTCGAAGTTATTAATGTCCTCATAACGATTCGCCCAGAACTTTTTCCCAGGTTTCTCAGGCAGACGCGGGTCCACCTGATCCGGATGAACTTTCACCACCAAAACATCCTCATAATAGCTACGATTAAAAATGCCGATCCGCCCGCGCTCAGGAAGACTCTTCGAGCAACGCCAAAGGAAATTATGCTTCAGTTCTTCTTCCGAAGGCCTCTTAAAACTGAAAACCTGGCATCCCTGCGGATTGACGCCCGACATCACATGACGAATCGTTCCATCCTTACCCCCCGCATCCATCGCCTGAAAAATGAGCAGCACCGCATACGTCCCGTTGGCATAAAGCAGCTCCTGCGCCGAACTCAACTCCCCTCTTCGTTTCCCCAAGATTTCCAAGGCCCTATTTTTGAGTGCCTCTTCGCCAAACGAAGTTCTACCAAAGCCCGCCACATGATCCGTTGGATACTTTCTCAGCTTAACCCGCCGACCTGGAGTCACCCGCAGTCGTTTAAGAATTTTAGAAGGAATCATCAGGGAATTTGAATCCTAGCATCTCTAGCTTATCTTTATCAGCTTTTTTATCGAATCACTATCGCACCAGCTCGTTGGTTTTCACTGGTTCGGTGAATCTCACCGAGGGTGGGCCGTGGCATTCGTCCTGAAGAAGACGATTCGGTTTTTTCCCTTTGCTTCGAAATAGTGAGATGGAGTCGACTCATGATCCATCGGGTCGGTGTGGTACTTCACTTCCGTAAAGTCGTCGAAGCCGTCCCCATCGGAGTCCATTAGCTCCCCTTCCGTTTGGGCGGGTGCCAGTACCTGCCCTTGCCGAACCCACTGTCCACCCATCCAGTAGATTTTCTGCTCAACAAAACGCCGATTCAAAGCCACATCTTTAGCTTCGTCAAAAACCCGTTCTCTTCGAACTGCAGCTGCCTCAGGGCTTTCGATCCCATCGGACGGCACCACGAAAATAACCTTACTCTGATTTACCTCATCCCAGAAATCGGCAACTGGATCGGCGGCTTGGAGCAGCGTAGTCACGAATCCAGAAAGGACCGCAAGGAAGACGTACCCCAAAGGGCATCTACTTAACATCATCCAATCCTGAGACGGGGATCCGCTTCACCAAGCCTTATAATATTATCCCAAAAACCGTCACAACTAATCTCCCATCGGACGATTCTCGATTCCTAGTCTCCCCGCGTCATCTCATTTCGCTCTTCCCTGAGTTGGCGGGCACTTTGCGACGATAACTTTTTGGTCTTAGGAATCGGCACCTTATTTGGCACTCGAAAAAGAATCTTCGCCACACTTTTCGGATCCTCCTCGATCGGTAGGTGGCACGTCCCGGGCAGGACACGTACGACTACTTGGGGAAGAATTTTCTTCCATATCTTCAGAGACTTCACCACCACCGCAAAGCTGTTTTCTCCAGCCATAATTTCCACTGGAATCGGTAGACCCTGAAAGGCGCTAGCGGGACCACACTCATACATCACCTTCAAAAAGCGCCAAGTGGTACGCTGGTTCACTTCAGCAAAGGTTTCTGTCAGATGGGTATCCTTAGTTCTCATTCCTCGCAGGCATAAGTTGAGCAGAGATCGGCCGATCGGATTGGCAAAGGTTGCCGCATAAATCCACCAACCCAAAGGACCCAGCGCAGGATGGACGAAGATCTCTAGATACCAAGGGCAGTAGGCAAACGGATCAATCATCACCAACCGCCCCACCACATCCCCCCGACCCATCTCCCTTAATTCTCGTATGGCGAAAAGCGCCAAAAGCGCCCCGCTACAGTTTCCCGCCAGAGTTAAATGAACATGATCCAAAGCAATCAGCTCCTTCGCCAACTCATGACCCAAGCTTTTCATCTCCCACACTTTCGGCTCGGGTGATTTTCCGCAACCTGGTAGATCAACCGCAAAGAAGGTGGTTTCAGGACTCAGGTGTGGCAGCAAAGGATCGAAAGTTTTGTGGTCCCCGCTCCAACCATGCAGACCGACCACTCCATGCCGACCCTTCCCATGTCGAACAATGTACATAAGAGACTCTCGCTAATCCTTGAGGGAGAACAATCCAGACTTCACAACCCATCCCCAATGCCTTAACTACTCTTTATGTCTAAGATACCCGACAAAACCTCTTGGCTTTTCCCCATTCTCGTCACTCTTGGCATGCTGGCCTTCACCCTCGCAGTTTTTGTTCTAAGCGTAGCTAAGTTAAGAACTCCGTAAGCACTCTACTCTGGTTCCAGCTTAGCCAGCGCCTTCAAAGATGGCCCATAGTTCTGCTCGGCCGCTTTGCGATACCACTGGATCGCCTGCACCACACTCCTCTGCACTCCTTGCCCATTAAAATAACAGTTCCCTAGCCGATGCTGCGCCGCCGCATAGTTCTGTTGCGCCGCCTTTCGATACCACCGTACTCCCTCCTCTTCGTCCTGAGCGAAACCTCGACCAAAAACATAGGCATCCCCAATACTGATCTCGGCTGGGGGATAATCTTGTCCTGCCGCTTTCCTCCACCAGTAGATCGCCTCTGTCAGACTAGGCTCTGTCCCTAGCCCTTCATGGAAACAACCGCCTAAATTAAACTGAGCCTTCATCTGCCCTTGCTCCGCAGCCTTTCGGTACCAGGCCACCCCTTCTCGCTGATCTTTCTTCACTCCCAACCCAAAGAAATAGCAGTCCCCCATTTGGAATTGTGCATCCTCGTCCCCCTTGTCCGCCTGCGCTTGAAGTTCTGCACTATACTTCACAGGCACAGTCGGACCCTCAGCCCAGGCAATAAAGGAAACCAGCCCTATCCAAAGAAAAAGCAGGTTTTTCATCTTCTTTAAGCTGGTCACACCTCGAGGGCGGGCAAGTCTGTTTTCTTTCCGTGACAGAGTTTGACCAAAGAAAATTCCTGATTTAGCTTTCTACATGAAGCGATGCCTTTGCCTTTTCCTTGGATTGATCTTACCCCTTTCACTTCTACGAGCTGAAAACGACGAAAAAGATCAAGACAACCAAAAATCCAGCAACCTCACGATGAACGCACCTCGACCCGCCAATATGGCAAATCCCAATAAGCCCGCTTGGCAAGCCGAACCTCACGGGAAGTAACTAAACGTCAGCGGCCAATGAGGCCAGCCTCTCGCCTTTTACTTTTTAAGGCCGCTTCAAGGCAGGATCAGGCATCTTGCCTTGGCGTAGTGCATCCAAGGTGGCCGGTTCACTGAGCCGTGCGGTGTTGAGATTCCACATCTCCAAAAGCATCGTACTCATCTTTTCTGTCTTATCCCCGCTCAATTTTCCATTCGCTTTAGCCTGGCTCAATGAATCTTCAGGTTTAGTCCCTGCCGCATTCAGATCAGCTAAAGCTGCCAAGCCCTTCCTAATCAGCTCTTTTCGATCCCCGTCCGCTTCAGGATTAATCGCAACCTCCACTTTCTTTAGTAAGCCATCCTTGTCCACTGCCGGCACTGCCGCCGAGGGAGCAGCCGCCGCGTCGGGCGTCTGAGCCAGACCTTGAAAAGAAACTATTCCTAAGCAAACCCCGATCATCATGCTGAGCTTTGTAATATTCATGGCGAGATAATGAGAGCTAGTCCGCCCTCCGTCGAGCAGGAAACCGACCTACTCCTTCTTCACTCTACTGCATTGCCTTTTCACCCGCGCCTTTTCTGCGTAGCTTGTCTTTTCCGTTGAAACTCATTCGACTCACCCCAAAACTCACCGAGATGCCCGCCCTAGTCCGCACCGCCCCTGCGATGTTCCGTGATCTCTTTGCCCGTCGATATCGCCAACTCCCCGCCGCCACTATCGTAGGCGGCATTCTCGGCCTAGCTTATCTGATCAACCCCTTCGATTTCATCCCAGACATTCTCCCCATCGTCGGTATTGTGGACGACACTCTCATCGTGGGAATTTTCCTGACTCTTCTCGGGCGGGATGTTAAAAAATATCTTCTTTGGAAAAATCCACATGAGCCAAAACCCTAAAAATAAGCCTGATACCTGTATTCCAAACTGGCTCCTCTACCTTGGAGTCACCCTAGCCGTTTCTTTAGGGGCAGCCAAAATTGTTTGGGGCCTGTTCCAGATCTACCACTAACCCTACTCTTCCAGCCAGTCACTGACTGGGTGAAAATCGGAATCCTTCACCATAACCTCGACTCGCTTATGCGGCGACGGCTCAAAAGGTAAAATCACCCACGCAATTTCCCCGTTTCGCTTTCCTCGGATCACCACCCTCAAGGTATTCGGAGCCGCCTCAGCCATTTTTCCCTTCACCGTGATCTCAGCTGTATCTGCGTCTAAGGGAATACGCTGACAAAGAAAGGCGTCAGGAATCGCCGCGACATCCTCCTCAAAGGGTCCCTTGGCCAAAGCCTCCTTCGCCCGCAACTCTTTCAACCGATCCTCGTAGCCCTTGACCTCCTGTTCGATCGCCAGCGCATCCCCACGAAATTTCTCCAGCTCCTTAGCCTGAATCCCCACTCGCTCCTTTTTTTCGTCTAGGCTTGTACTCGCGGGACTCCTCAACTGTTTCGCCTTCGCTCCCAATCCCTTGTAACGAGCATTCCAATCCTTTTCAAATTTTCGCCACTCAATCAGCTTCTTCTCAATCCAACCGAACTGGTCAGGCATCTTAATACTCGGAGGAGCACGATAAAGGGCCAGACGGTACTCATTTGCCGCAATCTCGGGTTGCTGAAGATCTTCATCCTCTTCCGGATGATAAAATAGCCCCACCTCACGTGCCCGAACCTCTACCTCATCAAGAAATTTCTTTCGATAGGTATCGAACTCCAAGTCCAAGGAACCCGCCTCTTCTAGCCATAGTTTACTTACCGAGGTGCGGTACTCATCATAAACCGCTTTCGCCTTTCCCGTCTCTTGGTGTAATACATCCTCAACCATTCGGGTTTTCTCGGCCGTACCCGCCGCATCCGCCTTCGCTAAAACAAGAGTCCTCTCTAACTCCCGAATCTGAGGACGAATCGGAGCCAACCTCCGCCCATAATCGCGACGTAACCCAGCTAACCTCTCGCTGAAGTCATAAAGAACCAAAACCTCGGGTCGGTCGCCCAATCGTATCTCATTCAGATTTACCCGCACCCGCACCACCGTTTTCCTCCACTCAGTCCAACCCCCATAAATCAACATCACCCCCACCGCTACTCCCACCCAGACCCAGATTTTTTTGTCCCAACCACGGATCGATTTACCCAAGCCCCGTCCAAGATCAAGCATGATCCGACCTGCCCCCACCCGATTCGTTTCCACCGCCTGGGCCGCTTGCACCCCAGGAATCGCCGCCGGCACCGCAGTGATAACCCTTCGCCTAACCCTCGGCGCATTTTCTTTAATCTGGGTAACTTTAAGACGTAACTTTTTCTTTCCAGCTTCCACCTCCCCGCCCGGCGGTGGGGGCGCACTCTCCTCAGCCATCTTAGCGCTCTTCCGGATAGCTACCCAAAACCCGTAAATCCAAAGTTAACTTCTGCAAACGAGCCAAAGCCTTTTTAAATTCAGGTCGATCCGCATGGCCACGCACATCTACGAAAAAGACGTACTCCCATGGCTTGCCTGGTGCAGGCCTCGACTCCACTTTTAATAAATTCAACTTCTTCTGCGCAAAGACTCCTAACGCTCGCACCAATGCCCCCGCTCGGTGAGGTAAAGTGAAGAGCAAGCTCGTCTTATCCTTGCCCGTAGCTGGCGCTGGCTCTTGGCCAATCCACAAAAATCTCGTGCTGTTTCCAGGCTGGTCTTGGACTTCCCGATTGCGAATTTGCAACCGATGAATTTTCGCCGCCCAAAGACTCGCCAAAGCGGCCGCCCCCCTTTCCTGCGAAGCGCGCCGAGCCCCCTCAGCCGTACTCGAAACCTCGATCACCCTAATCCCTGGCAGATGCAGAGCCAGCCAGTGCCGACACTGCGCCAAAGCTTGGGGGTGACTATACAGAACCCGTAGCGGACCCTTCGCCGTACGGGCCAACAGTGCATGTCGAATCGGAAGGTAAATCTCGCCACAGACCCAACCCGCACTCGTCATCAACGCCTCTTGCGTTGCCCCCACCGCTCCCTCTCCAGAGTTTTCCATCGGCACGACCCCCGCATCCACTTCCCCACGATCCACTGCCGAAAATATCTCCGCCATGCTGTGGCAAGGAACTAACTCGGTGCTCCCTCCAAACCTCTCCCTCGCAGCCTGGTGGCAGTAGGAAGCCTGCGGACCGAGGTAGGCCACTCTCGTTCCTCCTTGTACCTCTCGCGCACTGGAAAGGATCTCGCGATAAATGGCGCGCAGGCTTGCCAGATTCAAAGCCCCCTTATTTTTTAACTTTCCTTCCAAACGGCGAAAAAGCATAGCCTCCCGCGCTGGGGCTAAAACAGAATGCCCTGCCTTGATCTTTTGCCTGCCGATTTCATGCGCAACCTTCGACCTCTGCTCAAGCAGACGGACCAACTGGTCATCCAATCGATCTACTTTATGACGCAGGCTCGACAGCTTCATGCAGCAACTCCTTCTGTTGGGGACCCGCCGGATCTGCCGGGACAGGCAGTTTAACTCGGCGCAACTCTTCCGAATTCGGGAGTTCATCCAAATCCCGCAATCCGAAATGCTCCAAGAAAAGAGGCGTTGTTCCATACAAAATCGGGCGCCCAGGAGCTTCACTCCGTCCGGAAATACGAATAATCCCGCGTTCCACCAAGGTATCTAACGTACCACTGCAATCGACCCCACGCACCGCCTCAATCTCCGCTCTGGATATCGGTTGGCGATAAGCAATCACCGCCATGGTTTCTAAGGATGGCGGACTCAACCGTGGAGGACGCACCACTCCTTTGAGTTTGGCTACCCAACCCGACAAATCAGGGGCCGTGCCAATCCGAAAGCCACCCGCCACTTCACGCAGAATTAAACCTCGTGGGGCCAACCGCTCCGAAAGCTGGGCCAACTCCTCCCGCAACTCCTCCTCTTTAATCTCAGGCCATCCTTGGCCCCCGTCCGGTCCATCCCTTAACAACGTCGTCAGACGCGACGGTTCCATCGGTTCACTCGCCGCAAATAACAGCGCTTCCAGTACTCGTGCCCATTCCATCATCGTTACCATTTAAACTGCGGAAAGGTCGGGCGATTGGCCAGCACCTTCCCCAGAAATCTGGGGAACTTCCTCGGGAACACTCAAGGGTAAGTTTTCTGAAACGGGTTCTGGTGCCCTCCGAATCCGAATCGGCATCAATGGCCCTTCCTGCCACGCCGCCAACTGCTGCAGGCGGATCAACTCCAATAAAGCTAAGAAAGTGACCACCACCTCCCCCCGCGAAGATGCTGTTCGGAAGAGATCCTCAAAGAACACCTCTTCTCCTGGAGTCATTCGATCCAGCAGAAATTCGATTTTTTGCCCTACGGTAAACTCTTCATCTTGGAATCGACCCGCCCTAGCACGATCCTCCACATTTCGAAGGATTTTTTGAAAAGCCCAGACCAAATCAAACATCGAGACCTGCCCTGGCCCTTGCAAAGGCGCAGGCGCAACCACCCGTTCTGGTGTCCGCCCAAAGATGCGCGAATGGAGCGCCTCGCGATCACCCAACTGACCTGCCGCCTCCTTAAATTTGCGATACTCAATCAACTGCCGAATTAACTCCCACTTAGGATCCTCATCTTCGACATCTTCCGGCAGACGATCCTGCACGGGCAAAAGGGAACGACTTTTCAAATAAACCAGCGTAGCCGCCATCACCAGAAATTCTCCCGCCACCGAAAGGTTCTCTTCCCTCATCTTGTCCAAACGACTGAGATACTGCTCGGTTAACTTCTCCAGCCGGATGTCATAAATATCCATCTCCTGCTCTTTGATCAGATGAAGCAGAAGATCCAGTGGACCCGTGAAAGCGCTCAACTCCACGCGCAAAGCTTCCCCCCCAGGCAACTCCAACATCGGAATCATCAGGTCGTCCCCACTGCGGAACGAACACGAGCCAAAACTTGGTTCGCGCTGCTTCGTGCTTTTTCTGCACCTTGTGCCATCCAACGCCCGAGCTGAGCAGGGTCGGCCGCCAACTCCTCCCGCTTTTTCCGCATAACCGCAAACTCATTCAAAACAAGATCAGCCAGTCTTTTCTTTAAATCCCCATATCCCACCCCCCCTTTCTCCAACAAGCCGCGATACTCCGCCCGCTCATCTTCTCGACCCAAAAGCCGTGCCAATCCCCAAAGTGTACTCCCCTCCACTGCCTTCGGTGCTTCGACTGGCGTTGAATCGGTTTTGATTCCCATGATTTTCTTTCGCAGATCTTTTTCTGGAGCAAAAATTTCCAAGGTGTTCCCGTACGATTTACTCATTTTCTGTCCGTCCACCCCTGGCACCACCCCCGCATCTTCTCGAATGACCGATTCCGGCAACTTCCAAACCTGCCCGTACTTCTCGTTAAATTTTCCTGCAATGTCCCGTGCCACCTCGAGGTGCTGTTTCTGATCCTGACCCACCGGAACCCGATCCGCATCATACATCAGAATGTCCGCCGCCATCAGCACAGGGTAAGCAAAAAGACCATGCGAAGCCGCTAACCCACGGCTCACCTTATCCTTATAGCTGTGACACCTCTCCAGTAGCCCCATTGGGGTCACCGTGGAAAGATACCACGCCAACTCGTGAACCTCAGGCACGGCACTTTGGCGAAAAACCACCGCCTTCGTTGGATCCACCCCACAAGCCAGCAGATCTAAGAAGGTCTCTTGGACCAAAGAGGGCAGTTGCCCAGGCTCGGAGGCCCCCGTTAAAGCATGGTAATCCGCCAAGAAATAGTAGGCCTCCCCCTGATTCTGCATCTCCACCGCAGAACGGATCATCCCAAAATAGTTGCCCAAATGAAGCCTCCCTGTGGGCTGAATTCCCGATAGATAACGCATCCTTGATCGTGGCCTTACCCCATCCCTTTCGACCAGATTTTTTTCTGAGTTGTTCAGCCCTGCCAACGACGAACTAGCCCCACTAGCACCCCCTGAATCTCCATCTCTTGTCGCGGACGCAGATCGGGATAATTGGGATTTTCAGATTGAAGGAATAAGTTCCTCCCCGTTCCCATCAAACGCTTTAATGTAACTTCCCCATCGAACAAAGCTGCTACTACTTCCCCAGCTTTCGCTTCCCGCTTCTCCAACACTGCTAAATCCCCATCTCGAATTCCCGCTCCTTCCATACTTCGTCCACGCACTTTCACCACAAAGGCATTCCCAGCTTTTCGCAACCCGAAAAGACTAGGCTCAATCTGTAAATGTTTTTCCGGAACTCCATCCGCCACATCTCCCCGCCCTGCAGGAATCGCGGAAAAGAAGGGCAAACCAACTACCGCCGTTTCCTCCCCCCGCTCCTCCCCAACCAGAAAAATCCCCCTCGAACGCCCCCGTCGAACCACCCGCCTCGCTTTCTCAAGTTTTTCGAGAAAATAGGTCACCGCCCGTGGGCTTTTGAATCCCAAGGCAGCCTGAATTTCTCGTATTGTCGGAGGACGCTGGTACCGACGCGTAGCCGAGCGGATAAACCCAACTATCTTTTCTGCGGAACCTTGTGACTGCTTCATTACACATATGTATACTCTTCTGCTTTAGGGTCAAGGCCACTTGTCGTCTCGCCTCCCGCCCTCCTTTCTGTAATTATTTTTCGATGCTTCAAAGCACCGTTCTTCCACCCACCCAAACCCCGCCCTCTGTGGTTAGCCCCTATGCGGCCTGCACCCAGTTGGCCCAAAGCCACTACGAGAACTTTCCTGTTGGACGCCTCGTTCCCAAAAACCTTCGCCACCATGTCCACGCTGTTTATGCCTTCGCCCGTGTCGCCGACGATCTCGCCGACGAGGGTTACGCCGATCCTCGCCACAAAACCCCTCTCCAATCCGCTCCCAGCGAAGCCCAGCGTCTCCATATCTTCCGCCAATACCGCCAAGCATGGCAGAATGCCCAACAAGGCCTTCCCTACGACCCCACCTACGCTTGGATCTTTTCCCCGCTCCAGAAAACTCAGGCCGAGCTCAATCTCCCCGAATCACTTTTTACCGACCTGCTCAGTGCCTTCGAACAAGACATTGTCCAACGCCGCTATCAAAGCTTCTCCGACGTGCTCGACTACTGCCGTCGTAGCGCCAACCCCATCGGTCGCCTTGTCCTCTTGATCCATGGAGAGCGAAGCGGTGAACTAGCCCAACTCTCCGACCACATCTGTACCGCGCTCCAGTTAGCCAATTTCTGGCAGGACGTCTCTATCGATCTCGGCAAGGACCGCATTTACCTTCCCCTCGATGATCTCCCTCGATTCGGCGTGACCGAACAGAATCTCTTCGCAGGGAAGGTGACTCCAAACTTCCGTAATCTTCTTCGCTATCAGTCAGAACGCGCTTGGGAATTTTTCCATCAAGGCGAACCTCTCACGCGTCGACTAAAACGCCCTCTCTCTTGGGAGATCCGCCTCACTTGGCTCGGGGGAACGGAGATTCTCCGCAAGATCGAACGCCAAAACTATGACACCCTTACCCACCGGCCCGTCGTCAAGAAACTCGATTTCATCCGTTTGGCAATCCAGGCCTTCATTGGCGGATGAACACTCCGCTCCCTCCTCTCGGCACTGGGGAACGAATCACTCGAAAAAGCGGTTCGAATCTTGCTCTTTCTTTTATCTGCCTACCGCGCGAACAGAGGCAGGCCATGTCCTCTTTTTATGCCTTTTGCCGGACAGTCGATGATATTGCTGACGAAACCACTCACCCTCTCGCAGAACGCCAAGCCAAACTTCAGCTCTGGCGGGAAGATATCCAAGCCATTTACCACGGACAGCCCGTCCAACCCCTCGCCCTGGAGTTAGCTCCCGTCGTTCGCCAATACTTAATCCCTCCCGAACCGCTCCTCGAGATTATCGCTGGAGTTGAGATGGATCTGACCAAGAACCGATATGAAACGTTCCAAGACCTTGAGAAATACTGCTACCGAGTGGCTTCCGCCGTCGGCCTTGTTTCTATTAATATTTTCACCTGCCAAACTAGAGCCGCCACCGACTACGCCGTTGCCCTCGGTCTCGCTTTCCAGTTAACCAATATCCTGCGGGATGTTTCCCACGATCTCAAAACCTATGGTCGCATCTATCTTCCTCAAGAGGAGTGCAGAGCTTTTGCCGTCAACGAAGAAGATTTTCGCCAGTCTCACCCCACCCCAAGCATGCGTCGCCTCCTTCGTCTGCAATACTTCCGCGCCCGCCACTACTTCGAAAAAGCTGATCGCCTTATTCCTCCCTCGGATCGCCCCCATCTCTCCGCCGCCCTCCTCATGACAGGAGTCTACCGCGATCTCCTCGAAAAAATCCGTAGTCGCAACTTCGAAGTCCTTCGTGGCCCCGTGAAACTCTCCCGCTGGGAAAAACTGAAAGCCTTGCGCCGAGAACGAAACCGTCTCGGGAAACCCACTCTCTCTCGACGGTTACCCTCAAAGATTGCTGTCATCGGCGGCGGCTTTGCTGGTTGTGCCGCAGCCTTCCGCCTAACCCAAGCCGGCCATTCCGTGGAGCTTTTTGAAGCGAAGCCATATCTCGGTGGTCGTGCCCATAGCTATCGAGAGGCAAAAACCGAAACCACTCTGGACAATGGCCAACACATTCTCATGGGATGCTATCACCGCACCCTCGAACTCATCGAAGCCCTCGGCAATGATGACCGCCTCGAAAAACACCAGCGTCTCGATCTCTCGTTTGTCAGCGCCCAAAAGGGTCGTTCCATTCTTCGTTCCTCTTCCCTCCCCCCACCCTTTCATCTTCTCTTCGGTCTTTTCGGTTATCGCGAAATCAACCATGCCGATCGCTGGGCCATCCTTAACTTTCCCCGCCGCGCCAATCGGCAACCTCCTAAACCCGGTGAAGACACTCAGGCATGGCTGGAACGTTTAGCGCAAACTCCTGGCTCGATTCGTGCGCTCTGGGAACCCTTCTGCCTCGCCGCCCTCAATGCCCCCACTCATCACGCCGATGCAAAACTATTCTGGGAGGTCACTCGCCAAGCCCTCTTTGGTTCTGCCAGAGACGCCGCTATCTACTTTGATAAACATGGCCTCTCCAACTTAATCCATCCTGAGTTAGGGGCATTTCTTCAGGCCACCAGTGGCCAACTCCACCTTGCTCAAGCCATCGAATCACTGCGCTACGACGAATCCAACCATTGTGTCACCTCCATCATCCTTAAGAACGGGGAGGAGCGGTTCTTCGACCAAGTGGTCTTGGCCGTGCCTTGGACTGCAGCCGCAAAACTTCTTCCCGCTTCCGATCATGCTACCACTCTGGCTCGCTCGCTTTTGCCAGGACCCATCCTCGGAGTTCATCTTTGGACGGATCGACCCCTCACCGCAGATCTCATCACCGGTTTTCTTGATTCCCCTCTTCACTGGGTTTTCGATCGAACCTCCACTCTTTCCTCAGACGCCAAAGGCCACCTTTACGCCGCCGTCATCAGTGCGGTCGGCGAACTTATCGATCAAACAGGAAAAGAACTCGTCCAACTTATCCTCCAAGAAATTCATCGTCTTCTGCCCGAAAGTCGTTCCGCCGTAGTTACCCACCACCTCGTCTACAAATCTCGCGACGCCACCTTTCATGGGGAACGAGGCAAGCCCCTCGCTAGACCTGGAGCCGTCACCACCATAGAAAATCTATTTTTAGCTGGGGATTGGACCGAAACGGGCCTGCCCGCCACGATTGAGGGTGCCGCAGTCTCAGGCTTTCAAGCTGCTGAAACCATTGGGTAAATCTACACGCTCACCCCAATTCCATGGGGTATTCTGGCACTGCCCTCAGTCAGATCCGAGCTCTTGCTATTTAGACCTACTTAAGCCATCCAGAAATTCCTCCAGTGCCCTGCTCACCTCGTTCCGCGCGCGGGTGCACCCTGATACCGCTGGCAGAAGCTCGATCAGACGCCACGGCCGAACCGCCAAATGTAACACAATTTTCATCGGAGTACTTTTTCCTGTCACCGCATCGCAGCCAAGAAGGAAAAGATCCGCAGGCAACAGTTTGTCCGCACGATCACTCACCCCTCGCAACCCCACTAGAGGAACCCCCTGCTCGTAACACGCCTTCGCCACATAATCCCACTCCATTTCGACGATCCCACAACCCGTTCGCTTTCCTAAAGCGATCTTCGCCTCACCAGTCGCAATGATCTCCCGCGCGGTATGCCATTTCCCAGGCCGCACTTTCGGATGCATCTTACTCCACTGATGAAACTCATTCCAATCCTCAGACCGGAAAGAGGTTAGATCCCCCTCTTCCCAAGCCAGATCCAAGGCCCCCGCCAATCCCGCTAAAACCACCGCACGGCACGGATTCTTTTTTAACCAGCACCCAACTTTCTCGGTTAACCCCGCGTGTCCCATCCCCGTTCGGGCCGAAATTATCTCCGTATTCGACCACTGCCCGCGCTTGGTTTCTAAACCCTCCTCCATCCTCGAAGCTCCGCGCATCTTTCTCCAAATGGGTTCCGCCTCAAACTCCATCGGGAAAAGAATGCCAACGGGCAAAGCTGAATTCGTACTCATCGAGGCACTTTATTTGCCTTTAACCCGAACCCATCAAAGGGCTAATGCCCACCAGATGACTTCAACAGCTCCTCATACTCTCCAAGAGCAAGCAGTGGCCAATTATTTCGGTACATATCGTAACGCAGATAAAAAACGCAGGGGAAACCTGTTCCCGTGCTGTACTTCTCTTCCCAGCTTCCATCTTTCTGTTGAGTTTCCATCAGGTAACGAGCCGCCCGCCTTAGGCTGGGCCTTTGTAAATCTCCACAGGCTAACAACCCCATCAGTCCCCAACCCGTTTGCGAGGCCGTGCTGATTCCCCGCCCTTTCAACCGAGTATCATCATACGAACCACAGCTCTCACCCCAGCCTCCGTCAGGATTCTGCGCACACTCCAGCCAGTCCCGCCCACGAATCACCCAGTGCTCGTTCATATCGTAACCGATTGCCTGCAGACCACGCAGCACTTGCCACGTTCCATAAATAAAGTTCACCCCCCAACGCCCATACCAAGATCCATCCTCTTCTTGCGTTTCCCGCAAAAACCGGAGGGCCCGGGCAATCTGCGGATCTTTTTTACTTACCCCACATTTGCCCATCGTCTCCAAAAGACGACCCGTGATATCGGCGCAAGGTGGATCCAAAATTGCGTTATGATCGGCAAAAGGCACATCCTCCAGCCACTCCTTATTCACGTTCTTGTCGAAGGCTCCGTACCCCCCATTATCACACTGAAAACTACGAGCCCAAGCCAGTCCACGCTCGGTCGCCCCCTTCTGCTGGGCTGGGTCACTCGCCCGAGCCTGTCGTAGACCCAGCAGAACTTTGGCCGTATCGTCAATGTCGGGATACCAATCATTGGCAAATTCAAAAGCCCACCCGCCGGTCACCTTCGTCGGGTTCTTCACCGCCCAATCCCCACGCATCTTCACTTCCTTAGACAACAGCCAGTCAGCCCCCAAAGTCATCGCGGGAGCATCCGGCTTCACTCCAGCCGCCGAGAGCGCCGTCATCGTAATTGCCGTATCCCAGACTGGACTGAGACAAGGCTGAATTCGGAAATCGCTATGCTCAACGTCATCAACCTCCAGCGCCTCCAACTCCCGCGTTGCCTTACGCATCGCTGGATGGTCGTCCGAATAGCCCAAACACTGAAAAGCCAGAATCGTGTTCATCATCGAAGGAAAGATAGCCGCTAAACCCTCCGATTCGGGCCCAGTCCGATCAAGGATCCACCGTTCCGCGACTTGCAAAGCACGCTTCCGAAAAGGTTTCCACGAAAGCCCTTCCAAAAACCCCAAGAGATCATTCACTCGGACAAAGAAGTTTTTCATCGAGAAGAAGCGGCTCTCCACCGGATGCAGAAAAGGCCCTCCCTCCACCCCATAGGGATAAAGCTCGTGCAACTGCTTTTCGGGGGGCAGATGGGTCGTAGGACGGAAACTCCGGATCACCGAAAGCGTCACCACAATTGCCCGAGTCCAAGAACTCATCTCAAAAATGTTGAAAGGCGCCCAATTTGGTAAAAGCAAAATCTCGGGGGGAATGTTGGGTAAATACTTCCAGGGGTACTGCCCCAGCATCGCCAAGTATAATTTGCAATAAGTGTTGGTTCGCGGAATACCACCCAACCGAAGCGCCGTCGCCCGAGCTCTTTTCATTTCTGGCTCATCGGGAGTAAAGCCAGCCAGCTTCAAACTGAAATAACATTTCACCGTGGCGGTCACATTGCTTGGACCTCCGAAATAAATTGGCCACCCACCGTCAGGCAACTGCCGCTGCAAAATATTCCGCACGATTTTGGCCTCCTTCACCCGGTCAATCTTCCCCCGCAAATACATCAATAGGTGGTAATCACAGATCACCGTGGTATCCACGATCAACTCCCCCACCCAGTACCCTTCGGGTTTTTGTAATCCGAGCAGATAATCCCGCGAGGTCTCTACCGTTTTACGCAAGCGCCCCAAATCAACCTCAGCATGATCAATTCCGACCAACTCAGGCTTGGACCCTTTGGCATAGCTGGTTTGAACTTCTGACGTCGACATAGCCAATAACCTTAGCGATTTTGAAAAAAGGGTCAAACCTTCGGGCGTATTCTTATTGTTCTACCAGCCATGCCTTTACGCTTAGTATAGTTTCCGCAGCCCGTGCGGATCATAACCACCGCCTCAATCAGCCCAAGTGATCAAACGAAGTTCGTGCGCCTGAGTCAAAGAAGGATGGGAAGGTCTCACTCGCACATTGAAATTAAAGTTGCCCGAATCCTCTACCGAAACGCGCCCCGCATAACTTTGCCATCCATTCACTACCCCACCCGTTGGCTCCAACGAGACCACCTTAGAAATACCCCCTGGCTCAATCGCCTTCAAATACGCCTCCACCGCCACCTCCCCACCTTGCAAGGCTCCCAGAAATACATTAGTTGTCACCGGAACCGTATCCCCCACGCTCACCGTCGTCCGTGCCGGACCATTCCATGTGACCGCATTCGCCCGAACCTCCGGCCAAGCTTGCCGAACTTTTGCCTTCCAAACTGCTAGCTCTTTCGACTTCGCCCACTTGTTCTCCGCAAACATTCGACCTTTCTCTGATGCCTTTCGGTAAAACACCCCTGCGTAGTCTGCCACCATCCTCGAGGTATTATAAACAGGACCGATCGTCATTAAACTACGACGCACTCTCTCAATCCAACGCTTCGGCACCCCCTCAGCATCCTGATCGTAATAGAGAGGGACAATCTCGCGCCGGAGAATTTCGTAAATCGAGAAAGCATCGAACTCATCCTGCACCTCAGGCTCCAATCGGAAGGTGTCGTCTCCAATCGCCCACCCGTTCGTACCATCATAGGCCTCATCCCACCACCCATCCCGCACGCTAAAGTTTAAACAACCGTTAGTGATCACCTTCTCCCCGCTTGTTCCACTCGCTTCCAGCGGACGAGTCGGGTTATTCAACCAAACATCGCAGCCATGATAAAGAAAGCGGGCCACATTGAAGTCGTAATTCTCCACAAACAAGATCCGGTTCTTAAACTGGGGCATGGCGGCGATCTGCACGATTTGTTGGATCAGCTTTTTGCCCCCCTCATCCGCTGGATGAGATTTGCCCGCAAAGAGAAACTGCACTGGGCGCTCTGAATCATTGACGATCTCCGCCAACTTATCCAGATCGCGGAAAAGTAGCGCCGCCCGCTTGTAAGTTGCAAAACGCCGCGCAAAACCAATCGTCAAGGCCTTAGGGTCGAATAATTGATCCGTCGCGCGAATCTCCCCAGGGGTCGCCCCATTTCTTAATCGTTGGGCTCGCGCCTTGCCCCGAACAAAATTCAGCAACTGCAACTTCAACTTCTGATGGGTCGTCCAATACTCTTTGTCTTTAAAAGCAACCCGCTTCTTCCACTCCTCCGCCTTGGCCAGGTCCTCCTCGGTCATCGGACCTCCCTGCTTCTCTAGAAGAGCCCGAATCTCCGGCGCCATCCAAGTCATCGTATGAATCCCATTCGTAACATGCCGAATTGGAATCTCTGGCTTCGGCACTCCTGGCCACACGTTCTGCCACATTCCGCGGGAGACCTTTCCGTGAATCGCACTCACTCCATTCGCCTGCCGTGAAAGACGAAGAGCCAAAATCGTCATACTAAAGGGCTCCTCCTCCGTGAAAGCCCACGGACGCCCCAGCTTAAGCAGATCCGCCAAACCAATCTTACACTCCTGCAGATAACGACCGAAATACTCCTCCATCAGCGCAGGACTGAAGGCATCGTTTCCTGCTGGAACGGGCGTGTGCGTCGTAAATACCCCGCTCGCCGCCACAAACTGCAGCGCTTCAATAAAGCTAAGCTTTTCCTCGACAATTAATCGCCGAATCCTCTCTAAACCAAGAAAGGCGGCGTGCCCTTCATTCATGTGAAAAACCGAAGGATTCAATCCCATCGCTGCCAAAGCCTTGACCCCACCGATTCCTAAGACTATCTCCTGCCGCAACCGCATCTCGTGATCTCCCCCGTACAACTGATAGGTAATTCGCCGATCATCGATCGAGTTCTCCAGGAGATCCGTATCCAGAAGAAAAAGCCGCGTAAGCCCAATACGCACCTCCCAAGCCTTGGCTTTTACTTTTCGCCCAGGCAAATCCAACTCCACCACAATGGGGTTCTTTCCATCCGCCGCCAACGCCTCACGTACTGGCAAATCTTGAAATACATTATCTACCGCCGAGGCTTCCTGCCACCCCTCCCGATTAATCTTCTGGAAAAAATAACCGAAACGATACAGCAACCCCACCGCCACAAAGGGCAAACCTAAATCACTAGCCGATTTACAGTGATCCCCCGCAAGAATTCCCAAACCACCCGAATAGTTAGGCAACGACTCGTGAAAGCCAAATTCCGCCGAGAAATAGGCAACGAAAGGATTGTCCTTTTTTTCCTGAGGAAGGTTTTTCGTAAACCAGGTGTCTTTTCTGTCCAAATAAGCCTTCAGTCGATCGTGCATCTTCTCCACCTGATCACGGTACGACTTATCCTTCGCTGCCGCCTCTAGCTTACCCTGCTTGATCAGACGCAACATTTTGATTGGGCTATGCCCACACGACTCCCACAACTCTGGATCCAACTCTTTAAAAAGATCCAGCGCGTCGTAATTCCAGCTCCACCAAAGATTAAAAGCCAAGCTACGCAGAGATTCTAACCCTTCAGGGACACGAGGAACGACCGAGAGTGTCACCGGCCACCTTGGCTGCAGATCCGCGACAGGTTCCATTAGGGTAGAGGGTGAGCTTCGCCTTCCTGAAGAGCTAGCAGAATCAAGACCCCATTACTTTTTTTGGCCCACAAGCAGTTTCATCGCCCCCAGGGCTCCTATTTGATCAAAGCCTGGATTTCCCGAAACTGAGGATGATCCGCGCTCTCCATCATTTCAAAAAGAACCGCTTCTACCGTGCTGATCACCACTCCGTCCGCCCTCATCTCCGCCAGTGCCATCTCCCGATCCCGTCCACGTCTCGAACCCACCGCATCGGCCACCACCACGGGAGTTAACTCCTTCAACCGCAAGTCATACACCGTTTGCCGAATACAGACATGCGCCTCACACCCTGCCACCAAAATTCTTCTTCTCCCCAGCTTCCTTCCTGCCTCTGCCGCCGAGAAATGGGTCTTGGCCATTGCCTTACGCCCACTTCCGGCAACTTTCAAAATCGCCGACACGGTTTTTCCCAACTTTGCGGGCACCTGCTCCGTCAACTCAATCGGTAACCCTAGGAGATGCGCTCCCGCAACCAGAATTTCTAACCTCGCCAACCAGTCGCTAGGTTCCTGAATTACCGCAACCAACTTCTCTTGCACATCCACCACCAAAAGACCCGTTTCCGCAATCGGTAGACGCCACGACATCGCTTACCCTTCCTCCGTGGCAGAAGATTGCAAGGAGGCCAACACGTTCAAATCCTCCAAAGTAGTCACATCCCCCTTCACCGCCCCCCCCGCCGCCACCTCTTTCAACAACCGCCGCATAATCTTCCCACTGCGGGTCTTGGGCAACGAATCCGTAAAGCGAATCTGGTCAGGCTTGGCAATCGGACCAATCTCTTTGCTCACCGTATCTCGCAAAGCCTTCACTAATTCAGGGCTCGATTTTTGTCCGGTCTTCAGCGTAACAAAAGCCACGATTGCCTGCCCCTTCAGATCATCTGGACGCCCCACCACCGCCGCCTCCGCCACTGCAGGATGTGTCACCAGAGCACTCTCCACCTCCGCCGTCCCCAGTCGATGTCCTGAAACATTCAGAACGTCATCCATCCGCCCGGAAATCCAGAAGTAACCATCCTTATCCTTTTTTGCACCATCCCCCGTAAAGTAGGTCCCAGGTACCTCACTCCAGTACGTCTTCGCATACCTCTCTGCATCTCCATAAATCGAACGCAACATCGAAGGCCACGGTTTGCGAATGACTAACTTCCCCTGCACCCCCGCCTTCACCTCATTGCCCTGATCGTCCACCACCGCTACATCCACCCCAAAGAAAGGCACTCCCGCCGATCCCGGTTTCGTGAAATTCGCCCCAGGCAATGTCGTAATCATATGCGTCCCCGTTTCCGTCTGCCACCAAGTGTCGACAATCGGACACCGTCCGCCCCCGATCACACGGTGATACCACATCCATGCCTCAGGATTAATCGGCTCGCCCACCGAGCCCAAAAGCCGCAACGAGGAAAGATTATGCTTTTGCACCCATTGATCTCCCCATCGAATAAATGCCCGAATCGCCGTTGGCGCAGTATAGAAAATAGTCACCCGATGCTTGGCGATGATCTGCCAAAACCGATCAGGCTCAGGTTGATTGGGCGCTCCTTCATACATCAGGGTCGTTGCCCCATTGCTCAAAGCCCCATATACCGTGTAGCTGTGCCCCGTGACCCAACCGACATCCGCCGTGCACCAAAATAAGTCTGTCTCCTTAAGATCAAATACCAACTTAGTCGTCAAATGAGCCCCCAACAGATAACCCGCCGTCGTATGCAAAATCCCCTTCGGCTTTCCCGTACTCCCACTCGTGTAGAGAATAAAAAGAGGATGTTCACTTTCCAACTTTTCCGGCGCGCAATCCGTAGGTTGGTGCAACACCAACTCATGCCACCAGCGATCGATTTCATTTAACTTCTCCACCGTCCCCGTTCTCTTGCAGACAATCACCCTCCGCACCTCAGGACAGGCCGCCACCGCCTGATCAACATTCGGCTTGAGCTGCACCACTTGCCCACGCCTATAACCACCATCGGCCGTAATCACCAAGGTCGCTCCACAATCGCGAATTCTATCTTTCAATGACTCTGAACTAAACCCACCAAAGACCACACTGTGCACAGCTCCAATTCTTGCACAGGCCAGCATTGCAATTGCCGCCTCAGGAATCATCGGCAGGTAAATCATCACCCGATCGCCCAATTTCACCCCTTCGCCCTTAAGCGCATTGGCAAGACGGCAAACCTCATCATGCAACTGCTGATAAGTAATCACCCGGACGTCCCCAGGCTCCCCCTCAAATATAATCGCCGCCTTATTGCGCCGAGCTCCCTGACAATGACGATCCAGACAGTTATAACTTAAATTCAGCTTTCCTCCACCAAACCACTTCGCAAACGGTTCCTTCCACTGCAAAACCTTCTTTGGCGCGGTAAACCAGTCCAACTCCTCTTTTCCTACACGACCCCAAAACTTGTCCGGCTGGGTAATCGATTCCCGATGCATCGCCTTGTATCGAGCTAAACTCGGAAATGTCGCTTTTTTGACAAAATCAGCTTGAGGTTTGAACTTTGGATCTTTCATCGTACATCAATCAATTATCATTTCTTCTCCGCTAAGACTTTCTTCACCAGACTGATGATCTCCGCAACCGGAGCCATCCTACCAGGACCGATCGCCCCACAGGCCAATTTCCCCTCCGAGGGCCCCGCCATTAGAGCGCCCCGCCCTTGCAACAGCTTCACGTTCGCTTCCGTCGCAGGATGTTGCCACATCTGAGTATTCATCGCAGGAGCAAAAAGCAAAGGGGCTTGCGTCGCTAATAAAACTGCACCCAGAGTATCCCCAGCCATCCCGTGCGCCGCCCGCGCCAGGCAATCAGCACTCGCCGGTGCCACTACCACCACATCCGCCGAGCCCGCCAGATCCAAATGACTCATTCGACCCCCTTCCCCTTCTTCCCAAAGTGAGGTATGCACTGGGCGATGCGTTAAAGCGGCCAATGTCAACGGAGTCAAAAAGCGTGCCCCGTCTGCCGTCAGGATCGCGTGGACCTCCCATCCCTCCTGAATCATGGCGCTTGCCAGATCCGCAGCCCGGAATGCCGCGATCGAGCCCGTAACTCCCAGGACGATCTTGGGGATATTTTTAGCTGCCATTTTGTAAATTTAATCTGCGGCTGAGATAGCGCTCTGCCCGAATGATCGCCCGGAATTTAATCAAGTCCTCCTCCATGGAACTACTCAGAATCGTGTAACGATAACTTTTCCAATCGGCCATCTCCGCATCCGCCGCCGCAATCCGCGTGGCAATTTGTTTCGCGTTTTCCGTTCCCCGCCCCTCCAACCTTCTGCGCAACTCCTCCAGATCCGGAGGCATAATAAATATATCCGCCAACGAGGCCTTAATCTGCGGATCGGTGGATTCTCGAATCTGTCGCGCACCCTGCACATCAATATCCAGCAGCAC
This sequence comes from Aliarcobacter sp., assembly GCA_041730685.1. Classification (GTDB taxonomy): domain Bacteria; phylum Verrucomicrobiota; class Verrucomicrobiia; order Methylacidiphilales; family Verrucolacustridaceae; genus Verrucolacustris. The sequence continues at coordinate 82,914 of JBGSBI010000005.1, forward strand.
ATCCCGCCCCTCTGCCAAATGCTGCAACACCGGCTCCTTCGGAGTGCCGTAGTAGTGACCGTAAACATCCGCATATTCCAGCATCCCACCCTCTTTCAATTTCTTCTCAAATTCTGCTTTTGATTGGAAAAAGTAGTCGGCCCCATCCTTTTCTCCAGGACGCTTCGGTCGAGTCGTCACACTGACCGAGTAAATCAAATCCGGCGTTTGCCGAACATTTGTACACAAGGTGGTCTTTCCCGTTCCAGAAGGAGCGGAGACCACAAAAAGAATTCCCGAACGAGTGAAATTATTCAAGATTAGCCGCCTGTTCTCTGAGTTTTTCAAGTTCCGACTTAAAATCAATCGCCAACCGAGTTAACTCCAACTCCCCTGATTTTGAACCCACCGTGTTCACCTCCCGCTGAATTTCCTGAATCAGAAATTCCAAGGTTCGCCCCCCAGGGGCTTGGGTCGAGACTAACCCATTCGCTTCAACCAAATGAGCCCGAATCCGATTTAGCTCTTCCGTAACGTCCCCACGGTCCGCCGCCGTCGCCATCTCCCGCACCACCCGATCAGGCTCCAGAGTCACCCCAGCTTCTCCCGCCAATTCACGCAACCGAGCACAAAGCCTCTCCCCCTGCTTTCGCCGCATGCATCCCGCCGCTTTTTCCATCTTACCCCGAACTCCTTCCATCTTCTTTAGATGCGCACGAAGAATTGCCACCATATGCCGCCCCTCCCTCTCCCTCGAATCCACCATCTTTTCGATAGCCGCACGCACTCCCACCACGATTTTTCGATCCTCCGATTGTGGGATCGAAAGCTGCGTACTAACCACCACACCTGGTAACCCCAAAAGATCAGACCAAGTAGGACCACTACTTACCCCAAGTCTCTTTCCCGCAGTTCGCAACTGCGCTGCATAACTCGCCGCCTTCTCTAAATCCAAACTTCGAGCGCTCTGAGAAGAGGAAGAGCCGATCACCACCGCGACTGTCACCTTTCCGCGGGCCACGGCTTGCGCCACCTCTTCCCGTATTTGTCGCTCCAACCGCGTCAACTCCCCCGGAGTAAACACAATCACCTCCAACCCCCGTTTATTAACGGAAGAGACTTCGATCCGAATCCGGGCATGTTGGGTTGTGATCTGGACCGAACCAAAACCGGTCATACTACGCATCATGGGATCCTAAAGAGAAAGCCTTCTGAACTCAAAACCCAAAGATTTTCAGCGCGCTCTGAATCGGAGCTGTTACTGGCGTAGTCGCACCCCCACTCACTCCGTTCGCCCCCTGCAATATCCCATTGGGCGAGTTTAGTAGCAGATTAATTCCCCCTTCCATTAGCATTTTCCCAATATCCATCTCCACTTTTGGATCACTGATAGTCCCGCTGATTCGAGCGTCCCCTGGAATCTTCGTGTAGTAGTCATTGCTTTTACCGATCAACTGGGTCATCGATCCTTGCAGTTGACCACTACTCTGCATCGCCTCTTTCGTTAGGGCAAAACGCAACTTGCAGTCCAGGGTTTGCGTAAACCAGTTTAGCCAACCATTCAGATTGGCACTCAACGCCGTGCCCGTTACCTGCAAACTGGGTAGGTTAATTTTCTCTCCCTCCAAAGTGAAGTCGGCGCCGATATCATTAATCTGACTCGCGGCGATAAAAGTCGAGCCCAGAAGCGTGCCCGCACTTTGCAAGGCTTTCGCCATCGACGGCAATCGCTCCAAGTGAGCCTGATAAAGCCGAAAGTTGCCTTGCCCTTTCAGGGATCGACGCAACTCCTCTATCGTCGGACCACTCGATTGCCCTGAGAGTGAAAGATCAATCCACCCTCCAATTGGGCCCTTCGCATCCGCAATCATACTCCCCAAGATCGGCCCCAAGGGAAATTTACTCATCGCCAATCTCGCCTGCATCGGTTGACCCGGACCCGAGGATACCACCGCGGCACTGATCGATCCTCCCTTGACCTGAACGGTGGAAGGTTCAAGTAGAATGCCTTCTGGACCCCAACGAAATCGTGGGACTTTAACCGGCCCCACACTCCCCTCATCCACTACGATCTGGGCTAAATCCACAGAGATATCCATCCGTGTGCCCTCTTTTTTCTCCGACACTTTTTTCGGATCCGAAGGTGAAAAAAGTAAATTCTTTGCTTGGGCTAATACCCCTCGGAGATCGAGCACTCCACCTGCAGCTTGAACCGAGACTGATCCTGGTCTCCACGAGAAAGAAGGAATCTGCACCGGATCATTCCGATATTCAGGAAAAAGCAGGCTTGCATCCTTCAAAGAGAAATTCTCTGTCCGCCGGTCGTACTCGAACTCACCTGCCACTCGAACCGAGGCAGGCGGCAACTTCAAGTCCTCCATCAAACGGGCCTCTAGCAAGGTGATATCAAACTCCCCACTCCCCCCGTAGTTACCTCCCTGCCAAAAACCTGAGCCCAGAACCACATCCCCGTCAATCCATTGAGCAGGAAGTAAATATGAGGCCAGAAGAATCCTCAGCCAACCATCTGCGATTCGTCCATCTTCCCAAGATACGGGTCCTATCTTCGACCAAGAAACCTTGTTCAAAGAAATATTTCCCATAGCTCCTACCGCTTCCAGATGTAAATCGGAAAGCGCTGAGATTCCGCTTTTCCATTCGACGATCCCTTGGCTTTTGACCCCCAAATTCGTCAAGCTCCCCACCCTCGGGATCTGGGCAGAAAGCGATGTCGCCTCACTGCTGTAGCCAATTTTCCGAAGCCCCTCTTTGTTTGCGGGCCCTACCTCTGCTTTGATTGCCAAGGCGCCAGCGGAAACCCACTCCTCCAGATCAGGAATATTTTGGGCAGCGGTCGCTAAGTCCACCTTCCCGACAATCGCCACCGCCTCGTGAGCATCCTGCTCCGCTGAGAGTTGCAACCAAGCCAGTGCGCCCTGCAGACTCATCAACTGAAGACGATGAAAATGAATTTGCTGATCGGTGCCCAAAGAGACCGAGGCTTGAAGACTTACCTGATTATCAGGAAGGTTTACCTTCGGCAACGCAATCGTCAGATCAACCATCTTTAAATCCACGTCCCCGCGTAGATCTCCTCGCACAGGATCACTCTGAATCTTGAGAGATCCCGTCAGGGTTCCTAAGAGCGATGACTCCTTGGCGGCAGGAAAGATTAAGGGACCAAAAAGTCCAATGGGCCATCCCGTGTACTGAATTGTTCCAGTCGCCAACTCCTTCCCCCCAGGTTTCCAATTGCCTTGCGCAAACTTTTCCAACAAAAGAGGCTTATCCAAAGAAGCCCGAATCGCGTCCGACCCATCTCGATGCTTTGCGTTCAGACTAAACGCATCTACCGAAAACTTTCCTGATGAGGCAGAGGGCCAAGAAGCTTTTACCGCGCCCTCGACCGAGGAAAAGTCCACCAGACGCGACTGGCCCGGCAATCCCGTCTCCACCGTTATCATCCCCTGAAGGTTCGCTTCTACCCTGTCCTGCTGGCCCTTTCGCTCATACTGAAACATTCCGTGACCCGTCGCCTCTTTCCACTGCCATGCGGGTGTCACAATGGAAAACAACGGCACAAGCAGTGCAGAATCAGCCTTCCGCACATCAATTTTTGCTACTCCTTCCCCATTCCTCTGATCCCAAGTAACCATTCCCTGCCCATCAAGGAGCGCTTGCCCTCCTCGATCGGCTTGAAAGGTCACCTCAGGTAAACTCCATACCCCAACTAAGTTCTTCACTTCAGAAGTAACCTTCGCCTGCCACGGATTCGCGGTTTCTCCCAGCCAATGCATGTTTCCAAAATTCAAGGAAATCACTCCGCTCCCTTTCTCTGCAGTATTCCCTGAAAACTCAGCATGCGCTTTGGCCTGCCCAGACTCGGGCCACAACCTAGCCCCCGTCCACGCCTTCCCCAATCCCGCCAAACCTGCCTGCCCATCCCCCAAAATCCAACCCTCACTCTTCGCCCACTCCCACTCCGCCTGCAGATTAACTCGCGCATCTTTGGCAGTTCCACCCTCCCAATCTGCTGTCAAAACTGCCTCTTCCAGCTTCACTTTTTGCGAGCCCTGCAGATTTCCTTTGAAATCAATCGCCGCAGAGTTGACCAGCAGATTCCCCTGGAGGATTGAGCCAGAGGCTTTCATCGCCCTACTCTCAATTCGTCCGTTCATGCGGATGGCCGAACCCTGAATATCGGCCCGCCCACTCGCCGAGAGTTGCCCCCCCTGCACCTTAAGTTGGCTGGGAGAAACCACCAAGGGAGCGACTGCCGCTAACTCCATTCCGCGTAAACTCCACTCCAGCACCGCCACATCATTCGCGGAAGTCGCCCCGCCCTTAAGATAAAAATTCGCCGCCCGATCAAGATTGACCTGAAGATCTTGCGGTTGCCCTTTTTGACCCAAGCCAATCTTCAATGACTGCATCTGCAAAAGGTTTTCCTCACTTCGCCACGATCCCTCAGCCACTGCTGAAAAAAGTGCTGATTGCTGAGGCCATGACGGACCCGCCGAAGACAAAATCTGCACATTTTGCCCAAGAAGATTGACCTGTGCCGTTATTGGCTTTTTTCCTCCTCCACGCAAACCCAGAGTTCCCCCGAGACTCCCCGCTACCGATTTCACCCCTCGCGATTGCAGCAGAATCCCTGCGATTCCTAAATTGATCGGATCCAGCTTCAGGTCTACCGCCCAATCGCCCGCTGGCGCCCACTGACCCTTTGCCGAGGTAGCCAACTTCACCCCTCCAACTCCTTCCCAAGACCCCTGCAAACGATCAACACTCCAACCCCCACTCCCCTGATTTGTCGCCTGCCCCTCCAAAGTAAGTCGGCACGGAACAATCAACTCAGCAGGCGAGAAATCAACCACCGTAGCCACATCCAACGTCAAATTCGCGTCCCACTGATCTCCTGTCATCCCCACACTTTTCGTTGCTTTCAAAGTGACTGTACCCGCCATCTCCTCCTTGCCAGGCCCATTCCAATCACATCTCTGTAGTTTAGCTCGGATTTCCCGAGGAGTGCGCCCGTCCCAACCCTGAGCATGAGCCTCAACTCCGCCCAAAATCCAAGCGCCTGTCTGTAACCGTACCCGCCCTTCGGTTATCATCACCGAGGCTTCGCGCAAAATCAGTGGCACCGAAATCGGCCCCGAGGAACTCTTCGTCTCGCTCATCTCCAAATCAATCAGACCAAATTTAAGATCCATCTGCACAATCTCTGGGATCCCCGAAAATAAACTCTCAGGCCGAACCACCAGCAAGGCCGAATCCAACTCGATCCTCGATTTCTCCTGATCCACCGCTTCCAATCCCTCAAGCTCCAACTTTCCAAAGGGAGTCAACCTGGCCGAAACTACACGAGCTTTCCATCCCAGAGCACGCGCCACCAATGGCACTGTTACCCCCTGAAATACATTTTTTTCAAAAAGGAGCGTCGCCACAATTCCCAATACTCCCAGCAACGCCGAGAGCAGAAACTTTACTATTTTCAATAAATTCATGAACTAAAATTATGCCCTGCCTTGGCCCTCCCCCGCAATCCCCGACAAGGACTCGCCTCTTACCGTCCTTTGTCTTTACTTAAGGCATGTTTGCTCGCCTCCTCCTCTCCTGCCTTCCCCTGCTGGCTATGGCCAGCCAAGCCGCCGATGGACCCGACCTCCGCACCCTCGCCCGCCAGACCCGCCCAGCCGTCTACCTCCTCGTTCTCCAAGACGAAGACGGAAAAACCATCGGTTCAGGCACAGGTTTTCTTATTTCTTCCGAGGGACTCCTCGTCACTAATCAACACGTAATTGCTGAAGCCAAAGTCATAATTGCTAAAGCCGAAAACGGTGGTCTTTTCCCTGTCCGTAAAGTCGTCGCAACCGATATTCGCAACGATCTCGCGATTCTTCAATTGGATGGAAAAGATCTGCCCTGCCTAACCCTCGCCCCAGATGGCTCTGCCGAGGTCGGTACGCGCATCGCCGTCGTCGGAAGCCCCCTCGGTCTCGAGGGATCACTGACCGAAGGAATTATTTCTGCCCGACGAAAAATGCCAGGTGAAAAACGAGACGTACTCCAGATTTCGGCTCCTATTTCGAAAGGCTCCAGCGGTTCCCCCGTCCTCGATGCTCAAGGCCACGTTGTCGGAGTTGCCTCCTTTCTTCTCCTCGACGGGCAAGGCCTTAACTTCGCCTCTCCCTCAGAGAACCTCCGCACACTCCTCTATCGTTTAACTAAGACTACCTCGCCTCTCCCCCTGACTTCCTCCAAGCCTTCGCCCTCAACCCAGACAGCAGCATCTTCTGCCTATGTCGTAAAATCAGGCGATACCCTCAGCCGGATTATCCGCGATCTACAGAAGCGTGGCTTGCAGACTACCATTCAAGAAATCACCACGCTCAACCAATTGACTACCAACACCATTCTTCAACCAGGCCAGATTCTTCAGATCCCCAGGAAAGCGCCTTGAAAACTACTCGCCTCCTTCTCCGCCCCACCCGGACAGCCGGCTTTCTCAGCCAGACCTTTCGTGCCTCTCGCTCAGGCGACCCCAAAAAGTACATCCTCAAAGTCGGCACAGAAATTCCTCAACGACAGAAGTGGGCTAAGGAGCTCCACGTTTTCGATAGAGAACTTGCTGCCTACCGACTGCTCGCTCCGCTTAAAGGAAAATATTCCCCACGTCTCTTTGCAGGTATCTCTGCCAACCAAGGATCCGATGGCCTCCTCCTTTTGCAGGAAATTCGCAACGCCCGCAACTTCGACCAGCTCCGTGGTCTTTCCTGGAGGGAGCTTACTTCAGCCATCCGCGCCATCGCCCACATTCACGCCTACTTCTGGAACTCCCCTACGCTAAAGAAAGCTAGAGGCCTTCCTCACCATCACTACATGCGCGCACACGAGGTTAAGCGAAATGTGCCTGCCTTTCTTCGATGGGCAACCCTTTCGCTACGAGATCGTACGCTTTTTATCAAACTCACCTCTCAGGTTCCCGCTATACTAGCTCACTTCAAAAAACGACCTATCACCCTTGTTCATGGCGACATGCGCTCCGACAATGTTTTCTACGGAGAAAGATCTGTCCGATTCATTGACTGGGGTCTCTCCTTAGCTGGTAACGCAACCTTCGACCTAGCCCGATTCGCGGGCGGTAGCCCCCGAAAATCTCTCAGCCTTCTGCAACATGTCGACCTATTCAATCTTTGGCACCGTGAACTCCTTCGCCGGGGAGTCCGTAATTATCCCAGCCACGAGGCTTGGCAAGACTACCGCGATGCCGTCATTCTCGCCCTCACCATCCCCGTAACTAACGGTCCCACTTTGGCAAAGTTTTCCAATAGAGGCCACAAATTGGCCAAAGTGATAACCAATCGGTTCATTTTCGCCGCGCGTCTGGTCAATCACGAATAAGCCAGATCGTCCCGATCCACCGATGGATGAGTTGAAAGCTTGAGAGGGAACCCATCTCGGGAATCACTCCCGGATGAAAAATCGTGAACCTAATCTTTCAGCAAAAACTTAGCCGCTTCATTCACATCCTTGTCTCCCCGGCCTGATAGATTCACCAAAATAATCTGGTCCTTTTTCATCTTGGTAGCTTCTTTCATCGCATATGCCACCCCATGAGCTGTCTCCAGCGCAGGCAAAATCCCCTCGATCGTCCCTAGCTTAGAAAAAGCATCCAAAGCCTCATCATCCGTCGCATAGGTGTACTCTGCCCGCCCGATTTCCCTCAGATGACAGTGCTCTGGACCTACCGCCGCATAATCTAACCCCGCCGAAACCGAATGGGTTGACTCGATCTGCCCATCAGCATTTTGCAGTAGGAATGACTTCGATCCCTGCAACACCCCTAACTTACCCCCTTGGAATCGGGCGGCATGCTTTCCAGGTTGAATCCCCTCTCCACCAGCTTCTACTCCTACCAGTCGGACTGATTCGTCATTCAAGAAGGCATAAAAGATTCCAATGGCATTGCTCCCCCCACCCACACATGCACAAACCACATCGGGCAACTTTTCCTCACGCAACATCAGTTGAGCCCGCGCCTCTTCCCCCATCACCCGATGAAATTCTCTCACCATGTAAGGGTAAGGGTGCGCCCCATAGGCTGTCCCGAGGACATAGTGGGTCGTCCGTACATTCGTCACCCAATCTCGCATCGCCTCGTTCACCGCTTCCTTTAAAGTTTTCTGACCCGCGGTTACTGCCACCACCTTTGCTCCCAGCAACCGCATCCTCGTCACGTTGATCGACTGACGTCTCATATCCTCTTCCCCCATATAAATGATGCACTCCATCCCATAACGCGCCGCCATCGTGGCCGTTGCCACCCCGTGCTGACCCGCACCCGTCTCCGCGATAATCCTCTTCTTCCCCATACGCCGAGCCAGAATCACCTGCCCAAGAGCGTTGTTAATTTTATGCGCCCCCGTATGTAAAAGATCTTCTCGTTTCAGATAGATCTTTGCCCCGCCGCAATGCTCCGTGATGCGTTCTGCAAAATAGAGTGGAGTCGGACGACCCGTGAAATCGCGCCGCATCTCCAGTAGTTCATGCTGAAAAGCTGGATCCTTCTGCGTTTTTTCAAACTCCTTGGCCAACTCCTCGAGCGGCTCCACCAAGGTCTCGGGGACGTACCTTCCTCCGTAGACGCCAAAGTGTCCCGAGGCATCGGGCACAGCCGCATAAGTAGCTTTCGCACTCATCTCATCTGACCCTAGCGCAAATTTGGCTTTTGCCCAATCCTCTCCCTACAAATAAATTACCTACTCTTGCCGCAGCAGATCCTCAATCGCCGCCGCCGGATCCGCATCCCGCATCAAGGCCTCCCCCACTAGCATGCAATGAATCCCCTGAGCCGTAATCATCTGCACATCTTCTCGATTTCGAATCCCGCTTTCACTGATTCCCAGACAGTCGGCAGGAATTTCTGGCGCCAACTCTTCTGTTGTTTTTAAGTCCACTACAAAGGTGTGTAAATTGCGATTGTTGATTCCAATAATCTCCGCATCGATTGCCAAAGCCCGATCCATCTCCCGCAGATCATGGACCTCCACTAAAACATCCGACTGCAGGGTCCGCCCTAACTCATAAAGCCGCTTCAGTTCGTCATCCGTTAAAGCCGCCACAATCAGTAAGAACGCGTCCGCCCCTGACGCCACGCTCTCGTAAACCTGAGCCTCCGTCAAAATAAAGTCCTTTCGCAGAACCGGAATCTTGACCTCCGAACGAACCGCCAGCAAATCGTCCAAGCTACCTTGAAAGAATTCCCGATCGGTCAGAACCGATATCGCGCCCGCACCGCCCTTCTCGTAAAGCACGGCTTGGGCTACTGGATCATACTTCTCACTGATCTTCCCCGCCGTCGGCGAGGCAGCCTTACACTCCGCGATCACCGTTACCATCTCAGGCTGAAAAAGATTTGTCCGAAAACCGCGAAAGTCGTTTCGCAAGAGCGCTAACCTCCGCAACTCCTCTTTCGTTCCCTCGATTGCCTCAGCCTCTTTTCTCTTCGAGGCCAGAATAGCCCCAAGCCGATCTCCTGCAGGATGGCTCATTCTTCCTCCTCATCTTCCACCGGACCGATCCTTTTTTTACCCTTGAGAAAAGCGTTCAGAAATGGATCCAGTTCGCCATCCAGCACCGCCTGCACATCACTCGTCTGCTCCCCTGTCCGAAGGTCTTTAACCAGCTGATAGGGTTGAAGTACGTAGGAACGAATCTGGTGACCCCACCCGATTTGGCCTTTCGCCGCATAGTTCTGCTCCTGTTCCGCCATCTTCTTATCCTGTTCCAACTGCTTAATCCTAGCCGCTAGCACTTTCATCGCAGTAGCTTTGTTCTTAATCTGAGAGCGTTCGTTTTGACAGGTCACCACCAAACCTGTCGGATAATGGGTGATTCGCACCGCTGAATCAGTTGTGTTCACCCCTTGCCCGCCGTGACCCCCAGCACGAAACACATCCACCCGAATGTCCTTTTCTGAAATCTCCGTTTCTACAACCTCATCGGGCTCGGGTACGACCTCCGCCGAGGCAAAAGACGTCTGTCGTTTCCCTTGAGCGTTAAAGGGCGAAATGCGCACCAGGCGATGCACCCCACGATCCGCTTTGAGATATCCATACGCATTCTCACCCACAATGCGTAACATCACATTTTTAATCCCCGCCTCTTCTCCACCCAGAATATCCAGAATCTCCACTTTAAAATCATGTCTTTCCGCCCAACGCTGGTACATCCGCATCAAGATACTCGCCCAGTCGCACGCTTCGGTTCCGCCAGCGCCTGCATTTAAGCTTAAGATCGCGTTCCTTCGGTCGTCAGGCTTGCAGAGGATAAACTGGACCTCAGTCGCATCGAGAAAAGCCAAAACATGAGTAATCTCTTTGCTATACTCGGCTTGAGCCTCCATCGAACCATCCTCCTCTGCCAATTCTTGATGCAGCGGTAGTTCGAGAATCTTCCGTTCCAAATCCTTCATCTGCTCAAGTTTTTTTCTAAAACCATTGGCCTCGGCTGCGACCTTTTGGGCAGCAGTCGAATCATTCCAGAAATCAGGGGCCGACATCCGCCCCTCCAACTCCTTCAACTGCCTATCGAGTTTAACGGGGTCAAAGAAACCTCCGTAATTCCCGCAAGCGGGAATTCACGGAGGCGAGATCGACGGTTTCGGTGGGGAGTGCCATACCTGACCAAAATGCCAAAAGAAGTCCCCAACCTCAAGTAGGATGTCCCGACCGAAGGCACCCA
>JBGSBI010000006.1:0-44799 GCA_041730685.1 Aliarcobacter sp.
CGATCACGAAGTAGGGTTCTGCTATGTCCTGCATTCGGCGCTTGCGGGACGCGCTTACATGCGGATGTTTGATTTTTAATTATTTGTAGTCGAAAGTTCAGGTAGGGGCGGTATCTCCGAGGCCGCCTAGCTGGGTGAACAAAGTTGAATATTGGCCCCCTAAGACTTGCCCCCGCTCATTGGTCCCCTGACACCCGCCCATGACCTTTGCGGTTACCCCTCCGGGTTGGAGGGCTTGGGTGCTTGCGCACCCGCGCAATCTCGCTACTTGCTCCACGACGGGATGGATTTTCGCTTACGTGGGGGAATTCAGCGCTTGTTTACGTTCTTTTCCGTTTAGAAAAGAACTAGGACGACCGAGGATGGTCGTCCCTACCGGTGCTGTGGTTTGTGGTAGGACCGATGGTCTTCCTCGGCCGATTAGGCGATTGATCCTGCGCCTATGAGCAGTGGGTTAGGCGGAGAAAAGTTGAAGGCGACCAGCGGAAAAACGGAGCGGGATGGGAGCAGAGTGGATATGGCAGTTGGGGTGGGCTCGGAGGTCGTGGGCTAAGTCCTGGCTGACGAAGATTTTTTCCACGTGAAGGGTATTGGGGATGAACATCCAGCGTTTATCCCCAAACCGCTCGCGGATCTTGGCGATGATTTCCTCGTCGTCCTTGAGGGTGCAAGGAATGGCCATGCGCTGCATGTCCCCTGTGGTGAAAGCGTTGACGAAAGTCTTATGTTCGTCGATCGAATCGCGGAGTCGGCGAGTGATAAAATCAGCCAGGCCTACGCCGAGGGCGTTACCTTGGGCCTGAGGGGCAAGACCGAGCGCGGCGATTGTCTTGATTGTAGGTTGGGTGAGGTCCTCGAAGCCGTGGACGCCACGTCTCCCGATGACATTGGTGTCCATCCCTGTTCCACTGTAGGTTTTACCGATTTCATCGACGATGAGGACGTTGAGGTTATCGCATGGGAGGGCAGGAAAGTAGTGTCGATGCCGTTTCAGTAGGGCGGGTTCGTCCTTTAATATCCTTTCGCCTGGGATGGCGTGGATTTCGGCGGTGGCATCGAACCCGTCTTCGAGTAGGGCGAGGCCAGCAAAGATCTTTCCCGATTGGACGAGAAGGGAGCCCATCTCCTCGAGGATGCGGGGCATGCGATCGGGTCGAGCGGAGTGGAAAGTTTCGGCGGAGCGAATTTTACCCATACCGACGACCATCATTTTAGTGAGGCCGCTTTGGACAGGCCCCGAGAAGCAGGTATGGAGTTTGATTCGGTTGAGGATGAGGACCCCGGCTGATTCGAAGCAGTGGCGATCCATCCAGACCTCGCCCGAATCGACCGAGCCGACTTTGACGCACTCCATGCTGGAGCGGATTTCAAGGCCCGTGGCGGCGAAAGTGAGGCCGAGGGATTCGACCATCTTTTGTTGGCCTGTGGCGGTGGCACCATTGTGGGAGCCCATGGAGGGGACGAGGAAGGGGTTGGCGCCGTGGGCACGAAGCCAATCGCCGACCGCTTTGGTGATGGGAACGAGGTTGGAAATTCCGCGACTTCCAGCAGTAATGGCGACATCTCCTTGCGGTGGTTTTTTGCCCATTTGGTCGAGGGCGTGGTGGACTGCCTTGGGCAGGTCTTGAATCGGGGCAGAGATTAACTTTTGATCGATCTGGAAAACGTTCATGGGGTTGAGGGTAGTTCTTCCTCCAAAACAGGATTCGTGAGTGAGCCGATCTTTTCAATCTCTACGGTGACGATGTCGCCAGGTTTGAGCCAGCGTGGGGGGTTGGCTGCCATACCGACTCCGTGCGGGGTGCCGGTGAGAATGACCGTTCCTGGAAGTAGCGTGGTGCTGCCGCTGAGAAACTCGATGATATGGGCGACAGAGAAGATCATGTCGTTGGTATTCCAATCTTGAACGGCAGTGTCGTTAAGGAGGGTGCGGAGTTTTAGGTTTTGGGGATCGGGGATTTCGTCGGGAGTGACGAGGTAGGGACCGAGGGGGCAGAAAGTATCGAAGGTTTTGCCACGGCACCATTGGCCACCGCCAGCGTTTTTCTGCCAGTCGCGTGCGCTGACATCGTTGGCACAAGTATAGCCTAAGACGAAATCGAGGGCGCGTGAGGCTGGGACATTTTTGCAAGTCCGACCGATGACGACGGCGAGTTCGCACTCATAATCGACGCGGTCGCTACGAAGGTGACGTGGCAGAAAAATGGGATCTTCCGGATTCTGGAGCGAAGAGATGCTTTTGATAAAAAGAATTGGATATTCGGGAAACTTTGAGCCCATTTCCGTGGCATGACGGCGGTAGTTGAGGCCGATGGCAAGAATCTGAATCGGAGCCAAGGGAGCTAGAAGTTTTGCGACTTCGGCTTGTTTTCCAGTCGATTGAAAGCCCTCAAACAGGTCGCCTTTCAATAGAAGGGCGGTGCCGTCCGCTTGCAGTTCGGAATGGAGGATCCGACCTTGGCGATCGAGGTGACGAATGATTTTCACAGATCAGGAGTTCGATGGGGGAGGTTAAAAGTGTGCACCGTAGAGGACTTGAACCTCTGACCTCCACCGTGTCAAGGTGGCGCTCTACCACTAAGCTAACGGTGCGGTAGTAAGAAAACCCTATCACGGGTTGGGGCATTGGGGGAGACAGAAAATCCGGCCTAGCGGGGGCGACTTTTTGATTTCGGTCGGAGAAAACGGGCCTGAAAAGAGATGTGACGGGTTTCGGGTAGGATGAACTTCTTGAGTTCGAGATCGATCCAAGGGATTGGAAAATGAGAGAAGGCGGCTTGGGCGAGATCGTGAGCGAGAGTTTCGATGAGTTTACGCTCTTTGGCTTGAGCGGTTTTTCGAAGGAGCTGGCTGAGGTCAAAATAGTTGACTGTATGTTCTAGGTTGTCGGTCTGAGCGGCTTTTTTGAAGTCGGGAACAGGAAAAATGGCGGTGCAGAGGAGTTTCTGCGGTTTGGCTCGTTCTGCTGGGGGAACGCCGAGATGGCAGGAGAGTTCGAGATCCACTAACGAGAGAACTGGGGTCATATTGGTTTGGGTCGCCGGAAGATGGCGAAGATGATGATCGCGAGTTCGAGGAGGGCGAAGGCGCCGACGTAGAGTTGGCCACCATCGCCGAAGCCGTAGCTGTGAAGTCCTTTGCCGAGGACGAAGTTTACTCCGTACCAGGCCATGAGGATGGTGAGGAAAGAGGCGATGGAGCCGACGGCGAGGCCGTATCCACCCCACCAACCGCCGAGGCGGCCGTGGAGAAGAATGATGTAGGCCATGAGAGCGATGAGGGCCCATGTTTCCTTGGGATCCCAATCCCAGAAACGGCCCCACGAGTAGTTGGCCCAGACGCCACCAAGGATGACGCCAGCGGCTAGAAGAAAAACGCCGATTTGGAGGCAGCGATAGAGGTGGAGAACCGTGGGGTCGCTGGCTGGCACTGCCGCACGATGGCGGAGTGATCGGAATACAATGAAGTGAGCGAGGGCGGTGGCGAGGGCAAAGGCGCCGTAACTGAGGGTGATGGTGAGGACGTGGATGGTGAGCCAGAAGTTACTTCGAAGAACGGGAACGAGCGGGTTGAGGGCGGGATCGAGGACGGCGGGTTGGAGGTCGGACGCGACGAGGGCGAGGATAACAACGGGAGAGGCGGCGAGGAGGTAGATGGTCGAGCGGAGGCGTGTGGCGAAGATAACGGCAAAGAGGCCGGCACCGAAAGCGACCCAGAGGATGCTTTCGTACATATTGGTGACAGGCGGGCGGCCTGCGATCCAGACGCGGGTGGCAAAGCCTGCGATGAGAAGAAGAAGACCGATCCAAGCGAATAGGGATCCGATGGAGAGAAGGCGGGGATTCTTTTTTTGGCCTGCGGCCAGGAGGAGGAACGCGGAGAGCAGCCAAGCGATCCAGGATAAGCGGAAGGGATGAAGTTTTAGGTAGGCGACTTCCAGTTGAATTTTAGTACGGGAGAAGTTGGCGTTTTGCTGGAGAGCACGCAGGGGAGCGGAGTCGAGGGAGTGGGGCGAGTTGGGGGAGATCCAAGGGGATCCTGCAGGAGAGCCTGAGGGGGAAGGGATGAAGCGGAAGGCTTCGCCAGAAAAGAGAGCGGAGAAGATCTGTAAGCGGAGAGTGACGGTTTGGGCGGCGGCAGCGAGGGGGGGTACGTCGGTGTGTGGGCCTGCGGCACGGGCGGTTTCGGCTTGGCGAGTGAGAGTGGTGAGTTTGGGGTTGGCTGCGAGTAGGCGGGGGGCAAAGAGGCGGGTGGTCGCGGGGAGGTTGAGTTCGCGACGCAGGGCGGGGTCGTCGACAAGGAGGATGGGTTGATTTTCCCAACCTGCGGGGTTGAGCCAAAGGGAAAGAATGAGTTGGCGGGAGCTAATTTTTCCGAAAGCGGGAACGGTGACAGAGGTGCGACCGGTTAAGGAGGTGGTGATTTCTTGAGCGAAAGAGAGGAATGGTTTGAGACGGCCGCGGTGTTGGATGACGAGTGTATCGAAGGTGGAATCGTTGTCGGCGAGGGTGGCTGTTTGATCTTGAGAGAAGGAGGGAGTCGCGAGGAAGCTGAGGCTGAGAATAAAAAGAAGAGAGAGAAGGCGGATCATAAATTAGGTTTGGGCTGTGGGTTCCTTACGAAGATAGAACATGGAAAAGATGCCTGCGACCATGAGTAAGGAGCCACTCCACTTGAGGAGCCAACCCGGATCGTGGAGAACTTGGAGAGTGGTGCGGTCTAGGTTTTGCGGATCCCAGCCTGCTTGAGAAAACTTATAGGATAGGCCGGTGATCTGGGGGAGGAGACCTGGTGGGTAGGTAGCGGGTTGATTCATTTCGAGTTGGGCGGGGACTTCGAGTTTCTTTTTTTCGTCGGCGAAGGTAACGGAGGCGAGGAAGTTGGCGGGCTCATCCGTGCCTGGGTCGCGGGGAACATCGAAGGAGTCGAGACGGATGGAAAAGGGGAGGGATTGGAGTTCGAGGCCGAAGCCGATGCGGGAGGTGGTGTCGACGGAGCTGAGGATGGCGGAGGTGCCTGAGGCGATCCAGCGGGCGGGACCAGTGGTGCCGTCTGGGGCGCGGAGGTGGGCGTGGAGAGCGGGGCGGCTGGGGGTGGGGTCGGTTTTATCTGAGGGGACAGTGATGGTTTCGATGCGGGCATGGGGTTCGAGGGTGACGAGGCGAACGGACCAACCTTTCCAGCCTGGGGAGAGAGTTTGGCCGAGGCGGATTGTTCCTGTGGTGGGAGGTTGAGAGGTGGATTCTCCGAGGAAGAGGAGGGAGTCGGGTGTGGGGCCTGGGGCGAGGGTAAGCCGGGAAGGTGATTGGGCAGTGGGGAGGGTACCTTCGAGCATGACCAGTGCGGCGGGGTTGTTGGGTTCATCGCCGTCGGATGAGGGTTGGCCATCGCGCAGGACCATGTTGGGCCAGTAGCGTGCGACGAGGATTTTGGCGCCAGAAAAGTCGTCGAGAGTTCGGTTGAGAAGGTCGGTAAGACGATAGATTTCACCTGAGCCGTCGGGACGAAGGATTTCGAGTTCGAGTGGATCTCCGGCGTTACGGGAACCGAGAAAGAAGTGGAAGCCGCTGGGATTGCCTGAGGTGTTGTGGAGGATGGGCTGAGTGGGATCGCTGGCGAGAATGATTTGGGTTTCGAGGAAGGCGACGGTGGCTTGGGTGCCAAGATCGGTGCGGGAATTGGTGGGAGAGTTGAGGGCGAGTGAAACGAGGATGGGTTCGGAACCGAAGGGACCGGAGAAGGAGAGAGCGAGAGCAGGATTGGCTGAGAAGGGGTCGGCAACGAGTTCGGTTTTTTCGTTGGAGCGTGGGGAGTAGCCGTTGATGACTAGTTGGACATCGGAACCTGGGAGGGGAAGGAGGCGGGGGCGGTCGGGGCGAGGAGTACGCACCTCAGGATCGAAGGGAGTGGAGAAGAGTTCTCCCGTGGCTGGGCTTTCTACGGTGAGGCGTGGGCGATCGAGGAGGACTTCTTGGGAGGGCGGTGCGCCGCGGGCGAGGTCGAGGGAACCTTCGAATCCTCGGGCGCGACCAAGGAGGGCGCCGCCTAGCAGGATGATGATGCCTGCGTGGGTGACAATGAACCCTGTGTGGTGGCGCTCAAAGGGCCAACGGGTGGCGGCGGAGCAGATAAGATTTAGGCAGAGGAGAATGAGCCAAAGGTTGAACCAGGGGGACCCGTAGACGTAAGCCCGGGCGATGCGGGCGCTGAAACCTGATTCGAGGAAGGTGGCCACGGCGCAGACTCCGGTGAGAGTGATGAGAAGGAGCATGGCGAGGTCGAGGGAGCCGAGGGCGTGGACTCCACGCCAAATAGGGGAGCGGGCGCATCGGGCGGCGACCATCTGTTTACGGCTTTTGTCGACAGGCATAAAAGGATAATAGAGGGAACTAGCGAGAGAACAAGGGGGGGAAGTGTCCCCAAGTTATGCCCGAGCTATCCATGGGGCGTGAGGGAAGGGGTAGTCGGGAGAAAGAGAGAGGTGGAGGATTTAGGGGTGAAAGGTTGTCTTTATTTTTTGATCTTGGTGGCTTCGGTGAGTTGGGCGGGGGAGAAGGAGAGTCCCGTTGTACGGTCTTTTCGGGAGGGGAAGGTTGGGGTGGGGCAGGAGTGGTCTTTAGTGGATGGTCAGGGAAAGCAAATTAGTTCGGTGCGGTACGATTGGGTGGGGCCATTTTCTGAGGGGCTGGCGCCGGTAAAGGAGAAGGAAAAGTGGGGCTATATCGATCCCCAGGGGAAATGGACGATTCAGCCGTATTTCTCCGATGCGCGACCCTTTCGAGGTGGATTGGCGGCGGTGCAAGTAGGGGGAGAGTTTGCCTTCGCGGATAAAACGAACTACGGCGGAAAGGTGGAAGAAAAGGCGGAAAAAATTTATTTAGCGGATCGGAGCGTAGCGACTGCGGTGGGAGGAAAATGGGGATTAATCGATGTGCGAGGTAATTACGTGGTGGAGCCTAAGTATTCGGAGATTCGGGAAGGCCGGGAGGGGTTGATTCCAGTACGGGAGGGTGTCCGCTGGGGTTTTGTTAATTTTCAGGGGGAGATTAAAATCAAAGTTGAGTATGGGTCGGTAGAGTTATTTTCGGGGGGATGGGCGAAGGTGACTGAGATTTCAGGGCGGGCAGGATATGTGAATCGGGAAGGCCAATTTTCTAGAACGGGGCCTCTTGGGCAGAAGAGTTTGGAAGTGACCACGACGGCGGGCGCGACCGAGGTTGACTAGCGGAGCTTGGTTTTTTAAAGGTCGAGGGTTTGCCCTTGGCGGGCGAAGGCCACCTCGACGGAAGAAGTTTGGGCGACCTTTTTGAAATCCTTCTCCATTTTTGTGAGGAGCGTATCGGAGTGGGTCGGATCAAAGTGGGTGACGAGAAGGCGATGGGCTTGGGCAGAGATGGCTTCGCGGAGGCAGAGTTGAGGGCTGCCGTGACCCCAACCGCGGCGGTTGGGATATTCTTCTTCGGTGTACTGTCCGTCGCAAATAAGTAGATCGGTCTTTTGGGCGAGTTGGGCGAGAGGGCTCGATAGTTCGCCGGTGGGTTCGTTATCCGTAGCAAAAACAAAGGAGCGATTTTTACCATTGTTGGAGCCATCGATTCGATAGGCGAGGCAGCCTCCTGGGTGGGAGACGGCGGTAGCTTGGACGCGGAGAGAGTCGCTGCCGTCTTGAAGGATGAGTTCGTGATGGGGTTGGATTTCGTGAAAAACAATTTTGGCGCGGAGTTGCGGAAAGCCAGCGGGAAAGAAGGGTTCACTTTGTTGGGCATGGAGTGAACGTTCGATGAGGTTGCCGGCGTGGGCGCTGGGCAGACGGGGAGAGTAGATCTCGATTTGGACCCCTTCGTGGAAGGCGGGGGCAAAGAAGGGAAAGCCTTGGAGGTGATCCCAGTGGGAGTGGGTGAAGAGAAAGGTGAACGATTTGCGTCCTGCTTTGGTCCAGGCGAGGCCAGCTTGGCGCAGGCCAGAGCCTGCATCGATGACGAGGAGGCCATGGGAGCCCCAATCGAGGCTAAGGCAGGTGGTATCGCCACCGAATTCTTGGGTGGGGACCTCGGCGGTGGCGGGGGAAGGGACGCTACCGCGGGTGCCCCAAAAGTGGAGTTTCATACTCCTCCTTTGTGGACGGAAAGAGGACGGGCGAGAAGCAGGATATTTTTATCGCCGAGTTGGTGGCGTTCGATCCGCGGAAAGGCGTGATGCATAATCAAGGTGCCCCAACCGCCCTCGCCAATTTCACCTGGTTTGCGGCCTGTTCCTTGCTTCGGATCGAAAGGTTTGCCGTAGTCGGTGAATTGAAAAATGAGTTCATGAGTAGTTTTCTGAATCTCCATGAGCACCTTGCCTTGCCGACCGCCGTAGGAGTGTAGATGAATATTGACGAGGGCTTCGTCGACTGCGGCGAGAATCTGGCCAGCTTCGAGAGCAGAAAAACCAGCGGAGAGAGCCCATTTATCGGCGAGAGCGCGGAGGCCTTCGAGGCGGGGCGGTAGGAGATCGATTTCGATCAAAGAAGCAAGAGGAGAAGAAACCTCGGGCACAGGGACCTTGATTAGTCGTTCGGAATGGGGCCAGGAATGATTTTATCGCTTTTGAGGATCTGCTCTTCCGTCGGGAGTCGAGGAACAGGGCCACCCCAGACGAGGCGCCAGGGTTTGCGGGCGACGGTGCCGACAAAAGTTTTTCCGTAGGTGGCGATGACTTTCATGTTTTCGAGAACGTTGCGGAGATCGAGAATGGCCTTATTGATGGCCGAATCATTTTTGGTAAGGAGGGTATTGACGCCGTCGAGCAGCTCTTTGCCGGAGGCCATGACTTCATCCAGATTGGCGGAGTGTTTGGCGTATAAAATTGTCCCCGGGGGAAGAGCGGGGTTATTCACGGGACCTGGGGTGAGATTGAGATACTTTTCAGCTAGTACCGTATCGGAAATCACCGTCGCAGTTGTACCGACCCGAAGAATGGGAAGGGGATGACGAATTTCGACGACGACCCGAATCGAGCATCCTGGGGATTCCTTGGTGCGCTCTTCATCGGTCAGTGGGCGGAGCGAACGGATCCGGCCTGCAATTGTGCCCGCATATCGGACCTGAGCCTGTCGATCGAGTCCGACCGCACTGGGAAGATCGATGGTCAATAAGCCTTTTGGGCGGTTGAGATCGGTCCCGGAGATTGCCAAGGAGAGGGCGCCCAAGAGAACTAAGCTGCAGAGAACGACTGTCACAGCGATGAGGATGTCGGAACGTACTTTTTTCATAATGGCAGGGTATCTATTCAGCCCTCTTGGAGGAGATGTTTCAAGTAATCATCTTGAGAAAGGCGGAAGGCAATAGGGCCGTCCGCCTCTCCGCGAACGAATTGTTGCAGGAAGGGGTCGGGGTTGGCTCGGATTTCGTCCGGGGTGCCCTCGGCGATAATCTCTCCTTGGCGGGGCCCGCTTCCCAGCATGAGCATATGAGTGGCGATACGAAAGCAACTGGTCATATCGTGACTAACGACGACGGCGGTGACGCCGATCTTGCGAGTACTATCGAGGGTCAACTGGTCAACCACGGCGGTCATGACGGGGTCGAGTCCGGAGGTGGGTTCGTCACTGAAAAGAAGTTCGGGATCGAGAGCGAGGGCACGAGCAAGGCCGACCCGTTTTCTCATCCCTCCACTCAGCTCGGCGGGTTTAAAATTCTCAAAGCCAGTCAGGCCAACAAGTTCGAGCTTCATTTTAACAACCATCTCGATGAGCGAGGGGTCGACTTGGCTATGTTCCTGGAGGGGGAGGGCAATATTTTCACCGACGGTCATGGATTGGAAAAGGGCTCCGAACTGGAAGTTCATACCGAACCGAAGACGAATTCGGTCCAACTCCTGAGAGGATGCTTTCGTGATATCCTCCCCGAAAAGGTGGACCGATCCCGAGGTGGGTTTTTGGGCGCCAATGAGAATGCGCAGAAGGGTAGTTTTTCCGCAACCGCTCCCCCCCATAATGACAAAAGTTTCGCCTTTGCGGACTTTGAAATTTAGTCCGTTGAGGACGGCCCGACCATTGTACGATTGAACAAGATCCTTCACTTCGAGGATCACGTCTGAGGAGGGATTCGTTTTCTTTGGCGTTGGGCTCATAGGATAAAGAAAAACAATCCAGTGAGGATGGTATCAGCAATGATGATCCATAAGATCGAGTAAACCACGGCAGACGTGGTGGCACGGCCGACTCCTTCCGCACCTCCCTCCACATTCAGTCCCTGATAGCAGGCAGTGGTAATGATAATGTGTGCAAAAACGGCGGTTTTAATGATCCCAGAGTAGAGATCCCAAAGTTCCGGTCGCTGCATAGCCCGGATGATGTAAAAAGAACTCGGCATGCCCATTTCCAGAGTGCAGACTGCCCAACCGCCCACGAGGCCCACACAATTTCCAAAGATTGTCATGCAGGGGAGCATAATCATCAGAGCAATATAACGGGGAACGACGAGGTAGCGGATCGGATCGATGGCCATGACTCGGAGCGCTTCAATCTCCTCATTGACCTTCATGGTACCGAGTTCTGCTGCCACGGCGGAGCCGCTTCGCCCCACGACGATGATGGCCACGAGGAGTGGACCTAGTTCACGCATCAGACTAAGGGACACGAGGTCGGGAATGAAGCTGTCGGCCCCCATTTTTCCGAGTTCGGTCGAGCTTTGCATGGCAAGAATGAATCCGACGCTGAGTGAGACCAGGCTGGCCATGGGTATGGCTTGAACCCCGATCCGGATGATTTGTGAGAGAATTTGAGATGGAACGATAATCCCAGGGCGAGTGAAGCCGTAGAGAATCCAGGCGAAAATGCGCAGGTTCAGCAGTCCGTATGTCAGCCTGGAACCGCCGGCGTTGAGGAGGCTTTCGAACGAGAATTTCAAGCGGAACCACCGGCCAAAGCTTTCCGTGCCTCGGCCTGATCGGGGAAGATCGCGAAGACTTCGCTGAGGCGGACGAGGTCGAAAGAGCTGCGTACCCGGGGAACGAGGGAGCAGATCGCCATTTTTCCAGAGTAGGCTTTCGAGCTTTGATAGTACTCAATGAGAGTCGCTAAGCCGGAAGAGTCGACATAGGGAACGGCGGCAAAGTCCAATAGAAGTCGGAGGGTTTTCGCTTTGGCCTTGTCGCGTAAAATGGTGCGGAGGGCGGGTGAATGATTTAAATCGATTTCACCTGAGACGACTAGGATGAGGAGTGAACTCTCGGTTGTTTCTTTAATCTCCATGGAGGGTGAATCATAACGGATAGGGTCGTTCTGCCCAAGCGCAAAGGAGGACTATTTCACTGGTCGAAAGGAAGGTTTGGGGACAACCTTTTGATTCATGAATCTTTTAAAAATATTCCAAACCCCACCGATGGACTCCCAGCTGCAAATTGTTTCTGGAGTTCCTGTGTTTCGGGAGTGTACTCGGACCGAGCTGGAGGCCTTACGTTTGCATTTGCATGAGCGCAAGTTTCTAGCAGGCGAAATCGTTTTCGATGAGGGGGAACAAGGGGAGGGCATGTATGTCGTGATCAGCGGAAAATTACGCGCCACCCGCAAGGGACTTTTAAAGAAGAAGACCTTGGGATATATCCAGGTGGGAGAGTGCTTCGGGGAGATGGCTTTACTGGAGGCGGGGCCGAGAGTGGCGACGGTGTTTGCCGAGGAGGCGACTACCGTGCTGGCGATGTTCAGGCCTGAGTTGGTCCAACTGGCTGAATCGCGTCCACGCTTGGGGTACAAGATTGCGCGAGGGGTGGCCCTGGTGATGGAGGCCCGCTTACGGCGGATCGCCGAGGGACAACCTGAGGAGGTTGCGGCTACGTGAAGGATGAGTTTCCTACCGAGAGATCCCTCGAGCACCCGATTATCTGGGTGGCGGTGATTGCGGGGGCCCTTGGTTCGATTATTTTACTGAATGCGGTGGCCTGGTTGGCCTTTCCTCTGGTTCTGGCCATTGTACTTTATTATCTTGTGCAGCCCCTGCTTCAGCGATTGCAACTGTCGGGGGTCACGCCGAACCAAGCCCTAGGGATATTTTTGGGGGCTGCCACAATTTTGACTCTGATCGCCTCGGTCACCATTCTTCCGGCTCTCTTTAACTCTCTGGCCGATCTACAAAACCAACTTCCAGAATACTGGGCTCGCCTGCAGTCCGTTTTGCATGGCAACCTGTTGGCGATTGAGGGGCGGTTTCACTTTGCGAAAAAGGCAGGTCTGGCGGATGGGTTGCAGGGCCAGATTGATCATTTTGTTGCGGGATCAGGGAAGGCCTACTTGGCCGACTCGATTCTTTTTTTGGTTCACTGGTTGCCCAGTCTTCTGTTGGTGCCGTTCCTCACTTTTTTCTTTCTGCGGGATGGAACTGCGTTTCATCGTTTAATTCTACGGGCCGTCCCAAACGCTTTCTTTGAGAAAACCCTACTTCTGTTTGATCGGATGGATGGTCAGATGCGCGCGTACTTTCGTGGGATGTTTGGTCTGACGTTGCTGGACACAGTGAGTTTGGGGTTGGGCTTGTGGTTTCTTGGGCATGGGGCAGGGGTTTTTGGTTTTTGGGATGCGATGTTTTTGGGATTAATTTGTGCGGTTTTCGCTTGGGTTCCATACGTGGGATCGGCGCTGGGCGGGTTGGTGGCGGTGGCGACGTGCGCGGTCAAAGCGCCTAACGAGGGGGGGTTGCTTTTCTCGGTTGTGCTTCTTTTTCTGGGAGTTCGTTTATTAGATGAGTTTGTCTACACGCCGATGACGGTAGGAAGAGCCTTGCGAATGCATCCTTTGATTACGGTGATGATGATTTTTTCAGGGGGAATGTTGGGTGGGGTCTATGGACTACTTTTAGCCATGCCCCTGATTGGGATTTTTATGGTGTTGGGGCAGATGTATGGAGAAATCTGGTTTGACCCACGACTTCGGGCGCGGCAACAGGCACGCAATCTCTTGGAAAAGAGATTGGCTTCCAAAGACTTGGAGCTTTGACCTGGGCCGATTGCCTCGGCGGGAAACTTGCCCCCTGAGGATGGTCTAGGGCAGAATGCGGGATGGCTAAATCTAAGACTAAAAAAGCGACCCGGAAAGGGACAGCAACCAAGGTAACCCACGACATTCGTGAGGTGATCTCTCATGCAGAGGAGCTGCTGCAGGCCACGGCGGGAGACCTAGGAGAAAAGGCACGGGAGGTGCGTGCCCAGTTGAGTCATAAACTGGAAGCGGCACGGGAAAAATTTAAGAACCTCGATGATGTAAAAGAGGCTGCGGAAGAGGGAATGAAGGAAGCGGATCGTGTGATTCGCAAGCATCCCTACGAGTCGGTCGGCGTTGCCTTGGTAGCGGGACTGATTTTGGGGGCATTGTTGAGCCGTCGCTAAGAAAAATACTATTTTATGATTTCTGCCCTTCGTGATTTAGCGCTGACTTCGGTTAAAATGGTGGAGGAGCGGCTTCGTCTTCTTGGAGCCGAGCTCCAGGAAGAAAAGTGGCGGGCGGTGGAGGCGATTCTTTGGCTGGCGGTGGCGCTTGGTCTGGGAGCGTTGGCTCTGTTGGTCGCCTCGCTGGCGGTGGTGCTTTCGGTTTGGCCTGATCCTCAGGCAAGGATTTTGGCGTTAGTGGGATTAGCTTTGCTCTACGGTTTGGGAGCGTTGGCTGCCTATCTGAGGATGCGAAAACGGATTCAAGGGGACGGCCTGCCCTTCTCGGATACGGTGGCAGAATTCCAGAGGGACCGGGAATGGTTGAGCTCGCGGCGCTGACTCAGGCTCGGACGACTCGCCTGGCTTGTCAGGCCTCCTCTCGGAGAGCTGGCTGGGAGTTCCGTCGCGCCTGTGCGGGGGCGGCCTCGATTGGTGAATGGATCGATGGGGGCGAGAATGTTTTGCGCTTAGGGAGTCAGTGGGGCGGGCTGGGAATGGCGGCGGCTTCTCTTTTTTATCCTGGGAAGAAAGCGGCAGGGCACGGAGTGGGCCTGGGCCGCCGACTGTTGGCGGGCGTTCGGCTTTGCCAACAAATTTCGCAAGTCTGGTCGCGCCGACAGAGTTGAGGCGAGCTGAGGGCATTTGATGAGACTGGTAATTAAAATTGGCAGTAGCCTGGTGGCGGCGGAGAAGGGGGGGTTAGCGCATGGGCAGATGCGGCGTTGGGCGAAGCAGATTGCGGGGCTTCGCCGATCTGGGCATGAGGTGATTTTGGTCAGTTCGGGGGCGATTCGTGCGGGAATGCAGGCTTTGGGCTTGCGCCAGCGTCCGACTTCGCGCCCTGAGATGCAGGCCTGTGCCACGATTGGGCAGCCTCTTTTAATGAAGGCGTATGGGGCGGCGTTGGCCCCTGATGGTTTTGTGGTAGCGCAGATTCTTTTGACTTCTTGGGATCTGGATAGTCGGCGGATCTACGCGAATACCCGAGCCACTTTGCATACTTTGCTCCAACTGAAGAAGTGCGTACCCATTTTCAACGAGAACGATGCACTCTCCTTTGAAGAGATTGCCTTGCTCAACGCCTTCGGGGATAACGACCGACTTTCGGCGCAGGTGGCGATTCTGGCTCGGGCTGATCGTCTAGTGATTTTAACCGATGCGCCTGGCTTGATGAGCAAGCCCGATGGCAGTGGCGAGTTGATTCGGCGGGTGAAGAAGATCGATGCGGCGACTTTGGCCTGCGCGGGCGGGGCGGGGAGCGCGGCTTCGGTGGGGGGGATGCTTTCTAAGCTGGAGGCGGCGAGAGTTGCCATGAGCCGAGGAATTCCTGTGGTGATCGCGGATGGGCGAGAGACCGATGTTGTGCGGAAAAGTGTTCTGCGGGTTCCTCCGGGAACTTGGGTCGCCAAATGAGCACGGTGGCGGAACTCGCCGACCGCGCGAAAGTTGCCTCCCGTCCGCTGGCTCGGCTCTCCACCAAAAAGAAGAATGCTCTTCTGCTCGCGGTGGCGGAACAGTTGGAGGCACGAGAGAAAGAGATTCTCCAAGCCAACCGAGGAGATGTGCAGACCGCGAAAGAGACGGGACTATCTGGGGCTTTACTCGATCGGCTGGAGTTGAATCCGAAACGATTTGCCGAGATGGTCGAAGGGGTAAAAAAGGTAGCGACCTTGCCCGATCCGGTGGGGGAAGTGCTCCGAAAATGGAAGCAGCCGAATGGATTGGAGATTTCTAAGATTCGAGTACCGCTAGGGCTAATTGGAATTATTTATGAGTCACGGCCGAACGTGACGGTGGATAGTGCGGTTCTCTGCCTGAAAACGGGTAATGCAACTTTGCTTCGCGGCGGGCGGGAAGCGAAGGCAAGCAACAGTGCTTTAGCTAGTGCCTTGAGTGAGGCGGCGGTGAAGCAGGGTTTACCGCCGGAAGTTGTTGCTTTGGTGGAAAATGAAGGGAGGGAAAGTATTCCTGAGATGTGTCGATTGGAGGGAGTACTCGATCTGCTTATCCCGCGAGGGGGGCCTGGGTTGATTGCGGCAGTCTTGGAGCATGCTCGGGTTCCGGTGATTCAGCATGCGGATGGGGTTTGTCATATTTTCGTCCACGGTGCAGCGGATCCTGCCATGGCGGAGGCGATTACGATCAACGCTAAGTGTCAGCGGCCAGCGACTTGTAATGCGGCAGAGACGCTCTTGGTCGATCGGCTGGGGGCAGAAAAAATTCTACCTCGATTAGTCAAGGCACTCCGAGCTCAAGGGGTGAAACTTTTCGGAGATGAGGCGGCCTCGAAGGCGGCGGGAGAAAAGTTAGTCGTGCCTGAAAGCTGGAAGAGGGAGTATCTCGATTTGACCATGGCCATTAGGGTGGTGGATGGAGTGGAGGGGGCGCTAGAGCATTTAGAGAAATACGGGAGCCATCATTCGGACGCGATTGTCACGGAGGATCAGGAAGCGGCGGAGCAATTTTTGCAGGGAGCGGATTCTGCCGCGGTTTATTGGAATGCCTCCACCCGCTTTACGGATGGGGCGGAGTTTGGCTTTGGAGCTGAGATTGGCATCAGCACAGGTAAAATTCATGCCCGAGGACCGATGGGGTTGGAGGAGTTAACCTCCTATAAATACGTTGTCACCGGGCGAGGCCAGTTGCGGAAGTGAATTCCATCCCTGCGCCTCTTTTTCCCTCTTGGACGGCGAAGCCAGAGGAAGAGTCGAGGAGTAGGATTGTGGGTCTGAGTGGTCCGCGGGTCTGCGTGCGGGGAAAGTTCCTTTTTGCGGGCGAAAATAAGTTCTTCATTCAAGGGGTTACCTATGGTCCGTTTCGGGAAGGGGACGACCATCTGGGGACGCCGGAGAAAGTTTCGAGGGATTTTCGATTAGTGGCAGCGGCTGGCTTTAACACCTTGCGAGTATATCACCCGCCGCCGAAGTGGTTTTTGGATCTGGTGGCTGAACATGGACTACGGGTGATGGTGACAGTACCTTGGCAAAGGCGGGTTCTTTTCTTGGATGACGGGGCGGTGCGTAAGGAAATTCGTGCTTCGGTGCGGCGCGCGGCCAAAGGGGCTTCGGGTCATCCTGCGATTCTGGGTTACTACGTGGACAATGAGATCCCGCCTGATCTGGTGCGCTGGTATGGGCCTCAGCGGGTGGAGGGATTTCTGGATTCGTTGGCGCGGATTGTCAAAGACGAGGACTCGGAGGCGCTGGCGGCTTATGCCAATTTTCCTCCGACCGAGTATCTTCTGCCCAAGGAAACTGATTTTCTTTCCTACAATGTTTACCTACATCGAGGTTCCGATCTGCGGGCTTATCTCTCCCGACTACAAAACTTAGCGGAAGATCGGCCGCTGGTCTTGGGTGAGTTTGGCATGGATACGATTCGGCATAGTGAGGAGGAGCAAGCGGCTCTGCTGGGCTTGCATTGGGATGAGGTGTTTCGAGGTGGATTGGCGGGCACGATTCTCTTTTCCTGGACTGACGAGTGGTTTACCGACGGGATCGATGTGGAGGACTGGGCCTTTGGTTTGGTGCGGCGGGATCGGCAACCGAAATTGGCTTATCGCGCCTTGGCCCCATTGACGATGGGTTCGCAGGATCGCTTGGTAGAAAAATTCCCCCTTAGCCGTGTGCCGAAGGTTTCTGTGGTGGTCTGCAGTTATAACGGGGCGGGGACGCTCCGAGGTTGCTTGGATTCGTTGCAGAAACTGAACTACCCGGACTATGAAGTAATTCTGGTGGATGATGGTTCGAAGGATTCCACTCAGTCGATTGTGGCGGAATTTCCACTGGTGAAGAACATCGTGCAACCGAATCGGGGTTTGTCGGTGGCGCGGAATGTAGGGTGGCAGGCGGCCAGCGGGGAGATTGTGGCTTATACTGACTCTGACTGCATGCCCGATGCGGATTGGCTCTATTTTCTCGTGGCTAGTCTTCTGAATCATTCTTATGCGGCGGTGGGCGGACCCAATCTCCATCCACCGGCGCAAGGTCCAGTGGGGGCGGCGGTGGCCGCGTGTCCCGGAGCGCCGACCCATGTTTTGCTCAGTGACACCGAGGCGGAGCATATTCCTGGCTGTAACATGGGGTACTGGCGGACGGTTTTGGCTGAGATTGGCGGGTTTGATCCAGAGTTCCGTACGGCGGGGGATGATGTGGACGTATGTTGGCGTTTGATGCAGGCAGGGCATCGGATTGGTTTCAGTCCGAGTGCTCTGGTTTGGCACCATCGACGTTTCACGATGCAGGCTTATTTTCGGCAGCAGAAGGGTTATGGAGAAGCGGAGGCGATGCTGCGATTTAAGCACATGCAGTATTTCGATCCTCAGGGTTCGGCGCGGTGGAAGGGGGTAATTTATGGGTTGCCACGATTCGAGAGGATCTTTCACCGACCGATCATTTATCACGGAGTTTTTGGGATGGGTTTCTTTCAGTGTCTCTATCCGAAGCCAGCTTCCCCGTGGACGCAGTTGGTCAGTGGGTTGGAGTGGAATGCGCTGACCCTATTTGTTTTTCTGGTATCGATTCAGATTGAGCCGCTGCGAATCCTGCCTCTATTGATGTTGGCGGCGACGTTGTTGCCCGCAATTTCTTTTATGGTGGTGGCCCGAGTGGAGCCGCGGCACGACACGATTCGGGCTCGTTTAACGGTTTTCTATCTCGCACTGATTCAGCCGTTAGTTCGGGATTGGGCCCGCTACTTTACTTGGTTGAGGGGGAAACGGACGCCCGATTCGGTGGTGCAGACTCCAGAAAAAGGAGTGGGCCCGCGGATGCCTCTTTGGCGTTCTCGTGAGCTGGCTTTTTGGAGTGACCAAGGAAAAGAGCGAATTACTTTACTGGAAGAGGTGGAGAAAATTCTGGAGGAAGAGGGTTGGCGCTATGCGCAGGACACGGGATGGAATCCTTGGGATATCCAGATCTTTGCCAATCGCTGGTGGCATATTCGTTTGCGAACGCTGACGGAGATTTATCCGCACGGTCGCCGTCTCACCCGAGTGCATCAGGGAATTGTACCGAGTACTTTTAGCGGACTCTTTGCCCTGACCGCGATTACGGCGGATGTTTTGGTCGGTCTTTCGTACCGGGCGGCCTTGCCTGCTTTTCTGGGGATATTGGCTTTAGCAGGGATGGGTTGGTTGTGGACGGGCTGGCAGCTCCGTCGCAGGGTGGGGGATCTGGTGCGGGCGGCGGCTCGGCGGGCTCAGCTCTTGCCCCTGACAGAAAAAAATCCCGCAGCATGAAAATGATGCGTCGCATCTTGGGTTATTATCGACCGTTCTTGGGACGTATTCTTGTCGCGTTGGTTCTGCTGGTCGGCGCGACCGGGCTGAATCTTCTTAAGCCGTGGCCACTGAAATTTGTCGTGGATGAAGTGCTTCGTTCGCCAGGTGGCGGAATCGTGGTGCCTTTTCTTTCGGGGGTTTGGTCTTTTTCGTCTTCTTTGGCTTTGGCCTGCTCGGCTTTGGTGGCGATTCATTTGCTCTGGGGTGCGGTGAACTTAGCTCAGACCTACGCCTTGATTGGAGTTGGACTGCAGGCCTTGTTACGAGTGAGGACGGAACTGTATGCATACTTGCAATCGCTTCCTCTGCGTTTCCATGACGTCCGCCGTAGTTCCGACTCAAGTTTTCGTGTGGCCTACGATGCTCAGGCGATTCAAACCTACTTCAATCGTGGCTTTGCGACGATTCTTGGGTCGGTTCTCACTTTGGTAGGAACATTTGTGGTGATGTTACAAATGAGCCCGCGACTTGCTCTGCTCTCTTTAGGGGTTGTGCCGTTCCTGTTGTTGGCGATCTCGCGGTATGCGGGGCGGATTCGGCGAGAGACGACGACGTTG
Source organism: Aliarcobacter sp. (assembly GCA_041730685.1). Taxonomy (GTDB): domain Bacteria; phylum Verrucomicrobiota; class Verrucomicrobiia; order Methylacidiphilales; family Verrucolacustridaceae; genus Verrucolacustris. The sequence continues at coordinate 19,243 of JBGSBI010000006.1, forward strand.
CAAGCGCAGGAAAGTGACGTTCTCGCTCGGGCGAGTGAGGGTCTTTCGAGCATCCGTGTAGTGCATGCATTTGGTCGGGAATCGCACGAGGTGGATCTTTTTCGGCGAGAGTGTCGGCAGGCTCTGGAAGCGAACTTGCGACTCTCGATGACGAATGTGGCGAGCACTTTGGTGGTAGGGACTTTGTTGGCTTTGGGGACGGCGTTCTTGCTTTGGGCGGGGGCTGGAGAGGTGGCGGCGGGCAAGTTGTCCTTAGGTGATCTTCTCGTCTTTCTGGCCTATTTGGCGATGTTGTACTCTCCTTTAGAGCAGTTGAGTTATACTGCGTGGTCGATGGAAGGTGCGGCGGCGGCGGCTCAGCGGGTTTTCGAAGTTTTGGACACACCCGATGAAGTACCTGATCCGGCGAAGCCAGTGCGCTTGAGCGCGGCTTCCGGGAATATCGAGTTTCGCAAGGTGGGATTTCGTTATCCGCGGGGCGATGAAGTGCTGCACGATCTTAGTTTCACGATTCAACCTGGGGAGTCGGTGGCGGTGGTAGGAGGAACGGGAGCGGGGAAAACTACCCTGCTTTCTCTTTTACCTCGTTTTTATGACCCGACCGCTGGAACGATTCATTTTCATGGGGTTGATCTACGGACGGTGGCCAAGAAAGAGCTACGGGCCCGTCAGGCGCTGGTGTTGCAAGAAACCGTTTTACTGAACGGAACGGTGCGTGAAAACATTGCCTATGGGCGTCCGACCGCTTCCTTTCGTGAGTTGGAAAAAGCGGCGAAGGAGGCGCAGGCGGACGAGTTTATTCGCGCACTGCCTCAAGGGTACCAAACGCAGGTAGGGGAGCGTGGGGTGATGTTGAGTGGGGGACAGAGGCAGAGAATTGGAATTGCTCGGGCGTTTTTGCGGGATGCGCCGATTCTTTTGCTGGACGAACCAACGAGTGCCTTGGATCCAACGACAGAGAAAGAGCTACTGGATGTCTTGGCTCATTTGATGACTCGGCCGACTACTTTGCTCGTGACCCATCGCCTGCATGCGGCGCATCGGGCGGATCGAATTCTGGTCTTAGAAAAAGGGCATTTGGTTGAAGAGGGCAAAGGGGAGGATTTACTCAGCCGAAAAGGTGCTTATTGGAAGCTGTGGCAGGCGATGGGTTCTGGATAAGAGGTTAGTGGGATGGGGCAGGTTTGATGATGCGATTAAAGACCTCGGCGGCGTTGCTTTCGGAAAGGATAATCTCGTTTGTGCGACCAGGGAGGAGGTCGACCTCGAGCAACCAGTAGGCCACGGCGTAGCGGCTTTTGTACTGGCCGTAGAGGGTCTGTTTGCCTGAGGAGGCGTTAGAAAAAGTGAAGGTGCCGTTAGTCGTGGTGCGAACTCTGGTGGTGGCGGCATTGGCGGCGGCTTGGCTCATAGATTTAAGGTCTAAATTTTTGTAGCCATCGGCAAAATCGATACGAATTCCCACGGGTTGTTCCTCTCCTGATGGAGTTCGTTGAATGGCGAGACCCTCGGTCCGCCAAGTTTCCATGCGCAGGCGGCGAACCTCGGGGATGAGGGCAAGGGGGGCGAGGATAAGATCCATCCCGCCGAGGTTTTGGGTGGTGGAGCTATTTTTGAGCTGAATGGTGGCTTTTCCGGTCAGAAGGGTGGGGGAAGGTTCTGCCCCAAGAGTTAAGAGGGGGAGGCAAAGTAGGGCGGTGGCTAGCTTGCCAAAAGAGGCGAGTCGTTGAAACTTAGGCTTATGAGCGCTCATCGAGTTCTAAGGTACGCAAATGTATTCGGTGGGGGAAGACTCCGATGAAAGAGTCCCGCTATGCTCGGTTAGCGGATGTGCTGACGGGTTATTCGACTGCTCTACGCAAGGGAGACCGAGTATGGATTGATGCGGCGGAGATCCCTGACGAATTTATTTCGGAGCTGATCCGTGCGGTGCGGGCTAGAGGGGCGGAGCCCTTTGTTCACCTGCACCATGGGATGATTTCGCGTGAGATGGCTTGCGGAGCAACGAAAGCGGGCCTGCAATTTACGCGCAAGCATGATCTAGCGAAAATGAAGGGGATGCAGGCGTACATCGCTCTGCGAGGTTCGCAGAACAGTTTTGAGGGAAGCGATATTCCGTTAGAGCGACAAAAGTTGGCGGGGAAGATCTTAAGGTCGATCTCGGATCGGCGGGTGAATCATACCCGTTGGGTGGTTCTGCGCTGGCCGACCCCTGCGATGGCTCAAGGGGCGGGGATGAGCACAGAAGCGTTTACGGATCTTTTCTTTCGGGTTTGCAATTTGGATTACGGAAAGATGGCGAAGGTAGTGAAGCCGCTGGTGGCTCTGATGAAGCGAACGGACAAGGTGCAGATTACGGGACCTGGGACCGACCTACGGTTTTCGATTCGAGGAATTGGGGCGATTCCCTGCGTGGGAGATCGGAACCTGCCCGATGGAGAGGTGTTTACAGCTCCACTGAAGAATAGCGTGGAGGGGCAAGTGACCTTCTCTGCTCCTGCGATCTACCAGGGAATCCCTTTTGAAAACGTTCGGCTACGTTTTTTGCGCGGGCAGATCGTGGAAGCCACCGCAGGGGATAAAACTCGCCAACTGGAGAGGATCCTTTCCAGTGATGCAGGAGCGCGGTACATCGGGGAATTTTCACTAGGATTGAATCCTTATCTCCGCCATCCGATCCGAGATATTCTTTTTGACGAGAAGATTACTGGCTCGTTCCATTTTACTCCTGGGCAAGCCTATGAAGTTGCGGATAACGGAAACCGATCGCAGATCCATTGGGATATGGTGAACCTGCAGGATCGGGCCCATGGGGGTGGTAAAATACTTTTTGATGGAAAACTGATTCGGCAGGACGGGTTATTCGTGCGGAAAGATCTCTTGGGGTTAAATCCCGATCGACTCGGAAAGGTGCTGGCCTTGTGAGCTTAACTACCGCCCTACTGGATTTAGCTAAACAAGCGGGGGCTAAGGATATGCCGACCTGTACCAAGGCCATGGCGGAGGCGGCGGGGGAACAGCGCTCGATGGTCAATGCGCTTTTGGAAACGGGTCAGGTGGACGAGAAAGTCTTTGCGCAGAAGCTGGGTGATTCCCTTGGTCTTCCGGTGTGGCAGGGAGAAATTCCCCCGATTCCTGCCCCCTTGCGGGATAAGTTCCCGGCGAAGATTGCGCTGCGGCATCGTTTGCTTCCAGTCACTCCTGCGGAGGGGGATCCACTTCCCGTTCTCTGTTTTGATCCCTTCGACCATTTGGCACGGCAGGCTTTGGCTGGGTTTTGGACGGGGGAATGTAAATGGATGTTGGCGCCTCGGCGGGCGGTTCTGGATGGATTGCGGGGAGGGTATGGGGTGGGTGCGGAGACCTTTGATGAGATTCTTGAAGGAGGCGGGGAGTTTGCCTCGGCCAATGATCTCGAACAGGAAACGACCGTACTGGATGAGAATGATTCGGAGGCGTCGGTAATTAAATTTGTGAATCAAGTTATCCGTGAGGCTTTGCAGGAGCGAGCGACGGATATTCATATCGAGCCTTTGGAGGATGATTTGCAGATTCGTTACCGAATTGACGGGGTGTTGCGAAATATTCCGGTTCCGCCACGAATCAAGTTGTTTCAGGCTTCACTCATTTCTCGAATTAAGATCATGGCTCACTTGGATATTGCGGAGCGGCGACTACCGCAAGACGGTCGGATCAATCTGGAGTTTGAGGGGCGACCGATCGATGTGCGTATCGCGACGATTCCCTCGGTGACGGGAGAGTCGATCAGCCTTCGTCTATTGGGCCAGCAGAGATTTGATTTTGAGCAGATGGGGTTGGGGGCGGCTCATTCAGAAATGGTGCGGGGTTTGCTGGCTTTACCCAATGGGATTGTTCTGATTACCGGTCCCACGGGATCGGGAAAATCGACAACCCTCTACACCTTTTTGGCATCGCTGAATACGAAGGATCGGAGGATCGTGACGATTGAGGATCCCGTTGAAAACAAGATTCCTGGGGTAGTGCAGATTGCAGTGAAGCCAGAGATCAATCTCACCTTTGCGGCGGGGCTTCGCAGTATTTTGCGGGGAGATCCGAACGTGGTGATGGTTGGCGAGATGCGGGATGTGGAGACAACCGAGATCGCCATTCGAGCGGCCTTGACTGGACATCTGGTTTTCTCAACCTTGCACACCAATGATGCGATCGGGGGGATTACTCGCTTGGTGGATATGGGGATTGAGCCGTTCTTAGTGGGGTCTTCGGTGCGGGCTTTCGTGGCGCAACGATTGGTCCGAGTGCTGTGTCCTTGGTGTTGTGAGCCGGGTCAGTATTCGGAGGCCTATTTGAGGGATATTAAGATTCCTTTGGAGAAAGCGGCGACGGCGTATCGGGCGGTGGGTTGTGATCGGTGTCGCCAGACGGGGTATCAAGGTAGGCGCGCGATCTTTGAAATCTGTTTGGTTACGCCTCAACTTCAAGAAATGATTACGGCAAAGGCGACGAATGCGGCGCTGAAGGAAATGGCCAAGTCGCAAGGGATGCGAAATCTGCGGGATGACGGTTGGGATAAGGTGGCGGAGGGGACAACGACGATTGAGGAGGTGGTGCGGGTGACGGTGGTGGAATCGAATCGGAATCCTGGAGCGTGAGATGCTTACCTTTACTTATGAAGCGTTAGGAGCAGGAGGGTCACGGAGTGCGGGGAAGTTGGAGGCGAATACCCGGCAGGAGGCGCTGGCGAGTTTAAGTAAGCTGAAATTGCGTCCTTTACGCCTGCAGCAAGAGGGGTTGATCGAGACGGGGACGGGGAAAGGGGGAGGGCCGGGCGCGGCGGGGGAGCAGTTAATGACGGAGAGCCAGATTATTTCTTTTACGGAGGAGTTGGGAGATTTGTTGGATGCGGGTCTGCAGTTGGAGGGGGCCCTGAAGATGATGGAGCAGAGGTCGGAGGCGTCTGCTTTGAAGGCGGTAGCCCAGAGTTTGCGGAACCAAGTGAGAGAGGGGACCAGTCTTTCGCGTGCGCTGAAGTCGGCCTCGGCGAGTTTCTCGGATCTGTACTGTAACTTAGTGGCGGCGGGGGAGGTGAGCGGTGCTTTGGGCTCGATCTTGAAAAGGCAGGTACTTTATTTGAAAAAGCTGAGCGATCTGAAGGGACGGGTGATTCAGGCTTTGATCTATCCGATGTTTGTCAGCGGGGCGGGGATTTTGCTGATGGTGCTCTTCGTGGTGGTGCTGGTGCCACAGTTGGAGAGTCTCTTTAGCAAATCTCCCGAGACGACCCCGCTGGTTACGAAACTATTATTGGGGACGAGTTATTTTCTGGTGCACTATGGCTGGCTACTGGCGGCGAGTCTGGCCTTGGGCGTGCTGGGATTTTGGCAGTGGATTCAAAAGCCATTGGGTCGGATTTGGTGGGATCAGGCGCGGATGAGTATTCCGGTGGCGGGAGCTGTTTTGGAGGCGGCCTTCTATGCGCAGTTTAGTCAGACTTTGGCTAATTTGCTGGTCAATGGGGTCACCTTATTGCAGGCGATGCAACTGGTGACTCAGGCTACTCCGAATTCGTTTTACCGGCTTCGATTAGAGAAGGCGGCGGGGCAGATTTCGGAGGGGTACTCCTTGAGTCGGGCCTTGCGTCAGGTGGGGGGGTTCTCCGACATGTTTTTGGATTTGGTAGCGGTGGGAGAGCAAACAGGGGACTTGTCGAAGGCGTTGGACAAGGCGGGGGCACGGTTTGAGAAAGAGATGGATCGTAAGATTCAGCGGATCACGGCCTTGATTCAGCCGGTGATCATCGTAGTGATTGCTCTGGTGGTGGGTGTGGTGGTCTATTCGATTATTACAAGTATCTTTGGAGCGATGTCGGGAATGCGAAAAGGTCTGTAATAACTTATTCTTGCTGGTTCGTGGGTTGTTGACGGGAGGGGTGAGCAAGGTAGTGAGTTGCCCGCGAAGGTGTCCGTCTTCCTGCCAAGATGGGAGGCGTGAAGAAACGGAGACATGATCTTGCCCGAGTGGGGTGGCTTTTCTGTCTGCTCTGGGCGGGATCCCTAGGAACAGCAGAAGCGCCTCCGGGCCACTCGATTCCTCCTGCCAGTTGGGATGCGACGAAAACGGGTGATCCTTTCCCCTCTTGGTTTGGGCCGGTCTTGGCGCAGCCGGGATTTAACATGTTTACTTGGCGGGCGCAGATCCGGCCACCGGTGGGAGAAGCAAAATTGGCGCTTACCCTGGTCTTCCGAGAGCCTGCGGATGGTTTTGCGCGGGTGATTTGGCAGGGGCCTGGGAGGGCGGTGACGCTTTGCAGTAATTTATTCGAGCGTGCGGCCTCCTTGCATCAGCGGACTCTTTTAATCGAACAGGAAAGTTTGGGTGGGCCTGGGCAGTTGACTATCGAATCCACGGGAAGCGATCCTGTTTTGGAGCGGGTTGATTTGACGTGGGTCGAGCCTTTGGTCTTAGCGGCGGGTTGGACGGCTCCTTCGGGGTTATATTTGACGCCCGCTGGGAAAATCTTTCCCGGGGATGAGTTGCAGGGTGCGGGGAGACATCTTCCGATGGATGAAGAGAAAGGTTTGGTGATGGATGCGGTACTGGATGCGGGGCCAGTGAAGATTGATGCCCAAAATCCTGTCCGTTTCGTTGCGCCGATTGCGGGAAAACCCGCGTACGGAAGAATTGAAGCGCAGGTGGCGGGTTTGAGTCTAGGGCAGGAGCCTTCGGTGTGGGTGAATGGGCAAGCGATGGGTGGGCTGTCGGTTGAGGTGCCTGGGTTAGATGATCCAGGATACCGAGAAAATTTAAGAAGCAGGGAGGTTGGGTATGGGGGCTGGCGCAAAGTGGTGGTGTATGTGCCTGCGGGACTTTTGCGGCAGGGAGAGAATCAGGTGGATTGGCGGGAGACGGGTTCGCCGACGACGGTACGAAACTTGCGGTTGCAGGTAGTCTTTGCCGTGACGCAACCGCCAGCACCTAGCGTGGCGCGAACGGTTACGGCAAATCCCGCGGCGGTTTCTTTGCCCAGTCCTGCGAGTAGCAGTTGGGTGGGGGGAGGGGGATCGGCGGGTCCGAAGCTTCGGACAGGATTGTCATCTGGCAGTGGAGTCGTAGGATTACGTACCGAATGAAAAAGCGACCTTATCTTAAAACGACGGCGGGATTCACCTTAATTGAAATTATGTTGGTGGTGGGAATCATCACCGTTCTGATGGGCTCGGCGATCTATATGCTGACGGGCAATTTGGAGTTTGCGAAGGAGCAAAGGGCGCGGGGTGATTTGCAGGCGATTATTACCCAAGTGCGGATGTATGAAATGAAGAGTGGGGGAGTTCCTCTTTCTCAATCAGCGGGGTTGAAAGCCTTGGTGGGTACGGGAAAGGGATTTGAAGAAGAACCGAAAGATCCGTGGGGTCAGTCTTACCAGTACAAGGTAGATTCTTCGTCCGCCAAGGGGTTTCGAGTGTATTCGACGGGTGCAGATCGTAAGGATGAAGGGGGCAAGGGCGACGATATCAGTTCGAAGTAAGGGCAGGGGAGGGAGGTCGGATGAGATGGCGACCGAAGATGGCGGGGCAGAGTGGGTTCACCCTTTTAGAAATTATGTTGGCGGTTGGTATTGGGGTAATTTTCATGGGGGGGGCGGCGGTTTTTCTCTCGAGCACAGGTGGAGATAAGGATTTAGCGAAGAGCCGCAGTCTGCTGGAAGAGCAGGCGGGGGCGGCAAGAGAGAAGGCTTTAGAAACGGGCGTTGCTCAGAGGGTGATGCTGGGAGGTCGAGGGGTAGGTGGGCAACGGTTTCCCGATGAGGTGGAGATGATGATTGTGACGCCGTTGGCTCTTTCCTTGGGGCAACGAGGGTGGAAAACGCCTGAGGATTATGAGTGGCTTTTCACGAGCGGAGGAATGGTCGAGCCGATTCAGGTTTTACTAAAGCATGGAGATAACGAATCGCAGTTTTCTTTCAACGCCTTGACGGGAGAGAGCGTAACGGAAAAGCAGGCCAAGCGATGAGAAGAAAGGCGGGGGGATTTACTTTGATTGAAGTGATGATAGCCGTGGCCATCTTTGCCTTTGCGGCGGTAGGTTTTGCGGCGGCGCTGAACGATGTCCTAGGAATTAACTTGGCGCTTTTGCGATCGGGAGGGCGACGACAGGCGGTGGAGTCGTTGGCCGCGCAAATTTTGGCGTCGACGAACAACCTGCAGGCCACGGGAAACGGGTTTGTCCCTGTCAGCGATGATGGCTCTTTATTTTTAACCCAAAGCGTTAATCCAGTGGTCCCTCCGATTGAATTACCCAGCTCGGATCCAGGAGCGGGACCGAGAATGATAAGTGGTTGGTGGCAGGTAAAAATAAGGGCGGAAACAAAAAAAGGAGAGGTTCTTGAGGGAATCTCCTTTCTGCTGTGGCCGACGCGATGAGGGCAAGATTCCCAGCTTCTGCCAGCTTCACCTTGATTGAGGTGACCTTAGGTCTGACCATTCTCATATTGATCTTTGGGGTGATTTTTCAGTTAGTGCAATTTTCTATCATGGCGGCAGATGAAGCCGCCAAGTCCAGTCTACGGAGTCGTGAAGTAAGTGGGCTTTTTGCCTTGGTGCGCCAACTTTGTTTGGATCTGCCAGTACAGTCTCAGGTAGGTTTAGAGCAGGCGCGAGGAGGTCAGACTCTTTCCCTGACAAATTCTCCTGTGGCAATTTTTCCCGAGAGATTTGGCGGAGTCCGAGTTTTGCGGCTTGAGCTAAAGAAAGCGGCGACTGGGGATGGAAAGGAGTTGGTGCTGGAGGAACAATTTACCGAGTCGACGACAGAGGCGCAGAAAAAGCCCGAGGTGAATACCTTTCCTTTGATGCGCGAGGTGCAGGATTTGCGCTGGTTTGCGGGGGATCCAAGGAACCAAGCGAAGATGGATTCCCCTACTTGGGCTGAGCCGATCAAACCTGCCTATCTTAAGATGGTGCTAGTGCGGAAAAACGGAAAGAGAATGGTGACGAATACGGGCATCTTTTGGATACCCACGGGCATGAGTCCGAGCGGGCAACCGCCAGTGGATCCGGTTTTCCGAGGGAAAAGTTAAGTGAGCACACCCAACCGACCGTTATGAAAAACAGGAAAACTTCCGCCAATTCTTCTGGGGTGGCTTTAATTGTGGTGCTCTGGGCGGTGGGCCTGATTTCTGCGGCGCTTTTTGGGTTGGTGGCGATTTTACAGAGGCAGATTGGGCAGGAGGTGGCGGCATTGCAAAATGCGAGGGCGATGTTGGTGGCTGAGTCAGGGATTCAGATGGCTTTGCATAGCCAGCTACGTCCTGAAGACATGGCGGAAGCCGCGCGACAGTTGAGCGGAAAGTTGCAAGAGGGATGGTATGTGGGGAAAAGCCCCGTGGAGGTTCATTTTGAAATTGAGGCCAAGGATATGTCGGAGGATGCGGCTAAGATGAACATCAATGCCCTGTTGTTGGGGGACAAAACATTAGCTAGGTCGGTTCTGCAAAATTTATTTGCAGGATGGGAGGTCAATTTAACCACCTCTTCTGCGTTGATTGATGCCTTATTGGACTGGGTCGATGCGGACGGACTGAGCACGGGCTCGAATAGTGGGACGGAAAAAAACGTGCGGAACGGTCCTTTTGAAAAGGTGGAAGAGTTGGAAAAAGTGGCGGGGTGGGCGGAGATGGCGAAGGAGGCCAAGGAGGGAAGTAAGGGTGTTGATGCCCTTAGTAAATTCACGGTGTACGGGGCAGGGAAGCTGTCTTTGCGTAGTGCGGAGCAGGATCTGATTGAGGCGTGGTTAGGATTGGGGGCTGGGGCCGCCAGGAATTTTATTCTTCAGCGTCCTGGGCCGGACCAGATTGCTGGGACTGCCGATGATGTGGTGAATCAGACTTTGTTGGGAGCCAATCCCTCTGAATGGGCGAATCGGGTGGTGGTGGAGGAAGAAGATCTATGGCGGGTAACCTCGACTGGCTTTGTCGGTAAGGCTAAAAGAAAGGTAGTGGCTTTAATTTCCCGTAAAACAAATCCTCCGCAGATCAAGGCTCGATGGGCTGAGGAGGATGCGAGCCCGTGAAGAAAAAAGTTCTTAAGGTTAAGAAAATCAAGGGAAAGAATCTTGCTGGCCCTGTCTTTGTTTTTCCAGGGCCTGAGGGGTGGGAGTTGTGGAGTACGGCAGATGGGGAAGCTCAGTGTATGGGGCCTGCGGAGGATCCGCAGAAGCTACGAGCACCGGAGCAAGCGGTGGTTTGTCTTCCTTCCCGCTCTTTTCTTTCTGTGCCCCTTTGGATATCGGTTGAAGAGGGGATTGCGCCGAGAGATTTGGCCAAAATTGCCTTGGAGGCGAAGAATTTGCTAGGGGCCAATCCTGAAGCGGCGGTTTGGGGGATGGAGCCGATTCGGACTGAGCCTATCGCGGTGGCGGGTCAGGATGAGCCAGGCCTGAGGCAATTAGAAGCGACAGCGATTTTAGCGGGTCCCCTAGAGGAGACTTGGCTGTTGGAGCAGGCGGGGCGTCATGAGATCGCGGGTCGAGTTCTGCCTGCGCCCGGGGGTGGATCTTCTGCGGTTCTACGAAAAGAGCTTGGACGGTGGGTGGTAGATTTTTACTCGGGTGGAAAATGGTTACACTCGCAACCTTTGCTGGCGCGTGAGTTACAGGCGGGAACCGCGACAGAGGTTGGGGCTTTGCTAGCGCAACTGGAAGCGGAGGGAACTTTATCTGACCTCAATATGCTGGCTCTGCGAGAGGAAGGGGAGACGGGGGTAGGAGTGCAGGAGTTTTTATCACTTCTCCCGTGCCCAGTGCGGACCGAGCCGAGGGTTGCGCCGCGGCTGCCTGCAGGCCCTTGGGATTTGCAACCCCCGCTTTTGACGGAGCGTCGTTCGGCCAAAAGCCAGAAAGCGAAAAAGCAGAGGTCGATCCGTATCGGATTAGCCGGGTATGTTATCGTCTTGGCGATGGCGGTGGTATATTTCGCGGTGCCGATTGTCCGTCTACAGGTGTTGGAAAAGGAGTTGGCGAAAATTGCTCCCGAGGCGGATAAAATCCGCGAAGCATCGCAGAGTTGGCAGGAGGCGGCAGCCTTAGTGAATCCGAAGATGAACGCTTTGGAACTGCTTTGGGAGGTTGCCCGACCCTTGATTGAGAAAGATCCTGGGGAGATTGATGGAGTGCGCTTGACCACTTTCGATTTCAATACCAAGCGACTTCTTTTACAGGGGGAGGGGAAGGATCTTGAGCAGACGGAGAAGTATTTTGAGTGGCTGAAGAAGGAGCCGATGCTTTCGGAGTACCAGTGGCGTCATCCGCAGCCGACACTTTTACCCAACGGCAATGCTCGGTTTCAGGTAGAGGGAATTCCAGCGGGGGCTGAGGTGGTCAAAGAAGAGGAAGGAGGTTCCGATGCGAATGTTAACGCGCCATGAGAAAAAGCTGATGCTCTTTTTTGGTTTGGCGGTGTTTGCTGGCATCCATTTGCTGGGGTTGAAGCTCTTTTTGAGCTTCGATCAGGCTAATCGGCGCAACCTTTTACAGAAAACGGATGAGTTGGCGGAAGCAAAGGATTGGATGGAGCATAAAGCGGAGTGGGAGCAGAAGGCGGAGTGGTTGGAGAAAAATCTGAAGACGGTACCCGCGGACAATCCTGCCCCTGCCTTACAGAAGAAGTCGCAGAGCACGGCGGCGGCGGCGGGATTGAAGATTGAGGAGCAGAACCTGCAGGCTCCGCGGATCGGAGTAACCTGCACGATTTATAGTAATCGGATGCGTCTGACGGGGAGTTTGGAGCAGTTCAATCGGTGGATTGTCGATCTGTACCAGCCTGAGAGCGGAGTGGCATTGACCATGCTGAATTTAAAGCTGAGTGCTGAGCCGCCGAAAATGACGGGGGAGGCGGAGGTGGGACAGTTTTTTAGGACCAAGAAGCAGTGAACAAGTTCTTCACAATTGCGCGAGGAGTTCTCCTCGTTTATCTCGTGGGGGGTATAGGATTTGGGGAGATGGCCCCTGTTTTACCCACCGCTGTTGCAGAAGCTCCGCCGCGCACAGAAACCCGTTCGGGCTTGCCTCAGGCTTTGGAACTATCGCGTTATACGGCCTTGGGTAAGAAGTCTCCCTTCACCTTGGCTTCGGCTACGGCGGAGGCTGATTTTGCCAAGGAGCTGGTTTTGGGGGGCTATGTTCGGTTGGAGGGGGAGGATTACGTGATGGTGGCTAATAAAACAAAGCCCGAGCGTATTTTGGTTGGAAGGAAGGCTTCTCCGTCAGCTCAAGGGATGATTTTACTGGAGTTGAAGAAAGATCCTCTGGGTGATCCCTCGAAGATGCAGGCGAAAATTAAGAAGGGATCGGAGATGGCGACGTTGAAATACGAGGTGACGGGCGGGGGCGCCGCGCCTGCGGCACAAGCTCCTGTGGCAATACCTGGCCAACCGCAAATTCCAGGAATGCCGGGTCAACCCGCCCAAGCGCAGATAAATCCTGGGCAGAAGGCAGCCAATGGGGGGGGGCAACAAGCGCCGACACCGGTGATTCGGCGTCGGGTGATCCCAATTCCCGCGGGGCAGAAAAAATGAGATCTGGTGTGGTTTTAATTTTAGCTCTGCTGTTTTCTTTGAGTGCAGTAGGGGTTCGGGGTTGGGCCCAAGAGAGGCTGTCAGTACCTGGGCGGGCCGCTTTGCCCGCGACTGGGGAAGCCCCAGCGGTGCAGGAACCTGAGATGGTTTCGGCGGAGATGATCCAGTTTCCGAATAATCCAGTTTCAGATTTCCTCGGCGTCTATGAGAAATTAAAGGGAGTCACTTTGATTAAAGATGCCAGTCTGCTCGGCGGAGGGGCGAATCTAAGTCTGACTTTAGATCAGCCAGTAACCAAGGCGGAGGCGATCCGTCTGATTGAATCGACCTTATTGCTGAATGGGTATGCCTTCATTGCCATGGATAAGAACTCGGTCAAAGTGATTAACACCGCTGGGGGCAAAAATCCGCGGAGTGAGGGAGTCTTTCTTTTTACGAATGAGAGTGAGTTGCCTGAGGGAGAGGTGGTGGCGTCCTACGTCATGCCCTTAACCCACTTGGCGGCGGCGGATGCGGTGCCTATCTTTGAGCAGTTTATTACTCTGCATCCATACGGGAGTTTGGTGCCTGTGCCGGTGGCGAATCAGGTTTTGATCACGGAAAATTCAACCCTGATTCGGCGTTTGATTCAGGTGAGGGACCTGATTGATACCCCTGCGCCTGAGCGAAAGACCGACTTTATTCAGCTGGTGCAAGCCAACGCCGATCGCGTAGTCGAGTTGATTACGCAGATATTGGAAAAGCGCGAGGAGAAGAGCGGGGGAACCACGGCGAAAGCGGCGACGGGTCAAGTGGCGCAACCTGGGGTGCCTGGATTACCTGGTGGGGCAGGGGGGTCTGCGGGGGTGACGATTAGTGGGAGTAAAAGTGGTTTTGCGGGGGATATTCAGCTGATTGCGGATACGAGAACGAATCGAATCTTGGTGATTGCTAGTCCCTTTGATTTTGCGGGAATTAGTTCCTTGATTAAGCAGTTTGATATCGCGGTGGATTTGAGCGTTCCGTACGAGCAGTCGCTCAACTATGTGGCGGCCACCGATATGTTGCCTATTTTGGCGGACATGCTGGCGGAGGAAGGAGACGATGCGAGCGCAGGTGGGGCAGGGGGATCGAAATCCACTGGGGCAGTCTCTGGCGGGATTGGAGCGGGCAGACCTGTGACGGGAGCTTCGGGTGGCTCAAGTACATCTTCTTCTGGCAAGACAGCGGATGTCTTGAGCGAGCCGGGAGAGGAGCAGGCGGCGCAGTCACTTGTTGTTGGAAAGACGAAGCTGATTGCGGACAATCGTGCTAATTCTATTCTGGTGATTGGACAACCTGAGGCGCGTGACAAGGTGAAGGCCATTTTAAGCAAACTAGATAAGAAGCCGATGCAGGTTTATTTGGCGACAGTGATTGGGCAGCTACTCGTTTCCAATGATGATGAGTTTGCGGTGAATATTCTACAAAAATATATTGGAGGACCAAGGACGGGGGCGGCATCGGTTGCGGGTGGAAAGCCATTTATTTCGGGCACTACTACAGTGTACGGAACGGATGTGAATGGAAATCCAACCGCCCAGACACAGAGTGGAGTTACTCCGGTTAGTCCTGCTGCGGCTACTCTTTCACAGATGTCTCAAGTGGCGGTGGGTGCTTTGCCAGGAATGCAGATCGCAACATTCATCCTTGGCTCGATTGATCTCTATATCAACGCACTGACCGCGACGGCGAAGTTCCGGATTGCCTCCCGTCCTTCGGTTTTTACGGCGAACAACAAGAAAGCGACGATTTTTAATGGAAAAAAGATTGCGGTGCCGACGAGTACGGTAACGACCCTCGGAGCAGGTGGGAGTGCTAATACAACTTCTGGTTCCCAGCAGTCGAACATCCAGTATCAGGATGTAGTACTTAAAATAGAAGTTGTTCCTCTGATTAATAGTGCACGAGAGATTAGTCTACAGATTGTTCAGACGAACGACACGATTTCTCAGAACAGTACAAATATTGGGGGAGGGGTAACGGTCCCTGAGATTAATACCCAAGAGCTGAACACGACGGTGATTGTGCCTGATCGATCGACGATACTGCTGGGTGGCTTGGTCACGCAGCAGGATACGAAAAATGTCGCTGGGGTGCCTTTTGTTTCAACCATTCCCTTGTTGGGAAATCTATTTAAATCGACTTCGGACACTACACAAAGACAGGAACTGGTGGTGATGATTCAACCATCCGTGGTGGTTGATGGAGCTGAGTTGAAAGAGATCAGTAAAACGGAGCGAGATTTGACGGGGTTTTCTTCCAAGGAACTTTCTCCGCTGAGCATGAGATCGGGGCAGAAAAGTGGGCCGATGAGTTTGAATCCGCCTGTGGCGGAGCCGATATCTGCGACAGAGGCAAAGCAGGAGTAGTCCACGGATTGGTGGGTTGACTCAAGAGGGTCTTTCCTCGATTGTCTCCCCCATTAGTTTCTCTTCTTTATGAATATTCACGAATATCAAGCGCGGGACTTATTAGCGGCTGCGGGGGTGCCAGTTCCTCGTGGGGCGGTGGCGCGGAGTCCAGAGGAGGCGGAATCGATCGCGCGTAGCCTTCCTTGTAACAGTTTTGTGGTGAAGGCGCAGGTGCACGCGGGGGGCAGAGGTAAAGGTCACTTCCAAGATGGTTACAAGAGCGGGGTTCATTTGGTCAAAACCCCCCATCAAGTGAGAGATGTTGCCTCGCGCATGATCGGAAATACGCTGATTACTCATCAGACGGGTCCCGAGGGAAAGCCGGTCCATGCGGTCTTGGTCGGAGAATCGACTGATATTGCTCGGGAACTGTATCTGGCGATTGTGCTGGATCGTTCGTCGGGTTGCCCAGTGATTGTGGCGAGTCAGCAAGGTGGGGTGGAGATCGAGGCGGTAGCGGAAAAGAGTCCTGAAGCGATTTTGCGGGAGGTGATTCATCCTGGGCTAGGTCTGCAACCTTATCAGGCTCGCAAAGTGAGTATTTTTCTGGGTTTCCCATCGACGGGGCTGCGTGCTCCTTGCCGATTATTGCATGCCGCCTATCGACTTTTCATCGAGAAGGACTGCTCACAGGTGGAGATTAATCCGCTGGCGGTGACCAAGGGTGGGGATGTGGTGGCGCTGGATGCGAAGCTGGGTTTTGACGACAACGCTCTTTTTCGGCACAAAGAGATTCAAGATCTGCAAGATCCATCGCAGGAAGATCCACGGGATTTAGCGGCGGCGGAGCACCATTTGAACTATATCGGGCTGGAAGGGAACATTGGGTGCATGGTGAATGGGGCGGGATTGGCTATGGCCACTTTAGATCTAATTCAGGCGGCGGGAGGAAAACCAGCGAACTTTCTTGATGTGGGAGGAGGGGCCTCGGAAGAGATGATCACGGCGGCCTTTCGTCTGTTGCAGGGGGATCCAGCAGTCAAAGCTATCTTGGTTAATATTTTCGGTGGTATTCTGAAGTGCGATATTTTGGCCCAAGGTATGGTAGCGGCTTGTCGGACGACGCCGCCTCGGGTGCCGATCATCGTTCGGTTACAGGGGACGAATGTGGAGGCAGGCCGCAAGATACTGAAGGAATCGGGACTTCCACTGCTTCCGGCTGAGGGACTGATGGAAGCGGCGGATAAAGCAGTCGCGGCGGCGGCGGGAAAGAAGGGGAAATAAGATGTCTGTTTTAGTCGATGCCAATACGCGGTTGCTGGTGCAGGGCATTACGGGAAAGTCAGGCTCCTTTCACGCTTCCGCCTGTAAGGAATATGGGACTCAGGTGGTGGCGGGGGTAACACCTGCACGTGGCGGAGAAAAGTTTGAAAAAACGGTGCCGATTTTTGATACGGTATCTGAGGCGGTGGCGGCGACAAGGGCGAATGCCTCGATGATCTTTGTTCCACCTGAATTTGCGGCGGATGCGATTTTGGAAGCGGCGGATGCGGGGATTCAGTTGATCGTGGCGATAACGGAGGGAATTCCCGTGATGGACATGATGCGGGTGCGCCATGCGCTGAGTGAATATTCTTGCGTTTTGATTGGGCCGAATTGCCCGGGGATTATTACTCCTGGGGCTTGTAAGATTGGGATTATGCCTGGGTATATACACCGACCTGGAAATGTCGGAGTGGTTTCTCGAAGCGGGACGCTAACTTATGAGGCGGTTTGGCAGATTACCAGTCAAGGTCTAGGGCAAAGTACTTGTATTGGGGTGGGGGGAGATCCGATCCATGGGTTGACCTTACAAAAAGCGGTGGAGTATTTGCATGCGGATCCTGACACCAAGGCGATTGTGATGATTGGGGAGATTGGAGGTTCGGAGGAGGAGGAGGCGGCTGAATACATTCAATCCCGAGTGAAGAAGCCGGTAATTTCTTTTGTAGCGGGAGCCACGGCGCCTCCTGGAAAGAGGATGGGACATGCGGGCGCGATCATTTCAGGTGGTCAGGGAACGGCACAGGCGAAGATCGAGGCGTTGAAGAAGGCGGGGGTGCGTGTGGCAGAAACTCTAGGGGATATTGGTGAGGAAGTAGTCAAGGCGTTGGGAAAATAATGTGAGTGATGCCAGGGGAGCGGCGGTTGGGGTGACCAAGATTGTGGCGAAGGGGCTGGAAGGAGTGGTGGCAACGGCCACGGCCCTTTCTGACGTGCGTGGATTGGAAGGGAAGCTGATTTATCGTGGCTATGACATTGATGAACTTGCGGGCAAGGTGAGCTTCGAAGAAGCCAGTTATCTTTTATGGCAAGGGGATTTGCCGAATTCGAAGCAGTTGGACCAGTTGAAAAAGTCGCTAGCGAGTGAGAGAGAGCTGCCGCAGGGGGTGGTGGATTATATTTTGGCGGCGCCCAAGGATTCTAGTCCGATGGATATTCTGCGGACCTGCATCTCGATGCTCGGACTCTATGATTACGGTCCGGTTGGGGTGGAGCAGGTGGAGTTAAATCGGCAAAGGCAAATCTCGCTGACGGCGAAGATTGGGGTGATTGCGGCCTATTTTCATCGGGCGAGAAGGGGCCAGTCGTTGCCTCCAGTGCGAAAGGATTTAGGAGAGGCAGCCCACTTTCTTTATTTACTGAATGGGCAAGAAGCGGGGCCGGAAGCGGTGGCCACATTGGATATGGCGTTCGTTTTGCATGCGGATCATGGAATGAACGCTTCCACTTTTGCGGCGCGGGTGTGTGCCTCGACTTTGACTGATATTTATTCGGCTGTGAGCACGGCGGTTGGAACCTTAAAGGGGCCTTTGCATGGGGGAGCCAACGAGGGAGTGATTCATATGCTTCAGAAAATCGGGAGTCTGGAAAAAGTCGATGGATGGGTGAAAGAGCAGATGGCGCAGAAGAAGAAGATTATGGGAATTGGACATCGGGTGTACAAGGTGCTGGATCCACGGGCACCGCACCTAAAGCGGATGGCGGAAAAACTGACGGGGGAGTTAGGGGATACCAAGTGGATCCAGATGAGCGAGCGGATTGCTCAGATCATGCATCAAGAAAAAGGGTTGAATGCGAATGTCGATTTCTACTCGGCGACGGTTTACTACAGCTTGGGTTTGCCGACGGATTTATTTACTCCGATTTTTGCGGTGGCGCGGATGGCAGGATGGACGGGGCATGTACTTGAACAGTGGCAAGATAATCGGCTGTTCAGGCCTGACAGCGAGTATGTGGGGCCTGCGGTGGGTCGAAAAGTCGTTCCGCTGGCACAGCGATAAGGGTGGGGTGTCGATTCGGTAGGCTACGGCTTCTTGGACTGGCTATGATCGTGCGGGTTCTTTTTCTTTTGGGATGGGCGGGATGTTTTGCTTGGGCTCAAGCCCCTGGGGAGAGATTGGTGGAGGTAAGTGGGGATTCTGTTCCTGGAATCGTAATCGAAATGCGGTACGCGACGGCAAGGAACATTACGGGGAAGAAGATATATCCTGATGGGCGAGCTTGGTTGAGGCCGGAGACGATTCGTAAATTGGAAAAAGTAGTGATGGATTTACGCGGACTTGGGTACCGACTGGTACTTTGGGATGCTTGGCGTCCAATTTCTGCACAGAAGGCCCTATGGGCGGCGAAGCCTGATGGGAGGTTTCTTACGCCTCCTACAAAGGTTAGTCGGCACAATCGAGGGACCAGTGTGGATGTTGCATTGGCTGATCTTCAGGGGAAGTTGCTGGAGATGCCGAGCGATCATGATGAGTTTAGTGCGAAGGCGGATGAGGACTTTTCGGATGTCCCCAAGGAGGTGGGGGGAAGGGCTAAGATTTTGCGGCAGGCGATGTTTAGGGCCGGATTCTCTGGGGTGCCCGATGAGTGGTGGCACTATGATTTGCGGGATTGGGCTTCTTACGATCCGATTCAGGGGCGATAAGGCTCCGCAAATGGGTCTTGCTCGGGGCTTGGAGGAGGGTGAGTGGCTCTACCTTTGTGCTAAAAAATTGGGCATGGTGCAGCTTTGGCAGGCGTCGGTTTCGGTTTGGCAAAAATCTCGATAGATCTGGAGGAGCCCTTCTCGGGCGAGGTGGGAGCGGACATCGGGTGGCGGAAAAGGAACGCTGAGCAGGCGGATGCTGGCGGAGCGAAGGAGGCCGGCATCTCCGCCGACGGGCCAATCTTGCATACGGCGGTTGAGTTCGTCTTCGGCCACAGGGGTGAGAGGAGCGAGGACTTGAAAGAGAAGGGCGGTGGAGCGGTCGAGGCCGACGAGGCGAGATGGAGTGGATAGGATGCGGCCGTCCCATCCTGCGTGTTGATCCCAGAAGGGGTGTTTGACGGTTTTAAGGATTTCTAAGAAAGCGTTGGACTCGCCCTTTTGAATGGATTGGGTCCAGGATGTCCAGAGGTTGGGGTCGGAAATAAAGGAGAGGGCGGCGAGGCGTCGGAGGGGGGAGTTGTTGGGGCGGGTGGAACCCATTTTCCAGCAGGCGGGTGGAAGAGTGCGATCGTTCCAAGCTTCGCGTTGGGGCCACCAGCGATCCCAAAGTTCCTTGAGAAGTGGTAGGGCGCGAGGGGAGCATGGGGAACGGGTGGGGTCAGGGAGGAGACCCGCGACGCCGTAGAGGATGGCCTCGCGATCCATGCGATGGGGGAGTTGAAGGAGTTGAAGAATGGGAACGGCGTGGGCGAGGGAGGCAAAGGGTTCACGATTTTCGGAAAAGCCGAGGCCTTCTGCTAGGGCGACCCAAACGGCTTGGTCGAATCCGTGGGCGGAGGAGCGGGCGGAGGCGAGGGCGCGACGTTGGCGGAGGCGGTGCCAACCCGCTTCTTCAAGGAAATCGCGAAGTTGATCGATGGAAAGAGCCAAAAGGGTTAAGTGACAGCGGCCAGGTTTTTCTCCACCAGAAATCTCGGCGGGGGTTGCACGGAAAAGGGGGATAAGTTCGGTGAGAGGGGCGGCGAGTTGGTGTTCGATGGCGATGGGCCTAATTTTTGGGGAGGGAGCGGGGGAGGTGGAGGGGTCGAGTTGCCAGAAAACGTGGAGGACGACATTACGATAAGCTGGGTTAGTGGAGTGCTGGTGGGCATCCCAATCGGAGGAGTGGCGATGGATTTCAACGTCACCCTTGTGGATTGAGCCGTCGCCTGCAAGGAAGGAGCAGTGAAGGAAGTCGGGTCCAGCGCGATGATTCCAGAAACCAGGTTGGCGGAGGGTGAGAGATTCGCCCGAAAGGGTTTGCAGGGGATTACGGACGAGCGATTCGAACCAGATACGTTGGAGGATGGATTCGGAAAGGATGGGGGCTGGATCTTCTCGAAGGATGTTTTGGTGGACCCAACGCCGATAGCTAGCCGTCATAAGGATTAAACTGGGTTCGAGCCAAAAAGTTGCGTTTTTTTAAAAATATATTTATTCAGAGGCCGGGCCTAGACCCGGCCTCGGGGTGGGGGGGAGTGGGGGGCTTGTCGGGGGGTGGGGGGTGGGATTAAGGTGGGAGGATGATGAACGCACGTTGGATGGGGGTTTTTCTGCTCGCTGGATCCGTCTGGGGGATGGCTCCGCAAGATGAGCCGATGGTGAAGGTGGTGGAAAAAGTGCGTCCCGCAGTGGTGAACATCAATACGGAGAAGATTGTGGAACAGCAGGTGGTCGACCCCTTCGATACTTTTATTAATCAGTTTTACGGAGGCGGGATGGCGAGAGGAAATCGGATATTACAGACTCCAGTTAAAAACCTTGGTTCGGGGCTCATTATTAGTCCTGACGGATATATTGTAACCAATCAGCACGTGGCGGGTCGGGCCAATAAATTAAAGATCCGTGTGAAGCTATCGAACGGGAAAGAGTACGAGGCGGAACTTCTCCGTGACGATGATCTGCAGGATCTGGCTTTGATCAAGGTGAACGCAAAGGAGCCCTTGCCTTTTCTAAGTTTGGAAAAGCTTTCTCCCAATCTGCTTGGTCAGACGGTTCTCGTTTTGGGTAACCCAGTCGGATACGAGAATAGCGTAAGTGCAGGGATTCTTAGTGGTAAGGATAGAACTTTGACCCTAGGAGATTTGACGATGGAGGGATTGTTACAGACAGATGCGGCGATTAATCCTGGAAACAGCGGTGGGCCGTTGGTCGATTCGGAAGGGGATCTGGTGGGATTGAGTTCGGCTAAGATGTCGATGGCCCAGAACTTGCCGACAGAAAGTATTGGTTTTGCGATTGCGGGTGAACGGGTGAAACGATGGGTGGAGGAGGCGATTGCGATTGTGGAGGGGAAAATTAAGGCGCCGCCTGAGCGTTCCGCCGCTTTGGCCCTTAAGGAGAAGTTTGGACTCGAACTTAAGGATAGTAGCCTAGCCGAGTCGATGCAGCTCGGGTACGGACAGCGTGTAGGGTTGCTGGTGGTCGGGGTGGAGAAAAATAGCCCAGCGGCAGAGGCTGGAATCCAAACTGGAATGTTGGTGGTGGGCCTGGGTCAGATTCCTGCACGTACTTTGGAGGAGTTGCCTCGTAAAGTTCGCCAACTGAAGAGTGGGGAGCAGGTTCCGGTGACGGTCTTAGGGGCGAGCAAGCAGGGGAACTTCATCGCGATAAGAAGTGGGGCGGTGGTACTAAAAGCAAGGTGAGGATGGTGGGGTGGACGAGGATGTCGGCTGTCGGCATTTTTGGGCGAGCGGGACGCGCCTTGGCATTCTGGTTGATGGCGCTGGGCCTGCTCGGATCCGGGCAGGCGGAGGAGCGAATCGGCTGGCAGTTTCCGACGGAGAATCGAGCTCTCGTTGCCAATCATCCAGAAAAATTTTATCAGCCGACGATCAGTCGCCGACTGATCTCGGGGATGTTCGGTTTTGTTCGTACGGCGGGGTCTGAGCCTGCTCGAATATTTGAGCATTTTCACAAAGGAATCGATATCCGACCTGTGCATCGTGATGCTCTGGGGGAACCGACGGATGAGGTGAGAGCATCGGCGGATGGGGAGGTGGTGCGAGTGAATCTGGATGAAAAGATTTCCGATTACGGGAAGCAGGTGATCGTGAGGCATTTGTGGGGAAGCCAGCCTGTGTACACGATTTATGGGCATCTGGCCTCGGCCTGCGTTCAGGTGGGGCAGCAGGTGAAAGCAGGAGACCAGTTGGGGGTCATGGGGTGGACGGGGCCAGGATTGACCAGGGATCGGGCGCATCTGCATCTGGAAATAGCGTTTCAGTTAAACAAAAAATTTGCGGATTGGGTGAAAGCATCCAAGCCTGGACGTTTTTGGGAGCCGAATCGAAATGGGGAGTGGAATGGTCTAAATTTGATGGGGGTAGATCCAGCCGCCCTGCTGAAGGCTGCGCAGGAGGGGAAACCGATGAGTTGCGGGGAGTGTTTGAGTTCGCAACCAACTGGGTTTGCGGTTCGAGTTCCGGTACCGAGGGGGCGGATCGGCTGGATGCAGTGGGTGGAGAAGGAGGGTATCGGAAATGGAGAGCAGTCTTGGGATTTGGAGATGACCCCTTGGGGATTGCCGCTGAGGGCTAGGGGTCGAGGAGAGAGGGTGGAGATGGCGGAGCTTAAGTCGGTTCCTGGAAGGCCGAATGAGGGCAGGTACTACTGCCGTGGGTTGGTGGGGTCTGATGGGAAGGGTGGGATTAAGTTGAGTAAGCTGGGGGAGCAGACGATGGGGATGTTACTTTACGCGGAAGAATAATGAAGATTGTGTAAAGGGGGTACGGGTAGTATTTTCGGTTTATATGAAAAACAACCTACTACTAGCCTTGATACTAGCTGGTTTGGCAGGGGCAACTGCCTCGGTACAAGCCCAAGATGGAACTACCACGACTGCACCTGAGCTGTCACCAGCCCATAAGCTAAAGCCTTTTGAGAAGGAGTTTGATGCGAATCATGATGGCAAGTTGGATGAGACGGAAAAGGCGGCGATGGTTGCCAAGTATGATAAGAATGGGAATGGGAAGATTGACAAGGAGGAGTTGCCTCCGAAGAAATCGAAAAAAGATGGCCCTAATAAAGACGGAGCTACGAACGCACCGACCCAGTAAACTTTTGGTTTGAGTGAGGACGGGTGATTTCGGTTTAGGCCGAGATCACCCGTTCTTTTTTGGGGCAGAGAAGGGAAGGGAATCAGGTTTTTGTGACCATACGCAAGGCGGCGCCGAGAGCCATGAAGATGAGGATCCATTCGAAAAGATTCTGTGAGAGTTTTTTGAGGAGAGAGCGACCGATCCAAAATCCCAGAAAGACTCCTGGAAGTAGGAGGGCGTCGAGGAACAGGGATTTTGTGTTGAGGAGACCGAGTTGATAGCTGAAGGGGAGTTTGGCGAGGTTAATGGTGAAGTAGAACCAGGCCCCCGTGCCGACCATGACCATTTTGGTGGTGCGCTGGGAAAGGAAGTAGAAAGCGGTGATGGGACCTGCGGCGTTGGCCAACATGGTGGTGATGCCAGCGGTCCAACCGCAGAAAAGTCCTAGAAGTGGGTGGTGGGTGATAAAAGTGAGGAGTTGTGGACGCGCGCGTTGGATGAGGATGATAAAAATAAGGACGATGATGATCCAGCCGAGGGTATGGCCGAAGAATTCTGTGGGGATGCGGGGCATAATCCACCAACCGGTCACGATGCCGGCGAGGGTGGCGGGAAGTAGAGCGCGAAGGGTGGACCAGGAGGCGTGTTCGTGGAAGGCGCGGACGG
Source organism: Aliarcobacter sp. (assembly GCA_041730685.1). Lineage (GTDB taxonomy): Bacteria > Verrucomicrobiota > Verrucomicrobiia > Methylacidiphilales > Verrucolacustridaceae > Verrucolacustris. The sequence goes on from JBGSBI010000006.1 coordinate 42,881, forward strand.
CTAAGAGGTCGGCGAAGATGAGGAGAGGAAGGACGATGCCGGTGGATTCGCGGGCGGGGAGGATTTCGGCCATGAAGAGGACGGAGAGCAGCCCGAAGGGACCGAAGCCTGATTTTGAGAGACCAGCAAAGAGTGCGGCGGCGAGAGCGAGAAGCCAAGAGGGGAGGGAGAGATCGGGCATGCAGGAAGAGAGTGGCGGCAATTCTTTGAAATCAGTTAGGGACAGAGAAGGGTAGTTTTTAGATCCGTGTTCCCTACGTAAAATACGGCAATCTTTAGGGGGTTTTTTCCGATGTTCTTACCATTGTGAGGAGTGTTGATGACTTCGGCTAAGGTATCTCCTGCTTTTAGCTTTTTGGTTTGGCCGTCTTTTAGTTCGACGAGGAGTTCCCCTTCTAGAATGAGGGCGAGGCAGGGAACGGGGTGGGTATGCCATCCAGTTTCTGTGCCTGGGAGCAGGGTGACGATTGCTCCTGAGACTTTGGCTGTGCCTGATGGATAGGTAATGGGGGCGCCATCCCAGGTTGCGCTAGTGGATAGGTTTTCCTGAACTTGAACGGATTTCCGATACTCGTCTGCGAGAATGAGATGACTGATGGGAAAGAGGAAGGCGAGGGTGAGAAGGAGTTTCATAAGTGCAAGGTAGGGCGAAAAACAGGGCGAGTCATCTGGCAAACCTTCGAACCTGAGGGTGGTGAAGCAGGTGTGGAGGGGACGTTCCTACATTCCCAAGAACGTGGGAATGAGGAGGGAGTGGGGAGAGAGGGATAGTGGGAAGGGGGCAGGTGGGGTTGTGAGGGGACATTATGGCTTTATGCATAATGTCGAAATGTCGAGGAGCGGGTTTTAAAGGGGAAAGACGTTCCTACATTGCCAAGAAAGTGGGAATGAGGGTTGGGGAGAGATTACGAGCGCTTGCGGCGGGAGTGGTCGAGGATCTTTTTACGGAAGCGGAGGGTCTTGGGGGTGACCTCGAGGTACTCGTCTTCGGAGAGATATTCCAGACCGCGCTCGAGGCTGTGCTTAATCGGAGGGCTGAGGGCGATGCCTTTGCCGTCGCCCTGCGAACGCATGTTAGTCAGATTTTTGGCTTTGCAGGGGTTGACTACCATATCGGCGGGACGGGTGTTTTCACCCACAATCATGCCTGCATAGATATCTTCCTGCGGTCCGACGAAGAGGGTGCCGCGTTCTTGCAAATTATCGAGGGAGTAGGCCATGGAGGTCCCCGCTTCGAGGGCGATGAGGACGCCGTTGATTCGGGCAGGAATTTCGCCACGGAAAGCACCGTATTCACGGAAGAGATGGGAAATGATCCCCATTCCTTTGGTAAGATTCTGGAGGTCGGTTTCAAAACCAATCAGGCCACGAGTAGGAATAGCGGCGACGAGAGAGGTGTTTTCGCCGTTAGGTTTCATGTCCTCGATCTCGGCTTTGCGTCCCGCAAGATTACCCATGATATCGCCCAAGGAGAATGATGGGATTTCCGCATAAAGGGTTTCGATCGGTTCGAGAACGGAACCGTCCTCGGCTTTTTGGAAAATAACTTCAGGGCGGGAGACGAGAACTTCGAATCCCTCGCGACGCATCTGCTCCAGGAGAATGGCGATCTGCATTTCGCCACGAGCACGAATTTCGAAACTACCGGCGGTTCCGCCGTCGACAAAGCGTAGGCTGACGTTTGTGCGAATCTCTTTCTCGAGGCGCTCGCGTAGGTGGCGGGCGGTGAGGAATTTGCCCTCGCGACCTGCGAGGGGAGAGTCGTTGACGAGAAACTGCATATGAATAGTGGGAGGATCGATGGCGACGAAAGGAAGGGGGGCGCGATCAGGTTTGTCGGCGATGGTGGCGCTGATCTCTGGGGTGGCGAGGCCTGCAAGGCCGATGATGTCGCCGGCAGAGGCGCTTTCGATTTCGAC
>JBGSBI010000006.1:44809-81621 GCA_041730685.1 Aliarcobacter sp.
CCGATGAGAGAAGAGACGAGTGACGCGACCGGTTTCTGATTTCCCCTCGGGATTTAGACAGGCGACGGGGTCGCCCATTTTCACGGTGCCCGAGGCGATACGACCGATAGAGATACGACCGACGAAATCGGAGTGGTCAAGGTTGGCGACGAGGAGCGCAAAAGGGGAGTCGGGATCCGCGCGAGGAGGGGGGACGGTAGAAAGGATGGTGTCGAAAAGGGCTGTCATGCCAGCGGCTTTGATTTCTGGGGTAAGGTGGCCGTCCCACTTGAGAGTGGAGTAGCCTTCTTTGGCGGAAACGTAAACGGCAGGGAAGTCGAGTTGGGCGTCGGTGGCGTTGAGTTCGAGGAAGAGTTCAAAGACTTGATCGAGAACCTTCTTGGGATCGGCGTTTTCGCGATCGATCTTATTGAGAACAACGATGGGTTTGGCACCGACTTCGAGGGCTTTGCGGAGAACGAACTTGGTTTGGGCTTGAGGACCCTCGGCGGCATCAACGACAAGGAGGACTCCATCGATCATGCGGAGGATGCGTTCGACCTCTCCCCCGAAATCGGCGTGGCCTGGGGTATCGACAATGTTAACGCGGATATCGTGATATTCGAAGGAGGCGTTCTTGGCTTTGATGGTGATACCCCGTTCCCTCTCGAGGTCCATGGAGTCCATCATGCGTTCGGCGACAACTTGGTTGGAGCGGAAAGTACCTGCTTGGCGGAGGAGCTGATCCACGAGAGTGGTCTTGCCGTGATCGACGTGGGCAATGATTGCAATATTTCTGAGTTTTAGATCTGCCATAAAAATTCCAAAATAGCAGGTTCTAAGGCCAAAGCGAGGATTGTTTGGTGTTGAAAATGCGGGCGAGCAGGGCAAGATACTTATCTATGAAAAACTCTCGTTATTTAATCGTAGTGGGGGCTCTGGTGGCGGTGGCGGGGTTGATGTTTCTCTATAACGGCAAGGATTGGCTGGTGCGGAATGCGGTGGTCAAGGCGGTGGAGGATGCCACAGGGGTATCAGTTCGTTTGGGCAGTTTGCGGATTGAATTGACGCAAGCGGATGGGTTTATCAAGGACTTCCGTATGGGAAATCCGAAGGGTTTTAGTCGGGATGACCTTCTTTCGGTAGGGACGGGAAAGGTTACGCTGGATATCGGCTCGGTGACCGGCTCAGTCATACGGATCAAAACGGTGCAGATGGAGAAGGTGGCGATTCTTTTTGAGGGCAGTGGAAAGAAGAACAACATGACCGCATTGGAAGCGCAGGTAAACGAACGATCGGCCCGCCCTGAGGGGGCCAAGGAGACGAAGTCTAAGAAATATCGGATCGATTCGTTTGTCTTAAAGGATGTGAAGTTGGACGTGCGGATGCCCGGGATTGTTAAGGTGGGGAACCTCGATCTGGGTGATATTCGAATCAGTAATTTAGGTGGGCAGAATGGAGCGACCGCCTCAGAAATTGCGGGGCGCGTTTCTAATGAAATCAGTTCAAGGGCGAAGAGCGCGGTGATCAAGAATATGGTGAAACTTGCCGAGCAGATGGGGATGGATGTGTCGAAGATTGCGGATGGTCTAGGGCTTCCGACGGGCGTGTTGAATGATGCGGCGGGGTTCTTGCAGAATTTATTTAAGTGATTCGGGCCTAATTTAAGGAAATGGTTGGGCGACCTTGCGCTGGCGGTGGAGCGGTTTGATTTTTCCTATTTTCTTTTATGAATGAATCGCTGGGCATGGCGTGTTTGAGGGGATTGGCGGGAAGTGCGAGGCGGGTGGCTTTGGTGGATGCGGGGATGGGAGGGAGAAAGATCAAAGCGGGTCTTTTGCTGGGTGCGGGTTTGGCCTTAGCCCGAAGAATTAAGAAAGAGGAGTCAGGGCCGAGAGTTGGGGTGATCTTACCTCCGGGGGCTGGAGGGACGATAGCGAATTTGGGGTGTGTGCTGGCAGGGAAGACACCGGTGAACTTAAATTTTACCGCAGGGCGGGTGGTTTCGGACTCTTCAGCAAAGCAAGCGGGGTTGAGGACAGTGATTACAGCCAAGGCGATGGAGGAGAAGTTGGGTGAGCAGTTTCCAGAAGCGGGCAGGCGATTGGATTTGGGAGGTATGTTGAAGGAGGGAAAAGGAGAAGCGGTTTTCTGGGCGGTGCTGGCTCTTTTGTTGCCTGCCTCGTGGTTGGCGTGGCTGGGAAAAGTCCCCCAAGAAGGAGGAGATCGGGAAGCGGGGTTGCTCTTCACTAGTGGAAGCACAGGAGATCCGAAAGGGGTAGTGCTGACCCATGGCAATCTTTTGGCGAATCTAGGGCAGATCGATGGAGTGCTGGGGAATCTGCAGTTGAGCTCGGTGTTAGGTTGTCTGCCGTTGTTTCACAGTTTTGGTTTTACGGCGACGTTGTGGTGGCCGTTGACGGGGGGTCCGAGGGTGGTGACGTATCCCAGTCCCTTGGATCCGCAGGCGCTGGGGGAAGTGATTGCGAAGCATCAGGTGGATCTGGTGGTGACAACACCGACTTTTTTACGAGCGTTGATGCGAAGGGCGGGGAGGGAGAAGTTAGGGAAGTTGAAGATGGTAGTAACGGGAGCGGAGAAATTGTCTGGGGCTTTGCGGGAAGAGTTTGTGGAGAAGATTGGGGTGAAAGTTTATGAGGGATACGGGATGACCGAAGGATCGCCGGTGATCGCGGTGAATCGGCCAGGAGCGGAGAAGGCCGGAACGGTAGGCAAGCTGGTAAAGGGATTGGAAGTGAGAACTGTGGACGAGGAGACGGGTGAGGTTTTACAGACAGGGAAGCCTGGAATTTTGGAATTCCGCGGCCCGAATATATTTCCTGGGTATTTGGGAAGGGCGGATCTGACGGAGAAGGTTTTGCGGGAGGGTTGGTATCATTCGGCTGACTTTGGGCGCTTGGATGAGGATGGATTTTTGACGATTGAGGGGAGAAGGGCGAGGTTTTCGAAAATCGGTGGGGAGATGGTACCTCACGGTTTGGTGGAGGAGTATTTAACAAAGTGGTTAAAGGAAAAGGGTGTGCTTCATGAGGGAACTCAGGAGGTGATGGTGACGGCGGTGGAGGATGAGAGGAAAGGGGAAGCTTTGGTCGTGCTTTATGCATGCGAACTGGATGCGATGGAGGCGGAGAAGGGCCTGCGGCAGATGGGGGTGCCGAACCTATGGATTCCGAAAAAGTATGTCTCGGTCAAGGTGGTGCCAATGCTGGCGAGCGGTAAGCTTGATCTGGCGGCGGGACGAAAGTTAGCGCAGAATGGCTGAAGTAGGGCGCTGTTAGCTCAACTGGATAGAGCATCTGACTTCGGATCAGAAGGCTAGAGGTTCGAACCCTCTACGGCGCAGATTTTAACGTGGGATTTCGGGTGGTGGGTGGCTTTATGGGGGTCCCGGGTTACTAACCCGACATTTCTGAAGGGTTTAGAAGGGTTGTAAAGCGTTCAAGAGGATGCTGTTAAAGAGGGTATGGGATGATGTGCAGAGATTGGAAAACGCTACAAAAAAGCTAAACATTAGAATTGATACTATAACTCCATATTGGCCTTTTCGGGATATTGCGGAATTAGGGAAGTGGTGCTTAATTATCTAAATGAGAAGTCTTCTTTGCTCAGCCTTCGTTTTAGCCTCTCTTATGGGAATCTCTTTCGCCGAAGGTCTGCTTCAAACCTTCGGCAGTGGAGCGAATCAGTTCACGATGGAATTTGTAACGATCGGCAATCCTGGTAACGCGGCCGATACAACGGGGAGTCCTAATCCTGCGGGCTCAGTGGCCTACACCTACAATATCGGTAAGTACGAGGTAAGCAGGGATATGATCACCAAAGCTAATTCAGCGGGGAGTCTAGGGATTACGATGTACGATATGAGTAGCCTTGGCGGCAACGGATTGCTTAAACCAGCCACAGGGATTAGTTGGTATGAGGCGGCAAAATTTGTGAATTGGTTAAACACGAGCACAGGAGGGACAGCGGCGTATAAGTTTGATGGGAGTGGAAATTTCCAGCTGTGGTCGTCGACTGATGCGGGTTACAACGCGAATAATATGTTCAGGAACAGCCTAGCGAAGTTCTGGTTGCCCAGTAGTAACGAGTGGTACAAGGGGGCTTATGGTAACGCGGATGGGAGCTGGTCAAACTTTCCCAACGGAACCAATAGTGCACCGACGACCGTAGCGAGTGGAACAGCTGCGAACACGGCAGTCTATGGTCAATCTCTTTCTACTGGCCCTGCAGATATCACCAACGCGGGTGGGCTAAGTTCATATGGAACGATGGCGCAGGGAGGCAATGTGTGGGAGTGGAATGAGACAGCATATGACGGAATCAACAACACAGCGGGCGAGAATAGGGATCTGCGCGGCGGCTCCTGGACCAACAGCGGCGGCAGCTTGGATGCCTTGACCCGCGACATCGTCAGTCCGGCGAATGAGGGCGACTACGGCTTTGGGTTGCGTGTTGCAATGGTGCCCGAACCATCCGCTCTTTCGCTTCTCGCAGTTGGTTTAAGCGGATTGGCGTTAGTGCGTCGTCGTCGGTCGTAATCTCGCAGTCCTCCACCAATCCACAACAAAACCCGTAGTACCCCCGACAGGAGCCCCGACGCTGGTCGGGGCAAGTACGGGGCAGGGAGGAAGGGAAGACGAAATCGAAGGGGCTGCGCAACTTTTCGGGGTTTGGGCAGTTTAATCCTAGATGAAGGATATTTGTGTTCAGAAGAAGGACGACCCTCGGATTCTGGTGATTCGTGGTCAAAAGGTGATTTTAGATCAGGATCTGGCTCGGATCTACGAGGTGACTACATCGGCCTTAAATCAGGCGATCAGGAGAAATGCAAAAAGGTTCCCAGATCGATTTCTGCTTATAGTTACCAGACAGGAACTTAGACTTTTGATATCACAGAATGTGATATCAAAGATTGGACGCGGAGGGGCAACTAAACCACCGATGGCGTTTACGGAGCATGGGGCGTTGATGGTGGCCTCTGTGCTGAACTCGGCTCGGGCGATCTCGATGTCGATCTATGTGATTGAGGCTTTCATAAAACAGCGAGAAGAGTTGGCGACGAGTGAGGCGATTCTGAAGCGCCTTGCGGAAATCGATCGGTCTTTGATGGTACATGATGAAGCGTTGCAGGATCTGTATAACAAGCTCTTGCCCTTGCTTCAGGTTGAGCCTGAGGCAAAACAGAGGGCAATCGGTTTTGGCGTATGAGCGGTGGGAGATCCAAAGAGACGCAAGCGGTGAGGTGAAAGATGTCGAATGGGTAGGGAGAACTCTGATGAGTGAAAAGATTAGCGAGTCATGCGAAAGAGAAGAGATGGGAAGGCGGGGAAGATGCGGGATAGATTCCAAGCGAGAGATTGGGCGAAAGGATCGAACATGGCGTGTTGCAACCAGCGGGCATGGCGGAGGCGTTTGGCAAATGCGTGATCGAGGCGATGCGCGACTTGGCGGGAGGCTACTGCCCAACTTATTTTGCCGTGTGACCAGTCGAGCAGAGGTTGAGTGGCGAGGTCGGCACCTTCGATGGCCATAGACATTCCATTGCCGGTTACGGGAGGGATCATGGTGAGGGCATCGCCGATATTTACTCCGAGGCGATCGGTGGCCTGTCTTGGAGAAAGAGAGAGGGCGGCGATCGAACTGAAAGACGAGTCATCCCACTGGGCGTTTTGCAGGCGCTGGGAGAGAAGAGAGTCGGCCTCTCCGCTGAGCCATTCTTTCCACTTTGCGGCGAGATCGGAGACAGGGTGACGAGAGCGGAACAGTCCGCAAACATTGACCTGCTGGTTTTCGATTCGGCAGAGACCGATGTAGCCGCGCGATGAGAGATGCATTTCCAGTCCAGCGTCTAGGGAGACGTTGCGGGCGTGGGCTTTGAGGCCGAACCAACGCCAACCGTGTTCGGTGGGGGAGGGTTGGCGACCTGTGGCGTGGACGATTCCTTCGGAGGGTTGAAAGGAGACCCTTTGGTTGGTGTGGAGGGTGGCTCCTGCGGAGGTGAGTTGTTTGATAAGAAAGCGGTCCAATTGGTAGCGAGAGAGGCAAAGGGCGGGTTGGGGAAGGCGGCGGCGGGAAAGAATGGAGGATCCGCGGGAGAGAATGACATCGGAAGATTCCACAGCGCCGAGTTGATCGAGACTGGAGCGAAGGCCTAGAGATTCGATTACGGAAAGAGCGCGACCACTAAGGTATTCGCCACAGACGCGGTGACGCGGATAGGTTCCTGCGTCGAAGAGAGTGAGAGGAACTGAGTGTTGTCGGAGGCGGAGTCCGAGAGTGAGGCCTGCGAGGCCACCGCCTACGATGGTGATAGGTTTCAATCCTTCCTTTCTGCGGAAAAGAAGTGGGTGAAGGGACCTGTTCGCTTTTCTTGCAGGCTCCAGGTGGTTGAGGAGGGCCAGAGTTGAGATAGTTCTTGGGCACGGAAACCTGCGGCGACGCTGACGCGGGCGTCGTGGAGGGTGACGGGGTGGCAACCGAGAAGACGAAGGAGGCGGGAGCCAATCGCGCCTGCAAGATTGCGTTGTGGTTCTGCGGCGGCGAAGCGGTGGGCGATTCTGCTAATTTCTCTTAGAAGTTTTTCCAGAGGGGCGTCTTCGAAGTGATGAAGAAAAAGGTTGGTCAGGACGAGGTCCACAGCGGTGGTGCTTTGAGCCCATGAGAAAGCGGTGGCGGAAAGAACCGAGGGTTGCCAGTGCGCTTGGCGGAATTGCGCAAGGATGGCTGAAGAAACGCAAGGCTGCCGATCGACGAGAAGGAGGTGACATCCGTTGCCGCCGTTAGGAAAAGCGAGCGGCAGAATCTGGGCGAGGAGATGGGCATCGCCGCAACCGAGGTCAGCCAGAGAGCGGGGTGGGGCAGAGGGGTAGGTTTTCTTGAGCCATTCGATCCAGAGTCGGTGTTGACCGAGAAGGGGGTGAATGCGCTGGAGATCGCGTCGACTGGCGAGTGCGGCGGGATCAGAAGGGGGAAGGGAGTCGAGGATTTCTGGGGTAAGGCGGCGTGAGTTCATGAGGTGACGTCGAGGAGAGCCCCATAACTGGAGAAACCAGCGCCAAAAGAGGCGAGCCACCAAGGTCCATCGGGGGTGCCGTTGGCTAAAGCGGTCTGCAGGGCGAAGAGGCAGGATGGACTGCTCATATTCCCGTGGGTACGGAGGACTTCGGTACTGTGTCGGGTATCTTTTTCTTCCAAGGAAAACTCGGCTCGGAGAGCGGCGAGAACATCGCGACCGCCTGCGTGCCAGATCCATCCGGTGATATCTTTTCCCTGGAGCCCAGCGCGTTGAAAAACGGTTCGGGCGTGTTGGGCGGCGAGGGTTGGAACTTCGGGGGCTAAGAGATTACGCAAGAGGCCTTGGCGGTGATCGAATCGTAGGAAATCTCGATGTTCGGGAGCGAGATGCGATGAGGTTTTGAGGAGGCGCACTTTTTTTTGGGCGGGGGGAGCGTCAGCTGAAACAAGGATAGCGGCGGCCCCGTCTCCAAAAAGGCAGGCGCTGATGAGAACGCCGGGGTCATCGTCAAGGTAGGACGCGGCGGAGGAGATTTCGACGCAAACAACGAGGGCGTGGCGAGCTTGGCCTGATGAGACAAGGGCGGAGGCCTGCTGGATCGCAGGGAGAGCAGCCCCACATCCGAGGCCGACAAGATCGAGGAAGGTGAGGGAAGAGGAGAGACCTAGGCTTTGAGTGAGGTAGCTGGTGAGTCCTGGGCAAAGGTAACCGGTACAGGTGGCGACGAGGAGGGCGTCGATATCGGAAAATTTAAGCCCAGATTTCTGGAGAGTTTGTCGGGCGGCGGCTTCGGCGAGGGCGGGAGCGTGTTGTTGAAAGCGGGCCATCATTTTGTCGGGTTCAAAGACAAAGGCATCCTCCATCTGTTCGAGGCAAAAATGGCGGGTTTCGATGCCATTCCGATTTTGAAGAACTTTACGAAGAAGGGCGCGGGAGCGAGGGGCGAGTTGATGAAAGGTGGGATTATTTTGCAGTGCAGCGAAAACCTCGGCTTGAGTGAAAGCACGGGGGGGGAGGGCGGTTCCAATGGAGTGAAGAAACACGAGGATGTAAGGGTAAGGGGAGTGGGAAAAACCGCAAATGGAGGTTAGAGAAGTTTGCGAAGGGCGGAAAGGGTCCGGGTATTGATGACATCTTGGGGCCGAAGCCAGCCTTTGCGGGCGAGAGTGACGCCAAGATCAAGGTAGCGAAGGTGAGAAGTTTTATGGGCGTCGGGATTGATCGAGCAGAGAACTCCGAGATCGCGGGCTTTGTGCCACCAGCGCCAATCGAGGTCGAGCCGCCATGGATTGGCGTTGAGTTCGATCCAAGTTCCTGTGGCGGCGGCGGCCTCGAGGATTTTTGGGATATTGAGGGCGTAGGGTTCCCTTTCGAGTAGGAGGCGGCCAGTAGCGTGGCCGAGGCAGGTGACGTGTTCGTTCTCCATGGCGCGAATGATGCGATCGGTCATTTCGTTTTCATCGGAAGTGAATCCTGAATGGACGGAGGCAATGACATAGTCGAGTTGAGACAAGAGATCGTCGGGAAAATCGAGTTTTCCGCCTTTGAGGATGTCGCACTCGGTGCCAGCGAGGAGGGTGCACTTGGGCTTTTTCGAATTGAGTGCGCGAATCTCTTTCACTTGGTCGAGGAGCTTTTCTTCGGTGAGACCGCGAGCTTGGAATGAGGATTTCGAGTGGTCGGCGATTCCGAGCCATTCGAGTCCAAGCGTGGCAGCAGCTTGGGCCATAGCTTCGAGAGTGTCCTGGCCATCGCTGGCGATGGTGTGATTGTGGAGGCAGCCACGAAGCTCGGCGCGGGTGAGGAGGTCGGGCAGTTGGTCTTTTTCGGCGGCGGCAACTTCTCCGCTATCTTCGCGAAGTTCCGGGGGAATAAAAGCGAGGCCGAGAGCGCGGTGGAGGTCTTTTTCATCTTTGAGTTTGAGGGGGGTTTTCGATTTCCCCTTAAAGAGGCCCCATTCGCTAAGGTGGAGCCCTTGATCGATAGCCCGTTGGCGGAGGGCAATATTGTGCTCTTTCGATCCGGTGAAGTGGGCGAGGGCGGTGGCCCATGCTTCGGGGGGAATGACGCGGAGGTCGCAGGGAATGCCGCCCGCAAGGATGACGCTAGATTTGGTTTCGCCTTGGGCGACGATCTTTTCGACGGAAGGAGCGGTGACGAAGGCGTGCATGACTTTCTTGGGTTGAGTGGAAGTGGCGATGAAATCCAGATCTTTGACAATTTCTTTGCCTCGACGAAGACTGCCGGCGATTTCCGCATTTTGGACTTCTGGGCATTGGCGGAGGTGGGAGAGAAGAGCTTGAGCGACGGGCAGGGCATCGCCGAGGCGATGGAACTTTTGGTAGGTGGCTCGGCGTGCGATAGCTTCGAGGAGGTTGGTGGCGGTTTTTTCCCCAAGGCCTGCAATGGAAGCGAGCCGCCCATCGGAGCATGCGGCGGAGAGTGATTCGATTGATTCGATGTTGAGTTGATCGCGTAAGAGCCGAAGTTTCTTTGGGCCCAGCCCAGGGAGTTCGAGAAGGGAGAGGAGGCCTGAGGGGATAGAGGCGCGGAGTTCTTCGAGGTAGGGGAGTTTTCCTGTGGTGACGAGGGTGGTGATTTTATCGCGAAGGGCATCTCCGATTCCGGGGAGTTCGCTGAGGCGGTTGGTGCGGACGAGTTCGGCAAGATCGGTGGGGGATGTCTCGAGGGTGCGGGCCGCGTTGAGGTAAGCGCGACATTTGAAGGGATTTTCTCCTTGGAGCTCGAGAATGGTGCCAATTTCGCGGAGGGCGATGATGACTTGATCCTTGGTCATGGGTGGAAGTTATCCACAGAATCGTGGGCGAGGCAGAGCAAAGAGTTGGTTGCGATTGATCTGCCCGACGAAGCAGGGGATGCTTTCGGAAGTACAAAATGAGCGCCTCGTACAACGATTATGTTCTGACGACAAGTCTGGAGCAGGGCTGGATGACGGCCGAGCAGGCTGAGCAGGTCCGAGTGGTAACGACGGCCAACCCAAAGGTGGCGGCTTTAGATCTGATGGAGGAGCAGCAGTTGTTGCCATCGGAGCATATCGGGATGTTACGAAGCCTGATTGAGCAGGCGGGGGGTGGGGCGGAAGTTCAAGATAGTAGTGTGGTACGGGCTTATTTAGAGCGGGCGGTGGAGATGGGGGCGAGCGACCTCCATCTTGGGCCTGACGCACCAGCTTTGGTACGGATTCACGGTCAGCTTGCCCCGATGGAGGGAGCAGGGGCGCGGCATTTGAGTAAGGAGGAGACAGAACAGTTGGGGCGTTCCTTTTTACTACCGAAACAGACTCGAACGGTGGAGGAGCATGGGTCGTTCGATTTTTGCTATGAAGCGGAGGGGTTGGCTCGATTCCGAACGAGTGTGGTGCGGCAGAGGCGCGGGTGGGAATCGGTCTTCCGTGTAATTTCCAACAAGATTCGGACGATGGATGAGTTGGGGTTGCCGCCCGTTCTGAAGACCTTAACGCGGTATCACAATGGTCTGGTTTTGGTAACAGGAGCGGTGGGCAGCGGGAAGTCGACGACTTTGGCTTCGATGGTCGATAACATTAACCGAGAGAGAAAAGATCACATCATTACCTTGGAAGATCCGATTGAGTACGTTTTTACTCCTTCGGGTTGTCAGGTTTCCCAACGGGAAATTGGGGCCAACTCGGCCAGTTTTTCGAGCGCATTACGGGCGGCGTTGCGGGAAGATCCGGATGTGATCATGGTGGGAGAGATGCGGGATCTGGAGACGATCTCTTTGGCAATCAGTGCCTCGGAGACGGGTCACTTGGTTTTGGGGACGCTACATACGAGTACTGCGGCGCGGACTTTAGATCGGTTGCTGGATGTGTTTCCGGTGGAGCAGCAGTCCCAGATTCGGACGATGGTCAGTGAATCGTTGCGAGGGATTGTTTGTCAGCAGTTGATCCCGCGTAAGGATGGGAAGGGGCGAGTCTTGGCTTTGGAGGTGTTGGTGAATAATCCAGCGGTGGGTAACTTGATTCGTGAAGCAAAGACTTTCATGCTGCCAGGGGTGATGCAGACGGGAAAGAAGTTGGGGATGAAGTTGATGGACGACAGCTTGCAGGAGCTTTTGGATAAGGGGATTATTTCAGGGGAAGAGGCCTATCGCCGCGCTGAAAACAAGAAGGCCTTTGCCACAGGATTGGCAGCGGGACTCTAATGAACCACCCGATCGACGAGCTCTTCTCGGTTTTAGTGGAAAAAGGGGGGAGTGATTTGCACTTACTCGAGGGTCAGGCCGCGAAAATTCGGAGGCACGGCGAGGTGACGGCGATTCAGGAGGCGCCTTTAACGCGAGAATCGATTACGCAGCTTTTACAACCGATCTGTTCGCCTCCTGCATGGCGCAAGTTTACCGAAGTGGGCGACTTGGATTTCGCCTATGAGATGGACGAGGAGAGCCGTTTTCGGTGTAACTACTATAAACAGCTGCATGGCTACGGAGCGGTTTTTCGAATTATTCCGACCAAGATTAAGACTTTGAAAGAGCTAGGGGTGCCGCCAGTGATCGAAAGTTTTGGGAACTATAAATCAGGCTTGGTTTTAGTGACGGGTCCGACCGGTTCAGGAAAATCAACAACTTTGGCGGCGGTGGTGGATTCGATTAACACCAATTACTCGCGTCATATTGTGACGATTGAAGAACCGATTGAGTTTGTCCATCCGAACAAGAAATCGGTCATTACGCAAAGGGAGGTGCCGAACGAGACACCAAGTTTTGCGACGGGACTGAAAGCGGCGTTGCGGGAGGATGCGGACGTGGTTTTAGTGGGGGAAATGCGGGACTTGGAGACAATTGCCTTGGCCCTGACGGCGGCGGAAACGGGATTGTTGGTTTTTGGCACATTGCATACGAACAACGCGCGCAAGACGGTGGATCGAATTATCGATGCTTTTCCAAGTAATCAGCAGGAGCAGATTCGAACGATGTTGGCGAATTCACTCCGTGCAGTGTGCGCTCAGCTTTTATTGAAGCGTTCTGATGGGGGTGGGCGGCTGGCGGTGAACGAGATTCTCGTGGGAAACAATGCGGTGGCTTCGATTATTCGGGAAGGGGCGACGATGAAGTTGAACGATGTTTTGAAAACGGGGAAAGCTGAGGGGATGCAGTTAATGGATGATGCAATTGATGGGCATTTGAAGGCGGGGCGGGTTTCGCCGATGGAGGCGTATATGAAGTCGATTGATAAATTGAGATTTCAGGAGTTTCTGCCGAAGGAGTCAGGGATCGGATGAGTTGTGAAGTGGTTGGGTCGGTCGCCTTGGCTCGGGCGACAATGCATTGTCGGGAGGGTAGGGAGTTGAGCAGTGCGGAGGCAGAGGAACTCGTGGCGAGTTTGGCGGATGAGGGGGTGGGGGATAAAGAGAAGGCGGAATTTTTGTTGGCTTGGGCGGAGAAGGGAGAGACGGGCGCGGAGCTTGCGGGAATGGCGCGGGCTTTTTTGGGGCGGGCGAAGCCGGCGGGGTTAACGGGAAGGTGGGGGGGGAAGGGGTTGGCGGACTGTTGTGGGACGGGGGGAGGGGGGAGACCGATCGTGAATATATCTACGGCGGCTGGGATGGTTGCGGCGGCGGCGGGTTTACCTGTAGCGAAACATGGGAATCGGGGGATCACTCGACCTAGCGGGAGTGCGGATGCTTTGAGTGCGCTGGGGGTGAAGAGCGCAAGGGATGCGGGAGAGTTGGCCAGCTGTTTAGGTGAGGTGGGGTGTGCTTTTCTTTATGCTCCAGATTTCCATCCAGCTTTTGCTGGGGTGGCGGGTGCGAGGAAGATTTTATCAGCGAAGGGAAAGCGAACGGCATTTCATTTTTTGGGACCGTTAGTGAATCCTGCGAAACCTGAAGTTCGGTTGGTTGGGGTTTTCCGTGAGGAGGATATGGCCATCTTGGCGGAAGCGTTGGAGAGGTTAGCGGTGGAATCGTATGCGATTGTTTATGGGGAAGATGAGAAGGGGGCTCCTTTGGGGGAGCTATCGCCTTTGGGGCGGAATCGGTTGGTGGGAAAAAAGGGTGGAAAAAAATTTGATCTGACGGAGGAGTTGGCGCCTGGGGAGTGGGGTTCTTCCTTGGATCTGGAGGCTCCTCGAGCGGAGGAGAGTGCGGCCCGCATCTCTGCGGTGCTGGCGGGGGATGGGGCGCGGGCGGTCCGGGGGTCGGTGGAGTGGAACGCGGGAGCGCTACTTTGGTTGGCGGGGATAGGAAAAGATTGGGAGGAGGGACGCAAGTTGGCAGACGAAACGATTAAGAAAGGAGCTGCGCGGGCTCTTTTAGAAAGATGGAGGACTTGGAGTCGGGGCTAGCTTTGTAAAAAGGGGTTGGAGGAGGCTTCGCGACCGACGGTGGTGGTGGGACCGTGGCCAGGATAAACAGTAGTTTGTGGTGGGAGAGGGAGAATTTTTTTCTGAATGCCTGTAATGAGGAGGTCTCGACTTCCTCCGGGCAGGTCCCAGCGACCAACGCCATCGGCAAAGAGGACGTCTCCGCCGAAAAGCTGGTGAGTTTGTGGGAGGTAGAGGCAGAGACTACCTGGGCAGTGTCCTGGAACGTGGAAAAGTTTGGCTTGGGGCCAAGCGGACGGGGGAGGAGTTTTTTCCTCGAGGAGTTGGGTGGCGTGGACGGGTTGGATTTTTTGGGGGAGACCGAAAGCGAGCATGGAGTCGGGTTCGAGGCAGAGAAAGGCGCTATTGGGATGATAATAGACTGGGCAAGTGGCCCAATCCGCGATGGCGGCGGCGTCCCAGATATGGTCCCAGTGGCCGTGGGTGAGGAAAAGTGAGTGAGGTTTAAGGTTTTTTGTTTTGAGGAAATTAAAAAACCCCTCGGGGGCATCGATAGCGAGAAGGTGCCCTTGGAGGTTGAGTAGGTAGGCGTTGGTCTCGGCAAGCCCGCCCGTAAAGATTAGGGGTGTAGAGGTGGGGGGAATTTCAGATGCAGACATAGAGTTGAGTCTAGGGTTTTGAGGTGGAGGGGAAAGGGGTTGTTTTGTAATTTTTGATTTTTAATTTTGGATTGGCGGAGGGCGGGGAGTAGGGAGTTTAGATTGTGAAATAGGTTTGCAGTAAACAGCTAGATGTGTAAGCTAGGTGTATGAAGGTTAGTTTGTCGATGGGGGCGTTTGAGGCGAAGAACAGGCTATCGGAGTTATTGAATCTGGTGGCGGGGGGGCAGGAGGTGGTGATTACGCGCAGGGGGAAGGTGGCGGCGCGATTAGTGGGGCCGAAAAACGGGGATGAAAAAGCGGGTGAAAACTGGGTGGAGCTGGCGCGAAGGGTTCGTGCGAAAACTAAGCAGGGACGGAAGGGGATTCGAGAGCTGATCGAACTAGGTCGAAGGTTTTGAAATCTGCGGTTCTCGATGCGTCGGTCACGGCCTGCTGGGTTTTGACGGATGAGAGCCAGTCCAAGGCCGATGATATTTTAGAGAAAGTGGGCGAAGGAAAGCTGGAGGTACGGGTTCCTGAGTTATGGGTGCATGAGATGTTGAATGTGCTTTTAAGTGGATGTCGGAGGGGTCGGATGAGCCAGGAGGTGATGAACGAGTCGTGGGCGTTGGTGCAGAGTTGGCCCGTGGTACGTTTGACGATGCCGGTAGAGAGAATGGGTCGGTGGCGGGAGTTAGCAGTTCGCTTTGGGGTGTCTTCCTATGATGCGGCTTATTTGGAGTTGGCGGAGAGATTGCGCTCTCCACTTTACACTTTCGACCAGAAACTGGGGCGAGCAGCGAAGGTGCTTGGACTCTCGCCTGATTAGGAGGTTGGACTGCTTGGGGTTGGTTCGACGACGGAAAGAGGCTGAAGGGATTTAGGGGTTAAGGGGTTAAGGGGTTAAGACCCGACAAGAGCCTCGACGAGAGTACGGGGTAGAGACGCGCTCACGCGCGAATTGCTCACGCTAAGCCCCGACGTGGGACGGGGCGCAGACGCGGGACGCAAAGGAATTCAAGATGTGTGAATGTGAGAAAGTCGTTTTGAAATTGAAAGCTTAGGTAGCGGCGGCATCTCCGAGGCCGCCTAGTTGGGCGATTGGGCATACAGAATTGAGCGCAGGTGTTCTCGGAGAGACCGCCCTACCTGGGTTTTTGGGTGATGGGTCGTGAGGTCCGCGACCTGTTGAGCTTCGGATGGCGGATTGGAATGAAGTTTAAGTTGATGAGGCGGTTTTGGGGTTTAAAGTTGAAGCATGAGCGTGGCCGAGATCAAGGAGGCGGTGCAAAAGCTGACGACCAAGGAATTGGCGGAGGTGTCAGCTTTTATCGCCCAAAGGGAGGCGAAGGATTGGGATGAAAAGATTGATGCAGATTTTGCCCCTAAGGGTCGGTTGGCCAGTGTGTTGGAGGAGGTGCGGGCTGATTATGATGCAGGGAAGACGCGGGATCTCCCTTGAAGGGGAGGACGCAGGCCCGATTTTGGAAGGCGTACGAATCGTTGCCTGCCTCGGTTCAGAGACTAGCGAAGGCGAAGTTTGAAATTTGGAAGAAGGACCCGCAGCACCCTTCGCTGGGGTTCGATATCCGGAGAAATGGGGCGTGTGTCGTGAGGGTGGGGGACCACTACCGGGCGGTGGGATTGAAGAAGGGAGATGCTGTCATCTGGTTCTGGATCGGAACACACGAGGAGTACAACAGGTATAAGTTTTAAATTGGCCCTGCTTTGTCCCCGCCGCCGGTAGATGATTAGCGGCGGCGAGCGCCGAAGGTGTAACCGCGGACGGTGCGGATTCCGCGCATTCGGGTTTGGGCCACGGTGTGACCTTCTTCGAAAAGTGCGGTGAAGCGGTAGGGGAAGTTTTCCAGTTTTGTGCGAGGTAGTTTCTGGCCGAGCATACGCTCGATGGCTTCGACGTGGGGTAGCTCCTCTGCGACGAAGAGGGTAAAGGCATCCCCTTCCTTAGCGGCACGACCGGTCCGGCCGATGCGGTGGACATAATCTTCAGGGTGCTGGGGGACATCATAATTAATCACGTGGGTGATCCCTGCGATATCAAGACCACGAGCGGCGATGTCGGTGGCGACGAGGATGGGATATTTTCCTGAGCGGAACCCAGTGAGGGCTTCGGTGCGCTCCCCTTGGGAGCGGTCGGAATGAAGGACGCCGACGGGGTGAGGGAGGTTGGAAAGGCTACCTGCCACGCGGTCGGAGCCCATGCGGGTGCGACAAAAGACGATGACACTCTCGTAGTGGGTTTTTTCCAGCAAACCGAGAAGGAGCTCGTGTTTTTGGTCGGCGGCGACGGGATAAAGGGCGTGGGTGACGGTTTCGGCCGCGGATTGGCGAAGACCGATCTCGATGGTGACAGGTTCTTTGAGGGCCCACTGAGTGAGGCGCTCGATTTCGGGGGGGATGGTGGCAGAGAAAAAGAGGGTTTGACGTTTCTCGGGGCAGAGGGAGACGATGCGTTTGACGTCGGGGAGGAAGCCCATATCGAGCATGCGATCCGCTTCATCGAGGACGAGGTGGGTGAGATGGCCGAAGTTGAGATCTCCTTGGCTGACGAGGTCGAGTAAGCGGCCAGGGGTAGCGACGAGGATATCGATGCCCCGTTTGATTTGTTCGCGTTGGGCTCCGTAGCCGACGCCGCCGTAGATTAAGCCGATACGGAGGCCAGTGTGTTTGGCGAAAACTTCGAGGGCGGCGGCGACTTGGTCGGCAAGTTCGCGGGTGGGTTCAAGAATGAGGGCACGCATGGAACCTGGCTTCCCGAGGTGTTGGAGAATAGGGAGGGCGAAGGCGGCGGTTTTGCCTGTTCCTGTTTGGGCTGAGCCAATGATATCTTTTCCTGAAAGAGCAACGGGGATGGCTTGGGCCTGGATGGGGGTGGGCTCCTTGTATCCGAGGTCGACGATGGCTTGGAGAACAGAGGAGGAAAGTCCCAAAGAAGCAAAATCCATCGAAGATGCTAGTCTATTGAGGTGGGGTGGAGCAAGCGGGACCCCTGACAATACGATGGACGCAGGGGGCAGAGTTTTTTAGGGTACTAGGTTAATGAAGACGGCGTATGAGCTTGCGATGGAGCGGTTAGCAACAACGGAACCCGAGAGAAAGCTGACGGACAAGCAAAAGAAGGCTTTAGCCGATATTGATTCTACGTATCGAGCGAAGGTGGCGGAGAGGGAAACGTTTCTTGGGGCAAAGATTGTCGGAGCGAAAATGGCGGGAGCGGGCGAGGAGGCGAGCATTTTACAGGATGAGTTGTCTCGTGACATCCGGGGGATCCGAGAGGAGTGGGAACGAAAGAAGGAGCAGGCTCGCTCCGCGGGCTAATTTTTCATGGGGCAGGAGAGTAAAGGTCAGGGGCAAGGCTGGGGGATGCCTTACTCCATCGTTGGGCGCGGTTGGTAGTTGGGCATCGTGCGCGGGTGTTGTGGGCCACGCTTCTCCTAGTGGTGGCGGGGGGGGCGATGGCAGGGGCGCGGTTGGTCATTCGGAATAACACCCTCGATCTGATTCGCAAGGATTCGCCCGTCTTTAAAAAGTATTTGGCCTACATGAATGAATTCGATGTGCGGGATGAAATTGTTGTGGTCCTAAAGAGTGATGATCTGAAGGCGAGTCGGGCGGCGGCCAACGCGCTGGCGGAGCGATTAAAAACGGAGAAGGGGCTGGATCGTGTTTATTATCGGCACGATTTTTCTCCGATGGCGGATCGTCTTTTGCTTTTGGCGGATGAGGAGCAGCTAACGGGGATTCGGCGGCAGATGGAGGAGTTGGCGGCGCTGGTGAAAGGAAATAAGCAGGCGCTGAATCTGAATGGCATTTTAGCAGAGGCTTCAGCCAAGTTTAACGATCCGTACCTGCGGAAGTCCTCGAACTGGCAGGAGTTCATTCCATTTATTGAGGAGTTCGTGCGAAATTTAAAGGGGTTGGCGAAGGATCTGGAGACCCCTGTGAATGTGTTGGAAAAGGGAGGATTGGGAGAGCTTTCCGAGTTTGAGAGTGATTTGTTGAAGAATGAGTATTTGAGTTTGGGAGAAGATGGAAAAACAATTTTGATGCTTCTGCGGCCTTCGGTGGAGGAGGAGAAAAGTGCGACGCCGTTTACGGGGGTGATTAAGAGGGTGCGGCAAATGGTTAAGGAAACACGACCGCTCTATGCCAAGGTGAGTATCGGAGTGACGGGGGAGCCTGTCTTGCTGGATGACGAACTGCGGCAGAGCGAGGACGACATGAAGTTGGCTACACTGATCACTCTGGTCTTGATCGCGGTGATGTTCTTTTTTGCTTATGGAGAGTTTTCGCGACCGTTCTTGGCTTTAGTGGCGCTCTTGGCGAGCGTGGTGATTTCTTTGGGAGTGACCACGGTGACGATTGGGCACCTGAATATCATTTCGCAGGCCTTCATTGTGATGATTCTCGGGCTGGGAATTGATTTTGGGATTCAGTTCTTAGGAAGGTATGAGGAAGAGATGTCCCGTGGAAAAACTTCGGCCGAGGCGGTAGAAATCACCCTAACGACAACGGGTAAGGCCCTCTTGGCGGGTGGGGGAACGACGGCGGCGGCATTTTACGCGATGTGTTTTAATGATTTCACGGGCTTGACCGAGCTGGGTTGGATTGCAGGGACGGGGGTGATTTTGGCGTTGTTGGCGAGTCTTTCAATTTTACCTGCGCTCCTCCTTTGGCGGGATCGAGATGGGAAGGTGCAGGTGGGTAAGATGCTGAGATTTGGATATGGGGAGAACCTTGATCGGAGACTGACGTTTCATCCGTATCTAGTCTTGCTGGCGGCCGCGGGTTTCAGCGCATTTGCTTGGGTGAAGTGTCGAGAGGTGACCTTTGATCATAATCTTCTCCATTTGCAGAATCCGAAGATGGAATCGGTTCGGTTGACTCGGGAACTTTTGGACACCGGAAAAGGATCTTTGATTTATGGGGTGGTGATGGCGAACACGGTAGAGCAGGCGGACGAATTGGCTGATCAACTGCGTGAACTTTCCACGGTGAGCAAGGTGCGTACTTTGGGGGATCTGGTGCCGCGGGATCAGCACAAGCGGATGGATGAGGTAAATCGGATTGCTCATGTGGCGGGGGAGATCACTTTGGGTACGGGCACGGGGCAATCGGTAGATGTGCCGAAGGCAAAGAAAGATTTGGAGTTCCTATTGGAATCGTCGCAAGAAGGGGCCAAGCAGGCCAAGCAGTACATTGGTCTTTCGGGTCGGGCGAGGCAGGCGGTGACGACGTTTGAGAAGATGATTCCTCCTTTGGAACGGGCGGTGGCGGCGTTGGATAAGTTGAATCTGGATGAGGCGAAGCAGAGGTTGGATCGGCATCAGGTGAAGTTGGTGGGATCGATCACGCAGAATCTAGGTTGGCTGAAGACGCAACGAGGGGATCGGGCTTTGACGGTGCAGGATCTGCCCCCGCAGTTGAAGGAGCGCTATCTTTCCGAGGGCGGGAAAGTTCTTTTGGAAGTGGAGCCAGCGGTGGATGTATGGGAGAGAAAGCCGAATGAGGAGTTTGTTGGGCAGGTGCAGCGCGTGGCGCCTGGGGTGACGGGCACGCCGGTGATGAACTTGGAATATATTGATCTTTTGATGAAAAGTTATATTCAGGCGTCGTTTTACGCGGGTGGGGTGATTCTCGTGCTGATTTTCGTCCTGTTTCGTCGGATCGAGGATGTTCTGCTCACCCTGCTCCCTTTAGCCCTTGGGGTGCTGTGGCTTTTTGGCGCTTTGGGTTTCTTTAAAATTAAGTTGGATCCAGCGAATATTGTGACCTTGCCGATGATTCTGGGAATCGGAGTGGCCTATGGGGTGTATGTGATGGATCGTTATCGGGAGGAGGGGAAGATTCGTATTTTTGAATCGAGTACGGGCAAGGCGGTGGTTCTTTCCGCGCTGACGACCTTGTTTGGTTTCGGTTCGATGCTGGTGGGGGAGTATCGCGGGTTGGTTTCGCTGGGTCTGGTGATGAGCTTAGGGGTGATCTTTACCCTACTGAGTGCTTTGGTCGTGCTTCCGCAGATCTTAGCGATCAAAGATAAGATTTCTGGGGATGACGAAAAGGATCCTGGTCCGTAATCCGATTTAGAAGGTGAAGCGGTAGGGTTCGAGGCGGGTGGCGAGCTCGGCGAGAATACGGTCTTCGTCCGATTGATTCTTGGCGGCAAAGGTGACACTGAAGCGAACGTTGGCTCCTGCCTCGTCCCACGGGACGGTGGAAACGAGCTGTTCTTCGATGAGCCATTGAGAGAAAGCCTCTCCGTTGGCGAAAGTATGGGAGCGGCTTCCTTGGGCTGATTTTGGTGCTTGAGTGTAGAGAAAAAAGGAGCCGGCTGGTTTTTGGGCAGAAAACCCTACGGCACGGAGAACCTTAACTATCGCATCCATGCGCCGGCTGTATTTGGCGGAGGTTTCTCGAGTGATTTGAGGGTTTTCGAAAGCGGTGGCAGAGGCGTGTTGGATGGCAAGGAACTGACCTGAATCGGTGTTATCTTTGACATCGGCGTAGGCTTGGATGAGGAGAGGATGGCCGACAACGAATCCGCAACGCCAACCTGTCATATTGAAGGCTTTGCTGGTGGTGTGGAGTTCTAGGCCGACCTCCTTGGCTCCTGGGATGGAGAGGAAGCTGAGCGGTTTTCCTTCAAAAATAAGGGAGGTATAGGCGGCATCGTGGATGACGATGAGTTCTTCGCGTTGGGCGAAAGCGACGACTTCTCGAAAAAACTCAGGGG
Organism: Aliarcobacter sp.; assembly: GCA_041730685.1. Taxonomy (GTDB): domain Bacteria; phylum Verrucomicrobiota; class Verrucomicrobiia; order Methylacidiphilales; family Verrucolacustridaceae; genus Verrucolacustris. Next base: position 65,524 of record JBGSBI010000006.1, read on the forward strand.
TGGCGGAGGCCCCGGTAGGGTTATTGGGATAGTTGAGAACAAGAACCTTCGCTTTATCGAGAATGGGGCGTGGAATGGTATCAAGCCGCGGGAGATACTTATTTTCTGGGGTGAGAAGAAGGGGGTGAACGACTCCGCCGTAGTAGGTGGCGTGGGTTCCGAAGACTGGGTAGCCGGGGCTAGTCATGAGGACGACATCGCCTGGATCGATAAGGGCGGCGGGAAGGATGGAGAGGGCGGCTTTACTGCCGATGGAGTGCATGATTTCGGTTTCGGGGTTGGCGGTGACGCCGAAGACTTCTTTTAGGTAGTGGGCGGCAGCGGTACGGAGGCGGGGACCGCCATTGTCGGCGTAGCCACGGTTGGCGGGCAGGGACGCTTCGTGGGCGAGGCTGGCGACGACCTTGGGGTCGGCCATGGAGTCGGGTTCACCGACTCCGAAGTCGAGCAGCTCTTTCTTGGGGTGAGCGACCATGGCGGCGCGTTTGGCGCGCTTAATTCGCTCGAATTTATAGATCGGAGCTTGTTTGAGGCCGTAGCCTGGACCGCCGATTCTTTGAGCGAAGAGGTTGTGGAGGTAGGTAGACATTTTGTAGGATTGAGGTTCGTGAAGATTATGACAAAAACGGCGGAAATGCAAAAGGCCTCCCGCGCATGGCGGAGGCGGGGGCAGACGGTGGCTTTGGTGCCGACGATGGGGGCTTTGCATGATGGGCATGTGGCGCTGATTCGGCGGGCAGGGAAGTTAGCGGATCGAGTGGTGGTGAGTGCCTATGTCAATCCGACGCAGTTCACCTCGCGAGCGGATTATAGACAATATCCCCAGCGAGGGGCGGCGGACGTTCAACGGGCAAAAGAAGCAGGGGCGGATGTGCTTTTTCGGCCAAAAAGTTTGTATGCAAAGGATGCTTCTACATGGGTGGAGGAGATTGACCGGTCGAGGGGGCGATGTGGGGCCAAGAGGGCAGGTCATTTTCGTGGGGTGGCGACGGTGGTGATGAAGTTGTTCGGAATTGTGCAACCGCAGGTGGCCGTGTTTGGGGAGAAAGATAAACAGCAGTGTGAGGTGATCGAAAGGATGGTTCGGGATCTTTATTGTGCGGTGGAAATTGTACGGCTTCCTACGATTCGAGAAAAAGATGGATTACCGATGAGTTCCAGAAATCTACGACTTACACCAGTGCAGAGACGGGTGGCGGGTCGATGGGTGAAAGCGGTGCGAGAGGCGAGCCAAGCTGGGGCGGGTCGGTCGGTAGCGAAGCTGAAGTTGTTGTTGAGGGCTTTGCCTGGATTACGGTTGGAGTATGTGGAGGTGTTGGAAGGCCAGCTTTATGCAGCGGTCTATCTTGGAAAGATTCGGTTAATTGATCATCGTCCATGCAGGAGAAAATTGTGATTCGGTGGGGTTTGGTCATTCTTGGCCTACTGGCAACTACGTGGGCGGTGGAGACGTGGGAGGTGGTGCGGGTGGGGAGAGTGGATTATGTTTCTTTGGATTCCTTCGCAAAATTTTATGGATTTAAAGTGCCGCAGGAGATTGAAGGCAATCGCCCCTTTGATCTGAGCTCGGCCGGAGGACCCTTGCAACTGACGCTGGATAGTCGTGAAATGCGCTGGAAGGGGGTGCGGTACTGGTTGAGTCATTCGGTGCGAAAAGAGAGTGAGGTTGTTCTGATTCCCCGTGTGGATCTGGTAAAGACTTTCGATCCGCTTCTGCGACCGAATGGGGAGATTCCCAGGCGACCGTTGCAGGGGGTGGTGGTCGATCCTGGGCACGGGGGTGGAGATGAGGGCACGCGTGCGGCGCGGGGGTTGAGCGAGAAAACGGCTAACTTCGATGTGGCGAAACGCCTCGTCCGTTGTTTAGACAAGGCGGGGATTCCCTGGGTGCTGACTCGGACTCAGGATCGCTATGTGGATCATGCAGACCGCTCGAAGTTAGCGGATGATCACCCTGGGTATATTTTTGTAAGTATTCATTTCAACGAAGATTCGAGTCGATCTTCTGAGGGATGGGAGACCTACAGTCTTTCGCCGCAGTTCGCGCCCTCGACATCTTCGGGAGGGGCGTTGGTGGGGGATGAAGATCAGATATGGCCAGGGAACGGATATGATCATCACAATTTTCTACTGACTCAGGCGATCCATCGGTCAGCGGTTTTGGCGAAAAGTAACGCGCCATCGGATCGAGGGGTGAAGCGGGCGCGTTTCAAGGTCTTAAGATTAGCTAACGCGCCCTCGGTTCTGGTCGAAGGAGGATTTATGTCGAACCCCCGTGAGGCGAGTTTATTGCGTACGGAGGAGTATCGGCAGCAGGTAGCGGAGTGGATTTTTGCGGGGATTCAAGCCTACGCGCGATCCCAGGAAAATCCGCAAGCGGCGGCGCGGTTACAACTGGCTAAGGATCGAGTCGCGACTAATGCAGTAGGGACCATGGTTGGGGTGAAAAAAAATGAGGAGGTGGCGCCCTTTCGGCCACGGGGAACGAACTTGAGTTCCTCCAATGTTGCGCCGTCCTTAGCGGTGCCTACTGCGGGGCAAGGGGCAGTAGTGGCCCCAGCAGTTGTGGGCGGCGTGGAGCCTGAGGTGAGGAAAGCTTTACCGGTTGGAACGGCGAAGAAAGAGTAGACGATGCCTTTAGGTGTTTTTGATTCTGGAATGGGTGGGTTAACGGTGGTGCGGGCCTTGCGGTCGGCTTTTCCGCGGCGCGATATTTTTTATGTAGGGGACACCGCGCGGGTTCCTTATGGAAATAAATCAGCAGAAACGGTTTTGGGGTACAGCCGCGAGATCATCACTTTTCTCGAGGCGAAGGGGGTGGATCGGATTGTGGTGGCTTGTAACACGGCCTCGGCTTTTGCGGTGGAAAAACTGCGTTCCTCGGTGAATGTTCCGTTGCATGGGATGATTGAATCGGGAGTGGCGGCGACGTTACGGGTGGCGGGAGATGGGCCGGTGGGTGTAATTGGGACCTCGGCGACAATCGGGAGCGGGGCATACGAGAAAGCCTTGCGCCAAGCGCGACCGACTCTGAAGGTTTTCGGGCAAGCGACACCCTTGCTCGTTCCGCTGGTGGAGGAGGGATGGGTGGAGGGGGAGGTGACGGAGGCAGTGATTCGCAAGTATCTTGAGCCGTTGTTGCGCGAAAAGATTAAGGTTTTGGTACTAGGCTGTACCCATTATCCGCACTTGAAGGGAGTATTGGCGAAAGTGCTGGGACCGAAGGTGGAACTGGTCGACTCGTCGGAGGCGTGTGCGGAATCATTGCGAGATTCGGAAGGGGCGAAGTTGGAGGAGGGGAAATTAAGGATTTTCTTAACCGATGAACCTGGACCGTACCAGAGTCGAGTGGAGAGTTTTCTGGGAGAGGGGGTGGTGAGTTCGATTGAGAAAATCCGCCTACCCTAGTGGGCTTTTGCTGGCCAGTCGGTTGGTCGACTTAAGCCGAAATTAGGAAGCGCGTTTTTGGCTACGGCCCCGGAGTTCGATGGGTGGGTCTAGATCGGGTGATTCTTCTGGGGTGAGGGTGGGAGCCGCGTCGGAGGGATCAATAAAATCAGGGTCGTTGGGATCGAGGCGGGCAGGGTCGATTTCGGTCATGATTTGGAGAATGCGATCGCCTCGGCGCTGGGCTTCGTCCACAAAAAACTGAAGTCGTGGGGTGTACTTGATGCTGAGGGTTTTATTGATTTCGCGTTGCCACTCTTCTTTTAAAGCATTGAGCGTAAGGACGACGTCTTTGTCGGGGGTAGAACCGTCGAGATGAGTGACAAAGACTTGGGCATGACGCAGATCAGGGCTGACGGTGACCCCTGTGATGGTGATGAGTTTGCCCTCGAGGGTGCGCTCGCGGAGGGCGAGGCGACCTAAGACAGAGCGAATGGACTCTGCCACACGGATAAGACGACGACTCGGCATGCCTCGATTGTGGAAAGAAAAGAGGGAGAACTGAAGAAAAAAATCAGTCGCTGGAGCGAATTAGAGGGCTTGGGCGACTTTTTCGAGTTGGTAACACTCGATGATGTCGCCTTCCTCGTATTCGTCGAAGTTGCCGAGACGGATACCGCACTCCAGTCCTTGGCGCACTTCCGGAACGTCCTCTTGGAAGCGTTTAAGCGTGACGACGGCTCCGTCGTAAATCGGTTGTTTGCGGCGGACGACGCGTGCGCGACCTGACTTGGTGATGCGGCCCGTTTGGACTTGGCAACCCGCGACCATAAACTTGGAAAGCTCGAAAACCTTTTTGACGAGAGCGTTGCCGAGGGGGCTTTCGCGCAGTTCGGGATCGAGCAGACCCGTCATGGCCTCCTTCACCTGATCGACTAGTTCGTAAATAATACTGAAGAGGCGGATTTGAACATTTTCTCGTTTGGCGGCGTTGGCGGCGGCGTTGTCGGTTTTGGTATTAAATCCGATGACGACCGCTCCGGAGGCTTTGGCCAGAAGGATATCGGATTCGGAAATTGGTCCGATGGTGGAAAGGATAATATTGAGGGAGACTTTCTGGCTGGTGATTTTGCGGACGGCCTCGACGATGGCTTCGACGGAGCCTTGGACGTCGCCCTTGAGAATGAGGTGGAGGCACTTCTTTTGGCCTTCGGCGATGCTGGCGAAAAGATTCTCGAGAGTAACACCCTCGGGGGCGTCGGGGCCTGAGGCGAGTCGGGTGGATCGTTCTGCTTCCTGCCGTTCTTCGACAATCGAGCGGGCTTCCCGTTCGGTGGCGACGACGACCACTTCTTCGCCAGGAGAGGGAGCTCCGGTCAAGCCGACGATACGAGCGGGAACAGAAGGTCCTGCTTCTTTGATGGAGACGCCTGCGTCGTTGTAGAGAGCTTTGATTTTGCCGAGGTGAGGTCCGCAGACAAAAGAGTCGCCCACTTTGAGGAGTCCCTGTTGAACGAGGACGGTTGCGGTGGGCCCGCGGCCAGTTTCGATCTGCGTTTCGATGACGCGGGCGCGGGCGTGGCCTGTTGGATCAGCAGATAGTTCGAGAATTTCGGCTTGAAGAGCGATCATTTCCAAAAGTTTTTCGATACCGGTTCCCTTGGTGGCGGAAACTTCGCAGACCACAGTTTGTCCACCCCACTCTTCGGGGGCGAGGCCAAGCTCTTGCAGCTGGCCTTTGACTTTATCGAGATTGGCGTTGGGTAAATCGATTTTATTCACCGCGACCATGATGGTGACTTTGGCGGCTTGGGCGTGGCGAAGAGCTTCGAGGGTTTGGGGTTTAATCCCGTCATCAGCGGCGACAACCAGAACGACGATGTCGGTGATGGTGGCCCCACGAGAACGCATGGCAGTAAAGGCTTCGTGGCCTGGGGTATCAAGAAAAGTGATGGTCGAGTTATCGCGTTTAACGGTGTAGGCCCCGATGTGTTGGGTGATGCCGCCCGCTTCGCCCGCGGCGACTTTGGTCTGGCGAATGGCGTCGAGCAGTGAGGTTTTTCCGTGATCGACGTGACCCATGAAAGTAACCACGGGGGGGCGCGGTTTAAGATTGGCGGATGGGATGGGCTTGGCTTTGGGCGGTTCGACCACGGGGGCGACTTTGTGGACACCGCCACCCTCTTTACGTTTTTCCGCCATAAAGAAGAGGCCACGCTTTTCGCAGATCTTTTTCGCTACGGCTTCTTCTAGGTTCTGGTTGAGAGTGGCGAAGACATTCATTTCCATGAGTTCATGGATGAGTTGGAAAGGTTTTAAGTTGAGCCGAGTAGCCAGGTCGCGGACCTGAATGGGTGGCTTCATCAAAATGATCTTTGTTTCGTCGGTAGGCATTTCCATTTCACCCGACTCAACGGCGGCAGGAGCGGGCGCAGCATTAGGCGCAGATGTGGGGGCGGGGGCAATTTCGGGTGCGGCTTTTTCTACTTTAGCCGTCGCGGGGGCAGCGGGAGGAGGGGTCTGGGGAGCAGCGGAAACTTCGGTCGGGGCTACGGCAGGAGCCGCCTTAGTTTTTGCGGAAACCTTCTTTGCGGGTTTGGCGGCGGGATCTTTAGGTGCGGCCGTTTTAACGGCGCGAGGCTTTTTGGCAGGGGCGGCGTCCCCCTCGGGTTTGGCCGTCTTTTTCGTGGACGAGGTGGCCATGCCGGGCGGGGGAAGGGGCTTCAGGTCTTAACGGCTGTGAGGGCCGCCTGGGCCTTGGTGCGTATCTCGGTGGCTTGCTCGGGGGTTAAGTCAGGAAGAGCTTCGGCCAGATCGGTTTCCGAGGCTTCGCAAATGGCCTCGACGGTGCTGAAGCCGACGGCGGCGATTTTCTGGGCGAGAGCAAGGTCGATGCCGAGGATGGTAACGAGGGTCTGGACGGCTAGTTCGAGCTTTTGCTCAAAGCCGAGGACCTCGGTTTTATCTTCTTCCACATCGATATTCCAACCGGTCAAGCGGCTGGCGAGGCGGGCGTTGTGGCCTTTGCGGCCGATGGCGAGAGAAAGGTTTTCGGCGTCGACCAAGGCTCGGATCCGACGGTTGGGTTCATCGATTTCGATTTTGCGAAGCTTGGCGGGCTTAAGCGCTTCGATGACTAGTTCATGAATATTGGGGGACCAGCGGAAAAGATCGACTTTTTCGTTATTGAGTTCACGAACGATATTCTTGACCCGTGATCCGCGGATGCCGACGCAGGCGCCGACGGGATCGACTTTTTCCACATCGGACCAAACGGCGATTTTTGTGCGGAAGCCAGGTTCGCGGGCGAGGGATTTAATGATGACAACTCCTTCGGCCAGTTCATTGACTTCGAGGGTGAGGAGGCGACGGACGAAATCGGGGCTGGAACGGGAGAGAATAATTTCAGGCCCGCGCAGGCCGGTTTGCACGGCGAGGACGAGGGCGCGGATCCGTTCGCCTGGGGTGTACTCCTCGGTGGGAACGCGCTCCCGGGAGGGCATGATGCCTTCGAACTTGCCCAGATCGATGACGACATCGGCTCTTTCGAAGCGGCGGACGGTACCGGCGACGATGTCACCGACGCGACCTTGGAATTCCTCCATGATCATGGTTTTCTCGATGGAGCGCAGATTTTGGTTCATGGCCTGTTTGAATACTTGGGCGGCGATACGACCAAACTGACTGGCATCCAGTTCGATTTCCACGAGTTCGCCGACATGGACGGTAGGTTTAACGGCGCGGGCTTTGATGATGGAGATTTCATCGGCGTTGGGACGAGCGCGATCGGAAGCTTTGAGTTTGGCAAACATCTGAATTTTGCCTGATTTCTGGTCGAGGGAGACGCGGACTTCGGTCTCGATGGGATAGGTCTTGTGGGCGGCGGTGATCAGGGCATTTTCAATGACCGTGGCCATTATCTTGCGGCTTATGCCCTTCTCCTTTTCCATGTAATCGAGTACTGTGAGGAAGTCTTGCGTATTCATGAGCTTATATTTTCTTTTTTGTGGAGACGGCTTTTGGCGAAAAAAAGGGCGGAAACCACTCGAGTTCCCACCCAACAATTGCCAATAGTCGACTCCGTTAAAATCCTATCAAAACACACGATTTGGTCAATCGGAGAAATGGGAGTTTTGTGCTATGCGTAAATCCATGATGAAGGCGAAGATCGGACTGGTTGCAGGGAGGGGAACCTACCCCGCCCTTGTTCTCCAAGGGGCTAAGGATCAAGGGGTCTCGTTGGCGGTGGCCGCCTTTGAAGGGGAGACAGACCCGAGGGTGGCAGCGCGGGGGCAACCGACCCACTGGGTGCGGGTGGGGCAGTTGGGTGGGTTGATTGCTTTTTTCAAAAAAACTGGGGTGGGAGAGGTAATTTTCGCGGGGCAGATTGCGCCGAAGAGGCTTTTCGATCTGCGCCCTGATCTGAGGGCTCTTTGGATCCTATCTCGGTTGAAGGAGCGGAATGCGGAAACTCTTTTTGGAGCGGTGGCGAAGGAGTTAGCCCAAGAAGGAATCAAAGTTCTACCTGCGACAACTTTTGTGGAGGAGCACTTGGCGGGGGTGGGCCACATAGCGGGTCCGCGTGCAGTGCGTCATCTTCCTGCGGAAATTGCTTTTGGGTGGCCGCTGGCCAAAGCGGTTGCTCGGTTGCACATCGGGCAAAGTGTGGTGGTGCGCAAGGGGACGGTCATGGCGGTGGAAGGATTCGATGGGACGGATGCCACGCTGAAACGGGGAGGAAAATTGGCGGGAAGGGAGGCGGTAGCGATCAAGGTGACTTCCCTCGCCCAAGATATGCGCTTTGATGTTCCGGTGATCGGACCGCAAACCATCTTGGCCGCGGCGGAAGGGCAAGTGGGGACCCTGGTGGTGGAGGCAAAGAAAACTCTCATCCTTCAGCTCGAAGAGGTGAAGAAACTGGCGATGCAACACAAGGTGACGATTTGGGGGCAGGCGGGTAAAGTTTCGTCATGAGTCGTTTGGTGAAAGTAGGGGTGGCGGGAGTCGGCCACATGGGGAAAGAGCACGCACGGATTTATGCGGAATCGAAAGGGGCGGAGTTGGTGGGAGTACATGATTCGAATCCTGAGACAGCGCGAAAGATTGCGGAAAAGTGCAAAACAAGAGCATTTTCTTCGTTGGAGGAGATGGTCGAGGCGGTGGAGGCGGCGAGCATTGTCACCCCGACGACGACTCATTTGGCGATTGCCTCTCCTTTTTTAAAAAAGGGAAAGCATGTTTTGGTGGAGAAGCCGATTGCGATGAATACGGTCGAGGCGAGAGAGTTGGTTCATTTAGCGGAAAAGCACGGGGCGAAATTGGCGGTAGGGCATGTGGAGAGATTTAATCCTGTGCTGGCGGCGTTGGAGGAGAGATTGGGTCGACCGCGGTTTATCGAAGCGCACCGTTTATCGCCTTATCCAGGACGGAGCACGGATATTGGGGTGGTAATGGATCTGATGATTCACGATTTAGAAATCATTCTGCATTTGGTGCGGTCGCCAGTGAAGTCGGTGGATGCGGTGGGGATTCCAGTGCTAAGTAAGGGGGAGGATATTGCCAATGCGCGGATTCGTTTTGAAAACGGCTGTGTGGCTAATTTGACCACCAGTCGAATTAGTCCTGAAAAGTTACGCAAGATTCGGGTGTTTCAAGATGATGCTTATCTCTCGCTCGATTACATGAAGCAGGAGGGGGAAATATATAAGCGAGCGGAGGGCAAGATCACGCGGGAGAAGATTCCGGTGATGAAGGGGGAGCCACTGAAGAATCAGTTGGAGGAGTTTTTGGTGAATGTGCGAATGGACACGGATCCGCGGGTGGGAGGTTCGCATGGTTTCGAGGCTTTGAAGCTGGCCTCGCTTATTTGTGATCAGATGACGCCCGAGGGAGCATGAGCGAGGGAGTGGATCGAGATCCGCGAGTCTATCTCGTGGCGGGGGAGGCGAGTGGCGATCGTTTAGCGGCGGATCTTTTGCGGGAGTTGAAGAAGAATCCGAAGTTAAAAGCGTATGGAGTGGGGGGACCGATGCTGAAAGCGGCGGGACAGGAGCAGAGTCTGAATTTAGCAAAACACGCGGTGGTGGGGTTGACCGATGTGCTGAAAAACCTGCCAAAATTTTTAAAAATATTTCGGGAGGTGAAGCACGAGATTGCGGAGGTGAATCCCGATGTGGTCGTCTTGGTCGATTACCCAGGGTTTAATCTGCGACTGGCAAAAGCTTTGCATGGACAAAGGAACGCACCGGCAATCGTTTACTATGTGAGTCCGCAGGTCTGGGCGTGGAAAGCGGGCCGAGCCAAGCTGATGGAGCGAATCTTGGACCGGTTGTTGGTGATTTTTCCTTTTGAGGTGGAATGGTTCGCGAAGCATGCACCGAAGTTAAAGACAAAGTGGGTAGGTCATCCTTTGGCCGATCGTTGGATTGCACAAGCGAAGGAGGGGCCGAAGGATGAGATTCCCTGTGTGGCGCTTTTGCCGGGGAGCCGGGCGAAGGAGATTGCGAAGCATTGGCCTGTCCTCCTGCAGACAGCGCAGAGGATTGTGCGGGAGCAGAAGAACGTATCCTTTATAACCTTGGCAACGGATCACGAGATGCGGCAGAAGCTGGAAGAAGAGTGGGCAAGGCAACCGATGAGTGGAGTGAGTCTGGATATTTTAGCAGGGCAATCCTTAACTCAGTTGACGCGGTGTTCCTTGGCGATTGTGGCATCGGGCACGGCGACCTTGGAGTGTGCTATGGCGGGATTACCGATGTTGGTGATTTATAAAACCTCTTGGCTGACCTATTGGCTGGGGCGATTTCTAATTCAGTTGCCCTACCTATCGATGGTGAATGTTTTAGCGGGGGAGAAGGTAGTTCCTGAGTTTTTGCAAGGGGCGATGGAGCCTGAGCGTTTGGCCAAAGCGGCTTTACAGATTTTGCGAAATCCAAAAGGGGCGGAGGCAATGGTAGGGCGGATTCGGGACGTGGCGAAGAAGCTTGGCGGGCCTGGGGCGGCGGCGCGGGCGGCGACTGAGGTCGAGGAGGTGCTTCGGACGAGGCGAAAACTAATGGTCGCGGCGGAGAAGAGTGTCAGCGATAGCTAGGAGCGGGTCGGCGGAGGAACCGAGAGGACGTAGAGCGGCGCGGGCGGTGGCGGTGAGGCGATCAGCTTCTTTTTTTGCGCCAGCGAGGCCGAGGAGTCGTGGGTAGGTAGCTTTTCCTGAGGATTGATCTTTGCCGATGCTTTTTCCAAGTTTTTCCTTCGTCGAAGTAATATCAAGAATGTCGTCGATGACTTGGAAGGCGAGGCCCAGGGCCTGACCGAATCGGGTGAGGTGGCGGAGTTTTGTGGGATGGACTCCTACCGACATGGCTCCGAGACGCAGAGAGGTGGTAATGAGGGCGCCGGTCTTGGCGCGATGGATTTCTACGAGTTTCTTCAGCGGGATGCGCTTTTTTTCCGAATCGAGATCGAGGACTTGGCCTGCGATCAGGCCTAGGCTACCTGAGGCGCGGGCGAGTTCGGTAACGAGATCGGCGGGGGAGTAGCGGCGGTTGGGTTTTGTGCGGGCGACGGAGGCGAAAGCTTCAGTGAGAAGGCCATCGCCCGCGAGTACTGCGACCGCTTCACCGAAGACGCGGTGATTGGTGGGGCGGCCGCGGCGAAAATTATCATCGTCCATGCAGGGGAGATCGTCGTGAATTAGGGAGTAGGTGTGGATGCATTCGACGGCGCAAGCGGAGGGGAGAGCGAGGGATTCGGCCCCGCCTGAGGCCCGAGCAGCGGCGAGGCAGAGAATGGGACGTAGGCGTTTGCCTCCTGCAAGAAGACTGTAGCGCATGGCGCGGTGGATGAGGGGGGGTTGAGCTTGCGCGGAGATCAGTCGATCGAGAGCTTTTTCCACCAAGGGAAGGCGGGATTTCCAGTAGGTCTGTGGATTCACTCAGTTGATATGACGAAGTTTAGTTGAAGAAGGCAAGCGGGAAGCAAGGTTTGAAGAAGAACGCTCTTTGGAATAGGATGTGGCGATGTCGGCTCAAGTACAGACCACGGAAGTTTGGAGGATCGGAGATCGGGAGTTTCGCTCTCGGCTTTTGATTGGTACGGGCAAATTTCCGTCGGTGGGGGCGATGAAATCGGCGTTGGAAGCCAGCGGAACGGAGATTGTCACGGTGGCGTTGCGTCGGGTGGATTTAACGGGGCAGAGGGATCCGCAGGCCGATATGCTGGAGGAAATTGATCAGGATAAATATTTGGTGCTGGCGAATACGAGTGGGGCGATGAATGCGGAGGAAGCGGTGCGATTGGCTCGTTTGGCGGTGGCGGCGGGTTTACCGAAGTGGATTAAATTAGAGATCCATCCTGATCCGCGTTATCTCCTGCCTGACCCGATTGAGACGTTGAAGGCGACGGAGATTTTGGTGAAGGAAGGTTTTACAATTCTGCCCTATATCCAAGCCGATCCGGTATTAGCTAAGAGGTTAGAAGAGGCGGGAGCGGCGACGGTCATGCCGTTGGGGGCGCCGATTGGTTCGAATCGCGGAATTGAAACGCGGGCGATGATTGAAATCATTATCGAGCAGTCGAGGATTCCAGTGATTGTGGATGCAGGGTTGGGGGCGCCGTCGCATGCGGCGGAGGCCTTGGAGATGGGGGCGGATGCGGTGTTGGTCAATACAGCGATTGCGGTGGCGGAAGATCCTGCGGAGATGGCGAAGGCGTTTCGATTGGGAGTGGAGGCCGGGCGCAGCGGATTTGAGGCGGGATTGGGTCCGACGAGGCGCGAGGCATCAGCGACAAGTCCGTTGACTGGATTTTTGGACGAATAGGTTTTGAAGCGATGAGCGGATCACCTGGAGACGCGCTGGAGGGGTTGCCTTTTGCGAGGTCGGCGGCGGTGGCACGGTTTGAAGATTTAATGTTCGGGTCGATTCGGTTGGAGGAGTTGGCGGAGCAAGCGAGAGGGGAGACGCGAAAGAACTTTGGTCGGACGATGAGGTTGTTTGCGCCGCTTTATCTTTCCAATGAGTGCGTTAATACCTGTAAGTATTGTGGCTTTTCCAAGGACAACCCGATTCGCAGGGTGACTTTGAAGCCAGAGGAGGTGGAGGTGGAGGCGAAGCACTTGGCGGGAATAGGGTTCCGAAATTTACTTTTGGTTAGTGGGGAGCATCCCAAGGAGGTGCCGGTTTCTTATTTGGCGGAAACGGTGCGCCGATGTGTCGGGCTTTTTCCCTCGGTGGCCATCGAGGTAGCGCCGCTGGAGGTGGCGGAGTATCGAGAGGTGGTGGCGGCGGGGGCGGAAGGGTTGGTTTTGTATCAGGAGAGTTATGATCGGGCGGCGTATGCGGAGATGCATGTCTCGGGTCCGAAACGGAATTTTGATGAGAGGTTGGGGGGACCCGAGAGAGGGTATGAGGCGGGCTTTCGGCGAATTGGGTTGGGGGTGTTGATAGGCCTAGCGGATTGGCGGAGGGAGTTGGTGGCCTTAGCGGGGCATGTGTCGCATATGATGAAAGTGTGCTGGCGTTCGCAAATTACCCTGGCCTTGCCGAGATTGCGGCCGGCGTCGGGTGGGTTTCAGCCAAGGGTAGCGATGTCGGATCGGGATTTCGTGCGAGCGATTTGTGCTTTTCGGGTGGCGTTTCCGCAGGCGGGAATTGTTTTATCAACGAGGGAGCCGGCGAAATTGCGGGACGGGTTGATGGATTTAGGGGTGACGATGATGAGTGCGGGATCGGAGACGGAACCGGGCGGATATACGGGGGTGGGAAAGGCGCGGTTACATCGGACGGTGAGGGGGCGGGAGGTTGCGTTGGAGGCGAGTGAGTGGGAGGGGGCGGAGGCGACGGAGCAGTTTGAGGTTTCGGACGAGCGGAGTGCGGAGGATTTGAGTAGAGCACTACGGGGAAGGGGATTGGATCCGGTTTGGAAAGATTGGGACCGGGCGTTAGCGGGGTAAGCGATTGAGCAAGAAGATTACGGTATTTGCGAATGGGAAGGCGCGGCAGGTTGCGACAGGCAAGACTGTGGCGGAGATGATTCGGGAGATGAGGCTGGTGCCAGCGAGTGTTCTGGTAGAGCGGAACGGGGAAGCGCTGTTACGGCAGGAGTGGGAGAAGGAGAAGGTAGAACATGGCGATCGGTTGGAGTTTGTGAAAGTGGTGGCGGGGGGGTGAGGGGAGCGGCCTTGCGGGGGTCGGTTCAAGACGTAGTGCGATGATGAAATAAAAGATCAGCTGATGATGCAGTTGGGGGAGACGGTTTGGACGTCGTCGTGGTCTTCGAGTTCTTCGATGAGGGCGAGAACTTTGGCGGAGGTTTCTCGGTCGGGTGAGGGGGCTTGATTTTCTGGTTCGTAAAGGAAGCGACTGGCGGTGGGGATGAGTTGAGCGGCGCGGAGGGCTTTATCGACTGTATCGAATTTGTCGGGGGGGCAGATGACTTCGGTGGAGTGTTCGTCGAGGGTGCGGACATCGTCGGCTCCTGCCTCGAGGGATACTTCGAGGGCGGTGTTGGGGTCGGTTTTTTCGAGGAGGAACACGCCGTGGCGTTTGAACATCCAAGCGACTGAGTTGGAGCCGGCGAGATTGCCGCCGTGTTTGGTGAAGAGGTGCCGAATTTCGGCCGCGGTGCGGTTTTTATTGTCGGTGGTGGTTTCGACGAGGAGGGCGACACCGCCTGGGGCATAGCCTTCGTACATAATTTCTTCGATGGTGCCGCCGCCTTCGAGTTCGCCGGTGCCTTTGAGGATGGCGCGATCGATGTTTTCGACGGGCATCGATTCGGCACGGGCGGTGGTGATGGCGGTACGGAGTCGGGGGTTGAAGTTGGGATCGCGACCTGAGAGGCGGGTGGCGACGGTGATCTCTTTGGCGAGTTTGGAGAAGAGGGCACCGCGTTTGACGTCGGAGATACCTTTGGAGCGTTTGACTTTGGACCAGCGACTATGACCTGCCATGAATGGAATGATTGAAACTACGGAAGGGGTAGGTGTCAACGGGAGTCGGACCTCAATCGTGCTGCGAGCACGGGGGAGTGGGGACAAGGAAGGTTGGGCGCGGGGTGGTTTTGTGGGAAGGTAGGGTTGATGACGGATGGGCAGGAAGGCACGAGCGATGAGATGCTGATCACCCAGATGGCTGGGGGGGATGAGGAGGCGTTTCGTCGGTTGATTGAGCGGCATCAGGATCGGGTGTACGGAACGGTATCGAAGATGATTGGGGATATTGGGCCTGACGTAGAGGATTTAGCGCAGCAGATTTTTCTGCGAGTTTGGAAGGCGGCACCCCGATTCCAGCCTAAGGCGAAGTTTACCACCTGGTTGATGACGGTGACGCGCAATTTGGTTTTCACCTATTGCAGTACGCAGGCGTACAAGATGCGGTTACGGGATGGGGCGGTGAATCCAGACACGGGGGAGGCTTTTATTTTGGAACAACGAGGAGGGATTGCCCAAAATCCTCGGCAAGAGCTGTGCACAAAGGAGCTGGGAGAGGCGGTCGCAGCGGCTTATCGAGCGCTTCCAGAAAGCCAGCGGATGGTGCTTCATCTTCGCCAGAACGAAAATTTCGGCTATGAAGAGATCGCGATCATTATGAAAACGAGCCCCTCTGGAGTTAAGTCGTTGATGTTCAGGGCTCGTGATTTTTTAAGAAAAGAACTTTCTGAATATTTGAGCGCACCGAAATGAGAAATGGGCAGTTTAATCCTTTATGAAGATAAATAGTCGAGATGGGCAGGAGGAGGGGGAGTTGGGGTCGGAGCTGGAAAAGCTTCTGGCCTCGGTACCACCCGCGAAGGCGCCGCCGTGGTTTGCGGCCAAGGTGCTGGCGCGATTGCGGACGGAGAGAGAAGCGGTGGCGCAGAGCAAGTGGAGTTGGATGCCGAAATGGCGTTGGCTGATGGTGGGGGCGGGATGCGCGGTTCTCGCCGTCGGTTTTTTTCAGTGGAAGGATTCGACGCCGACGGTGAGTGATCGTGCGGTCTTCGCCGCTTTGGACGCCTTGGTGAAGGAAGACGCGGACAATCGCTGGTGGGCAGGATTATGAAAATAAAAATAGGATACTACTTGGTTATGGCCGGATTGCTGGCCGCGGGTCTGTGGGCCCAGTCGTCTCCAGAAGAGGCGATCACCGCTGAGGGGAAAGCGAACCTAGTTAAACCGCGTCCTCCGAGAATTCCTGATGGTTCGTATGTTCCAAAGAAAGGGATGATCAATCGGGAGAAGGATCAGTTCTGGGCAGGGCCTGGGGAGGAGGATCGGTTTGTCCAGATACTGACTTTGACCCTTGTATCGAAGGAGCAGTTGGAAGTGAAGCTGCAGGATTGGCCCCCTTACCAGAAATTTACGGATGCGCAGAAAGCGAGGTTGGTTGAGCGGATCGATGAGGTGAGGGTTCAGTCTCGGAAGGAGGCGCTGAAGGTGGCGAAAGATTTTAATTTGGGGGTAACTTCAGAAAATGAAGATGAGTTTGTGCAACGTTACTGGACGGAGAAACTGGCTCTGGAAAAAGCGATCAAAGATGAGTTATCCCCATTACGAAAAAGGTTGGAAGACGAGGCCAAAAAGAGGATAGAGAAGAGTTTTAAAAGTAGCGTAAGTAAATAGTTTTCAACAAGTAGTGCAGATCAAATATGGCGAGTCTGTTTGCCATCAAATCGTTGCTTTGGGAAGCTTGCTCTATCTTGTACCCGACTTATTCACATAGGGGGTGAAGGACG
>JBGSBI010000007.1:0-13875 GCA_041730685.1 Aliarcobacter sp.
AGTGATGGAACGTCCCGCAAACATGAACACGACCTTTGGGTTGCTGTTCAATGTGATGCCCCTCTATTACACCGGTGTACTTTCGTCCTACAAGTTTGACGATTACCTCGATGGAAAATTGGGCGTAGTGAACGGTTCCAACAGCGATAACAACACCACCACCAACCCCAACGGTTCGGACGGCGTGGCGTTGCTCGCAGCGTTGAACGTGACCGCCCCTGGCGGCAATGCGAACTGGAGCAACAACTTCCAGTACAGCAGCGGCAATGACAATAACACTTCAACCAGCTCGGTTCAGCCTAGCCTTGCAACAAGCACTTCATCTGCAGCAGAAGGCGGTTTTGCCTCTGCCTATGCGGTCATTTACAATTCATGGGGCAACTGGGCACCGAAGTTCGCCAACGACAAACTGCTCTTGGCGTTCAATGCGCTCCTAGGCAATTCATCCGGTTCTTCGCAAGGCGGAAGCAATGCGAATACCTGCTGGTATGGTGCTGGTGCATATGCGAAGTACCAGTTTAATGACTGGTTCTCTCTTTGCAGTCGCGGCGAGTACCTCGGTTCCAATAACGCAGGGGTGTTTGGAAATCAGGGGACAGCCAGCACAGGCCAAGACGGTGGACATGTGACAGGTAATAATCTATGGGAGTACACCCTCACAGCTGGCTTTAACGTGATTGATAATCTCCTTATCCGTGCGGAGTACCGCATGGATTGGGGAAGCAACACTTATAACACTGGCACAAGCACGACCCCTTCGGGTCAGAACAATGGTTCTGTCTCTGGGGGACCGGCTTACTACGCTGGTGCGGAAGTTGTCTACAGCTTCTAAAGATTATTTAGAACAAGACTCTTAAACAAAACCCCTGGGACGAGAGTGATTGCTCGGCCGAGGGGTTTTTGTTTTTAGCGACAAGCTTGATTTGGCGTGTTTAAAAAAAGGATGAAGGGGCTCGGACTAGACTCGTCGAGGGAGTGTGGTCGATTTTACACAAAGGAGGCAAGGGAGAGCGTGGAATTGACTGGAAGATGGCTGGGGACGAATCAGATTAATCGATTATGGCTAAGCCGTTTGTCCATCTGCACTGCCATTCGGAATACTCCCTGTTAGATGGGGCATGTCGTATTCCTGAGCTGGTGGGGCGTGCGAAGGAGTTGGGTCAACCCGCACTGGCGCTGACTGATCATGGAAATCTTTATGGGGCGCTGGAGTTTTATCAGGAGGCAAAGAAGGAGGGAATTAAGCCGATCGTGGGGTGCGAGGTCTACATCGCACCAGGAGACCGGTTTGAGAAGAAGGCGGCCCCAGGAGGAAAAGATGCGAACTTTCATCTCCTGCTCCTTGCCCGGAATCTGGAGGGGTACAGGAATCTGATTCATCTGGTGACGGCGGCCCATTTGGAAAGTGTCTATTATAAGCCAAGGATCGATCGGGCTCTTCTCGCCAAACATGCCTCGGGTTTGATCGGGACAAGCGCGTGTCTCAAGGGGGAGATCGCTGCAGCCTTTTTGGGCGGGAAGGAGGCGGAGGCGCGAAAAATATTGGGGGAGTACCGAGAGATCTTTGCGCCAGGGGATTTCCTTTTAGAGATTCATCAGCATGGAATTGAGGACCAGGCAAGGATTCGAGAGTTTTATCGTATTTTAGGGAAAGAGACGAAGACCCCATTGGTTGCGGCGAATGATGTGCACTATGTGAGAAAGGAACAGGCGATTACCCAAGAGATTCTCGTCTGCATCCAGACGAATGGGAGAATCAATGACCCCAATCGAGCGATGAAGCCCCATGGGCCTGAGTTCTATTTGAAAGACAGCGAGGCGATGGCGGCGCTGTTTGCGGAATTTCCTGAAGCGTACGAGAATGCGGCGGGAGTTGCCTCGCGTTGCGATTTAGAACTGCCGTTAGGAGGAAACAAATTTCCTGCCTTTGAGGTGCCCGCGGGAATGACGCGGGAGGCTTATTTCCGAAAATTGTGCCAAGAAGGATTGGTTACACGGTATGGGGAAAGGGCGGGCAAGGATGCCGAACTCAAGGTGCGTTTGGAGTTTGAAATGGGGGTAATCGAGAAGACGGGCTTCATAAGCTACTTTCTCATCGTTTGGGATTTTATCGATTATGCGAAAAAGAAGGGAATTCCAGTGGGGCCAGGACGCGGGAGTGCGGCTGGAAGCTTAGTCTCCTATGTATTGCGAATTACCGATTTGTGTCCAATTCGGTACGGACTGCTTTTCGAGCGGTTTCTAAATCCAGAGCGGATTTCGCCTCCTGACATAGATGTAGACTTTTGTCCTGATCGGCGGGAGGAGGTGATTGCTTATGTGCGGAATAAGTATGGAGAGCGGGCGGTAGCGCAGATCATTACTTTCGGCACGATGGGAGCGAAGATGGCAGTACGGGATGTGGGGCGGGTGATGGGAATGGGATTTGGGGAGACCTCACGAATTGCGGATCTGATTCCAAAGGTTCCAGGGGCTAAATTAACGGATGCCTTGAAGCAGGTTCCCGAACTGCGGAATATGGCGCAAGAGGAGTCGGTCAAGCCGGTGATTGAGGCGGCTCTTCAGCTGGAGGGGATGGTGCGACAGAGTGGGACTCATGCGGCAGGGGTGGTGATTGCGGATCGTGATCTGACCGACTACTTGCCGTTAACGCGGGACGATACGGGGGCGGTCATGACCCAATTTTCGATGAATGCGGTGGGGGAGATTGGCCTACTGAAGATGGATTTTCTGGGATTGAAAACCCTGACGGTCATTCAGGACTGCTTGGCGTTGATGGAGAAAACCACGGGAAAGAAGATGACGCCCGAAGAGATTCCCCTGGATGATCCGAAGACGTACGCGTTGCTCAATCGAGCAGAGAATGTGGGGGTGTTTCAAGTGGAGTCGCCAGGGATGCGGAGGACGTGTGCGATATTTGATTTAAAAGGGATTGGGGATTTGATCGCATTGATTGCGCTCTATCGGCCTGGCCCGATGGATTTAATTGATGAGTATGTAAAGCGGAAGCGTGGAAAAACCCAGTTTACCTATGAGCATCCCTTGCTGGAGAAGATCAGTGCAGAGACGTTTGGGGTACTGATTTATCAGGAGCAGGTGATGGCGGCGGCGCGGGTTTTGGCGGGATACAGTTTAGGGCAAGCGGATCTTCTTCGTCGGGCGATGGGGAAGAAGAAGGCGGAAGAGATGGCGAAGCAGAGGGAAACCTTTGTTTTGGGTTGCGCGAAGGTGAATGAGATTCCGCGATCTCAGGCGTTGCGAATTTTTGAATTATTGGAGAAATTCGCAGGCTATGGGTTTAATAAAAGTCATAGTGCGGCCTATGCGGTCTTGTCGTGTCAGACGGCTTATTTAAAGGCGAACTATCCCACGGAGTACATGGCGTCTCTGCTCTCTCATGAGCTTGATAATACGGATAAAATCGCGCTCTTTGTGGCGGAGGCGCAGAACATGGGGATTCGCATTTTGCCTCCCGATGTGAACACGAGTGAGATGAACTTCACGGTGCAACCGAACAAGATTCTTTTTGGGATGGGGGCGATCAAAAACGTGGGGTCGGCGTGTGTTGAGGCGATTTTGGTGGCGAGAAAGGAGGGTGGGAATTTTGTCTCAATCGATGATTTTTGTGCGAGGGTGGAATACAAGGCGATCAACAAAAAGGCGGTGGAAAGCTTGATTCGATGTGGGGCATTTGATGGGCTAAGTGGAAATCGGGCGTGGTTAGCTTCCAAGGTGGAAACGGCGTTGGCTTTAGCGGGATCTGTTTCGAGGGATAAGGAAAGGGGGCAAGGAACACTCTTCGGATTGATGGAGGAAGCTTCGCCGAATGCGACGAAGAGCGGAGAGAAGGCTCCGCTGGATTATGCGGATTGGTCGAAGAGGGACAAGTTGACGGCAGAAAAGGAGTTGCTGGGTTTTTATGTGACTGGGCATCCCGCGGATGAGTTTGAGGCGGATTTGCGAGCGTTTCGGACCCTGAACTTGGGGGAACCAGATGAGATGCAGAGCGGTACTGTAGCTAGGATGGCGGGGGTGGTGACGTCGATGGAGGTAAGGTTGACGCAGAAGGATAAAAAACCGTATGCGCGGGTGATGTTGGAAGACAAGACGGGACGAATGGAGGTGATGATTTTTCCTGATTTGTATCGGGAAGCGGGGATGGCCTTGAAGATTGGGACTCCTTTGGTGGTGGGTGGATCTGTGGATACAGATGCGGAGGAGCGGGTACGGTTGCGGACGTCGGAGTGTGTGACCTTGGAGGCGGCGGTGGGGAAGTGGGTGACGCATGTGCACTTGGTGCCGACACGTGAGGATTTGGCGGGAGAAAAGATGGCGCGGGTGAAGGAGATTGTGGCGGGTCAGGCTGGGGATGTGCCAGTGCGGTTGGAGTTGGAGGTGGAGGGAAAGATGGTGTTATTGGAGGCGGGAACACAGATGCGGTTGAGGCCAACGCTGGAGGTACTGGGGATGTTGAGGGAGGTGTTGGGGCCGGATCGGGTGAAATTGGCGGTGAAGGATATTGAGGTGCCCAAACCTAGGTGGGGGAGGGGGAGTAGAGGGTAATGGGGATGTGTCACAGAAATGTTGCGCTAGAAAATTGGTTTTTTTGTTTCTTGCTCTAGAAAGAATGGATGAAACGTTCTTACCTCATTTTCGGTTTCTTGTTTCTCTCTTGCCTGCTTCAAGCTGACGAAGTTCCCAAAACATTACTTCTGACGTGGGAGGGTGATCCTTGTACGACGATGACGGCTCAGTGGTTGCGGGGTCCTGGGTTGGGGGATCGACCAGAAAAGGGAAAAGGGGAGGTAGTGAAGTGGAAAGAAGTCCAGGCGGCTGATTGGAAAACATTGAAGACTAGCGCGTCTGATTTTCCTGATCCTGAAAAACTGGGGATGGCGCGCTGGGGGCTAATCCAAGCTCGATGGTACGATTTGAAACCAGACACCGAGTATCTTTTTAAGATCGGGGAGGCCCCGGCTCAAAAATTCCGATCGGCCCCAGATCACCTTCAAAAACCGGTGGTATTTGTCGAGGGTGGGGATGTCGATGTATTAAAGACTTCAGCGCAAATGCTGAAGGTGGGGGCGCAGGAGGATCCGTTATTCATGAGTGTGGGTGGGGATCTGGCTTATGCGGATGGGCATGATGTGACCCGTGAAATTGCTTTTTGGGAGCAGTGGAGCGAAGCGGCCCGCGCTCCGAACGGGCGGATCATTCCTTTTGTAGCAGGAATCGGAAATCACGAGGTGAAGGGTGGGTACGTGCAGGAGGGGGCGACCTATGCTCAGATGAGGGAAAGAGCGCCGTTTTTCTACGCTTTATTTGGTGGGCTTTATCGAAAGGAGGAACCGGTGGCGCTGGATTTCGGGGATTATCTTTCCCTTTTATTGATGGATTCGGGGCATGTTCTGCCGATCCCATCTCAGACGGCGTGGTTGAAGAAAAATCTAGAAATGCGGAAATTGATTCCGTGGGTGTTTGCTTCATGGCATGTGCCTGCGTTTCCCTCGTTTCGCTCATGGCGAGAGCAGAAAGAGATCGTTCAGGTACGCGAGCAGTGGGTGCCGGTACTGGAGGCTTCTCAAGTGACAGCGGTTTTTAATCATCATGATCATAATATGCAAAGGGTGGAGACGGAGGGCCAGGGGGGCAGGAAGATTCCTTTCTTTGGGAATGGGGCAATGGGGGTGGAGGCGCGCCCCCAGCAGTGCCCGGAATCGAAGCGCTTGAGTAAGGCTTTTTCCCAATCTGACTATGTGAATGTGGTTCAGCTTCGTGCGGATGGAGTTACAGTGCGCTCGCTCGGATCGAAGGGGGATGAGTTGGATCGATTGGAGTTTAAAAAAGGGGTGCTCGTTAATTCTACGCATCGACAGCGACTGCCGTTTCTGTTCTTCTCACTCTATGATTGTGCCCGTTAGCTGGCTGGAACCGTACCGTGACTTGCGCTGGCAAGGTGCGTTGGAGATTCTGATTTTAACGGCAGTTTTTTATTATGGCTACAAGCTTCTGAGGCGAACGCAGGGAGCTAAAGTGTTGAGCGGATTTTTGCTGGTTTTTGTCGTTGCCCTGGTGGCCTCAAGGTTTTTGGAGTTACGGGTGTTGAGTTTTCTTTTGCAGGCGTTTGTTTCGGTCCTGGTACTAGCTTTTCTGATTTTGTTTCAGCCCGAGATTCGCAGGGCTTTGGCGGAGATCGGACGGGCGGGTGGATTTTCGATTCATGCCGAGCGGCAGTCTTTCGTGATCGAAGAGGTGATTAAAGCGATCGAGGCACTCCGAGAGCGGAAGTATGGGGCGTTGATTGTTTTTGAGCAGTCGGATCTTGCACAGGGGGTAATGGATTCGGGCGTGCCTATCCAAGGAACTGTTTCGGAGGAGCTGTTGGCGACGGTATTTTTCAATCAAACTCCGTTGCACGATGGGGCGGTGATTTTGAGGGGAGACCGACTGGTGGCGGCGGGTTGTATTTTGCCAGTAAGTCAGCAGGGAATGAGCCGAGTGCTGGGGTTACGGCATCGGGCGGCGTTGGGTTTGAGTGAGGAGAGTGATGCGGTGATTTTAGTCCTCTCGGAGGAGTCGGGTCAGATCACTTTGTGCCGTCGTGGGACGATGGAAAGGCCCTTGGAGATCGATGCGTTACGACAAAAGCTGACGGAGATTCTGGTGGCAGGTGGGGAGGGCGTTTCTTGGGTGAGTGGGTTAGCGCGAGGATTTTTGCGTCCCTCGGCAGGGCCTAGGGCTGTTGGAAGGAGGTTGGTGCGTGCGGCGATCTGTTTGGGGTTGGCAGTGATTGCCTGGGGGGGGTTGGGGTTGATTGTGGCGGGAATGCGGGCGGGGGTGCGTTAATGGGAGAGGGGGGATGGGTGCGGAGGTGGTTTGGGACGGATGGGATTCGTGGGAAAGTGGGGCAGTTGCCAATGACGCCCGAATTTGTGGCGGCGATGGGATGGGCGGCGGGGAAGTATTTTTCGAAAAAGTCGGCTGGCGGAAGATTTTTAGTAGCGCGGGATACGCGTGGGTCGGGTCTGATACTGGAAGCGGCGCTGGTTTCTGGGTTACGCGCGGCGGGTTTAGATACAGAGGTCCTAGGGGTGATTCCGAGTGGGGCGGTGGGGATGTTAGTAGAGGAAAAGGGAGCGTGTGGCGGGGCTATTTTGAGCGCCTCCCATAATCCGGTGGGTGATAACGGGCTGAAGTTTTGTGGGGCGGATGGCGCGAAGTTGACGGATGAAGAGGAGGAAACAATTGAAGCGTGTCTGGATGAAAAGCATCCACCATTGATCACAGAGAAAACGCCAAAGATGGATTTCTCCTGCGCACGGTGGGCGCTGAAAGGATATGAGAATAGGTTGCGAAAAGGTTTTCCTGCGGATTTTTCGCTAGCGGGATTAAAGATTGTGGTGGATGCGGCGAATGGAGCGGCCTGGTTTACGACTCCGATTATCTTACGAGGGTTGGGGGCGGAGGTGGACGTAATTGCGGGAAAGCCCGATGGAAAAAATATCAATGAAGGCTGTGGATCTGAGCATCCCGAGAAGCTGGTGCGAGTGATTCAGAAAAAGCCGGGTTGGATTGGTTTGGCTCATGATGGGGATGCGGATCGGATGGTTTTGGTCGATGAGGAGGGAGAGAGGGTGGATGGAGATGAGGTGATTGCGATGGTAGCTTTGGATGCACTAGAAAGAGGAAAGTTGTCAGGAAAGACGGTGGTGGTGACAGAGATGAGTAATATGGGATTAGACGAAGCGGTCGAGTCACGGGGCGGGAAAGTAATGAGGACGCCGGTGGGAGATCGGTATGTGGCGAGGGCAATGCGGGCGGGTGGTTTTTGTTTGGGGGGGGAGCAGTCGGGCCATCTACTTTTCCACGATGTATCGCCTGCGGGGGATGGACTGCTCTCGGCCTTGAAGATTTTAGATTTGGTGCAAAGGAAGAAGCTGCAGTTAGCGCAGATGCGAAGAGGAATGAAAAAGTATCCGCAGAAGTTGAGTTATGTGAGGGTGAGGCAGAAGGTGCCGTGGGAGACGATTCCAATTTTGGCTGGTGCGGTGGCGGAGATGAAGGAATTCCTGGGGCAGAAGGGGAGGATTCTTCTGCGGTACTCGGGGACAGAAAATCTGATACGACTGCTTGTCGAAGCGGACGAAATCGATAGGATTCGTAAAGTTGAGGAGAGGTTGCAGCCTCTTTTACGGGAACATTTAGGAGAATAAGAGACGATGAGCACAAATGCTTTAGAGCAATTAAAGAAGTTCACCACGGTGGTGGCGGACACGGGGGATTTTACCTCGATGAAGGCGTATTCACCGCAGGATGCAACGACGAACCCGACTTTGATCGAAAAAGCGGTGGAGATGCCTGCGTACCAAGGATTGCTAGAAAAGGCGGTGGCGGATGGTAAGGGTGGAGTTGGATCGAAAGAGGTGCGTGCGCGTGCGATTATCGATCAATTATTGACTCTTTTTGGGCGGGAGATTTTAAAAATTGTGCCGGGGCGAGTTTCGACGGAGGTGGACGCGCGGCTCTCGTTTGATGTGCAGGCAACGGTGGAGAAGGCTCGGCACTTGATTGAGATTTATCGAGCGGCGGGGATTGTTCGGGAGAGGATATTGATCAAGATTGCGGCGACTTGGGAGGGGGCGCAGGCTGCCAAGATTGTTCAGAAGGAGGGGATCCAGTGTAATTTGACTTTGATGTTTTCGCTTCCGCAAGCGGTGGCCTGTGCGGAGGCGGGGGCACGATTGATTTCTCCTTTTGTGGGGCGGATTTACGATTGGTATAAGAAAAGCACGGGGAAGGAGTATGTGGGGGTGGAAGATCCTGGGGTGAAATCGGTGAAGCAGATTTATGCGTATTACAAGAAATTCGGATATGCCACACAGGTGATGGGGGCGAGCTTTCGGAATATGGGGCAGATTCTGGAGTTGGCGGGATGTGATCTGCTGACGATCAGTCCTAATTTGTTGGGGGAGTTACAGAGTTCTAATGTGGCGGTGGTGCAGAAGTTAAATGCGGCGGAAGCCAAGAAGGATTCAATAGAGAAGCTGCCGTTGGATGAGAAGTGTTTTCGCTTCTTGCTGAACGAAGATGCGATGGCGACGGAGAAGCTGGCAGAAGGGATTCGTTTGTTTTCTGCGGATATCGTAAAGCTTGAGAAGAAAATCCTCGCAAAAATCTAGCGTCTAGCGGGAAAGAAGTTGGCGGAGGACGAAGGGAAGAATGCCACCGTGAAGGTAATATTCGACTTCGACCGGGGTATCAAGTCGGCTGAGAATTGGGGTTGTTTCGGTTGAGCCGTTTTCCCGTTTAATTCGTAGGGTAAGTTTCTCTTGGGGTTTGGGTGGTTGGCTTAGTCCTTCTATCGAAAAAGTTTCCGTACCGTTGAGTTTCAGAGTTTGAGCGGTGACACCCTCCGGAAAGGTGCAAGGAAGAACGCCCATCCCGACTAAATTCGAACGGTGGATGCGCTCAAAGCTTTCGGCGATGACTGCGCGGACGCCTAAGAGGCGGGTGCCCTTGGCGGCCCAATCGCGGGAGCTACCCGTGCCGTACTCTTTCCCAGCGAGAACCATCAGGGGAATTTTGGCATTTTGGTATTTTTGAGCGGCCTCGTAGATGGAGATTTGCGGGCGTTGAGGGTTGAGTAGGTCAAGGGTGGTGCCCCCTTCGACTCCTGGAATCATGAGATTTTTAATTCGGACGTTAGCGAAAGTTCCGCGGGTCATGACTTGGTCGTTTCCTCGACGAGCGCCGTAGCTGTTAAAGTCTTCCACAGGAACGGAGTGTTCGATGAGGTAGGAGCCTGCAGGGGAGGTCTTCTTGATGTTACCTGCGGGGGAGATGTGGTCGGTGGTGACGGAGTCGCCGAAAATACCTAAGCAGCGGGCTTGGGTGACAGCGGGAACGGGAAGCGGTTGGAGGGTGAAGTTAGCAAAGAAAGGGGGTTCTTGAATGTAGGTACTCTGCCGGTCCCAAGCGTAGGTTTGGCCGGGGGTACTGGGAATTTCGTTCCAGGCGGGATTTTGCTCAGAGAAATCGCGATACAGGCGGCGAAAGACTTCGGGCTTGAGTGCGGATTTCATAGCCTGCGCGATTTCCTCGCGGGTGGGCCAAAGATCGCGTAGGTAGACGGGTTTGCCGTCGTGACCTTGGCCAAGCGGGTCTTTTGAGAGATCGATATCGACGCGCCCAGCAAGGGCGAAGGCGACCACGAGGGGCGGAGACATAAGAAAGTTGGCTTTGACGGAAGAGTGGACGCGGGCCTCGAAGTTGCGATTTCCGGAAAGCACGCTGGCGGTGATGAGATCGTGGTCGAGGACTGCTTTCTCGATTGGGGCGGGAAGTGGGCCTGAATTGCCGATGCAGGTGGTGCAGCCATAGCCTACGAGATTGAAACCGAGTTGATCGAGGTAAGGTTGAAGGCCGGTGGCGTCGAGGTAGTCGGAAACAACACGGGAGCCTGGAGCTAGAGAAGCTTTGATGGTGTCGGAGACGGTCAGTCCGTGTTGGACCGCTTTTTTGGCTAGGAGTCCTGCGGCGAGCATGACGGAGGGGTTGGAGGTATTGGTGCAGGAGGTGATGGCGGCGATGACAACCGATCCGTTATGAAGCGTGGCTGAGACGGAAGTTTGGTTTTTTGATTGTGAAACTTTGGGAAGAGGATCTGGAGTAGGTCGATCGGAGATCATTTCCTGTTCGTCGATGGAGAGGGAGATCTGGGCTGACTGGGCACACTGGTGGCGATCTTTGCCGTAGCCGCCTTCAGCTATGGGCTTGGCTAGGAGGCCGAGGAAAGTGGACTGGAGAGCAGGAATTTCGATGCGGTCTTGGGGGCGTTTGGGGCCTGCGACGCTTGGGCGAATGGTGGCGAGATCCAGTTCGACAAGGGAAGAGAAGTCGATGGCGTCTTTTTTGGTGGCGATGCCGAAAAGGTTTTGGGCGCGATAGTAGTCTTCGACGAGTTGGACGAGTTCTTGAGGACGTCCGGTACCCTGGAGGTAGGCGAGAGTTTCTTGATCGACAGGGAAGTAACCCATGGTGGCTCCGTATTCGGGGGCCATATTGGCGATGGTGGCGCGATCAGGAAGGGTGAGTTTAGCGGCGCCAGGGCCATAGAATTCGACAAACTTACCAACGACTTTGTGTTGGCGAAGAATCTGGGTGAGGGTGAGAGCAAGGTCGGTGGCGGTGGCAGCGGGAGGGAGTTCGCCAGTTAGGTAGACGCCGACGACTTCAGGGGTGAGGAAAGTGAGAGGCTGACCGAGCATTCCCGCTTCGGCTTCGATTCCGCCGACGCCCCAACCCACGATGCCGAGGCCGTTGATCATGGTGGTGTGGGAATCGGTGCCGACGAGAGAGTCGGGGTAAGCGAGGAGGGAACCATCGGCTTGTTTTTTTGTAAAAACGCCACGGGCGAGGTACTCGAGGTTAACTTGGTGAACGATACCGATGCCTGGGGGAACGACGCCAAAGGTCTGGAAAGCTTGTTGGCCCCACTTAAGGAATTCGTAGCGTTCGCGGTTGCGTTTAAATTCGTATTGCATGTTCAGCATGAAAGCTTGTTTGGTCCCGTTGACGTCGACTTGGACGGAGTGATCGACGACGAGATCGACGGGGACGAGGGGTTCGATGAGTTGCGGATCTTTTTTGAGCCGTGCGACGGCATCGCGCATAGCGGCAAGATCGACGAGAAGGGGTACGCCAGTGAAGTCTTGCAGAACGATGCGCGCGACGGTGAAGGGAATTTCTTCCGAGGCAGGTTTTTTGGCATTCCAGCGGGCAAGATTTTCGACGTCACGGGGACGAGCAGAAAAGCCATCGCAGTGGCGGAGAACGGATTCGAGGACGATGCGTAGGGAGATGGGAAGGCGGGAGAGGTCGAGGGTTAGTTGGTGGCCGAGTTTGGGGAGGCTTTGAAAATGGTAGGAGGTGGAGCCAGAAGAGAATGTGGCGAGGGTTTGGGAACGCAGGTCGGACATCGAAAAAGTCTAGATGAAAAAAGGTCGGC
The DNA here is from genome assembly GCA_041730685.1 of Aliarcobacter sp. Lineage (GTDB taxonomy): Bacteria > Verrucomicrobiota > Verrucomicrobiia > Methylacidiphilales > Verrucolacustridaceae > Verrucolacustris. Next base: position 12,008 of record JBGSBI010000007.1, read on the forward strand.
GCGAAAGACTCGGGTGAGGAGAAATAGAATGAGAGGGGCTGGATTTTTGGATTTGGTCTGGGGAAAGTGGGTGGCAAAGTAAAGGGATGGCATTTCTAGTGCAAAAGTATGGGGGGAGTTCGGTGGCCAATTTGGAAAGAATTCAGAAGGTGGCGGACCGAGTGGCGGAGTCGCGCCGAAAGGGGAATCGGCTTGTGGTGGTGGTTTCGGCGATGAGTGGAGTGACGGACGGACTTTTAAAGATGGCTAGGGGCTTGCATGCGGAGCCGAGCGAGCGGGAGATGGACCTTTTGATGGCTACAGGGGAGCAAACAACAACGGCGCTTTTGGCGATTGCTTTGCAGGCCCGTGGAATTGCGGCGGTGGCGATGACGGGAGCGCAGGCGGGGATTGTTACGGACGGCACCCATATGAAAGCGCGGATTGCGAATGTGAGCCCAAAGGCAGTGGAGGCGCATCTTCGCTTGGGGCGGGTGGTGATTGTGGCTGGATTTCAGGGGCAGACGATGGAGGGGCAGGTAACCACACTGGGGCGGGGAGGATCGGATTTGACGGCAATTGCTTTGGCGGCGGTGCTGAAAGCGAAGCGGTGTGAGATCTATACGGATGTGGATGGGGTGTATACAGCGGACCCAAGAACCGAGCCGAGGGCGCGCAAGATTGCGGAGATTTCTTATGACGAGATGTTGGAGTTGGCGAGTACAGGGGCGAAAGTGATGCAGGCGCGATCGGTGGAGTTTGCGAAGAAGTTCGGAGTGGTCTTTGAGGTCAGGTCGAGTTTCAATCGTGCGGGAGGAACTATGGTTAAAGAAGAGGCAAAATCGATGGAGCGGGTGGTGGTGCGTGGGGTGAGTTTAGAAAAAAGCCAAGCAAAGGTGACGTTGGTGGGGGTAGCGGATCGACCTGGGGTGGCGGCAAAACTTTTCACGGGCATTGCCAAAGCGGGGATCAATGTGGATATGATTGTGCAGAATATTTCGTTGCCCTTGGGGGGGCGCCAAGGGAAAGCGCAAACGGATATTACTTTCACCTTGCCGCGTGAGGAGTTAGCGAAGGTGCGGAAATTTCTTGAGCCTTTTGTACGCTCGGGCGGGGCGCGGCAGATTTTATTTAAGGAAGGGGTGGCGAAGTTGTCGGTGGTGGGGATTGGGATGCGCAGCCACACTGGGGTGGCGGCTCAACTTTTTCGGGCATTGGCGGCGGCGCGCGTGAATATTCAGATGATCAGCACGAGTGAGATCAAGATTACGGTGGTGGTAGATGAGGATGCGGGATCGAAGGCGGTGCGTGCGGCGCATCGGGAGTTTCGATTGGGGAAAAAGGGATGAGGATGGATCCGTTGGACGCGCGGCCGTTTTGGGCTCGGTGGGGAAGTCGGGACTGGGCATTTCTTCTTTTGCAGTTATTTCTGGGGCTACGGTTTTTAACGGCGGGACTGGGAAAATTCAATGGGCCGAACGGATTGAGTTTTTCTCAGTTTTACGCGCAGGTCATGCCGGCGCTGATGCAACCGTTTCTGGAGCGTCCTTTCCCTCCGATTTGGTTGGTGAAGTTGTTTGTCGGTGGCTTGCCCTATGCCGAGATATTGTTGGGGGCGGGGATTTTGGTGGCGGGAAGGAATCGGGTGCCATTGGTTTTAGCGGGGTTCCTTTATATTTCTTTGGCTTTTGGGCAGATGTTGATTGGGGGGCATTCGACGGTGGCGGATATTGGGATTCATTTGGGGTTGCTGGTGGCGGCGCTAATGTTGGCGGGAGATGAGGGAGTGGAACCGAAGAAAATCTGAGGCGGTCTGGAATTGCCGAGGGCGGGCGGGGGCGATATGTTGTTCGGCTTACGCCTCGGTAGCTCAGTTGGTAGAGCAGGTG
>JBGSBI010000007.1:13885-78327 GCA_041730685.1 Aliarcobacter sp.
TTAATCACCGGGTCCTAGGTTCGAGCCCTAGCCGAGGCAATATTCTGGATGTGAAGGGTCGATTATTTTTGAAAGGCAGGTGCGCATTTCATGGGGAGGGAGAGGAGCAGCCCCGACTCGGGTCGGGGCGGGTCCTAGGTTCGAGCCCTAGCCGAGGCAATATTTTATGAAATGTGGAGTTTATCTTTTGGCATTTGATACGGGTAAGCATTACTTGGGCTCAACCAATGATGTCGCACGACGACTCGAGCAGCATCGGTCTCAGCAGGTCTACTCTACGGCGCGCTTGGGCAAGGCTTGCCAACTTGTGGCATTCCAAGAAGTTGCCACGCTCAAAGGAGCTCGAGTTTTGGAGCGGCGTTACAAGGCATGGAAAAACTATGCAAAAGTGAAATCGATGATGAGTGCGGTGGTGGAGGGGAGCAGCCCCGACTCGGGTCGGGGCGGGTCCTAGGTTCGAGCCCTAGCCGAGGCAATATTTCAGGGTAAACGGAACTTTTGACCTACGACCCAAGTACAAGTCGTTTGTGTATAGAAACTTAAAAGTCTGTTTTTGTAAGGAGACGTTTCTGAGTTACAAGAATCCAAAATAGAATCTTGAAATTCCGGGGACTATTGCACCTTCAAGAGCCTAAACTTGGCGGAGAGTGCTTAAGTCATTTCCTATCGTTTGTTCGGTGACCGGATGCTCTGAATTAATCTTCCGTCTTCACCCTGCAAAGGATAAGGGTTAACATTGGGGATGAGAAAAAAAAAGGAGGGGGACGAAGAGGTGATGTGGCAATGGTTCGAGCAAGCCACCCCCGACGAACGATATCGTCGCGTCGTCGCCTTCCGGAGCTTGGTCTCCTCCTCCGTGAATTTAAAAAAGAGAAAATCCGTTTTCAACTCGCGGGAATGGTTGCCGCTGTTCTCCAAGGGGTCCCGGCTGGGACGATCGACACCGATCTTTGGGTAGATATCCCAGAACGATCCTATCCTCGGTTGCTGGGGATCGCCCAGCGCATGGGGGGATCGGTCCTTGCCCGACCCGTAGTCGCGCTAAGAGATGATACTTTAGTAAATTTTCTGTTTCGGCTGGATGGATTGCGATCGTTTTCCGAGGAGTACCCCAAAGCGCGAAGATTGAGCTTTGCGGGTCAGGTTGTTCGAGTCCTCCCACTTCGTTCCATTATCCGCTCGAAAAAAGCAGTAGGTCGGCCCAAAGATATTGCCTTCTTGCCCCTGCTGAATCAGGCAATCCATAGACAAACTCAATAAATCCGACCTACGACCCCAGTTTTTTTGGTTAAAACCGATAGAGGAAGTAGCCTTCAATGCTTTGAGTGGAAGTCCCGTTGTTATTTTGGACGAATTGGAAGAAGTTGCCGCCGGTGAAATCCTGAGCTCCGGTGCCAGTGTATTTGTAGTAAAGGCCTGCCTGCATGTTTTCCGAGAATGGAAAATCGAGTCCAAACTGACCGGCATAGGCAAAGGAGAGTGCTGTGCTGATACCGTCGGAGCCTTCGAGAGAAACGCCCTGGAGAGAGGTTGTTTGGGCTGCAGACACCATACCTCCCACGCCAAAACCCGCTGTGATGGTGAATTGGGGGTGAATCGGAATGGTAAAAAGAAAGTTGGCAAGCATCGGGATTTGATAGTAGTCGCCGACGAGGGAGGCCTGCCCGTTTTGGGAAACAGTTTGTGACCCGATCGAAAGAGATCCATTGGTGGGCTCGATGTACTGAATCGTGTTCAGCATAAACCCGGGGGCGAATTCCAGCGCAAACCAGTCGGTTATTTTGGCTCCAATCGGACAGTCCATCCGAAAGCCCGGGTTGAAAGCCAAGGTAGCAGTTCCACTGCTCACGTTTGTGCCACTGGTGCTTCCTGTGAACTGATTGATATCGGTATTGCTGATCATCGAAATTCCTAAGGCAGGAGCAACGTACCAGTCGAAGCCCGTGCCCTCTTTTGAATCATCCGTCTTCCACGGGGGAACATAATTTTCTTCATCCACAGGGGTGGGGGCAGGTGCAGCCAGCGGAGTTTGAGCTTGGGAAAACGCGCCGATCAGGAACAAAAGGCCGAGAAGAAAACTACACAATTTCACCCCACTTGCATGCAGGGGAATAGGTGCCACGTCGAGAAAGGGGACGGGCGAGGGGAGGCAAAGTGCGAGCAAGTCGGGAAAAACATTTACAAAAATGTCACACAAACGTTGCTGGCAAAGTGCAGGAGAAAGACCATCTTGTCGAAGTGGAGATCGTAACAACCCCCAAAATTCGATACGAGGAAGCTGATGTTGAAAGCACAGTTTATTTCCCAGGGAAAAATGGGGTCGTTAAAGAGTCAACCCTGTCGGATGATCTTAGCGACGAGTGGACAATCGGCGAAGAGAGGCCTTGGTGGTATTTTCGGCTGTAAGGCGTAGTCCGCCTGCTTTACGCCCTTTCCGCGGCTTTCCCATCCGCCGCCCCTAAACACGACCTCCGATTCTAAGCTGGCGGCCGGCTAACGCCTCCAGAAGGTCAGCCAGCTCCAGATCTTGACCAACCAAACCTTCCACCAGGGCATCGGAGGCTCTTCGGTTCCAGCAGCAGTTTCGACATCCAGGCTGGGTCCAGATTGCAGAGTCACAATGTCATCGGAGGTTCTGGGGGCACCATCAGGACCCACCGAAAAGAGGGAGTAGGTCTTACCATCGGGGGAGGGAATATAAGCAATCTCTCGACCCCACGGATCTTTGGGCGCTTCGGTCAAAATTCCGGATGAGGAAAGTTCGGCTAGAGACGTAGGGAGGCGGTCCCCATTTTGAGCGCGATAGGTTTGGACGGCTATTTCGATTCTGGAGCTGGCAAGAGCCACCCTCTGTTGGTTCAGTTGAGCCAGCTCCTGATCCGGATATCCCCCCTGACGGGCTTTCTGAAACCACTCCATCGCTTTGCGCTCATCTTTAGGCACGCCTCGACCCTGTTCATAGACAATCGCTAAATCCATTTGAGCCTGATGATCCCCCGACCGTGCCTTCTGCTCGAGCGAGGCAGAGTACTCGACCGAGGCCATCGCATGAGAGAAAACCATCAAGGCTAGAAACTGGGTGGCTCTCTTCATATCCTACAATGAAGCCTAGGTTTGCTAAAAATCAAGGGGCGGGTAGTTGAGGCAAAAGAGCGACGTCGCAAAATTACTTGGATCGGGTTTTGAGGAGGCGTTCGATCTGTTCGAGGTAGCGAGCAATACTGTCCCGTGCCTTGATTTCCTGTGCACGTTTTAGGAGGGGGACGGCTTCGTCGTATTTGCCCGCGGTCACTAGGACTTGGGCGTGGCGAACCTTGGCATCGGCCTCAAACTGCTCCATCCCCTCGGCACGTTCGAAGAGGAAGATCGCTTTTTCGGGCTGGTTGCTTTTCGCATAGTGTTGACCAAGGAGTAGCAGGGCGTCTCCATCCAAAGGATCCTCTTTGAGGATCTGCTCCAAGACAGCGGCCGATTCGGCTGTTTTGCCTTGGGCGGAAGCGATTTTGGCTTCCAGCTTCAACATCTTCTTCTTTTTGTCCGCATCGATAGTGTCGCCTGCATAAGTCTTTATTTTTTCCAAAAGGATGCCCGCTTCTGCTGGAGCGCCCTTACCATTCAGCACCTCGGCAGCACGAAGGGGGCGATCAATCTTTTGGCCAGGTTTGAGATCGAGGGCACGCAGGTAGGTCTCAACTGCCAAGGGATAGTTTGATTCTTGGAGGTAGATGTCGGCCAAGGAGGTCAATGTGTCGGGGGTAGACTTTCCTAAGCGTTCGATCATTTCATAGCAGGTGGCTGCAGCGATAGGTTCTTTGAGTCCGAGGTGGGCGCTAGCTAAGAGGAGCCAAAACTCAGGTTTGTCGGGTTGCCGTTCGATCAGGTCGTTCATGAGTGAGACGGCCTCGGCGTATTTGTTTTGGCGGAAGATGCAGCGAGCAAGACCCAGCTTCCACTCGGGGGTCGTGGGCTGGAGAAGGAGAGCATTACGGAAAGCTCCTTCGGCCGAGACGAAATTTTCCTTTGAGACGTAGGCGGTACCGAGGAGGCCGAAGGTGTTGCCGTCCCCTCCGCCCAGCTCGATTGAGCGGGTTAGACTCCTGATAGCATCATCGGTTCGGCCCTGTTGAAGTTGAATTAAGCCGAGATTCTTATACGCACGAAGATAGTTGGGGAATTTACGGGTGGCACTCTCAAGGTATTTCGCGGCTTCGTTCGGTCGGTTAAGCTGGTAAGCGATTGATCCGAGGGTGAAATCGAACACGGCACTCGAATCAGCGGTAACCATGGATTTTAATTCAAAGTAGGCTTTAACCACATCGGTCGCGGCGAGGTCGGCGATCTTGGTAAAAGCCTCTTTCTCGGTGGCGGGGAGTTTGGGCTCGAGATCGCTGGAGATATTGAAGTTTTCGATCGCTCGTTTGCGGAAGTCGGGATCGGCGAATATTTGCATGACTGCTGCCCGAGTAGCGCCAGGGGAGCCGGGGGCGGGTTTGGGGTCGTGAGCCGAGGGATCTGCTGGCTCAGCAAACAGGGGGAGAGTGTAGGCCAAGGAAAGAAGGAGAATTCTTTTCATGAGGAGGCCTTGGTATCGAAGCGGATGGGGGCACGCATCTTGGCCGATACTTTGCGGCCCTCTTTCATTGCGGGTTCAAACTTCCACTTGCGCACCGCATCAAGGGCAGGTTTATCAAACGCGGGATCGGAACTTTTTTCCACCTTGGCATTGGCGACTCGTCCATTGGCATCGACGACAAATATTACTGTGACCACGCCATCGATTTTTCGGGAGCGGAGAGCGGCGGGATAGGTTGGGGCGGGCTGATAAACGGCGCGCGGTTTTTGATCGAGGTCGGCCATGGAGAAGGCTTGATCCATATCGGTGCCTGTTCCTCCGGGGCCGCCTTTCCCGCCGATGCGGCCCGATTGAAAGCCTCCTCCTCCACCAAACATCCCACCGCCACCACCAGGGGCGAGGGCGGATTCGAGATCGCTCAAGCTCATCGGGGCGAGGGCGGGAGCGTCATCCATCTGGGGGGCGGCCACATTGACATTTTCCATAATGGGGGCTGGAGGGGGTGGCTCTTTCTCCTGTTCGACGTCCTCTTTGGGGGGTTCGGTGTCTGGTTTTTTGATATTGGAGATATCGACTTCTTGAACATCTTCGGCCTTCTTCTTTTTCTCGAAATTAGACACGGGGAAAAGAATTCCACCTACGACGACGACTAAGAAGAGGGCCAGCCCCAAGATGGCGGCCATGCAGAGGGGATAAAGATTGGACTCCTTTCGCGTCTGAAAATTGGGAGACCGCGAGGCAGGGGGGGTGGGCCGGGGACGCGGAGGAGGGGAGACAGGACTCATTATCGAGTTTTGGTGGAGATACCGATTTTGGTGACACCGAGCTTCCGGATTTCATCTAGAACAACGACTACCTTGTCGAAATTAGCGCGGGCGTCGGCATTGAGGGTAAATTTCGGATCTGGGTTTGAGGCTTTGATGGAAGAGAGGCGAAGGGGGAGTTGGCTCATCGTAACCTTCTCCTGATTTATGTAGACGTCGCCACTTTCTGCGACGGAAACGGTGGTGATGCTGTCGTCCTTCTCCTTTGCCTCGGAGGTGCTGGAGCCAGGGAGCATGACGGAGACTCCCTCGTTCTTGACCATGGAAAGAGAAACCATCACGAAGGTGGCGAGAAGGAAGAACATGATGTCGATCAGAGGAATGATCTCGATCCGGGCCTTTTTTCGCCCTCCTCTGGAAACACCGCCGCCTCCGCCTGCCATTTTGCTTAGGCCTTTCCTGTGGAGGGGCCGCTGGATTTGGGCTTAAAGAAGGAAAGAAGGTTTAGGCCAATTTTCCCAGCAGCGGGTTTAGTCGCGGGTATCGCAGGTTTGGATTGTAGGCGGGGAGTCGGGGTAGCCACCGCAGGAAGAGAGGGAGCGGGGGTTGCTGGGGGAACAACCGAGCTGGGAGGAGTCACGGGCATACGGGTGGCTACGGTGGATGGGGGGGGAGCCGGAGGAGATGCGGGAGGTGGAGGCGGAGTCGAACGGGGTGCGGGAGGCGGATTTCCGTGATCCCCTCCGTGAGAATGGCTGGCCCTTTCGAAAGCCTTTTCTGCCATGAGCATCAGTTCGAGTCGGCGACCCGCATCTTCCATTTCGTGTTGGGCCGATTCGATTCGGGCATTGAGATAGTTGTTCGGGAACAAGCAGGTGATGGCGATCAACAGACCGAATGCGGTCGCGATCAAACCCTCGGCGATACCGCCTGTGATGGCGGCAGGGGCTCCCAGCTCATCCCCGCCCATCATGCTGAAGGTGTTCATCATGCCGGTCACCGTCCCGAGCAGTCCGAGGAGGGGGGCGGCGGTGATGATGGTGTCGAGGATGGGTAGGCCTCGGCTAAACCTCTTGAGCTCGACGGCACTGGCCTTGCTGATGGCTTGGCTGACGGAGAGGTTGACGTTGGCAAGGGCAAAACCGAGGACTCGAGCCACGAAATCGGTCGAAGCGTTTGCAACTTGGATGGCAGCCGGTTGGTTGCCGCTTTCAACCAGGGTGAAGATCTTTTCAACCTGCTCAGGATTTTGGCGCCGTTTTTCTGAAACAATGAACAGAGATCGTTCGAGCGAAACAACCGCAGCGACGATGGCGGCAAAGAGGAGGGGCCACATGATGGGACCGCCGTGAATGAAGGTACGGATGATCGAATTTTTGTTTCCGTAATTTCTTAGGGCCTGTCCCATGGTGAAATCAGAGGCAATGACTGCTTCCCCGCCAGCCATGAGGGAGGCAAAGGCAGGGCCAAAGATTTTAGAGTGTTCTGCCCCTTTCAGAACGGTTTCTTTCGATCCCTTGGCCTCGGAGGCCCAGCCTGCAACCGAGCCGTCGGCAGAGGAGAAGAGAACCATCGGCCCAATCTGGGCAAACTTGCCTTCAACCAGTCCCCCTTGGGCATCGAGTGCCACCCCAGGGTAGCTGTGGCCACCGAGAAGGTCTTCGATACGGGTGAGGGCTGCATCGACGACTCGGAAGGAAGCCTTGTATTTATCCTCGTGGGATGCGTTGCTGTTCTCGTGCGTGGCCTTGGCTAGGTCGAGTTTCTCGCGGTGGGCTGAACGCTCCGAAATATGAATGCTCTTCTCCCCGAAATTTCTGCCGAATTCGTTCAGCAGGTTGAGCATGTAGGTGTTTTCCTCTTCCCGCTGTTTGATTTCCGCCTTGAGTGAGGATTGATCGAGATTTTTCATGTCTCGGGCTCGCTGGGCGAGGTCCAGCTCCTTTCGGGCAAGAGCCAAGTCGTCCTCGGCCAGAGAAAGTTTTTTGCTAAGAGGCAGTTTTTCGGAAGAAATCTTTTCCCTAGTTGCGGTGAGCTCTTTTAAGGCTGCATCCAGGTCGGCTCGGGCTTTTGTGGATGCGGTTGCAAGGATATCGGTCGCCTTGGGAGGGGTGGGAGGAAGGATCGAAGGGGTAGGGACAGGCTCGGGGCTTGTAGGTGCGTCCGATGGAGGTGCAACAAACTCTGCTTTGGGAGCTCGGAGTTGGACATTGGCATCGGGCGATTGCTCTGCGAACGCGCTGAAGGTTGAAAACAACACGACAGACAAGAGGCTAGGGAGGATCCTTTTCGAAATCCGAATTCCGAAATTCGAAATCACCCTCGGTTTATAATGTAAGGAAGAACGCTGAAAATTTGTAATCATTGTATTTTTACTGGGAGATCAATAAAGGTAGTCCCCTTTTCCTTTCCTTCAAGATACTGCACTGCGAGGAGGATTTTCTTTCCGTTGGTGTTGTCAGGTTTCCAAACCCAGCCATCGGGTCCGGGGTGGCCGATCCCCGCCAGCGTTCCTTCTCGATTCGTGTAGTAAGCTTGTGCGAGGCCAAGATAAACGGTGGTGACCTCGGCACGCGTGCCGTCGGGAAAAGTACGGAGCTCTTTCACGCTAGCCACGGTGGAGTTGAAGGCGCTGGCTTGATCAAGAATACCCAACACGTTTTGGAGGCGTTCCGCCAGGGAAGCGGTCGATTTTTCTGAGTCTTCGGGAAAGCGCGCAATGATCGGCTTGAGTTTTTCGCGGAGGGGCTCGGGCAGCTGGGGAAGGATAGGGCGAAGCTTCTTTTCCGCGGCAATCACCATGATTTTCGATTTTTCCGCGGTGGCTTTTAATTTGTCGGTTTGAGCGGCAAGCTCGTCTCGTTTCTTTTGGGCTTCTGCCACGGCTACGGAGATTTCCTTTAACTTGTCGCGAACGGTGGTGGTTTCGGCTTGGGCCAGGCGAACGCGATCTTCTAGGATGTCCTTGCCTGATGCCCACTCCGACTTTTCTTTCGAGATGAGTTGTTTGGTCTCGACCCATTTGGTCAAGGTTTCGCGGGTTGCCTCGATGAGGGGGGCGGTCTCGCTGGTAACCTTCATTGGGGATGCGGGGGCACTCGTTGTCGTTGGGGCATTCGTTTGGGCGAAAAGACTAGGGGCAGAGTTCCAGAGAAGGAAAAGAGAGCCCAGAAACAAAAAAGGAGCAAATTTCAATTTTAGAAATCCCACTTTAGCCCTGCTTCAACGATTTGTTGGGCCAAGAAATTGTTGGAGGAATTGGATCCTCCATCACCAGGGTTGGTGACCGCACTGTTGTTTCCATAAGCAAATTGTACGTCCATCAATCCTAGGAATTTGTATTCCACGAAGATTCTCAATTGTTCCGTCAAGTGTGTTTCAAGCCCCACAATCGCTTGGAGAGCGAGAACGGTGTTGGTGGCATTGGTGTCAGCCGTGATGACCTGAACGCCACTTTGGTCGTAATTGAGGACGTGGCTATTACAGCTTAAAATGCCCGCTCCGACGCCACCGCCAAAGTAAGGAACCACGGGCAACTCCTCGAACTTAATCAGACCATTCAAACAGGGGACCCAACCGGACATTTGCCCGTTTTCATACCCGAGAACATTTCCTCCTCCGGTTGCCGTAACTGGTTGCTTTAAACGATAGGCAAAATATGTCGTGTCTAATTCCAGTGCTGTTCTCATTGGAACGGGGCCCCCAAAAGCGAGTTGAACATCACGGATCGAGAATTCGTATCCGACTTTTCCTGAGACAACCAATCCAACCCTTGAATTGGAATCTGCCTCCAAAGCGGGATAACCCACTGCCGTGACGGCGCCAGTGTTTTGAAACTGCTGAAGGCTAGCTCCTGCGCTTGCACCCACGTACCAGTGGCCGTCACGCGGACCCTTCGGACCATCGGTTCCTGATGTCTGGGATGGGGTGATGACTTTAGGTTGGTTTGCAATTTCTGGAAGGGGAGCATCCACGACACTCGAAGTTGGCTCCGGCGCTTTTGCAACAGGTGGCTGGGCTGGTGCGGCCGATGGGGCGTTAGTTGCGGTCGAAGGTGGCACTGTCAGTCGGCCTGAGTTCTCTTGGGCTTGAATAGGACAAGCCACCAAGAAAATAAGACCCAACAAAAAAATACGCAAAGCCATAGCCCTAAGAATGAAATGCCCCCTTGGCTAAGCGAGAAATGTAGTGTGACAATTAAGGGCTAATGCCAACTAGGTACGAATAAGTTTTAGTAACAGTGTCTGGACCTAAGCAATCGCAAATCTCACGCTACGGTCGCCAAGAACGCTACGTAGGTCATCAGCATTGTATTTAAAAAATCCTTTCCGCCCTTAGCGGCCTTCGCGTGAGCAATCCCGAACCTCACGCCACGTTGGCCATAGGCACTACGCAGGTCGTTGGTATTTTCTTTCAACAATCCTTTGCGTGAGGAACTCACTCTCAGCCTTGACTTTGCTCTTAGTAGTGGCAAATTACCATCATGGTAAAAACACAAGTTCAGTTCCCTGACCATCTTTATCGTGAGGCCAAGAGAGTGGCGGTAGAGCAGGAGATGAGTTTTGCTGAAGTTGTCCGCCGGGGCCTTGAAATTGCGGTTCAGGGGTATCCTCCTGGAAGGGTTGGAGGGGAAGGCTGGAGCCTGCCCTCGGCCAAGCGTTTGGGTCGTGTGAAGCTTTTGGAGAAGGATTGGGTGCTGGCTTCCCGCGATTCTACGTGATCAGTTTCGACACAAACATTGTGGTTCATGCGGCCAACGCGGATTCCGCGGATTCGCCTCAAGCTCGTGCGTTCTTGGAAGAAACGGCTCAGCGAAAAGACGTGGTGATTTGTGAGCTGATGCTCGTCGAGGTTTTCCTCAAACTGTGTAATCAAAAGATCTTTCCAAATCCTCTCTCCTCGACCGAATCGTGGGACTTCTGCGATCGACTTCGGAGGAACAGAAACTGGCGCGTGGTGGAGTCAGCCCCCGTAATGGAAGAAGCTTGGCGTCACGCCAAGCAAAAGAACTTTTCTTTTCGCCGGATTATCGATCTGCGACTGGGCCTCACCCTTCGGCACTTTCGTGTCGAGGAATTTGCCACAACCAATGGCAAGGATTTTCAGTCGATCGGCTTCCGTCGCGTCTGGAACCCACTGACCGAAAAATAAATTTGGGCTTATCACCCCAAAACCTCACGCTGCGGTCGCCAAGGACGCTACGTAGGTCGTTGGCATTTCTCCTGAACCCGTCAGCCCTGCGAAGCTCAGCGAGCCTGCTGAGACTGAGCAAAGTAGGGCCCGCCCCGAACTCTTGTCGGGGCTAAAACCTCCAATTCATCTCAAATTCTGCCGCTTGGGTGTAAAAATTTTGCATGGTGTAGCCCCCGAAATCGGGACTGAGCACCCCATTGAGCCTGTACGCGATCGACACATCGAAGCCTGGCGCTACTTGATACCCGCACCCAAGGAAGGTTTCCCACGCTCCCATGAAATTCGATTGATTGAAATCCCCTTGGTAGTTGATCGTGCCCGAGATCGTGCTGACAGTAAGCTTTTGGAACATGCCTCCTCCGCCAATACCCACAAATGGCCTCCATCCATCCCCGATCGGATAAGAAAACTCGACGTTTACCATCAGCGGCATCTGCAAGAGATATCCTTCCGCATCCAGCTTCATCGTTCCATTGAGATTCGGATTGCCACCGACCCCTGTGAAAGTTCCATTTCCCGTGATGGTGTACGATTCGACCGTGTTGTAGATGCAACCAGTTTCGAATTCGAAATTGATCCACTCGTTCAAGCGGTAACCTGGGGCAAAATCAAAACGAAAACCCGGGTTGAAACCGATCGACTCATAACTGATGGTTCCATCGAACTGCACCTGATTGGAAAAGAGGGGATTAATGTTCGTCTGGGGATAATCCCGAGTGTCCCGTTGGGCGACCGACATGTCTGAATCGACCGTGCCACCGAAAGCGATTCGCAGGCCAGGTCCTGGACCCGTGACTGGCTCCGCCTGCACGTCGGTTAGGGACAATCTCTGGGCAAAAAGATTCGATCCACAAAAAAACATCATGATCAACAAGCACCATGCCCTTGTGAGCGGCATTACGTAATTTTCTTGAGGCATCATTTTCATTTCACGCGAAGTCCGCTAAGGGATGGAAAACCCAAACTCGGTTGCACCTGACTACTTTCGCGCCTTTGTACCTTCATACATTCACACCTCGGTTCAGAACCGGATCGTCACCGTCCCCATGATCGACATTGAGGGAACCGACTGTCCTGTGATAGAGTTTAGATAGCGAAACTGGACGTCGACCATGAGGTCGGGCACTCCTGGGTTGATCTGAATTCCACCAAACCCTTGGAAGGCGGAAAGAGTTTGGCTACGGGTGTTGTCATTTGGCCCCCCCGTAATGAACACTTGGCGAAAAATTCCGCCCATACCACCCCCAGCTACGAGTCGAATTTTCGAGTCGGCTAATGGATCGGTCCGAAAAACAAAATTCCCCATCAGGGGGACTTGAAAAAGTTGAATGTTAGTCACCTGCGTCATTTGGGTGGAAGAAATTCCATCCAGTTGATTTTGGTACACCGAGTTGTAAAGAAGGCCTCCTTCGATCTCAAAGGCAATGTTGTCGTGAAACTGGGCTCCGAGCATCAATCCGGTGGCAAAGCCAGGTTGCATCGGCACGTCTCCGCTGATGCCGAAATCTGGATAACTGACCGTCGTGACAAAGCTAAGCCCGACTCCTGTGCGGACATAAAATGGGGTAAGCGAACTGGCCTCGTCACCGAGAATGGATAATTTTCCGCTTTCCATATCCTTCCCATCGGGTTTTGTTCCTGGGATAGATTGATCCACCAGTTCCGCATTCGGATCGGCTAAAAGGGAGGGAGGTTTGGCAAGAGGGTGGGGATTGGCGGGATCATCGGCCCGCACAGACATAGCTGTACAGAGCACAGTAAAAATAAGCACACCCCATCGGCACATGGGCGGAGAGTGAAGAGCGAAGAGGAAGCTTCAAGTCCCTAACAGAGAAGTAAAAAAGAACGTGTGAATAGACATCGAAATGTCACAACACCTGGCTCTGCTCGAAAATAAGTTTAAGGTTGGGGTGGGCGGAAGAAGTGCTTGGAAGCCGATTTATTTTTTCGAAGAATAAATCCTTGTCCAACAGGAATTCGATCTAAATAGGAGGGAGGCGTGGCCCAGCGTTTCGAGGTGTACGAGGGGTCCAAAAGACGCCAACGGAGACTGCTATTCGATTGGAGCTCCGGGGCATAGCAACGTCTTGCGGCTCCCTCCCCGATTTCGACTCTATCCTGCGTCGGCAAGGGGTTCGCAAGGCCTTTGAATCCATCGGCTGGGGTGCCCCAATCAATCCCAAGGCGCAGGTCTGAACTGTAAGGGTAAGACAACAGGTTGACTCCAGCTTGAAGCGGAGTTGCCGTTGGCCAAGTCCTCTTGAAACCCGTAAGGCCTAAAGAGGAGCCACGTCGATTCCCAAAAGCAATTCCCACAGATGTGCCAGGAGAAATGATGCGTGTTGGCGGAGTCTGTAAGATTGGCAGATCGGAATTACTCCAACTTAAGTTCCCTGTTTGATCTAAGATTGGGTATATTGTTCGAACTCCGCCAACACTTTCTGGAGCGTTAATGCTGAAAGAGAATGTCGATGCTTTTTCGCCGCCAAAAAGCATGCGATTTCGAACCGATTCCCCCCAGAGGCCATCTATGGTCAGGTGGCGGCGGACTTCCAATTCGGCTCCAGCCAAAGTTTGATCGGGCATGCCAAGGGTGTTCAACGGTGAGTTGGCCACGACCAGTCCATTGTCGGAACGAGTTCGCGTGGCCACCTCGTCCAGTTCAAATCTTTGGCCCAGCCATGGATGAGTCGAGGGGCCGACAACTTCAGCATAGTATTCTTCCCCAGTTGGCAGAGATGTTCCAAACGGCGTGCCTTGAAAGCTTGGACTCCAACCGATTGCTACTCCAGATACGGAGCTGACAATTCCGGAATCGACTGCGGGTTGATGTACTGGGAATCCAACCAATTCCAATCGGTTGGAGGTTGTCAATAGGTATGCCTGGCCGTCCTCTGCTTGTACCATGCTGGAAAGGGGGCCAACAAAAGCCGAGACAACGATGGCTACGGACAGAATCTTCTCCGGCAGGCTTCTTTTCATTGAATAAGTCCTCATTGTCCTACTGTTAGGGTCATTAATTGTTTGACCCACCCTTTGCCGTTTTGGATGTAAATAGTCGTCGAATAAGATCCTTTAGCCGTTGGCGTTCCAGTTACTTGACTGGTGGTTCTATTTACCACCAGTCCGGGGGGTAACCCAGTGACATTCACCCGGACCCCGGCTGCCTCGGCTCCTCCGGGCACAAGATAAAAACTGGCCCCCACGCCGACTTTAAGATTATTGGCTCCTGTAAGAGCTGCATTGTTTGGACGACTTCCCGCAACATGGATGATGAGTGTCCCATAGCCAGGGTTCCAATCGGAGGGATTGGCCGACCCGGGGCGAAAGGAATTGTAGGCCGTAACAGGAATAGTAAAAATTCCCGCACTGGTGGGGGTTCCTTCCAAAATCCATTGACCTTGATTCGAGTTCAGGGACAGCCAACCAGGTAGATTTGCAGCCTCATACTTGAAGGGGTTGTTAAGAGCTGAAAGATTGAATTTGAGGTATTTTCCTTGGGCCCCAAGCAAACGGCTGGTTAAAGTAGAAAAGTAGGGGGCATCTTTATTTTGAAGCCGAAACGTAATCGTGAATGTCCGTGTTCCTCCGCCCTCGTAGAAACGCGAGGTATCTGCCACTAGCGTTACAGTGTATTCCGACGGTGCCGTCGTGCTGGTGTTGGTCCCATAGATTCTGTTTACGCCACGCCCATCCACGCTTTGCAGCAGAAGACCGGGTGGCAGCCCGGATACGGAGAAGTCTTGTAGAGGGCAGACGCTTGAGGCACTGGTGCTGAAGTAAATAGAGTATGCTTCGCTCACAAAAACCTCCAAGCTACTGCTCACGATGCTTGAGTCGTACTGCCCATTGAAGACACTATCCACGTAAGACTCGCCCAAATCATAAATCTGATTGGCATTCGCATCAGTGAAACTCTCGCTGAAACGAAGATTCGTCGGGACCGGCGCAACAATTCGCAACGGCACAGTCGTGGAAGCAGAGACGGTCAAGCCGTCCACCAATCGGCTTGAGGTCAAGGTCAGATCCACGTGGTCGGTTCCTTTTGGCAGGGGTGGGGCTGTGGCGCTCACAACCAAATTATCCCCGTTAAAGCTAACTCCTCCATTGTAATTTGGAGTTACGGTTCCAGCCAGGCTCGTAAGCCCAGCAGGTTTATTGATCGTGATGGTTCTGCTGGTACCCGCCGTGGTGAGAATCTGCCCTCCAGTCAGTTCTCCGCTCGGAACGGAAATGGTAGGACTTGCCACTGCCAAATTAAAAGTCGTTGTTGCACTCCGGTCGCCGGAGGACGCCCGAACCGAAACATTGTTTGTTCCCGCGCTGTTAGGAATCCCATAAAGGGTCCCGTTGGTCGCAAGACTCAGCCCAAACAGATTGCCTGATATAACACTGTACGAATTCGTCCCCGGGGTCGCAACAAAGGTAAAGGGGGTGATCGCAACCCCTGCCGTGGCGGTGATCTGATTGGTAGTCGTCGAAAAGGTGAGGGTAGTGGCCTTAAGGACCAGGTTTAAAGTGTTGGTTGCCACAGATGCAGTCAGGCTGTTGGAGGCGACCAAACGTATGGCGTAATTGCCACTCAATGAGTTGGTTGTGAACTGAATCACCCCCGTGTTGGTATTCACTGAAGCCCAGGAGGGAAGAGTGGTGGTGAGCAGATTCGTAGAACTGGTATTGGTCGTGGCAAAGTAGCGGTTGGCACCATTGTTTGCAGTGATCTGGTAGTTGAAAGCGGTCCCGGAATTGTTCGTGACGTTGAGAGGACTCGTGATCTGTCCGACCCCTCCGGATAAATTCCCCAGCGTAAACTTGTTGTTGAGCGAATCGTACTGTCCGATGAGAAGGTTAAGATATGATTCGGGGCCCAAGACCCCATCTGGATCTGCAAAATTGAAGATTGATTCCCTTCCCCCCGTTGCATTGTTGCCAGTCGGGAAAATACCAGTGGACCCGTCTTGGTTGTCCTCCCGATTCGCCATCCGGAAGATTCCCATCTCGGTCGCTGCACTTGCGGTCGCGTTGTTGTAAAAAAGGAGATAGATATCCTTTCCTTTGAAGTTGGCGCTGTTCATCGATCCGGAAAGCGTAAAGATGGCTTGAGTGGGGTCGCTTAAATAGGCATCTGCCATGGAAAATGAGCTGTATTCCAAGAAAGAAGAGTTAATTGAGTTTAGGATGTCGGTAGAGGTTGTTTTGCCGTCAAGGTTGCTGATGAGTTGACTGGCAGTGCCAGTCAAGGCGCCGGCACGGACGACAAAGCCAGCGAGGGATCCTCCAGTCGAAGTTTGAAAGCCAGTGTCCTTCTCGAGAGCGGGGGGAAAATAGATGGACAGCGTGTCAGAGCGGGCTGAATCCGGGTTGGATATCCAGAGAAGAGATAGTACAACACCCAGGACACCCAAGGACCTTGGGTGGACTTGCGAGTGAAAGAATGAAGTGATAGGCCCCACCTTGATATACAAAGCACCAGTCGAGGTGTTTCGCTAGGGGGGACGGTAACTGTCACGAAATCGTCACATTCTGTGCTTTCGGATTCACGCCCTCAAAATTTTAAATCCAATCTGAACTTTCGTTTGAAATCCTGGTTCAACCACATTTTCCAACGCAATTTTTATGTCAAAATTGTGTCAAAGGGAGATTAATATGTGTAAAGCCCTAATAATCAACGAGAGCACTAAAATTCTGTCGCAAAAACGTCACAATAAACCGGTTGAAAAAAAACAAAAGCAAAGCAAGGTGATCTCTGTGAGCAATGAAATGAATTTCAACCCAACAGATACAACTACTAAAACCATCAA
Source organism: Aliarcobacter sp. (assembly GCA_041730685.1). Taxonomy (GTDB): domain Bacteria; phylum Verrucomicrobiota; class Verrucomicrobiia; order Methylacidiphilales; family Verrucolacustridaceae; genus Verrucolacustris. Next base: position 30,217 of record JBGSBI010000007.1, read on the forward strand.
GGAGAACACATCGTATATGAAAAGCAAAACTAACATCTCTCGTACCATCGTAGCCGCAGGACTTATTCCCCTGCTCGTCGTAACTCTCGCTGCAAATTCCCGTGCAGGCCTGGCCGACCCAGTCGGCATCAGCCAAGTCACGGTCCCTGCAAGCACCACTTCGGTCATGGGAACCCCCTATGCCCGCCCTGTTGAGGCTTTTGGTACCGTAACTTCTGCTGCTACCAGCGGAAGTACTACCGTTTTGACCGTTGCCAAAGACGCTTCCTCTGCTTCCTTCCCATCCTTTACGAATGCGGATGAAAATGTGGATGCCTGGTACATCGTCGAGATTCTGGACGGACAATCCATCGGATTGATCATGGAAGCAGTGGGCGGTTCGGGAGACACATCGATTACTGTAAAAGGGGTTATTCCCGCGAGCGCCAGCATTGCCACAGGATCCAAATTTTGCGTTCGCAAGGCTTGGACATTGTCTTCCTTGTTCGGTGCTGCTAGCTCAAGCAATCCCTTTGGCAGTGGATTGACCTCCACTTCAACTGGTGTGAATGCCCAAGTTCAGCTGCTGAATTCTTCTACGGGCGGTCTAACCACGTACTACGTCAACCTTCTCTCTGGAGCATACAACTGGCGTGCAAGCTCAGGGGCGGCCAACAAGAATCACGTCTCCTTGGGGTTGGGCAAAGGCTTTGTCATCGTGAATAGGAAGGCAACGCAGTTCGCCTTTAATGCCTCTGGTAATTTCCGGACAGCTCGTACTCGGTTAATTGTTCCTGCAAACGGGGCGAAGACACTTGTCGCAAATCCGAGCGTATTTGACACTACCTTCACAGCCTCAACGATCCCTGCTACTTCTCCTACGCGTGGAACAGGGGTTCCAAGCACGGCAGATCAGTACGCTGTCTGGAACACCTCAACACGTGCATTTACCACATACAAAATCGGCGGATCAACCCTCGCGGCCGGACCAAGCGCATACACGGGTAGCACACGAGTGAACCCCTCGATCCTTAAGTTTACGTCGGTTCTCGCAACTCCTGCTGGCAGCACAGATGCGGTTCTGACGATCGCGCCTGCGTTCAATCCTTAATAGATAACAAATAAAACCCAAAAACCAAAGGCTCAAGCAAGCATCACCAAGGAAAAACAAATGAAAAAAACCTGTATGATCGTATTGATGACCATCGCAAGCTGGTCGTCTTTGAAGGCGTCGACAATCCAATTGACCGTGGGTGGTTTCTTTGGTGGGAACAAGCTGGCGGACCTCTCCACAATTCTTCCAGACAACACGCTGGTTGATTTTGGAGTGTTCTACAAATCAGCCTCCTTTACGTCCACCTCAGCCATTGCTACATCCCTGTTAGGGGTTACAACGGATGCGAAAATGCAGACGTTCCTGTCCGATAATGGTTGGGTGAGCTTCGGGACCAGTACGGTAGCAGGTGGTGCCGGGGATTTCACCTTGAGCTGGCAGCCGAATGATGCTTCAACAGGTCCCGGCTTCGGAACCGCGTTCAACATCGATCCGGCAATTGGAAACCTGGTTGGAAAAACAGGGTTCGTATGGTTGAAAACCCCTACAGGCACCCCAGCTCAGAGTCAGTATGGTCTGTTTGCATCCAACCAATCCATTCTTGCAGCTACTTTTGGTGCAGATATGTCGATAGATTTGGTGAATACAGGCGACCCTACAACAGGGGTTACAGCCTTATTCGGATCAGTTTTGGCAGACGGAATATCCACAAACAGCATCCCTGAGCCATCAACCTTACCTCTGATCACCATTGGATTAACCTTGCTAACGTTAGCTCGTAGAAAAATCTAACCATCAACAAAAAGAAACAACCTACAAAGGAAAATAAGAAAATGAACAAAAAAACAAACTGTCTAACAGCTGTCATCGCTTGCGCAATGCTGGCTTCATCCGGGTTCGCGCAAACTACAACTGCTGTAACCTACAACTTACTTTCGAAAATCCAGCAACCCAGCTACAATGCAGCGGATACATTCAATATTTCCTTTGGATCTTTGAATGGTGGACTTCTCTCCCTTGCCAATGACAAGAGCGGAGTAGATGGTGCGGCTGCTTTTTTTAATTGGTATGGCAACAATTCACGTTCTTTAGTTAATTGGAACGGAGTAGTTGGTGCGGGCATCACGCCAGAATCCGATGATTACTATCGTCAAGGCACGTTCACCAGCATCTGGAGTAACACACAAGACAATCAAGCCTTGGCCTTTGTGAGCCATTCCACTGCATCGGTTGTTGATTCGATTGCGCTCTTTGATCTTGGATTCGCGTGGGCGAATCCAGCTGATACGGGCTCGTATCCACTTGGAGCTTATGACGCAATCGATTTCTACGCTGGCCAAGCTACTGCCATCTATGGCGCTGCAGATGCATCGGCTGGGACTTTCGGAACCTTAACGACTTCCTCAGTACCCGAACCTTCTTCGGCATCACTGTTGTTGCTCGGCGGAGTGGCTCTCGCTGCTGTGTGCCGGTTTCGCAAAAACGTCTAATTGAAATATAAAAAACCCATAACAAGGAAATCAAAACTATGAAAAACAAACTCCTAATTACCTTGCTGGCCGCCCTCGGGATGGCCGCATCACAAAACGCAAACGCAACCACTTTTGCCAACGTTAGCTTCCTCGGTGGAAGTGCTACGGGCACCATAAATGGTCGTTCTTATACCACTATTTCAACCGATCAGCGTTGGACTCGTGATAAGGTCTACATCCTTGACCGGATCACCTTCATCGCGAGTGGTGTCACTGTGACAATCGAGCCTGGCACATTGGTGCGTGGTGAGGTTTATACCGTTGTCGGCGATACATCTGATCCTACCAAGCCCTCTGACCCTGGCACGTTGGTGGTTAGTAACGGCGGAAAGCTGATTGCAAATGGCACTGCAGAAGCACCTATCATCTTCACGTCGATTGATGATTATACCGTCCCTGGTGGGTATGACACAGTGCCTCCTTATGAAAATTATGGAATCACAACGGGGACTGTTGCCGGTGTAGTAACCGTAAACGGTCAACGCACCCTTATGTCAGGTGGCACCCTTGTGGGTTCGCCAAACTCTGCAGAGTACACCTTCTCGGGCGGGACGTACGCATCTAGCAGAACTTATGCCGGAGACACCAGGTTTGATAAAGACAGCTTGTGGGGTGGTATCATGATGTGCGGCCGTGGTCGTGTTGCCTACGGAACGTATACTGGTGTCCTCGCCTCTAGCGGATTAGCCGATCCTACCGGTTCTGCATCTCTTACTGCCAATGGTGGCCAAGGACGTCAATACTTGGAAGGTCTACAAGCTGTCGGAGTCGGCGCGATGTATGGTGGGTTGGATGATACCGACAATTCTGGCCTTCTGCGCTTTGTACAAAACAATTACGGTGGCTACCTTCTCGCTGTAGCTAAAGAGATTAATGGCTACTCTCTTGGTGGCGTTGGCAGTGGCACAACGATTGAATTCTGTGAATCCTTCAATAACGCTGACGACGATATCGAATGCTGGGGTGGAAAAGTTTCCCCTCGCCGTTGTATCGGTGCGTTTGGTGGTGACGACGGCTTCGATACCGATCAGGGATATCGTGGCAACGTGCAGTTCTGGGTCCAGCTCCAGAACGATATGGATTCCGCGACTTTAAACTCGACGACTGGACGCGTGGCGGCAAATATTGGCGATAACATGTGCGAAATCGACGGACCAGAGCCCTCGACATCCGACACTGGTGTCATCACCATGCTGCCCTTCACGTTTCAGACGATTGCTAATGCAACATTGGTTGGTCGTGGGTACGGTGACAGGGGAGTCAACAACACAGGTGCCAACAATTGCGGACCTTTAATGAAGAATACAGGTGCTCTTCGCCTCTATAACAGCGTCATTATGGATGCTGTTGGCGGCGGAATCGCAGTCCAGCTGGCCTATAATGGAGGAAACTTCTTCCTGAACGACAGCAACGGGTTGTATGGAGATGAGGGCATATCGGGTGCTGGTACTGCCACCACCGATGGTGAAAAGTATAGCTCGTTCAAAGGAAATATGTGGTATCGCTGTGCACTGTTGGAAGTGGTTGGTAATACTGCAACTAACATCCGTGCAGGCACATGGTCCAATCCGACTGCGGATGGTGGAGCTGACAACGCTGGACACTTGTTTGGAGGTAACGGCAAGTACAGCACAACGACCGGCGTTGATGTATCTAGCGTCCTAACGGCAGCTGGTTCGGGCAACCAATTCAATGTTGATCCCGGCTTAACTGTTCCGTTGACCCATCGTTTGAGTGGATTGGATCTTCGTAGCACATCTGATGCAGCTCGCACTGGGGGTGTTACACTGCCTAATCGTGGTGGCTTGGTTCGTGCCGATGCCGCAGGGACACCAGTGAAGTTTGTTGGGGCAATGCGCAACAGTAATTGGGCCGCTGGTTGGACCAAACTGGCCACATTCAGCATGTTCACCGCAGGTTCAACCGCGATCATTCCGAACGTAAGCGTTGAGGCTTCTGGAACAAATCCTAAAGTCACATTCAACACGGTAAACGGCGTTCTTTATAGCGTCGAGAAATCGACCGATAACCTGCAGTACACCTCTATCGATGTGGTGACTGGGAACGGCTCGAACGCTGAAGTGACGGATGCAACCGCCACGATTGGCAATCCAGTCTTCTATCGTATTGTTGCTCTCTAATTCTAGACCGTAAAATCTGATAAGCGGGGGGGAGGTGTAAGCCTCCCCCCCGTTTTGTTTTATGAAACATCCATACAAAGCGCTCATCGCTGTAGCTTTTGTTCTTTCTGGTTGTAGCGGGATAACCATGCCGTCTGCAAAGAGATGGTGTCTTTTAGAAGCGAAGGAGTGGTTGCCATTGGTTCGTAATGATCAAGATACTGAGTCGCGAATGCAGTCGCAGGTAGCACTGGAAATGCAGAAAGCGGGATTGTCGGATGAGGCCTTACTCGTAGCTGGGAGGATTCAGAACTTTCGCCGCGCAATTACATTTGGAAAAATCGGCCAATTCGCCATGAATCAGAAACAGACTGCTATTGCGCGCAAGGCTCTTGAGATGGGTGAAATTTCATTGAGCTACGCCGTAGGTGAGAATCGAGAACTCGGGTTGATTGAGCTGATGGATCTTGCCCAACGGCTGGATGAGAAAGACCTGGTCGAGAAATGGTTCAAACAGGTCCAAACCAATGAGAACAAAACCCGTGCCAATGCACGGATATCGTTTGCCCATGTATCGAGTGGCGACATTTCACCTGTGGCTCAACGTGCTTCCGATGCTGAAAAAGATATCTATGCAGGGGTGAAGGATCTTCATGGCACTACGGCCGACCAAGCTGCTCCGAATATCACGGTAGAGGAGATATTTTCAGCTTTGGAGATTGCATGGAACCGGAATGATAAGGCCACAACCGCGAGGTGGCTTGAGGAGGCTAGACGCAGAATACCAGATGTTCCATCGGTTGACAGGGTTGGCTATTGGGCGTCTCTTTGCCATTGGGAAGTAGTGACAGGGAAAGTGGATTGGGCAGCTGTTGATTTGCCAAAAGCCCAAGCTGAATTAGATCGAATTCCTGCTGCTTACGATTTCAAATACAGTTGGGCGACCGAGCTTGCTGGAGTTTACAAGAAATTAGGGGATGAGAAACGGGCGAATGATTTGCTTGAAAAGGAAACTCTAGCAGTCCAAAAAAACGTGATTCCATACTTCCAGATGGATGTGCTGGGGAAAATGGCAGTTGCCGCAGTTGATTCGGGCCTAATGGAGCAGGCGAATGCTTGGTGGATAATGGCTTTTGCAGAGGCAGAAAAAAATCCAAATCCAAGATCACGAGCAGTCGGAGTGATTCAGTACCTGCTTAGTCATGCACAAGCGGGAATCAAGCCGGACGGAGCTACACAAAAGAAGATCGCGAAAATCAAAGCAGAACTACCTGAAGCTTATTCGAAGATTGGTTTTTAGAGCGCGTTGATAGTCAGGGTTTACGCTGAAATTTAAAGTTAGAAACCATAGGAAACATTCATACTCAAATCCCATCCTTTGGTGTAGGTTGACCAGTCGTATTCTGCGCCACTGTAGGTGATGGTACGTCGGCAGATGGGATTAAGAAGATTCTTGCCACGGAAAGTCAGTTTCCAGTTTTCGGTTAGACCTTGGGTGAGGTTGAAGTCGAGGCTGGGTGCGGGCTGTTCGTAAATATTGGGCAGATCCGCACCGACGGCATAGAGCATCGGGCCGGTTACGTTGAAAAAGATGCCCGCGTAAAAATTACAGGCTACATTGTTGTAATCGAGCCCAGCATTAGTGATGTAAGTCGGCTGACCTTGAAGAGGTCGGGTGGTTTCGAAAATGCCGATGGCAGCCTGTTGCGTTTTTTGGTAAGCGGTTAGATCCACTTGGCTTTGAATTTGAGTAAAGTTGAAATTGATCGAGAAGTCTTTCATCCAAGAGGCAACCCGATCCAGACGTTTTCTGATTTCAAATTCTGCCCCCCATAAAACGGCATTGGGATTATTGACGTACTGAAAGTATTGGATTCCGTTCTGTACGAAAATACTTTGCTCGATGGGTTTGGAGATGTCTTTATAAAAGAGACTTAGAGCGATGACTTCGCCGGCCCGTGGAAACCACTCCGCTCGGAAATCGTAGTTATTGGCGTGGCTGAGTTGAAGAGCTGGATTTCCAATGAAGAGCGTACTCGAAGAGAAGTCCTGGGTGATGACAGGGCCAAGTTCCTTGAAAGAAGGCCGAGCAAGAGTCTGGGACCAGGCAAAGCGAAGGTTGACATCCTTGGCCAGTTCAAAGGTAGCGGCTACGGCTGGTAAAAGGTCGAGCTGTTTGATTACTCCGCTGGAGGATGGGAAAAGAGCCGAATTGTTCCCAGGAACGCCAGAGGTTTCAAGGTAGGTGTTTTCGAATCTTGCCCCGCCGGTCAATTTTAGCTGTTTGAACAAACGCAGGTCGGTCATGGCATAACTGGAGGTTATGTTCTGCTCCCCTTGATAGTAGGATCCTGAGGTTCCTGTAGAATCGGTGAGGGACCAAGAGAGAGGCTTGTCATTTCCTGGGGGCGGAGTTCCTGCCGGGTTGACCAACCCAGATCGGTTCTCATCAAGAAAGACATCAGCCCAAGTTTTGCCCCCTGATGGATCCGTAGGGCCACCATAGGTTAAGTATTCGGGGTCGTTGGCTTGTCCATAGTAATAATTACCTGCCCACTGGTTATAGGTTCGGCCTGCATAGTCGTAATAAAATCCTGTTTTGAAGTTGCTGTCGTTGTTCTCGGGTTCCTCAAAGTAAGGAATGGTGAAATCAACGATGGTATAGTACGAATTATCCGTTAACTGTCTTTGATAGCGTTGGAGGGGATCGGAGGACAAAGTTCCTAACGTTTCCTGCTGGGGAAGTTGGGAATAAATACCCGTTTTGGGATTGTACTCGTTCTGAAAAACACGGTTGTCAGGCTCGGTCAGGCTCGATTGGCCAAGGCCCCCATTCCACTCAATCTTGAGGTTGCGGGCATCTTTGATTAAGTGGTCTCCGCGAGCCTGAAAATAGAGGAGATCCCTCTCGCCGTACGAAATGTTTTGTTGTTGGTAGTTAACGTCAGTGATTGTGGGGTCAACATTATAGGTGGTGATATCTGAGGCGGCCTTGCTGTACATGAAATTGGCTCCCAAATGATGATCTTTCGAGGGCTGGCCTGCTAAATTGATAAGCCCCCCCCAAAGAACCTCCTCCTTGCCTTGTGTCTGCTCGAATTCAAACTGTGGGATCAGTTTGCCTTGTTTGGTGTTTGGATTATACAAAGCGTCGTAGTTGTTTCGGACTCCGTTGGTGAAGTAACTGAATTTTTTGCGGTAGCTAAAGGCACCTAGAACGCCGGCTTTTTGGTCGGGCCCGAAATCCACGCTATCGCCTCCCTGCAAATTGATCGTCGTGTTGGGGCCGACCATCTTGTTGGTAACTGCGACAGTGGGATTCATTTGGCGCATGGCATTGTTGATAGCTGTAGCTTTCTCAAGGTCACCAGGTTGGGTCACATTTAATGCTTTGCCGGCTGCTGGATCCAACAGCACGTCTTGCCCCAACGAGGTTACACTTTCCGGGATTAACCGTTGGTTGGCTCGAAATCCAAAGGGTCCCGTACCACCACCATTGTAGGTTAGGAAGTTCGGATTAAAGCTGGCCTGAGAATTGTACTCCATAGTGTATCCAGCACCGAAGGATGGCTTTTCAGGATAGTCTTTGGTTCGGATGTCGACACTGCCTCCGGTGAAGTCACCTGGCATATCCGGGGTGAAAGTTTTCTTTGTTAGAATGCTTTCGAGAACAGAACCGGGGAACAGATCCACGTTCACTGCCCGTTTGTCAGGATCGGAAGAAGGGAGTCTTCCGCCATTTAAGAAAGTGTTCACATATCGATCAGACAATCCGCGGACTACAACATAGCGATCGTCGACGACTGAAGTCCCAACCATTCGTTTCATTGCGGCTCCGGCGGTGGCGGCACCGACCTTGGCGATCAAATCGGCTCCAATAGCATCGGCCACAGAACTGATTTCCTGTCGTTCGGCTAGGAGTCCGGTTTCTGATGCCTTTTCAATTTCCCCAGGGACGACGAGCTCTTCCATCTCTTCGATCTCGGCAACGGCCTCAATTCGTCTGTCGGTAAAGGCTCCTGGGGTAATCGAGACTTCTGGAATAATCTTGGCCAGATATCCCGATCCCCGGACTTGGAGGGAGTAGATACCTGGAGGTACGCCTGAGACAGTGAAATTACCCTGCTCATCCGTCATAGCTCCAAAAGGGGTGTCGAGAATCGTGACAGAAGCACGAGCAATCGGCTGACCGAAATCCGATTCCACAACCTGACCACGGATTCCACCGAACTGCTGGGGGAAGGCAGAAGCGGACAAAGTGAGGCTGAGAAAAGTAAATTTGAGGGCGCCTCTAGGCATCGGTCCGAGAAAGGGATAAAAACTTCCTTTGATGCACGATCGGAACAACTTGCAAATCTTGACCCCAAGATTCCAGATGGGTCTGAAATTTATGTTGCTCGGCTGTAACCTCTCCACCTCCCAATTCTGATTCGGACTACTACCAGCGGTAGGCACAACCTCGTGCCAATACAACAATCTGTTAGCAAACCCACAACATCCCGTCATAACTCATACTCTACCCAGCACCAACCCACCGATCTCTAATACCACATAGGACGAGCACCTAGACCCAAATTTCAACAACATCATTATGAAAGCAATGTGAATCAGCTAGTTACAAGACATGCGACCCCACGATTAATGACTGGTGGAGGGTTTGGAGTATTCAACGCAGGCGTTCTCGGAGAGACCGCTCCGGCGTTTGCGGGACGCGTATTGCTCACGCAAAGCCCCGACGCGGGTCGGGGTAGAGCCGCTAAGGGCGCGAAGTAATTCCAGATGTTAGAATGTAGGAATGCGCGAAGGTTAGAATGTGAGAACGTAGTTTTGTGGTGAATACCGCAGTTGCGGCCCCGGACGCTGGTCAGGACAGAAGGGGCAAAACAGTTTTGACAAGCAATATGTAAAACATAGTATTACAGAATGATCAAGGCGATTACGAAAATTGGAAATTCACAGGGCATCATTTTTGATTCGGCCCTAATGGAGTTGGCTCATCTAAAGTTGGGGGATGAGGTCACGATGAGTTATCACGAGGGCGGCTCGATTGTCCTCACTCCAATCCATCCGCGAATCTCGAAAGAGGTAGTTTCCGGAGTCATCGAAACAACGATGAAGGACTATGCCAAGACAATGAAGAAGCTGGCGTGAGCACTACGCCAGAAAACTGTTTTCATCTCACGGTTGAAATTGTCAGGGAGATTCACCATGCGGCTATCCGCGATTTTGGCGGTTCCGACGGAATACGGGAAATTGCCCTATTGGAATCGGCCGTGGCCGCTCCTCAGGCGACCTTTGGTGGGAAAGCGATTTATGTGTCGCTGACAGAGATCGCGGCGGCTTACCTTTACTATCTTTGCCGAAACCATCCATTTTTGGACGGGAATAAGAGAACATCATTGGGTGCCTGCTTGGTTTTTCTGCGGCTTAATGGAGTGGAAACAAAACCGGACGGGCCGCAATGGGAACAGCTGGTTCTGGATGTAGCCGCGAGTCGGATCGACCGGGAGGAGACAACGAAGAGATTAGAGAAGGTGTTAGCCTAGTATTTATTGAGGGGGGGGAGGGAATTTTTAATTTGTGATTTTGGATTTTTAATTATTTGTAGTTGGAAGCTTAGGTAGTGGCGGCATCTCCGAGGCCGTCTAGCTGGGCGATTGGGCACACAGAATTCAACGCAGGCGTGCTAGGGACAGCCCGCCCTACCTTGGTATTGGGGCGGGAAGGTGAGAATGCGGGGAGGTAGGTGGATTTTCTTTGAATGGGTTGTGGTTGCGATCCATCGTTAGTCGATGAGTGATTTAGGGAGCGGTGTGACTGGAAAGCCTACTTTGGCGGGGGAGGGGTTGCAGATTATGGGGGATGTTAAGCTGGGACGGGATGGGGTGATACGGGCGAAGGTGAAGGGAAATGTGCGGGCTTCGGGTAAGCTTGTGCTTGCGGCGGAGGCGGTGGTTTCTGGTTTTGTGGAGGGTCAAGATGTGCGATTGGAGGGAAGGGTGGATGGGGGAATAGATGGGCGGGGGCAGGTTTGGCTTGGGCCTGAGTCGGTTTTGAGGACGAGGTGTAAGGGAAAGGCGTTACGGATTGAGCCAGGGGCTGATTTTAAGGGAGAGTTGTCGGTGGGGAGCTGAGGTTATGGCGGGGGTAATTGCAAAAGTAGAGGTGGAGTGTCCTGAGTGTGGGCAAAAGCAGATGGAGTCAGAAAATTTTATTTCGACGGCTTGTCGAGGATGCGGTTCGTACATCCAAGCAACGGCAAGGAGTGGGGTGGGGCGACGTAAAACGAAAAGGTTAGCTGTCAAAAAACGGGAGCTGACTTGTGCTGACTGTGGGGAGGTGCAGATGGTGGCGGAGGAGGCGCAATCGTCGAACTGTTTAGCGTGCGGGCGACATTTGGAGTTGGGGCACCGTGAGATTGTGGGGGAGCATTTGGGGAACCTCAGTTTGGAGGGGCAGTTGACGATCGGGCCAAAGGGAAACTTTGGCGGGGCAAAAGCGCGGGCGGCTTATATTATTTTGAGGGGTAGGTCGAGTGGTGCTTTGGAGGCGGCGGATTGGTTGCGAGTGGAAGGACAGACCAAGGTGAGGGCGGGAGCAACTGGAGGGAGATTAGAGATCAAGGTGGGATCAAGTTTAGAGTGCAGTGGACCGGTGGTATTTCAGGAGGGCAGGATTGATGGGGAGTTGCGCTGCGGAAGTGCTCGTTTTGTGGGCTTAGTAGAAGTGGGGCCTAAAGGGAAAGTGGTAGCGGAGATGATGAGTTTCGCGGAGTTGACGGCTGAAAGTGGAGCCCAGATTCGCGCGCAAGCGGAGACGTCCGCGACGTAACCTGCTGATTTATTTCGATTTTGGGGCAAGACGACGGAAGACAGGAGAAAACTCTGGAGTGGCCGCTTTACCTTCGATCGGATCGGAGCGACCGCGAAAGGTGGCTGCTTCCGACAAAATAAATTTCGAGCTACGGACATCGCCAAAGAGCTCTGCTTGATCGCAAACCTCAACGGAGTCGGTGGCGGTGATATTACCCTGAACTTTGCCGCGGATGATGACCTTGGCGGCCTGAATTTCGGCCTTGATCACGGCTTCTGAGCCAATGGTGAGAGTACCTTCAGAAATAATTTCACCTTCGAAGGTGCCGTTAAATTCGAGCGCGCCATCGAAAGCCAAGGTCCCTTTGATTTCAACTTGGTCGGTGATCATAGCTGTGCGGGGGGAGGAGGAATCGATGCGGGCAGGGGCGATCTTTTGGCTATCAGGATAGCTAAAGGTGGCATCGAGGGTGTCGGACTTCTTGCCGTTGGTATTTGGGCGATTGAACATATTTACACGAAAATAAGGAAAAAGAGGGGGCTGGCAAGAATTATTTTACTAGAGAGGGGGCGAGGGTTTTTGAGGTTCTTGACATGAGGTGTAGTCCTCTCACAACATTTCTTCTTCGTATGATTCATCATCTCAAATTGATTCAGTTGAAGGCAGACTTACCCACAAATCGGGTAGAGGAGATGATGGTGGAGAGCAGGATTCGTATTCTAAAGATTCAAGATGTGCTGAGTTTGGCTTGTGGAAAGAAGATGCCCGTCGCTGGGCACAAGACGTTGGCCGATCTTTTTTTGGCATTGGAATTTGAGAATAGCCTGAAGCGGACATCGGCCTTCGATCATCCGCTATATCAGCAGTTTGAGGCACAGGTTTTGAAGCCGAATGCGGAAAAGATTGAGGTGCTAGAATTTGAGATGGATCCGGGCAAAGACGTCCGTTTTTCCTGAGCGGGTGCGGGCGAGATTCCAACTGCGGTGAAGAAGCGGGCGGTGGTGGGGGTGGGAGTGGCTGGATTTCCTGAGAAGGCGGCGGGAAATTCTTGGGCTTTTTTGCAGTGGGGATTGGGTTTACGGGATTTGGGTTGGGAGGTGTGGCTGGTGGAATCTTTGGCGGCCAAAGAAATTAAAAATAGTCGAGGGGAAGTGTGCGCCTTAGCCGAGAGCGTGAATCAGGTACATTGGCAGAGGATATTGAATGAGATCGGTTGGGATGGTGGGGCGACGCTTTTGGCTGAGGGTGAAAAGATAGAGGAGAAGCCTCTTCGTGAGTTTGCGCAAGGGGCGGATCTTTTTCTTAATCTTTCTGGTCATTTTAAAAGAGCGGATTTGGTTGAGGGGGCGGAACGGAAAGTCTATGTGGACTTGGATCCTGCCTTCACGCAGATCTGGGCGAAGGTGTATGGGAGTGCGATGAACTTTGCGGGGCACAATGCGTTTTGGAGTGTTGGGCTATCGATGGGGCGTGGGGCGGTGGTGCCGGACACGGGGCATGATTGGAAGCCAGTGCTTCCACCTGTGTGTCGGAGGTATTGGTCGCGGGAAGCGGTTGGGGTTCCGGCGGGGCAGGCGGCGGCGATTGGAAAAGATCATTGGACGACGGTGACGCACTGGTACGGGTATGCGGCGGTGGAGTGGCAAGGGCGGACGTATGGGAGCAAGGGGCCAGGATTTAGAAAACTGCAGGGGTGGCCTGGGCAGACGGGGTTGAAGCCACGGGTGGTGACAGATTTAGGGGTGGGGGAGGAGAGGACGGAGTTTGAGAAGGCGGGCTGGGAGTTTTTTGAGCCAGGGCCGATTTGTTCGGATTGGCGGGAGTACCGGGCGTTTTTGGCGGCGAGCCGAGGGGAATTTTCGCCTGCGAAGGAGGGGTATGTCACGGCGCAGACGGGATGGTTTAGTGATCGAAGTGTGCTTTATTTGGCCTTAGGGCGTCCGGTGCTTTTAGAAGAAACGGGATGGTCGAAGTGGTTGCCTGAGGGGAAGGGTGCAGTTTCTTTTCGGTCGGCAGAGGAGGCGGTGGAGAAGGCGCGAGAGATTGAAGGAAACTACAAGAGCCATGCGTGTGCGGCGGAAAAGTTAGCGGAGGATTACTTGGATACGCGCCGATCGATTCCGCAGGCGTTGGCTTGGTTGTAGGGGTGGGTGGGGGGCTAGGCGGAAGGGGTAAGTTGGAGGAGGGCGAGGGCGGGGTTCTCGACGAAATTTTTGATGGCGATGAGGAAGGTGACGGCTTGTTTGCCGTCGATGAGGCGGTGGTCGTAGGAGAGGGCGAGGTTCATCATAGGGCGAATTTCGACTTGGCCTGAGATCGCGACGGGGCGTTGCTGGATGGCGTGAAGACCGAGGATAGCGGATTGGGGAGGGTTGAGGATGGGGGTGGAAAGAACGGAACCGTAGATTCCGCCGTTGGAGATGGTGAAGACGCCGCCTTCGAGGTCGGGCAAAGTTAGCTTTCCTTCGCGGGCACGGGTAGCGACGGCGCTGAGGGCTTTTTCGAGGCCAGCGAGATCGAGTTGGTCGCAATCGCGAAGAACGGGGACGACGAGACCTCGTTCGGTGCCGACGGCGACGCCGATATCGAAGTAGTTTTGGGAGACGATTTCATCGCCCTCGATGCGGGCGTTGACGGAGGGAACGATTTTGAGGGCGTGGACGGTGGCTTGGAGAAAAAAGCTCATGAAGCCGAGTTTGACGCCGTGTTGGGCTTGGAAGGTGGATTGGACTTCGGTGCGCAGGGCGATGAGGTTGGAGAGGTCGGCTTCGTTGAAGGTGGTGAGGATGGCAGCGGTGTGTTGGGCGCTGACGAGTCGATCGGCGATTTTGCGTCGCAGGGGGGACATCTTTTTGCGGGTCTCGCGATCGGAGCGCGGAGAGGAGTGGGAAGGCACGGCGGTATCCGCCTCGGTATGAATAAGGGAAGGCGCTGGGGTAGGCGTGATTAGGCGGGTGGGGGATAGTTTAGCGGGAACGGGTTCTTTTTCGGAAGCGGGGGATTGGGTAGTTTTGCGGGCGGGCAGTTTGCCTGGGTGGAGGTGGCCGACGGTCTGGCCGACCTTAACTTCGGTGCCTTCGGGGACGAGAATTTCGAGGGTGCCATCGGTTTCGGCGAAGACTTCCGAAGTGACTTTATCGGTTTCGATTTCGAAAAGGGGATCTCCGGAGGCGACAGATTCACCATTTTTCCGTTTCCAGGTGCCGAGAGTACCCGAGGTGATGGACTCTCCGACGGAGGGAATGCGGATGGGAATGAGGGAAGTGGCGGTGCTCATAGTTATTTTTTTCCAGTCTTATTTTTCGGTTTCTTTGGGTGGGGGGGTAAATTTTTTTTAGGGGTGGGGGTTGGGATGGGGGATTGGAAGGCTTGGCGGACGAGTTGATCTTGTTCGAGGAGGTGAATGGCGAGGGAGCCGGTAGCGGGGGAGGAGGAGGCAGCTCGGCCTGCGTAGCGGATAGTCCGTTTGGTAAGGTTTTGCAGGCGGAGAGCGAGGTGGGACCAGGCTCCCATATTTTCCGACTCTTCTTGGCACCAGACGAGTTCTGCGTTGGGGGATTGGGCACCGAGGAGGGCGAGGAGTTTCTTTTCGTGGAGGGGATAGATCTGTTCGAGGCGGAGAATGGCGGTATCGCGGATTTTATTCTTTTCGCGGTAGTCGGCTAAATCGTAAAAGACCTTTCCTGAGCAGAGGATAACGCGTGAGGCATTTTTGGGTTGAGTGGGGTCGGGGAGGATTTCTTGGAAGGCGCCGCGGGTGAGGTCGGTGAGTGGGCTGGTGGCCCGAGCATCGCGGAGGAGGCCTTTAGGGGTCATGACGATGAGGGGTTTGATGATTTTGCGAAGGGCTTGACGTCGGAGGAGGTGGAAGTAGTTGGCGGGAGTGGTGGGGTAGGTGACGGCCATATTGTCTTCGGCGCAGAGTTGAAGAAATCGTTCGAGGCGGGCGCTGGAGTGTTCGGGTCCTTGGCCGTGGTAGCCGTGAGGGAGGAGGAGAGTAAGGCGGGAGGTGGTGCCCCATTTTGACTCGGATGAGGAGATGTATTGATCGATTTGAGTTTGGGCTCCGTTGGCAAAATCGCCGAATTGAGCTTCCCAGAGGACGAGCATATCTGGGCAGTCGAGGGAGTAGCCGTAGTCGAAGCCGAGAACGGCGGCTTCGGAGAGGGGGCTATTGTAAACACAGAAGGAGGCCTGATTTTTTGCGAGGTTTTTGAGAGGAATATAGCGGGCGCGGGTGCGAAGGTCGTAGACGGAGGAGTGGCGATGGCTGAAGGTGCCACGGCGACTGTCTTGGCCTGAGAGGCGAATGGGGACACCTGAGGTGAGTAGAGATGCGAAGGCGAGGTGTTCGGCGCAACCCCAATCGAGGGGGACTTTTCCTGAGGCCATGGCAAGTCGAGTATCGAGGAGTTTGCGGATCTTGGTGTTGATCTGAAAATCAGCGGGGATGTGGGAAATGGAAGTGCCGAGTTGGGCGAGGCGAGGGGCGGGGACGCCGGTGGGAACTTCTTGGAGAAGGGCGGGGCAGCTGAGTGGGGGATGGAGCTGGGGTTTAAAGTTGGCGACAGCGGCGCGGGATTCGCGGAGAGCTTCTTCCGAGACGATATCGATTTGGGAGCGGATCTTTTGGATTTCTTCTTCGGTGATGATGCCGGCGTCGAGGAGTTTGCGAGAGAGCAAGCGACTGACTGGGGGGTGGGCATCGATTTCGGAGTAGAGGGTAGGTTGAGTGAAGCTGGGTTCGTCCCCTTCGTTGTGGCCGTGGCGGCGGTAGCCGATGAGATCGAGGATAATATCCTCATGGAAGCGCTGGCGGAATTCGAGTGCCAGTTGAATGACGGAAGCGGCAGCGAGAGGATCGTCCCCATTGATATGGAAGATGGGGAGGCCGAGGGATTTTCCTGGAGCGGTGCAGTAGCGAGTGGAGCGGGAGTCCTCGGGGATTGTGGTAAAGGCGATCTGGTTGTTAACGATGATGTGGATGGTGCCGCCGGTGCGGTAGCCCTCGAGGCGGGAGAGGTTGAGGGTCTCGGCGACGATGCCTTGTCCGATGAAAGCGCCGTCTCCGTGAATGAGAACGGGGATAACTTTTTCGCGTTTGACGGTATCTTGGCGGAGGCGTTGGCGGGCGCGGGCCTTGCCTTCGACGACGGGGTCAACGGCTTCGAGATGGCTGGGGTTGGGGGCGAGGGAGAGGAGAATTTTCTTTCCTGAGGAGGTGGTGACCTCATTTTCGTAGCCGAGATGGTATTTGACGTCGCCGCCTCCGAGGACGGTTTGGGGAACGTAGTTCTCGTGGAATTCGGTGAATAGTTTTCTGCGAGATTTTCCAAGGGTGTTGACGAGGACGTTAAGGCGACCGCGGTGGGCCATGCCGATGACAACTTCTTCGACTCCAGCTTCGGGGCAGGCTTCGAGAAGGGAGTCGAGGACGGCGATGAGAGTTTCGCCTCCTTCAAGGGAGAAGCGTTTTTGGCCGACGTAGCGGGTGTGGAGAAAGCGTTCGAGGGATTCGGCAGAGATTACTTTTTCGAGGATGCGGCGTTGTTGGGCGGGGGTGAGGGTGGGTTGGTTATGATTTCGTTCCATCCGATCGCGGAGCCAGCGGCGAATGGTGAAATTCATGATGTGCATGAATTCGACGCCGATATGGTCGCAGTAGGTTTGTTTGAGGAAGGCGAGAATATCGCGAAGGGTGCGTGGACCGCCGCCGCTGAGGGTGCCGGAATCAAAAACGGAATCGAGATCGGCCTCGGTAAAGCGGAAGGTGGCAAGGGACAGATCGGGGTTGGCTTCCGGGGTTAGACCGAGGGGGTCGAGGTGGGCGAGGGTGTGGCCTAGGGCGCGGTAGGCGAAGAGGAGATTATAGATGCGGGCTTGGGGAAGGACGTTACCGAATTCTGGTGAGCTGGCGGAGTTGGGGAGTGGAGTACTCCCAGAGCGGAGTGGGGGACGGAGCTGGCAACCCAGTTCGAAACCTTCGAAGAAAGCGCGCCAAGTGGGATCGACGGAGGTGGGATCGGTTTTCCATGATTCGTGGAGTTCTTCGAGGAAAGCGCCGTTGCCTGGGTGGCCGATGCGTCCGAGGGCGGGTGAGGGGGAGGCGGAAGAGTGGTTGGGGTTGAGGCGGTCAAGGGTTTTGAGGGCAGGATCTATTTCAGAGGAGCGGGTAAGATCGTGGGCCATAGTTTTTTATCTTGGCAGAAAAAGAGCAAAATAGCGAGTTTGGAGTATTAGGATTCTTGCGAGTGTAAAAATCTATCTATAAGCATCTTAAGATAGTGTTAAGGTTTCGAAAAAATGTTATTTTCGGAAATTCAACGGGATATTTGGTAAGATTTAGAAAGGATGCATAATAAAGGTGTTGAATATTATGAAAGCAGATCAGAAAAATGTATTGGGTGGGGAATTGAAGATCTGTTCGGTAAATCCGATGAGTGGGTTTACTCGTACGGGGAGTTGTGATGGGCATGAGGCGGATGTGGGTTGTCATGCGATTTGTGCGCAGATGACGGAGGAGTTCCTCCTTTTCAGTCAGAGGGCAGGCAATGATCTAACGACCCCAAGGCCAGAGTATGGTTTTCCTGGATTGAAGGCGGGGGATCGGTGGTGTGTCTGTGCGGAGAGGTGGGAGGAGGCGAGGTTGGCGGGCAAGGCGGCGCTGGTGGTGCTGGAGTCGACGCATGAATCGGCCTTGCAGTATGTGGAGTTGGGGGATCTGCGGAAGCACGCGTTGGATGTGGCGGGATAGGGGTGCGGCTAGGGCGCCTGGGGCGGGGGGCAGGGATGTTTCCTCGCATTTGCGGGACACGCTGACGCGTGGATTTTGGATTTTGAATTTTTGATTATTTGCAGTTGGAAGCTTAGGTAGTGGCGGCATCTCCGAGGCCGCCTCGATGAAAGTTACAAAACATAAACTTTGGTAGGGCCGATGGTCTCCATTGGCCGATCGAGCGATCTAGGCCTGAGCGGTTGAGTGACTCAATCGGCTCACCGAGCCTACTACGTTCCACAGACGCGTTACTTCGAAGGCTAGGAGACGGTGAGCCCTACCAAGGGGCGGGGGGAAGTGAACTTGTTTGAGAAGAAAAACTGGGCAGAATTATAAACTTATGGCGTATGATTCTTTAAGTAGCTTTGTGGAAAGGCTGGACCGGGAGGGGGAGCTTTTGCGTATTCGTGAGCCGGCCCAGGTGGATTTAGAGATTGCAGCGGCGGCGGATCAGGAATCGAAAGCCGAGGGTGGGGGCAAGGCTTTGCTTTTTGAAAAGCCGGTGGACGCTGCAGGTGTGCCGTATGCGTTTACTGTTTTGATTAATGGTTATGGATCGGCGAAGCGAATGGGGTTGGCGTTGGGACGGGAAGATGTGGGGGAGATTGGGGCGGAGGTGGAGGCTTTGGTGAGGGCGAAGCCGCCAGCGGGAGTGGCGGAGGCGTGGAAACTTCTTCGGCAGGGATTGGAATTGCGGCATGCCCGTCCTGTTTCGGTGGGAAGGGGGGCGTGTCAGGAAGTGGTTCATCGGGTCGAGGACGGGGGTAGGGGTCTCGCGGAAATTCCGGTTTTAAAGACTTGGCCGAAAGACGGAGGACCTTTTCTCACGTTGCCGCAGGTGATCACGGAGGATCCTGAGACGAAGGAGAGGAATGTGGGGATGTATCGGATTCAGGTTTTGGGAGAATGGGAGGCGGCCTTGCATTGGCAGTTGCACAAAGTGGGGGCTCGGCATGGGAAGAAGTATCGAGAGATGGGTAAGCCGATGCCGGTGGCGGTGGCGCTGGGGGGCGATCCAGCGAATGCGTTTGCGGCGACGGCCCCATTACCTGACGGAATTGATGAGTATATGTTTGCGGGTTTCTTGAGAAAGAAATCGGTGGCCTTCGTGCCTGCAGTGAGTCAGCCGATCGAGGTGCCGGCGGATGCAGATTTTATACTGGAGGGGACGGTGGATCCGACGGGGGAAGGGGTGAATGAGGGACCGTTTGGAGATCACACAGGGTTTTACACGCCCGTGGACAAGTATCCGCGGTTTCGGGTGACGGCAATTACTCACCGTAAGAAAGCGATTTATCCGGCGACGGTAGTAGGAAAGCCGCCGATGGAGGATTTTTGGCTGGGTTCGGCCAGCGTGCGTATTTTGTTGCCAGTGCTCAAGATGAACTTTCCTGAGTTGGTTGATTTGGCGCTACCGGCGGAGGGAGTGTTTCATAATATGGTTTTTGTGAGTTTGAAAAAACAGTATCCTTATCAGGCGTTTAAGTTGATGCACGGGTTGTGGGGGGCTGGACAGATGATGTTTAGTAAGATGATTGTGGCGGTGGATGCGGAGGTGAACGTGCACGACACGAGTGAGGTTCTTTTTTATATGGGGGCGAATATTGATCCACAAAGGGACATGATTTTTATTCAAGGGCCGAGTGACAGTCTGGACCACGCGACGACCTTGCCGCATTGCGGAAGCCACGTAGGGATTGATGCGACGAGGAAGTTGCGGGGGGAAGGGTATGCGCGAGATTGGCCCGAAGAGTGTCGAACCACGCCAGAAGCGGCGGCAAGGGCAAGAGAGTTGCTGGGCTTTGCGAGAAAGGCGGGGCGATGAAGTTAGTTGTGGCGGTGACGGGGGCGAGTGGTTCGATTTATGCACAACGATTACTGGGGCAGATCGTCAAGGCAAAGGAGGTGGAGGAGTGTCATGTTGTGCTGAGTCAGTATGCGCCTGAGGTGGCGGCGACGGAGTTAGGGGCGCAGGGTTTAAAGATTCCCAAGGGGATGAAGTTATATGGGGATAAGACGATGCAGGTGCCTTTTGCGAGTGGTTCGGCACGGTTTGAAGCGATGGTGATTGTGCCGTGTTCGATGGGGATGTTGGGGCGGATTGCCCATGGATACAGCGATGGAACGATTGCGCGCGCGGCCGATGTATTTTTGAAGGAGAAGAGGAAGTTGATTGTGGTGCCGAGGGAGACTCCTTGGAATTTGGTGCAAGCGCGGAATGTGGTGACTTTGTTGGAGGCGGGGGCGGTGATCTTGCCTGCGGTTCCCTCGTTTTATGGTCGTCCAAAATCAGTGGAGGATGTGGTGGACACGGTGGTGGCAAGAATTTTGGATCATCTGGGGGTGAGGAACGAGTTGGCGACGAGGTGGAAAAGTAAAGTGGGAGAAAAGGAGTAGGCGAAGAAGCAGGCTTGCAGCTTAAGATTGGAATGTGGGTGGGGAACGGGATATTGTGGAGGGATGTCTTATGCTGTAGTGGAAACGATTGCGGGGGTGCCCGTGGTGCACCGAGAGAATCAAGAGGCTCCGGGGGTGGCGGTGGGACTTTTTTATCCTGCAGGTTCACGTTGGGAAAATTCGGAGGAGCATGGGGCGGCACATTTTGTGGAGCATCTCCTATTTAAAGGGACGGAGAAGCACAGTTGTAAGGAGCTCAGTCGGGGGTGGGGGGGGGCGGGGATCTAAATGCGTTTACGGGGGAGGAGACGCTTTGTTTGCACGGACGGGTTCCGGCGGGTCATGGTC
Organism: Aliarcobacter sp.; assembly: GCA_041730685.1. Lineage (GTDB taxonomy): Bacteria > Verrucomicrobiota > Verrucomicrobiia > Methylacidiphilales > Verrucolacustridaceae > Verrucolacustris. The sequence goes on from JBGSBI010000007.1 coordinate 51,235, forward strand.
CGATGCTGATTTCTCTTTTAGCGGAGATGGCGTTGAGTTCGACTTTTCCCAAGGAGGAAGTGGAAAGGGAGAGGGGGGTGATTACGGAGGAGATTCGGATGATGGACGATCAGCCTGCGGTAGTGGCGGGGGAGGCGCTGAACGCGTTGCTTTGGCCTGAGCAGGCGTTGGGGCGACCGATTGCGGGAACGATTGCCTCGGTGGGAGGAATACCGAGGAAGGGGTTGATGGGATACTGGGAGAGAAGAATTCGAGGAGTTCGACCGGTGCTGGCGATTGCTGGGGGAATGAGTTTGGAGGAGGTTCGAAAGACGGCGAAGGCGGCTCTGCGCCGATCCAGCCCGACGATAAGTGAAGAACCGATTCCCGCGAAGCGAGTGCGCTCGAATACGGTCCGAGTGGTGGCGGTGGCTAAGCCGGTGGCTCAGGTGAATGTGACTTTAGGAATTTACGCTTTTCGCCGTCAGGATCCGCGACGGCATGGGTTGCGGATGCTGAGCGTTATTTTGGGAGAGGCGATGAGTTCGCGTCTCTTCCAGCGTTTGAGGGAGGAGCAGGGATTGGTTTATTCGGTTTCGAGTGGGGTTCATCTCCAGCGTGATGACGGGGCTTTTTATATCTCGGCAGGGTTGGAGCCTGGGAATTTGAGCAAGGCCTTAGGTTTGATTGCGGCGGAGTTAAAGTCCTTGGCGGCGAAGGGTCCAGGAGCGGCGGAGTTAAAACGGGCGAAGGATTATGTGACGGGGCAGTTTGCGCTTGGGTTGGAGGGGACGAGTCAGCAGATGTTCTGGATTGGTGATTCGATGCTGACGCGCGGTCGGGTGGTAGAACCGAAAGAGGCGATAGAGAAGTTGGCGGCGGTGGACGCGAAGATTGTTAAGGAAGTGGCGCAAGAGTTATTTCAGCCAGGCCGGATGGGGGTAGCGGCGTCAGGGCCAGAGATGGATGCGGCGAAGTTGGCGGCGGCGGCGCAATCTTTGGGATGAGGATGAAAAAGCTGGAACGATTGGCGGCGGCGTTGCCCAAAGCTGAACTGCATGTTCATCTGGAAGGGACCTTGGAGCCGGAGATGACGTTTCATCTCGCTCGGAAACATAAGACTAAGTTACGGTTTTCTAATGCGGAGGCTTTGCGTCAGGCGTATCAGTTTAAGGATCTGCAGTCCTTTTTAGATTTGTATTACGAGGGGGCGGGAGTGTTGCGGGATCGGGAAGATTTTCATGTTTTAACGACGGCTTATTTAGAGAAGGCGGTGCGGGACGGGATCTGGCATGTGGAACCTTTTTTTGATCCGCAAACTCACACGGCTCGCGGGGTAGCGATGAAGGAGGTGGTGGAGGGAATTGTGGGGGCTTTAAAGGAGGGAGAAAAGAGGCATGGGGTCACCTGGCGTTTGATTCCTTGTTTTCTTCGGCATCTGACGGAAGCGGAGGCGATGAAGACATTTGAGGAGATGCTTCCGTTTCGCGAGCATTTCACGGCGGTGGGGTTGGATTCTTCAGAGAAGGGGAATCCTCCTGCTAAGTTTGAGCGAGTGTTTGCGCAAGTCCGGGATACGGGGTTGAAGGTGGTGGCGCATGCGGGGGAGGAGGGACCGGCGGGGTGGATACGGGAAGCGTTGGAGAGGTTGCAGGCGGTGAGGATTGATCATGGGGTGCGTTGTGTTGAGGATGCGGAGCTGGTGAAGGAGTTGGTGGAGAAGCAGATTCCTTTGACGACATGTCCGCTTTCTAATGTGCGGTTGTGCGTGTATTCGGATTTGGGGAAGCATCCGCTGAAGCAACTTCTAGAAGCGGGGGTAAGTGTGACGGCGAACTCGGATGACCCGCCTTATTTCGGAGGTTATCTATTGGAGAACTGGTTGGCTTGTTCGAGGGAGTTGCAGTTGGAAGAAAGGCATTTAGTGCAGTTAGCGAAAAATTCGTTCACGGGCAGTTTTCTATCGGAAAAAGAGAAAGCGCAGTGGATTACTAAAATTGATCGGGTGGTTTCCTCTTTGGGTGGAGGGAGTTCTTCTTGAATCCTCTGGCGGCGGTGGTGAGGGGTGATTTTGGGCCTGGGGTAGTTTATTTGGGGTACGAGCCTGAGTTAATTTTGGCGGGAGGTCCTGGGGAGACGGGGCGATTGGAGGAGGAGTTGGCTCGGAGATTGAGGAGGGGGGCGGCTTGGGATCGGCCCCATCCTGGGGGAGCGGCGATTGGGGGTTTTGATTTTGAGGGGAACTGGCATTTTTCTTTTTTTCCGGATTTGGTGGCTCGGTCTTTGAGTGAGCTGTGGCCTGAGAGGGAAGAGGTGGGCGTGAGAGCGGAGGGGGAAGAGGGGTGGAGTTGTCGGACTGGGTCTGAGGAGTATGGGAGGATGGTGCGGGAAGCGCAGGAGGAAATTCGGTGTGGGCAGATTTATCAAGTGAACTTGGCTCGGTTTTTACATCGAAGGGTGGAGGGACTTGATCCTTGGGAATTTTTTCGTTGTCTTTGGAGGGCGGGCCAAGCGCCACGGAGTTTTTTTTATCGGATGGGAGAGAAGGCGCTGGCGGGGGCATCGATGGAGCTTTTCTTGGGGATTGAGGGGGATCGGGTGATCACGCAACCGATTAAGGGGACGAGAGCAAGGGTGCACGGGAGAGAGGGAGATGAGAGGGCGGTACTGGAATTGGGGACTGATCCAAAGGAGGTAGCGGAGTTGGTTATGATTACCGATTTATTGCGCAACGATTTGGGGGCGATTTGCGGTTATGGTTCGGTGGAGGTGAGGGATTTGGTGAGGAGTAGGAGTTACTCGCATGTGCATCATCTTTACTCCTCGATTCAAGGGACATTGCGGGAGGGGTTGGGGGTGGTGGAGGCGGTGCGGCAGTGTTTGCCTGGTGGATCGGTAACGGGGGCGCCGAAAAGGAAGGCGGTAGAGATTTTGCGAAAGCTGGAGGCGGAGCCTCGTGGGTTTTACACGGGGGCGGTAGGGTATTTTGGGTATGACGGTTCGGCGAGATTCGCGATGGGGATTCGGATGGCGGAGATCGACGGGGAGAATATGCGGTGTGGGATTGGCAGTGGGATCACGATCGGTTCGGATCCGCAGGCGGAGTATGAGGAGACAAGGGCGAAGGCTCGGGTGATGATGGAAGCGATGGCGGCGTATGAGGCGGCACAAAGGGTGCAAGCGTGAGTCTAAGTGAAATTCCGATTGCCGATGCTGGATTTCGGCATGGGGTGGGTGTTTTTGAAACGGTGCGGGTGGAGAAGGGAAAAGCGCGGTCGAGGGATTGGCACGAGGAGTCGATTCGGGAAGGGGCAAAGGTGTTGGGGTTGGAGGTGGGGGTGGAGAATTTAAGGAAGGTTCCTGAAGGGGACGGGTTGTGGAGGTGGTTTGTGACGGAGACGGGGACGAGGAGCTGGTGGAGTGAGGGGATTGAGTTGGCGCCTGAAAGCTATGAGTTGGATTTGGCCACGACGGGGATCTGGTCTAGTTCGTGGGAGGCGAGGTACAAGACTTTGAGTTATCTGAATCGGATTCAAGCGAGGCGGGAGGGGAGTAGTCCGAGTGAGGAGCGAGTGATGTTGAACGAGAAAGGAGAGGTGGCGTCGGTTGCGATGGGGAATCTTTTTTGGGTGAAGGGTGGGAAGTTACGAACGCCGGCGAGAGAGTGTGGGTGTCGCGGGGGAGTGGTACGGAGGTGGATCGTGGAGCGCAGTGGGCGGGAGGTGGAGGAGGGGAGATGGGGGAAGGAGGAGTTGGATGGGGCGGAGGAGATTTTTCTGACGAATGCGCGGATTGGAATTACGTCAGTACGATCGTGGAGAGGAACAAAGCTGGGGGTGGCGGGGGTGGCGGCGGAGTTGAAGAAAGCTTTTGGGGCGGAGTAGGTGGAGATTGAGGTGGAGGGATGGGTGGCGTAGGGTGAAAGCTCTATGCGTTGGACTCAGACGGTACTTAATACTTTGCGAGATGCGCCCGCGGAAGCGGAGATTGCGAGTCATCGTTTGCTTTTGCGGACGGGATTAGTACGGAAGTTGGCGAGTGGGTTGTATAGTTTTCTGCCCTTGGGATTGAGGGCGCTGCGGAAGGTGGAGAAGATTGTCCGGGAAGAGATGGATCGAGCGGGTGGATTAGAGATTTTGATGCCAGCGTTACAACCGCCTGATTTGTGGGAGAAAAGTGGGAGGATTCAGGCGGCGGCGGATGTGCTTTTTCATGTGAAGGATCATCAAGATCGTCGTTGGATTTTGGGGCCGACCCATGAGGAGGTGGTGACGGCGTTGGTGGCGGGCGAGGTACAGAGTTATCGGCAATTGCCACGGACGCTGTATCAGATTCAGACGAAGTATCGGGATGAGATTCGGCCTCGGTTTGGGTTGATGCGGGCACGGGAATTCATCATGAAGGACGCGTATAGTTTTGATGCGGAGGATGGGGCAGCACGGGTGAGTTATGAGGCGATGGTGGGGGCTTATCGGAAGATTTTTGCAAGGGTGGGGTTGGATGCGTTGCAGGTGGAAGCGGATACGGGGGTAATGGGAGGTGCGAGTTCGCATGAATTTTGTGTTTTGGCGGAGATCGGTGAAGGAGAAGTGGTAACGGAGGAGGTGGGTGGGTTTGCGGCGGGGTTGGAGACGGGGGAGGGAAAGCCGGCGGAGAGGAAGGGTGTAGCGGGGGAGTTGGAAAAGATGGCAACGCCTGGGGTAAAAACGATTGCGGATTTGGCAGGGGAGAAATTTGGGATTGCGGCTATGGATCAGGTGAAGACCTTGGTCTACACGGATGGAAAAGTGGTGGCATTGATTTTAGTGCGTGGAGATGATGAGGTGCAGGAGGCGAAGTTGCCTGCGCTTTTGGGTGCGGGTTGGAGGACAGCAGGGAGTGCAGAGATTATGAAAGTCCTCGGGGCGCAACCTGGGAGTTTAGGAGCGGTGGCATCGACCTTGCAGGGAAAGAGTGTGACGGTGGTGGCCGATATGGGATTAAAAGGGCAGAGGGGGATGACGACCGGGGCAAATGAGGATGGGTTTCATTTTAAGGGGGTGGATGTGGAGAGGGATTTGCGGGTGGATCGTTGGGCGGATATTCGGAAGGTGCGGGAGGGTGATCTTTCGGTTTCTGGAAAGAAGTTGAAGGTGAGCCGAGGAATTGAGGTAGGGCATGCCTTTTTGTTGGGAACAAAATATAGCGAAGCTTTGGGAGCAAAATTTTTGGATCCGCAGGGGAAACAACAGCCGGTGGTGATGGGTTGTTATGGGATTGGGGTTACGCGGACTTTGCAGGCGGTGATTGAGGTGCATCAGGACAAGGAGGGGATTCGGTGGCCTGCTGCGGTTTCGCCTTACACAGTGATGCTAGTGACTTTGGATTTAGCGGATCCTGCGGTGAAGGAGGCGACGGATCGTTTGGTGGAGTCGTTAGAAAAAGCAGGAATTGATTATTTGTGGGATGACCGAGATGAGAGGCCGGGGGTGAAGTTTAAGGATGCGGATTTGTTAGGTTTTCCTTGGAGAATTACAGTGGGATCAAAGGCGGTGGCGAAAGGTGGAGTGGAGATTAAGTGTCGGCGGACGGGGGCGATGGAGATGATTGCGCCGATGGAGGTGGGGGCGTGGGTGCAGAATCGGTTGGCGGCTGGGGGGGGATAGTTTTTCGGTGGTGCTGGGGTGAGGTGGGTAGGTTGGTCAGCGGAAGACGAGGTAAAAAGCAATAGCCAGCATGGCGACGTCGATGAGAATAGAAATGGCTCCAACCGATCTTTGAATGGGGGTAACGGTGCCAGGTTTTTGTTCTAGGTCTTTGGCCCCTCCATGGAAGTAGACCAAGGTTGAGAAGATGAGGGCAACCCAGAGGGCAAGGATGACGGCGGGGAGATTATTGACGAGATCGACGCCGCGCGGAAAAAACCAGGGAAGAGAGGCAAAGGGAATTGAAGCGATCGTCACGTGATTAGCTTAACAAGTAAAAATACGAAAGCAAACTAAAATCTAACTATATTTCGGAATTGAGATTTTCCCTCTGACCCCGAGGGAGTGGGTGGGAATGGCGGGGATTTTAATTGGGGGTTGGCTTTGGCGACGGCGGGTTTGTCGAAGCGGAAGGTGATTGGGGTGGGTTGGATTGACTGTGTGAGGAGCTTTTTGTAGCCTTTGGCCAAAGGGGAATTGATTTATGGACCAACGTGGAGAAGAAAGAACATTACGATCAGAAAAGGTGCAAATCGAAAGAAAGACATTCTTTTTGGATTTGAAGGAGAATGATCGGGGCCGATTTTTGCGGATCACGGAGGACGTGGGCGGGCGAAGGGATCGGATCATCATGCCTTCGACGGGCATGGAGGATTTTGCGCGGGCGTTGGATGATCTGATTATTTTCGAACAGGAAGAGCTGGGCCCGCAGAAGTTTTAGCCCGAGAGGGCGGGGGGGTTATGGTTTATTGGGGGGTTGGCTGAGAAGTTCTAAAGCTTTGGCGGCAGCGAGGCGGACGTCTTTGGGAGATGAGGGATCGGCAGAAATCTTTTGGAGGAGGGGGGCGGAGTCTTTGTCGCGGAGTAAACCGAGGGCGATGAGAGCGACGACCCGAACTTCCGGATCGGGATCGGCGATGGCGAGGCGAAGGGCTGGGACGACGCGGGGGTCTTTGACGCGGACGGCAGACTTAACCACTTCGACACGTTCGATGCCAAGGGGATTTGCGACTTCGGCCAGAAGGATATCGAGGCCGTGGCCATCGTTGAGGCGAGCGAGGGCGAGGGCGGCAACGACTTGGGTGGTGCGATCTTTTGACTGGAGGGCGGGGAGGTAGGCATTGGGTGTCGAGCGAGTGGCGAGTTCGAGAAGAGAGCGACGGGCGAAACGGCGGACATAGGAGTCGCGGTCGGAGAGCATGGAAAAGAGAGTGGGGATGGCGGAGGGATCGGCGCGACTTCCGAAGAGGCGAGCGGCGGCGGCGCGGGTGAGCCAATCGGAATCTTGGCTCGCTTGGCGGAGTTGGGGGAGAGCTTCTGAGGTGGAAAGAATCTGGGTTGCTTCGAGGGCGGCGCGTCGGACGGTGGGATCGGAATCTTGGAGGGCGGTGGTTAGGAGCGAGGCTGGAGGGGGGCGAGTAGGAGGGTGAAGGGCGATGGCGCGGATGGCGAGAGCACGGATGGCGGGAGAGGAGTCGTGGAGGGGTTGGCGGTAGGGTTGGGCGGAGGGGTTGGCTTGGAGGATTTGGCTAGCCTCGGCAGCAGCGAGTTCAGGTTGCCCTGCGAGAAGGTTGAGGTAGAGGCGTTCTTGGCGGAGCGAGAGGCTTTCGGGGAATTGACGAAAAGCAGTAGCGAGAGCTTCTTGAGCTTGGGGGAGGTTGCCTTGCTGACAGAGCTGATGGATTTGGCGGGCAAGGCGGGTATCGGGACGAGAGCAGGCGGTGAGGGTGAGGGCTAGGAGTAGGATGAGGCAGTGCACGACTAAGATTATAAGGAAGTGGGCGATGAAGGGAGAAAGAAAGATTAGGGATGGGACGGAGGGGCTCTTAACAAAAAGAACCGCCGCACGAGACCTCTGCAACGAGCGAAGGGCGCGGGCGGCGGTTCAACCACCAAAGGATAGGAGGGGGGTTAGGCCAAGCGGACGAGACCCTCTTGCCCGACGAGTTTGCGGAAATACTCGGGAAAGTTTTCCTCTTTGAGTAGGCGTTGGCGAAGTTTGGCCAAGGCAGAATTTTGGATCTGGCGAACACGTTCCCGGGTGACGCTGAGTTTATTACCGACCTGCTCGAGGGTACGTTCCTCGGAGTTGTCCAAGCCAAAGCGAAGTTGAAGAATCTGGACTTCGCGACAGGAGAGAGTTTGGAGAGAGCGGGAGACGGCATCACGGAAATCGTTGCGCTCGTGCTCTGCGGTAGGTTCAACGGCGGCGGTATCGGCGAGGAGATCGCCGAGGGTGCTGCCGTCACCATCGGTGCCGATGGTGGTGTCGAGGGAAACGGTGCCTGAGGAGATTTCCCGCAATTTTGTTACGCGACGAGGTTCCACTTGGAGTTCATCGGCGAGTTCGATGTCGGTGGGTTCACGACCCAGTTCGGCGCCAAGGGCTGAGCTGACGCGGCGAAGGCGTTGGATCTTGTCGACAAGATGGACGGGGAGGCGAACGGTTTTACTTTGGGTAGCGAGGGCGCGACGGATCGACTGTTTGATCCACCAGCAGGCGTAAGTGCTGAAGCGGACATCCCGCTTGGGATCGAAGCGGTCGACCGCTTTCATTAGGCCGAGGTTTCCTTCGGAGATGAGGTCGAGGAGGGGTAGACCGCAGTGGTTGTAATCGGCGGCGAGTTTTACAACGAGACGGAGGTTGGACTTGATCATGAGTTCGCGTGCGGAGGCATTGCCACGGCGGACGCGTTTGGCGAGGGTGACCTCTTCAGTGCGATCGAGGAGGGGGGTTTCGCCGATGCCCTTGAGGTAGGCCTGGAGAGTGGCGGGGAGTTCGACATAGGAGTTGGGGAGCTTGGTTTCTCGGGTGGCGGTGGTTTTTGTATTCATACTAGGTTAGACCGGCGTGAGTGCGGAACGTTCGGACTTATTTTGCAGGGGTCAGTTCTCCTCGAGGAGTGGGAGTTAGGCGGGTAGATAAGGCGGAAGGTCATTTGACTTGGTTGGACTCTTTTCTAGCGTGGAGGAAGTGAAGAGCGTGCAATCGAGACTGATTTTGAAGCCCCGGCCTGACTGGCTGGTGGCAGATCGTGATCTGGAGCAGGAGTTGAAGGAGGTGGAGAGGCGGATTTTGCATCAGGCTTCTTTGTTTGATTCTGGGGCGGAGGCGTATGTGCGATATGCCTTGGAGGGGGGAGGGAAGAGGCTGAGGCCTGCGTTGGTTTTGCTAGCGGGGAAGGTAGCGGGGGGGTGGAGTGATTCGATTCGGGATTTGGCGGTGATTGTGGAGTTGGTGCATGTGGCTTCATTGGTACATGACGATGTGTTGGATCAAGCGGAGTTACGCAGATCGCGGGCGACGTGTAACGCGAAGTGGGGGGTAGAGCTTTCGGTCTTGCTGGGGGATGCGCTTTTTTCGCATGGGTTGGAGTTGGCGACCAAGCTGGAGGATGCAGAGGTGGCGCGGAAGATTGCGGAAGCGTCGAGAAATCTGTGTGAGGGGGAGATTTTGCAAACGCAGAGGAGATTTGATTTAAAGATGTCGGTTGTAGATTATTTACACATGGTGGGGCTGAAGACGGGGGCTTTATTTCGAGTAGCGGCGGAGGTGCCTTTCCTGATTTACGATGTGGCGGAATCGAAGCGGGAAGCGGCGAGATCGTTTGGGAATCAGCTGGGGGTGGCCTACCAGATTTACGATGACTGTTTGGATTTGTATGGGACGGATGAGGCGAGCGGTAAGACTTTGGGGACTGATTTACGGAAGGGGAAGTGGACCTTGCCGGTGTTGCATGCGTTGCAGACTTTACCAAAGGAGGACTCGGAGAAGTTGCGGGCACAGTTGGTGGAGGAGGAGATTGGGGTGGAGGAGGTGGCAGAGAAAGTGAGTGCGGCGGGCGGGTTGAAATTTGCTTTACGGAAAGCGGTGGAGCTTTTGGAGAGGGCGAAAGTGGACTTGAAGGTTTTGGGGGAGGGAAAGGATGCGGGAAAGTTGGTGGAGATGACCGAGCGGTTAGCGGGGTATTTGAAGACGGCTGGGGGGTAGGGTTGTTTGAACTTTTCGGGGTGGGGGGTTAGTGGGTAGGGTCTAAGGTAATGTCGGTCACCACTGCCCAGTTGCCCGATTTAGAGAATGGCCCAACCGATGAGGAGTTGGTGACAACCACGGTGGGGGGGAACTTGGCATCGTATGATGAATTGATTCGTCGATTTCAATCGCGCTTGTACGGGGTGATTTATCATTTGACGTCGAACCATGAGGATACGAACGACATGTTGATGGAGGTTTTTGATAAGGCGTACCGGAGTTTGCCGACGTTTCGAGGGCAGTCGTCGTTTTATACGTGGATTTATCGGATCGCGATTAATCGAACTTTTAACTTCTTGGAGAAGAGGAAGAGGCGGCAGGGGGCGATGAGTTTGAATGAGATCGACGAGGATGGTTTGCCAAAGTTCGATATGCCTGATCCTGTTGCCAGAAACAACCCAGTTAAGTCATCGATGCTCAATGAGTTGCAAAATAAATTGAACGAATCGATGCTTGGCCTGTCCAAAGAACATAGGACAGTAGTAACTCTTTATGATATACAAGGACTTGCACATGCGGAGATCGGAAAGATCATGGGGACGACCGAAGGAACGGTTCGTTCTCGTTTGCATTATGCTCACAAGCAGTTGCAGAAATCGCTTGGCATTTACCTGCGAAGGTAAAATGATAGGAGACAGATAAAATGAAACAAAACGACGACTTCACGCAACTTCAGAAACTTCTTCAATTGAAGAGGCACGAGACTCCTGGTCAGGAGTATTTCAGCCGTTTCGTGGATGCATTTCATCAGTACCAGCGCAGAGAAATTCTCCGCGAAGAGCCTTGGTACTCGAAGGTGATGGAGGTTCTCTTTGAGCCTTGGTTGGCGGGAATTCCTCGTCTGGCTACAGTGGGGGCATCCGCGGCTATCTTGGTGGCAGGAATCGCATTTTTCCTTGGGCCGGTTGGACCTGGCTCGGCTCCGTTGGCGAACGGCAAAGTTGCCCATGAGCGGGGTATTATGGTGGCTTCGAATCAAAGTGATGACTCCGTTCAGATTCAGCCTGAGCTGATTGAAACCGCCGCTGGCGGTGAGGGGACACAACTTCGCCCCCTCTACGTGACTGGGCACGGCGCAGTGGCTTATGATTCTCGGATCGCGTTCTAAGATTGCGATATTCGCGCTTCTCTTCATCGGCCTCGCTGCGGTGGGCTTGGTGGGAGGAAGGGCGTATTACCTTTCAAAGCAAGGCCCTGAGAAGGTCGCAGCCTTAATTACCTCCCAGGTGGAAGCCAATGTGGCGGCGACGGTTCTAACTCCGACGGCACCCATCGAGCCGAGAACTGTGGGCACGGGGGTGTTTGATCAGATTGCGGCGGAGGTTAGTGGGGTTTACGAGAAAGCTGCCCCCACGGTGGTGCGGGTGAGGGCAATGGATGGCCCTGAGCAGTTGGCCGGAACGGGATTTTTTATCGATGGGGAAGGAACTATTTTAACGGCGTATGCGGTGGTGGGTCAGGCGGAATCGGTTTCGGTGGAAGTGAACGGGCGGACTTTTGCGGGTAAGATCATCGGTCGAGATCCGCGGAGTGGAGTGGCGGTACTGAAAATTAACGCCACAAAAACGCCTCACCTTGAATTTGGCGACGGGTTACGACTTCGGCCTGCCTCGGCAATTGTCAGCGTGGCTTTTCCTTACGATTTAAAAGCGGAACCCACATTTGGTTTTGTGGCTGGATTTGATGTGAAGTACCTCACGCGGTTTTTTGCAACGACCCATCTGAGGGCGAATCTACCGATTAAGCCAGGGCAGATCGGCGGACCCCTGCTGGACAGTCAAGGGAAGGTGGTGGGTGTATTGATGTTGGAGATCGATGAGGGGAAAGCGTGTTATGCGTTGCCGATTGAAGCAGCGTCCAAAGTAGCGGCGGACATTCAGAAGTATGGGGAACCGCGGCACGGTTGGATGGGGGTGGGGGTGATGCCGGATCGGAGTCGGCCGGAGCGTGGGGCTCCTGTATTTGTAGATCGTCTTTACAAGGGAACACCGGCGGAGAAGAGCGGGTTGAAAGCGGGAGATGAAGTGATTTCGATTGGAGACAAACCAGTGAGAGAACCTTCAGACGTGCTGGATGCGGCTTTCTTCTCGCAGGTGGGGGGCAAGGTACCGGTGAAAGTGAAGCGGGACGGGAAAGAGCAGATTTTTACGATTACGGTTTCGGCACGACCTGATAGTTCAAGGATTGTAGAGCCTGCCCCACTTTTTCCAAATCCATCGGGTGGTCCTGCCAATCAGGGAATGCCGGTCAAAGCGAACCGCTAACTCTCACCGCCTTTTGTGCGGTTCCATTCTGTGGATAGGATTTTTGGTGTACGGTTTCGTTATGGAATTTAAAAATACCGCACTAATCTTGGCGGGGCATGGTTCAACCCTCCTTCGCTCAGTCTCGACAAGCTCGCTGAGCTTCGGAGGGTTGGATGCTTAAAGAAACAGCGCTGATCCTTGCTGGCCACGGCTCAACCAAAAATGCGGAATCGAGTCGGTTTACAAGAGAGACGGCTCATCGTTTGCGGGAGAGGGGAATCTTTGCGGAGGTACGGGCGGGATTTTGGAAGGAGGAACCATCTTTCGCTGATGCCTTGAGGGGTTTGCAGTCGAGGAGGGCTGTAGTGGTGCCTTGGTTTTTGGCGAAGGGGTATTTCACGACCCAGATTCTTCCGCGTGAATTTGGAGAGACGGTAGGGGTGGAGTGTCGGGTGACGGAGCCGATCGGATCAAGGCCAGAGATTTTGGAGTTGGTGCTGGGGAGGGCAGAAAAATTGTGTCGGATTAAAAAACACCAAGTTAGGGATGTTTGTGTTTTGATAGCCAGTCACGGGACGGGGTTGCATGCAGGATCGAGGCGAGCGGCGGAGGATTTAGCGGTGGGGCTAAGCAAAAAGGGTTATCGAAGTGCGCAGGCGGTTTTTTTGGAGGAGGAGCCGAGGATTGAGGACTGGAGGAAAGTCGTGGCGGAGGATGGACCAGTTGTGGTGTTGCCCCATTTTTTGGCGGGTGGATTGCACGGTTCGGAGGATGTGCCTGGGTTGTTGGGTTTGAGTTCGGGGGCGGAGGGGTGGTCGGAGGTTGGAGGGAGGGAGATTGGGTATGGAGCGGCTTTGGGCAGTCCTGAGGAGATGGAGGATATGGTGATAAGATTGGCGAGTGCGATTTGAATCCTTTGTCTCAATCGGGGTGGGTTGGTCAGATTCAGTGGAGTGAGGATGGGTTGGGGTTCGAGGTGAGGCACGAAAGGGATGGGGATGGTTCCGTTGATCTTCTGCGGAAGGTGGAGACTCTGATAGAGTTGGAGGAGGTGGTGAGGAGAGACGGGGAGGGGAGGTACCGGCCATTGCGTGGAGAGATGAATTTAGTGCAGGGGTGGTTTTATAGGGCAAAGGATGGTGACGAGTTGAGAGAGGTGCTGGAGGTGATTTATCCAGGGGCTGTGGGAAATTGGGAGGCGGAGCGAGAGGGAAGATTGGTTCAAGACGATTGGAAGGGGGCGGCGAAGAGGCAGACGGGTCGAGTGCAGAAGTTAATAGAGAATGGAGAACAAGCGGTAGAAAGAGCCGAGAAAGAGCTTTGTCAGGGGCGGTGTGTGAAGAGTCCTCTTTGGATGGGCAAAAAGTGCAGTGCGGAAGTGGGACGAATCCCGCTGGTCTGTGTCGAGCCGTGTCCGATATTTTGGGATGCGGCGCTAGCTAGTGGCAGTTAACCGAAGAGGCCTTTTTTCTTAGGTTTGGCGAGGCCTACGCGGGTTGGATCACGAGCGTTTTGCACCGCTTCTTCTGAGGTGATCAAACCAGATTCCACTAGATCATCCAAACAGGCATCGATCGTGCGCATGCCGTCGCGTCCGCCGATTTCCATAATTCCGACAATCTGTTCCATGCGACCCGTTCGAAGGCAGGCGGAGATCGCGGGGGAGGCGGTTAAAATTTCGGAAGCCAGCACGCGTCCGTGGCCGTCTGCTTTGGGGAGGAGGCGCTGAGAGATAACCGCTTGGAGTCCATTGCCGAGTTGGGCGCGGATTTGCGGCAGCATCTCCGCTCCAAACATTTCGAGAATACGGTCGAGGGCTTTGACTGGGTCGGAAGCGTGAAAGGTGGCGAGAACTAAGTGGCCTGTTTCAGCTGCTTGCAGTGCGATCTGGACCGATTCTTGGTCACGGAGTTCGGTTACAGCAATAACATCTGGATCTTGGCGCAAGGCGTGGCGAAGACCGGAAGAAAAAGAGCGGGTGTCTTTGCCAACTTCCCTCTGTTTAATCAGGGAGAGAGCGGGAGGAAAAACGTATTCGATTGGATCTTCGAGAACTACGATCACCCCCGAGCGCGTTCGGGAAATTTCTTCGATCATAGCTGCCATGGTGGTGGATTTGCCCGAGCCGGTTGCCCCTGTGATCAGAACGAGCCCTTCCTCGAGATCGCATAATTTCCGAACGACCGGGGGAAGACCTAGCTGCTCGAGGGATGGATTGCTTCGGTTGATGAAGCGGAAGGCGGCTTCAACGGTACCGCGGGAAAAGTGGGCGTTCCCGCGGAGTCGCCCGATTCCCGCTACATCGATCGAGAAATCGAGATCCAGCTCAGATTCCAACTTGGCGCGCTGAGTTTCGGTGAGAACACTGAAAGTAATCTCGCGGCATTGGCGGGGAGTCATCGGAGGGTGAGGAAGGGAGTGGATGACTCCTTCGACACGACAAGCGGGAGGCTGGCCTGCAGTGAAGTGAAGATCGGAAGCACCCCGCTGTTTCGCTTCTTCGAGAAGTTGAAGAATATTTAAATCGTCCATGACTAGTCCTGTGCGACTTGGAAGGCTTGGCTGGAAATGCCCATAGCGGCTCGGCGGAATTCGTCGGCCATGGGAGCAGCTGCTAAAGCCTCTTCCATGGAGATGTGGCCGTCGCGGAAGGCTTGGACGAGAGATGTGGTCATGGATCGATTTTCTGGGGACTGAGAAATCTGCAGAAAGTCTACCAGTTCGGTGCCTCCCCCGTTTCGGATCCATTGGCGAGTGGCAGCCTGATTTTCGAAATGTTCGGCCACGAGAAAGAGTTTTTTGGATAAGCCTCGAACGAGTTGTTGGGTGAAGACCCCGACAAGTTGAGCGGCGAGAAGAGCAGAGGCGTCTTCACGTTCGGCTGGGCTGAAGATACGGTGGAGTCGCTCGACGGCCTCGGCGGCGCTCCCGCTATGCACAGAGGCGAGGACGAGGTGACCGGTTTCTGCGGCTTGAAGGGCGGTGCTAGCGGAGACGGAATCTCTAATCTCACCTAACAGAATTATGTCGGGACTTTGGCGGAGGGCGCGTCGGAGGCCTTCGGCAAAGGAGGGGGTATCGGCTCCTACTTCTCTCTGGGTAAAGCGACAGAGGTTTTCTTGAAAGAGATATTCGACAGGATCTTCGATCGTGATGATGTGGCGGGTGGCTGTTTGATTGAGCCATTCGAGGCCCGCGGCCAGCGTGGTGGATTTTCCGGTCCCAGTGGATCCGGTTACGAGAATGAGTCCCGATGGGCGCGTGAACCACTTTTGCAGAAGTTCTGTGGGCAGGCCGAGCTCTTCCATGGTGGGAATCTGAGTTTTGATGTTACGGAGCACGGCACCGCGAACACCGAGTTGGCGGTGGAGGTTCACGCGGAAGCGAAGGCCAGACCGGGTGACTAAGGAGGCGTCATGATCCGTGGCATCGGGTTTGGCACCGCAGGCAGACCAGAGGTGGCCAAGAAGATCCTCATTGGTGGGCTCGGTTTCTAAAGCGAGAAGTTGGTCGCCAAGACGAACGAAAGGGATTGCACCCTCCCGCAGAAAAAGGTCGCTCGCTCCAGCTTGGAGGCAGGACTCGCAAAGTGATTCCAGAGCTTCCATACCTTAGAGAGGATGTTCTTAAATCGATTCCATTCCAAGCCCCGCGGAGGTCGCCGGTGAGCCACGGATCCAATGGGCACCATGGGGTAGAACCGCTCGGTCCACGGATGGTGGAGTTTTTTTCCAAGGGAGGGAAGTTAGGGGCAGCGAAGGGATACGAGCCGAGGCCTGGTCAGGCGACGATGGCGGGAAAGGTGGCGGAGGTAATTGAGGGGAAGAGGCATCTGGTAGTGGAAGCAGGAACGGGCACCGGAAAGAGTCTGGCTTACCTAGTGCCAGCGGCTTATGCGGCGGAGGAGTTGGGTAAAAAAGCGATTATTAGCACTTACACCATACATCTGCAGGAGCAGTTATTTGGGAAGGATGTACCGATTGTGCAGTCGCTGGTGCCGTTTGAGTTTACCGCTGCTTTGCTCAAGGGAAGGCACAACTATCTTTGTCCACACCGACTGAAGAAGGCGCAGCAGCATCAGGGCGATCTTTTTGCCACGGGACAGGCGGAGCAGCTGAGGGGATTAGTGGAGTGGGCGGGAAAGACGAAGGATGGAACACTATCGGATATTCAATTCCAGGTGGATGCGGCGGTGTGGGCTCAAGTAGCCAGTGAGGCGTTTGCCTGCACACCGAGGCATTGTGGAGGTCCGACGGGCTGTTTTTATCAGAAGGCGCGAGCAAAGATTCTCGATGCCAAGGTGGTGATTCTGAACCATGCGCTACTTTTTGGGCTATTGGCGGGATCGGAGGAGGCGGAGGATTCGCCGAGTGAGGGCTATCTCTTTCCTAACGATTTTCTGGTTTTGGACGAGGCGCACGAGGTGGAGGATGTGGCGGCAAAGGCGTTGGGGTTGGAGGTTCGTTTGGGATCGCTCCGGTTTCTGCTTCAGAGATTAGTTCATCCGAGAACGAAGAAAGGAGTCTTAGCTAGGATTGGGGATGGGAATGCGGTGAAAGCGACCTTGGGAGTGTTGGGGATTTTAGAGGATTCGTTTGAAGAGATTTTGGAAAGTGCGGGGTTGAAGGGGCCAGGGCAGAAAAGGGTGAGGCAACCGCTGGGGGTGAAGAGTGAGTTGGGACCTCGGTTAATGGATGTAAGGGCCCAGCTATTGAAGTTGGCGGAGGATGCGGGGGATGGGGAGGAGCGGAACGAGTTGAAAGACCATGCGAGAAGGTTGGAGGGGTGTGCGTTTGGGTTGGGAGAGTTTTTGAAAATGAGCCGAGAAGGACATGCGTATTGGGTGGAGAGGAGAGTGGCGGAGGAGGGGCGGGCGCAAAGGGGGGAGATGAGTTTGCACGCTTCGCCAGTGGAGGTGGCGGCAAGGTTGGAAGAGCTGGTTTTTCGGCCGAGTTGCACGACGGTGATGACAAGTGCGACGTTAGATGTGGGGAGAGGATTGGAGTTTTTTGCGAAAAGAGTGGGTGCGACGGAGGCGGAGACGCTTTTGGTGGAGTCACCGTTTGATTATGAGAGTCAGATGCGGGTGTATTTGCCCAAGGGCATGCCTGAACCTTCGGAGGGAGCGAGGTTTCAGGAGGCGTTGGAGGGATGGATTCAGCGTTTTGTGGGGATGACGAAGGGAAAGGCATTTGTGCTGTTTACGAGTCGGGCGATGTTACGAAAAACGGCGGAGGGGATGGCGGGATGGTTTGAGGAGATGGGATGGAAGTTGCTGGTACAGGACAAGGGGAATTCGAGGACGCGGCTGTTAAA
The DNA here is from genome assembly GCA_041730685.1 of Aliarcobacter sp. Classification (GTDB taxonomy): domain Bacteria; phylum Verrucomicrobiota; class Verrucomicrobiia; order Methylacidiphilales; family Verrucolacustridaceae; genus Verrucolacustris. The sequence continues at coordinate 68,493 of JBGSBI010000007.1, forward strand.
GGAGTTTAAGGAGGATCGGGATAGTGTGCTTTTTGGAACGGACAGTTTTTGGCAGGGGGTGGATGTACCTGGAGAGGCGTTATCGAATGTAATTTTGACACGGCTACCGTTTTCGGTGCCTGACGAACCGTTGTTTGAGGCGAGGTGTGAGAGGATTAAGGAGTTAGGTGGGGAACCGTTTCGGGACTTACAGTTGCCTGAGGCGATATTGAAATTTCGGCAGGGGGTAGGGAGATTAATTAGGAGTCGGGAAGATCGGGGTCAGATTGCGGTATTGGACGGGAGGATATTGAGTCGGCGGTATGGGAAAAGTTTCTTGAAGATCTTGCCGGAGTGCCCTGTGGAGATTTGTGAGTAGGAGGGCGGATAGATCACGCCAAGGACGCCAAGGGCGGAAAGGAGGAGAAAGAGATCGAGTTCGAAAGGGAGAGAAAGGATAAGGTTGTCAGAAGTTAAGTAATACCTTAAAAACTACTTATGTATCGAGCGTTGTTTCTCGGTCTGGTCTTGGGTTCGGGGATGTTGTGGGCAGGGGCGCCGATGGATTTAGATTCTCCGTTTATAAAAATAGCGTTGGTTAAAAGTAGTGCAGGTGGTGTTGAGGGGCGGGAAATTACCAAAGTCAAAATTGTCGGGGATAAGATTGAGTTTATTACCATAAAAGGTGGGGTAGCCATTTTCCCAGCAAGCGACGTATTGGCCCTTCTACCTAAGATTCCTGGATCTGGAATTGTCTATCAGCTAAAGGATGTGGACGAGGCGATTCGCTTTCTGGAGTCTTTGCCGACAGAAATCAAACAGAAGCCAGAAGCTTCAAGTGAGACCTTGCAAAAGTGGAAAGACCTGAAAAAACCTGCGGAGGAAGCGGATAAGAAACGAAAGCAGCAGGAGGAAGAGGCTGTCGCCCAAAAAGCAATCGAAGAGAAAAAAGCTGCTGAAGTGAAAGTTAAGGAGGAGCTTGATCGGTTGACTTCCTGGTTAAAAGAGGCTGGTGATTTTCAAAAGCCAAGAAGCGAAGAGGAGTTGGAAAAGCTAAGAGTGGAAGGGCAGAGCTTCTTGCGAAATAAAACGGGAGATTCTGGGAAAGTTTATGATTCACTGGCCGTTCTTTCCCAAGTCTTACCAAAGGAGAAGGGAGGACCACTCCCCGAGCTAACAAAATTAAGTGAAGTGCAAGGAAAGTTAGTGCCCGATGATCTCCTCGTGTGGGCAACTGCGGGCATATTGATTGTATCTTTTTTCGGACTGCTAATGGGGCTTAGTTTCACTTCTTCAGGGGTGACTCGTTTGCGTGAAGGAGCTGTGCTGGGTGGTGTAGTGTTTGGGGGGTTTGGTTTAGCGATCCTGGGTGGTCTTGCGGCAATCTGGTGGCCTATTAGCGGCGGTGGAGAAAGCATTCCATTTGCTGTATCCCCGACGCTTGAAAGAACGATAATTTTTGCGAAAAATAGTATTAAGCCGGTTTATTATTTGCCGAGCAGTGAATCCAAGGCCTCTGGATTAGAGTTTGCTTCAAGCCTACTAGGCTCACTTCCTGTGTCGGATGAATCCTCTGGGATGTTGAAGGGGAAACTTAAGCAGGGAAATCTTTGGGTTGAGGCCGAGAAATGGACGTGGAAGCAACCTGTGACAGCCCTCGGAATACCAATCCCTGTAAGCTACATATTTGAAGGGAAGCTACCCCAAGCATCAGGGTGGGCAGATGTTTCTATAGAAAAAGTTTCATTGGGTCGGTTCAGTCTTCCGGGATCTCTTAGTTCTATTTTCTGTGAGGGGATGAAATCCACAATGCAAAGTGGTTTAAATAGTGGGGGTTTTGCCTCGATCAAAGCGATTCAAATGGACGATGGGCAGCTACTCATTTCAACACAGGCCTCTGGGACAAAGCCAAAGGTCGAGATCAAAGAGGAAGTGAAAGAGGAAGTTAAGGAAGTTAGTGCGGAGGTTTATCAAAAAGAAATCACGGCCGAAGCTTTAGGGAAAATTTATAAAGAAGGAAAGCTGGACGCCTTCATGGGAAAATTTGTACTACTCGATGGTATTATTATGGATATCTCAAGTGGCTCTGAATATGCAGGCGGTGTTAGTGCAAGTCCCGGCCTTGGGGCTAATAGCCCGCAAGCTAAAATGAAAGACGATGACTTTGATCTATTTTACCTAAAAGGAGTAGCTAAAATTAAGTGCTTTATTAAGTCGAAAGATACCTTTGCCAAAGACAACAACGGGGATATTTATTTAGGACCTAAGGTTAATACCGTCCAAGCAGAGCCACTAATTAAAAGCGGATTGAGAGTAAAATTTCAGACTGAAGGTCGTGTCCAAGGAGTGAATAAGTTTGGGGAAATTGAGGTGTACGGAATTAGGTTAGATTCTTCAGGAGATGTTAAGTGCTACGATCCGAATCAGTCTATAGTGTTTCCCAAGTTAGACGTTAAATTATTTGGAGACCCTGAATTCGAATTGGCGGCCAAGGCCTCCTCAGATTTGCCAGTAACCTACACCAGTAGTAATCCGTCGGTGGCTTCGGTTAAAAGGAACCGTGTAACCATCCATACTGCAGGAACAACGAAGATCACCGCTGAGCAGGCAGGAGATGAAATCTGGTCGAGAGCGACTGCAAGTCAGGTTTTGACAATTGACCCCGCTCCCCCAAAAAAGTAGTTAGTTAGGAAGTGCGGTAACTTCCAAACTAGTCTTTACATAGTCGGCACGGCGGTTTCGGTGTTTGAGGTAGTAGGCGTGTTCCCAGACGTCGATTCCGTAGATCAAGGTGGCAGATTCCATTAGAGGCGAGTCTTGGTTGGGGTAGGCCTTAATGAAAAGTTTTCCTTCTTTGTTTCGGGCGAACCAAGCCCAACCGCTGCCAAATACTCCCATGGCGGTTTTGGTCATCTCCTCTTTCCACTTTTCGTAGTTTCCAAATGTGTCGTCGATCTCCTTGGCTAGTTTGCCTTCAGGCTTTTTTCCGGGGTTCGACAGGGTTTTCCAAAGGTGGGAGTGATTGGCGTGTCCTCCAGCATTATTGCGGACGGTGGTGCGAATACCGGCAGGAACGGCATCTAGGTTGGATAAAAGTTCCCCGAGGGATTTTTTCTGGAGGTCGGGATAGGGTGAGATGGCTTTGTTGAGGTTGTTGACGTAGGCGGCGTGGTGCTTGTCGTGATGCAGGGTCATCGTCTCGGCATCGATATAGGGCTCAAGCGCATTGGGTGCGTAGGGAAGAGGGGGGAGGGTGAATGGCCCAGTATCGGCAGTATCGGAAGGTTTTGTTGCGACTGGTTCTGCCATGGCAAAGCCCGAAAAAAACTTTCCAGTCATGGCTGAGCCGGCAAGGAGTTTGAGTAGGTTACGGCGGGAGAGGTTGCTCATAGGAGATGATGGTCGGTTGTGTGGTGAGGTGGCAAGGGGATCCCGCGGCACGCGATTGCGGGTCATGCTGGTGGGGCAACCGATCGAGGTGGTGCCAAAGCTGAAATGGCCGAGGCGAGTTCAGGCAGGGGGGCGCCTAATTTTGCAAATATCTATCGTACAATATTATACAATTTAGAACAACTCGTTGACAAACGCAAAAAATCAAGTATTATTTATCCGTGTTTGCAAAAATTTCTTCTTCAGCTCTGTTCCTAATAGCGGTATGTTCAATGCGTCTGCAAGCTGCAGCGGTCACTTGGGACACTGGTTACACGTATGTCACGCAAACCGGTGTAGCAGCTGACGCTTACGCCCAACTTATTCCTGGCACCGTGGTCGAAGCGAAGTATGCCGACATGAGCCGAACCAGTCTGCTGAACGTTCAGGATGCCTACCAGAGTCGATCGATTGATTTTTCCCGGTTTACTCCGGGCGGTAGTGGTGGGGGCTACGGGGGTCTGTTGCAAAATACCGGAGACTCTGTTTTAGATATTCTTTTCAAGGACGGATATCAGGGAGCCAACGGAAGATTTAGTATCTATTGGGATGTGGTTGGGTTGACGGCTGGACAGAATTATCAAATCCAGATTTTTAGTCAGTCAGAAGGTTGGCGGGTTAACAACAGCACATTCTTTGGTTCTGGAACTTACAACGGCGCTTGGTTTGTGAAGGGCTCTTTTGTGGCGGACGCTTCCTCCCAGCGTTTTACCTTGGGCTACCAAGCGGGGGACATTAACCCATCGGCAGGGTTAAACGCCCGACCGGCGATGACTTCCTATATGGTTACCTCTGTGCCTGAGCCCTCTTGTCTGTCACTTTTTCTTGTCGGGTTCGGTGCCTGCCTGCTGCGTCGAAGAGGGATTCCAATTTCACACGAAAGTGTGACGGCCCTTTCTCCCGAAATTTCCAACAAATAAATTTAGAACTGGTTGAGGCGGTCGAGGAGGGCTCGGAGTCTGCCGAGATTGCGACGATTGAAGGGGACGCAGAGGCGGGCGAGGGAGGCGAGTTCGGGTTCATTGGCTTCCTCGGGGTAGGGAGCACAGGTGGTGATGAGGGTCTCGGGGCGGAGGATATCGTGAAAATCTTCGTTGAGGCGGACGAGAGCGCCTCCGGGGATTTGTCGGTGGATGCGAATGAGCATGACGTCTCCGACATAGCGATAGGAGTGGAAGTTGTAGTAGAAGTTGACCACTTCACGGCGAGCGAATTCGAGGTCGTCGGTAACTTTGAAGAGGGTGAAGTCTTCTTCGGAGATGAGACCATCTCCGAGCAAGTGTTCGCGCATATATTTCTCGAAGGTTTTCCAAAAATTGCCGCGGGAGGCATCGACCATGATGAGAGGGATGATGTTGGTTTTCCCTGTCTGCATCAGAGTGAAAGATTCGAAGGCTTCGTCCATGGTGCCGAATCCGCCAGGAAAGAGGGCGATGGCATCGGAGTGTTTGACGAAGTTGAGTTTGCGGGTGAAGAAATATTTGAAGGTGAAAAGTTTGGTATCCCCGCGGATGGTTTCGTTGGGTTCCTGCTCGAAAGGGAGTTCGATGTTGAGGGCGAAGCCGTGTTTGCGTCCTGCGCCTGCTTGGGCGGCACCCATGATTCCTTCTCCCCCGCCGGTGATGACCATATAGCCAGCTTCCTGCATAAGTTGGCCGAAGCGGTGGGCCGCTTTATAGGTGGGTGATGTGGGTTGGGTACGGGCGGATCCGAAGACGGAGATTTTTTTGATACCGCGATAAGGGGCGAAGACTTGGTTGGCGTCTTTGATTTCGCGCATGACGCGTTTGAATTGTTTGAGGTCGCCTTGATTCGTGCCATCGGAGGCAAGACCGACAATCATGGAGATCATCTCTTTAAATAGTTGCCGTTGATCGGATATTCCCGCGGCCTCAATAAGTTGTTCTATGTTGTGATCCAACGAGTTAAGCTTGTTTTCATGCTTCGGGATGACAGAGGAAGATTTCACTTATATAACGGTGGCTGAGAGGATCGGCTATGGCAAATCTTTTGGAAGCACTTGGGTCGAGGGTGGTTGTGGGGGATGGGGCGGTGGCGGCCTATCTTTATGCGGAGGGGGTGTCTTTAGGGCGGAGTTTTGAAGGTCTGAACTTAACGGAGCCTGATCGGGTGAGTGAAGCGCACCGTGCCTATCTTGAGGCGGGGGCGGAACTGATCGCGACGAATAGTTTTGCGGCGGGTAAAGAAGCGCTGAAGCGACACGGGTTGGAGAGTCAGGCGAACGAGATCAATTGGAAGGCATCGAAGCTGGCGGCTCATGAGGTGGGCAAAAGTGGAGCGTGGGTGGCGGGTTGTATCGGGCCAAGCGGGTTGGCGAGGGCGGAGCGGAGTGGGTTGGGAGCGAAAGGGACGGAGGATCTTTTCCGGTCGCAGGCAGGGGCGCTGATCGATGGGGGGGCAGGCGCGATTCTTTTACAGGCGTTTGGGGATCCTGAGGAGTTGGAGATTGCGATTGGATCGGTACGTGAGCTCCATCATTTGCCAGTGATCGCTTTATTGTCGGCGGGCCGTGAGGGCACGTTACCAGGCGGAAAAAATTGGGAGGAGACAGCCGAGAAGCTACGCCGAGCGGGGGCGGAGGTGGTGGGGGTGGCGCCAGCGTTTGGTCCGAGCGGGTGTGCCTCATTACTTCGAAGATTTTCCAGCGGAGGAGATAAGCTTCTGGCGGCTTATCCTGACGCGGGTCAGCCAGAATTCTCGGAAGGGCGTTATCTCTACGCCAATCACCCTGGATATTTTGCGGAGCGAATGGCGGAACTACCCCCGCTGGGAGTTGGGTTAGTCGGAGGAGGTTCGGGGGTGAGCCCAGCCCATATTCGGGCACTGAAAGCTAAGCTAGTTGAGGTGAAGTTGGTCACCGCGCTGCGGGTGGCGGAGGAACCCAAACGGGAAGCAATTACGGTGGCTGCGCCTGAGGGGCAAAAAAAGCAGAAGCGGGAAGAATCGATTTTGGATCGACTGAAGAAAGAGCGGATTGCGGTGGTGGAGTTGGATAGCCCGCGTGGGCTCGACATGGGGCCGTTTCTAAATGCGGCGGAGGAGTTGGTTCAAGCGGGAACGACGGCGTTGACCCTTGCGGATAACTCGCTGGCGATTTTGCGGGTGGCGAACACGGCGGCGGCGACCTTGTTGCGGGAAAAGTTGGGCACGACTTGTCTGATCCATTTAGCGTGCCGAGATAAGAATCTGATCGGGTTACAAAGTGAATTAATGGGTTTGGCGACGTTGGGGCATCGGCATGTTTTGGCGCTGACGGGAGATCCTTCGAAATTTGGGGATCATCCTGGAGCCACTTCGGTGTACGACGTGAATAGTCTAGGGTTGATCGATCTGATCCGGCAGATGAACGAGGGAAGAAACTCAGCGGGACGGGAAATTGGAGCGGGTGCGGAGTTTGTCATTGGGGTGGCCTTCAATCCGAACTCTCGCAATTTTGATGCCCAGGTGAAAAAGCTGGAGAGGAAAATGGAGCGTGGGGCTCATTTTGTCATGACTCAGCCCGTGTATGAAAAGGGAATGGTACGAAAAATGAAAGAGGCGTTGGGTCCGCTTGGCATTCCCGTTTTGGTGGGGGTGATGCCGGTGGTGAGTGCACGCAATGCGGATTTTCTACACCACGAAGTGCCAGGGATTTCGATTCCGGATGCGGTGAGAGAGAAGATTCGTTCCTTGCCTGAAGGTCCTGCGCAAGCGGAATACGGGCGGGAGGTGGCGGCGGAGTTGGCGCGGGAGGTGGCAGAGCATTTTCGTGGAATTTATCTGATCACGCCGATGGTACGGTCGGGAATGACGGCACCGATCGTGAAGGAGTTTTTAAAAACCCGATGAGTGAAATGATCATTAGCGGGAGCCGACCTCGGAATGTGGGCTGGCTGAGGGCGGCGGCCCTGCTTTATGGGGACTGGGGAACGAGCAAAGCGTATGTGATTGGATTGGCGGTGCTTTTGGCAGGGTATGCGGCGCCAGTGTATTTGGTGGCGATTGCCGGACTGACTTTTCTAGTAGGTTGTAATTACGTCTGGGTTTGCCGGTATTTTCCAGAGGGAGGCGGAGTTTATCATGCAGCCCGTACGCATAGTGCTCGGTTGGCGGTGATCGGTGCCTTGTTGCTGTTGGCGGATTATGCGGTGACAGCCTCGATGAGTTGTTACGAGGCATTTAACTATTTTGGAACGGGCGATGCGACGCGTTGGGCGATTCTGGCGATTTTTGGCCTCGGGATACTGAACTTTTTTGGCCCTCGTCTGTCTTCAGGGCTAGCGGTTTATTTGGCGGTGCCGATGGTGTTGGTGGTATTGGGCTTGGCTGGGGCAGGTTTATGGAGACAACCGGTGATGCATTGGCACTGGCCGACAGTGGGTTTTGGTCAGAGCTGGCAGCTTTTTGCGGGAATGGTGCTGGCTTTATCTGGGGTGGAGGCGATCGCGAATACGACAGGGGTGATGAAGTTGGACGAGGGTTCTTCTTTGGAAAAGCCATCGGTGCACCGCAACGCACGTAAGGCAATCTGGATTGTGATGTCAGAGGTTTGTCTTCTGACGATAATTCTTGGGATTTTAGCGGCGGGAATGCCAGAGGAGAGTTTCGCTAAGCCAGAAAGCTTTTTGCGTAAGATGGCAGAGTACTATGTCCATCCAGCCTACGGGGTAGCGGTGGGGGTCGTGGTGGGCTTGTTGCTCCTTTCTGCAGTAAATACAGCGATCGTTGCGACGGTGGCCATTCTTTACAGCATGGCTCAGGATGCGGAACTACCGTCGGCTTTCCAGATGTTGAACCGTCATGGTGTTCCTTGGGTCCCTTTGATCGTGGCGGTGGGTCTACCAATTTTGATCTTGGATATTGCTCCAGGCTTTGAAGCACTGGCATCGCTTTATGCCATAGGAGTGGTGGGGGCGATTACTCTGAATCTGGCATCGACGAGTACGGATCGAGGGTTACCGATGTTAAAATGGCAGAGGCTGGTAATGATGGGCACGGCACTTCTGATGGGTGCCATTTGGGTAACGATTGCGGTGACGAAGGTTCACGCGTTGATTTTTGCGGCGACAGTGTGCGGGGTCGGTCTCTTTGTTCGTGAGACTTACCGTGCGCAGGTGAAGGCGGAAGCCAAAATCGCTACTCCTGTGTTGAGTCCAGCGGATGCAAGGGTGGCGATGCCAGTGTTTGGGGATGAACCTGGAGAGGAAGGGGGAAGAATTTTGGTGGCGGCGCATGGGATGACGGCCTCGGCAAAGTATGCGTTTGAAGAGGCTAAGTTGCGAGGGGCACGACTTTATTTTCTCTTTGTGCGTGAGGTTCAGGTAGCGACGGAGGTGAGTGGGCGACTCGACAGTGACCTAATCGCGCAAAAAGTGATGGCGGATGTCAAGGCAGTGGCCCAGGCGCAGAAGGTGGCGATGACCCCGGTGTACTGCACGGCGAACAAGGCGTCGGACATGATTGTGGAGTTGGCGGCGACTTTGGGTGCTGACCTAGTGGTGTTGGGGGGGACGCGACGAGGGGTGCTGGTGAACCTATTACGTGGGGACACGGTGCGGGAAGTTTCCGCGCAGTTGCCGGATGAGATTCCGCTGGTGGTGGTGGCTTAAGGGGAGAGTGAGGTTTGGATCCAGCGGGCGTAAGCGCCGGCGGCTTGGCCAGATAGAGTGACGAGTTCGGGGCAATCGTAGGGATGAATCTTTTTCCAGAGTTTTTCTAGAGATTTGGATTTACCCTGGGTGGTTTTAGCGAGCAGGAGGTATTCACGAGAAATTACTTTCTTCCCTTTCCATACGTAGTGGGACTCCAGTCCGGGAAGAATTTGGATGCAGGCGGCGAAGCGGTGTTGCAGGGCGGCGGAGGCGAGGCGGCGGGCGTCTGATTTTTTGGCAACGGTGGTGAGGAGAAGAGCAATCTGCATGAGGGGGTCCTGGGATTTAGGTAATTTGTGATTTCGGAATTCGGATTTCGAAAGTCGGAAAAAAAACTTAAATTCCTAAGGCCTGCTAGGCTCATTTTTCGGGAGGGAGAAAAAAGCCGCGCTGTTTTTCGGAGATGGGCAGGGGAAGGCGTTCCATGACGGAGAGGAGGTCCTCCCAGACGAGCCTTTTCAAGGCGAGATTTTGATTATGGAGAAGGTAACTCGGGTGGAAGGTGGGGCGGACGGGGACACCGTCGAGTTCCATCCAAGTTCCGCGGAGACGAGAAATGGTGGTTTTTTGCGGACCGAAGAGGCCTTCGACTGCAGTGGCGCCGAGGGCGACGATAACCACTGGGGCAATGATGGCGACTTGGGCTCGCAGGTAGGGTAGGCAGGCGTCCATTTCGGTGCGGGTGGGTTTACGATTTCCGCTGGTGCTTCCTGGCATATCGGGGCGGCACTTGAGAACATTCGCGATATAGATCTGTTCACGGGTGAGTTCCATGG
>JBGSBI010000007.1:78390-78919 GCA_041730685.1 Aliarcobacter sp.
ATTTACTTTGCTTTGGGTTTGTGTTGCCATTTGCATTACCGTTCCATCGAATGGCGAACGAATAAAAAGTTCGCCTTTTTCGTCTTCATCAGCGCCGGGAGCTTCGCCGACAAACATGAGACGGGCCTCGGGATCACCTACTCCGAAGACGACTTGGGTGCGGGATTTAGCGAGGTGCGGGCAGATTTGGCACTGGAGGGTTTCGGCGCGAAGGGCGGCGAGGCGTTCGGTTTTGGTACCTGAGGGGGGCAAGGTGGGTGCGGCCATGGGTCGAGATTTGGAGGTTAATTCGGGTTGGGTTACGCGGGTTTGGGAAGAGGTCGGAGAGGCGGAGGCGGTGGGAAGACGGCGCATGAGTCCAGCGGGGAGCCAAGCGTCGCGTTGTCCGTGGCGGCGGAGGAGTTCGAGGTAGCGGGCGGTGGGTTCAAGAAGTTCGGCGTGCATCGAGGTAAGATTGGAATGCCGTAAAATCGGCCGGAGGGGGAGCGAGAAAAGAAAGTTGTTCGCCCGTGCGGGGATGAGTGAAGCC
>JBGSBI010000008.1:0-58202 GCA_041730685.1 Aliarcobacter sp.
CCCAAAAAAGCACTCCTACCCCAAACTCCTCGCCTCTGTCCTCCGTCGCCACGGCATCCGCTCCGCCGAAATCCCCTCCTCTTTCCCTATCGGACTCGCCCAACAACTCCACAAGGCTGGCCTCCGTCTCCACCCCATCCCCGGGCCCTTTTTCCCTGCACGCCTCAAAAAATCACCAACTGAAATCCGTCACATCACCCAAGCCATCCGCTCCGCCGAAGCAGGTCTCGCGCGCGCACTCGAGATCCTTCGCGCCACCAAGATCCGCAAAGATAAAATCCTATCTTGGTCGGGAGCTACCCTCACCTCAGAACGCCTGCGCACCGAAATGGAAATCGCCTGCCTCCGCCACGGCGCCCTCGCCCGCGACACCATCGTCTCAGGTGGCCAGCAAGCTTGCGACCCCCACGAACGCGGCCACGGTCCCCTTCGCGCTCACCAAGCCATCATCCTCGACATCTTTCCACGCAACCCACAAACGGGGTACTTCGGCGATATCACCCGAACCATGGTCAAAGGCCAAGCCCCCGAAAAACTTCGTCACCTCCGCGATACCGTCATTCAAGGCCAACAACGTGTCCTCCGCCAAACCCGTAGTGGCGCCAACGGCGAAAAAATCCAAAGCCAACTTCGTGACTGGTTCCATGACCAAGGTTACCCTACCGAAATCAAAAAGGGCCGATGGAACGGCTTCTTTCATGGAGTCGGACATGGACTTGGACTTGAAATTCACGAATCACCACGTTTCGCTATACCCACTCTCCCCCATGGCACGATTCTAACCGTCGAACCAGGCCTCTACGTCCACGGAGTCGGTGGCGTCAGAATTGAAGATGTTGTCGTAGTCGGCCGCAAAGCCCCTCGCCTTCTCAGTAAATTCCCCGATCCATGGGAAATACGATGAAGCACATCTTTTTTACCCTTCTGCTCCTCGGATCGGTCGCCCTCTCCGCCCCACCCACCACGCCCGTTAAGCCTCCCACGCTCGAAGTGGTCAACACCGAGTTACTCGCCCAATCCGCACTGCTCCTCGATCCACTCACCGGCGAAGTTCTCTACGCCAAAGACATCGACGATACCTACCCTCCGGCCAGCACAGTCAAACTCATGACCGCCCTTTTGGCTTACCAAAAGACAGGAGGCAAAGGCACCGTCACCGTCGCCGCCGAAGACACTCGCGTCGAACCCAGCACCGTCCCCCTGCGCACAGGGGAAACCGTCCCAGTCAGTGAACTCCTCCGCTCCATCATCATCGGTTCCGATAACGACAGTGCCATGGCCCTCGCCCGATCCACTTCTGGTTCGGTCGGCCAGTTTGTCGCCGATATGAATGCCGAAGCGGCTAAACTAGGCATGACTAACACCCGCTTTTACAACCCGCACGGCCTGCCAGGTTCGGGCCAACGCACCACCACAAGGGATCTCATGGTTCTCTTTAATATGTTTCTTTCGAAACCTGAGCTCCGTCGAATCGCCCAAACTCAGATCTACAACCTTAAAACTGCCATCGGCCTTCAGCACATGCGTAACCATAACAAACTTCTCGGTGTCTATCCTGGGATGGGACCCGCCAAAACAGGTTGGACCTATGAAGCCCGCCATACCTTCGCCGCTTCTGCCACCCAAGGCGGACGCGAACTTCGACTCACTCTTCTCAAAAGCGCCAACAAGTGGAAGGATACCCGCCTCCTCTTTGATTACGGTTTTGCTAATTTGGCTCCTGCCCCCGCCCCTAAACTCATTTCCGCCCTTCCTCCAGCCCTCAAAGAAGAACCTGCCCCCCAAGAAATCGCCACAACACCAGTCGAACTTATCGTTCCCCCAGAGCCAATTCTTTATCCCGTCCGCCGCGGCGACTCCCTCACTACCATCGCCCGTCGGTTTAGGGTCGGCGTAGAAGATATTATTTTATTTAATCCGATGGACGACCCCGACCTCCTCATCCCAGGCCAAATCCTTCGCATCCCCAGAAAATCAAAGCCTTCCTCAACCCCTTAACTCCTTAACTCCTCGACTCCTCCAAAACCACACTCCTGCCCCGACTATCCCCAATCCCACCGAAAACAGCTGGCCACGACTAAGCCCCCAAACCAGCGGATCTCCAGCATCGGGCTCTCTGAAAAATTCTATCCCGAAGCGGATCAGGGCATAGACGACAAAGAACGCTGCCAGAACCTGGCCTGACGGTTTCGGACTCCGCGACCGCCACCAAAACATTAACCAACCCAGCAGGAGTCCTTCTCCGCCAGCTTCATAAAGCTGAGAAGGATGGCGCGCCATCACTCCCGCATCGGGAAAGATAACCGCCCAAGAGACATCGCTCGCCCTGCCCCACAACTCCCCGTTGATGAAGTTTGCAATTCGCCCAAGGAAAATCCCTACTGGGGCAAAGACCGCTGCATTATCCGCCACCGCCCACCCATCCACCCTATTTTTTCGTGCCCACAAGAGGAATCCAAGGAGGGCCCCAACGATTCCGCCATGACTCGCCATTCCTCTAATTCCCCCATTCCAGAAAGCGATGATACTGATCGGATCTTTTACCGTTTCAGCCCAATCATAGAGAAGACAGTAACCCAACCGTCCACCGATCAAGACCCCTACCACCGTATAAAAAAGGAGTTCAGAGATCTGCTGCTCATTCAGCTGAGACCAGCCTAATTTGCGAAACCAACGAAGCCCGTAGAACCAGGCGAGGAACCCCACCACATAAGCCATTCCGTAGTACCGAATCCCCCAACCATTCCCAAACTGAATCAGGAAGGGACTCAAATCGTGCGTGTAGAACCCAAACATCCTTCGAAGGTAGAGCGTCCTTGCCAACCCCGCCTAGCCCAAACCCTCCACACCCCCAAAAGCACAAAGGGCGATCCCTTTCAGGATCGCCCTTGGCTCAGACCTTGTTGGTCGGAAACTTATTTAACGTCGTCGAAATCGCCGAGATCACGCTCGAAGGTGAAACGGGCTGGGGTCTTAACCAAAGTATCCCAGGATTCGTCGACACATTCGGCCATGGCAGTGAAGGGGGAACTCACCACAAAGGCGGTGAAGCCGACTGCACAACCAGCCAAGCTGATCGGACGCACGATCAGAAGATCGGGGATCGCGATAAACGCCTGCTCCACTGAGCAGTCATCGCTTTTGCTGTTTCCCTTGGTGCCGGAATCAGCCATGGCCAAGGGAGAGGCCAAAGCAATTGCTGTTAGGACGGCGATACGAATGGTGTTATTCATGCTTTTTATATAAATACTCCCGCCCTTCTTGTCAACTCCCCTTCCCAAATAGCGAAATCACCCCCTTTACCTCTCAAATCTGGCACTGGGTACAGTATGGCCAAGGGTAGGTTCTATTTGGGGACGATAATCAGCCCTGACTCCTGCTCACCGTAGCTCACGCAACCCCTACCTATGGCAAGATGATACGCCGCAAGGGCACAAAGCGCGGCATCCAGGAGATCCATGTTGGTTAATTCGCTCAGGTCGATCCCCGCTTTGCTGAGTAGAGCCGACCGCTGCTTCCGCTTTTTGGAAGCATCGGCGTTGCCCCCCCGCAAATGCCAAGTAATCGCATGCGGAAAAGTCTCAAAGCTGCACTTCCCTTTGACGAAGGGCAATCTACGGCAAAGCGGAAACTCATCCTCAAGCGCCTTAAATAATGCCTCACCCCTCAGCATCCATCCAAAGTAGTCGGTAGGATGTTCGACCGCCTGCTTCCGGGTTGGAGTCGAGAAACAGGAGATGCCCTTTCGCATTAACTCCCGCTCAGCAGGTCGCGCATGCCCAGCCCCACGCCAGCGACACGGCGCATCCACCGCAACCACTCGCGCCTGTACCGTCTCACGACACCAGTCAGAGAGCTTCCCTACATCCTGGGTCGTGCAGTGACTCAGATAAGTTCCATCAGATAAGGCAACCGCATGAAACCCTTTCCGTGCCCCGCCTACGTCGATCCCCACCACATTCACTGCGATACCCCTGAAAATGAGCGAAATTCTCTGGGGTCGTAGGTCATCTAAAATACTCCACCACCAATCAACAGAGTTCGGGCATCGAATTTACCCGAACCTATTTTGCCTTCGTGGTTGCAGTAGTTTCCTTGGAAGGTTTCTTCTCAAAAGTATAGGTTGTCCCAATTGCAGACTGGCTGACACGGTCCCCATACGCATTAGCCAATGCATGCAGAGCCCGCCATCCCGTGCAGTGACCAGTAATGATGTGGGAAATATTAAACGGTTTTAGGCCCTCGACCGACTGCGGGATGATTTTTTCCATCACTCCCCCCAAATGGAGCCCACCCATAACCGCATAAATCGGAATATCCGGAAAGAGCCTCTTCACTTCGGTGCACACATTCACAATTCCCGCATGGGAACAGGCGCTGAAAACGACCAAACCAAGTCCCTTCAAATTGACCACCACCATTCGTTCATCCAATAAGAGGGGGTCTGGATGCCAATCCGACTTATGACCCGATCGGCAGAGGTGATCTTGCCGCCCTTTTTCGAACGAGGAAACCCGCGGAATTTCCCCACTATAATAAAAATGCTGATCCAAGAGGCCCCTCGCCTTGGGGTCATTGACGACTTTAGCCCCCAAAGCCTCCATACTGCTTTGGGTGATCACCTCTTCCACGGGGATAATTTCTTTATTTGAAAGCTCCAACCCACGCTCGACAAACATGTCCTGATTCACGTGAATCGTTAGATTGCCGCGACCACGTTTAGCCACGATCGTAGGAATGGCTTGGGGTAGAGCTCCCATATGATCCCAATGCCCGTGAGTAATGGCGATGGCCTCCACTCCCCCCAGATCTACCCCCATCGCCTTGCAATTATGGAGGAATGCCTGTCCCTCGGTTCCCGTATCGAAAAGGAGGACGTGCTCGGTCGAGCCCACCTTCGTCCGCAGTCGGAGACCATACCCAAGGTTTGCCACGAGAAGAGTTTCCCCAGAAATAACCTTGGCTCCGGCTTTGACCACATTCGATAATTCCGATTCGGAAAAAGTGGTTTTGCTGACATAGGTATCGCTGACATCATCGGAAAGAACATCCACGATCAGGGAATCAACCGCCACTGGCTTCAAATCCGCAGGAACACTAGATTTCGGATTAGAACTCTCCGCCTGAATCGGATGACAAAGACAAATCAGCCCAAGAAATACGATTCGTTTCACAGAATGAAAGTAGAGCATCCAGATAAACTGCCAACCCGATAAAGTTCTAAAGAGAGGCACTTACTCGTAGTGGGTCCACATTCTCAAGACTTTGACAGTCCTAATCGAATCCAGCACCTGGTAAACTAACCGATGTTGAATGTTGATTCTGCGGGAATAGGCACCAGCCAGATCGCCCACCAACTTTTCATAAGATGGAGGATTCTGATGCGGATTCTTGGCCAAAATATCCAAAAGCCTTTGAGCTTTGGTCTTCAGATGCGTTGAACCCAGCTTCTTGGCGTCTTTCTGCGCTTGCTGGGTGTAGACCAGCGCCCAAGTCATCTCACCAAACCAGCTTCTTGGAACACTTCCGTATTGGTGTCTTCATTCCCTTGAGGATGGATTTTTTCATGCCGGTAACAGAAGTAAGATAAAGCGTCTCCTGCAAGGCCCGCCAATCGTCTTCCGCAATCAACACTGCAGATCCCCGCTTGCCTTGGATCTGAATGGCCTCGTGAGACTCGTTTACCTCATCAACTAAAGAGTAGATGTTTTTTCTGGCTTCAGTGGCTGTAAGGGTCGTCATGGCGTACGTAATAACGTACTTACTGATACCAAGCCGTCAAGATTGCTTTTTCTTTGTGATCTTCGCTCTTCCGTAGCGTCCTTTGCGACTTTACCCCGACCTGAGTCGGGGCTTGGCGTGAGCAATCCAAGCGGGACGTGGCTCTGCTCCGATCCGATTCGAAGGTACTCTGGCTTTTCTTGGGGATTGGCTGGGAACTGCGGATTACAACCGACGACGACTCATCATTGCCAATCCGCCTAAACCAACTGCGAGAAGCGAAAGAGCGGAAGGTTCAGGAATTCCCCCTGTAAGCGGAATATTCACACTAACAACCCTGAATCCAGTCGCATAGGTTTTGTCATTAAGATCTAATACCAGTCCACCCATTTGCTGCAGTGAATCCGTTTCTTCTTGAGCTACGTAATAATCCAGATCTCGCGCGTAGTACGGAACCCAATCACCATTTACATAGACCGGTACCGGCGTATTATTAATCGTCTGAATTTGATAACCCCCCGTATAATCAAAATCGTTAGTACTAATCTCACTACCCCACCACCCGCCCTCTACCCTCCCTCCTGACTCAGTCCACTCATAGGCATTACCACCCTGCCCCATGGTTCCGTAGGCACTCAAGACACCCGCGTTATTTACATCGGCTGGGCCTGCCTGCCCATACACCGCGCCGACCGTCCCGCCTGCAATTGGCGTCGGCGGGGGAGCGAGGATATTAACGTCTGGTTGTGGATAAAGGTTATAAGCCGCCTTGGTGGGGCTATAAAACGCCGCTTTGTACCACTCATCAGAACTCGCGATAAAATATTTTGCTGTGCTATTGCGCAGCGGATTTGCCGCATTGTACCCAATGTCGCCCGGCTGCCACTCAGACAAAAATGGGACCGTATAACCAGTAGTTTTGTAAGCAATCCCATAGTCTTGAGCGAGATTCAGCTCGTTCACAAATTTGGCCGCGTCATACCAGCTTAGACCTGTAGCAGGGCGGTTGGGACCATTACCACCCAGACCACTCAAATCCTGCATAGTTATCTTGTCAAAGCTTTCGGCATTTACTTTTTCGACCATGATCCGACTTACCTCAGTCTTACCAATGTCATAGGTGTATCCCACCGCCCCACCTTGAATTAAATCGGTATAAGCAGGCGCTGCATGATAAATCATGTCTTTTGTTGTGTTCGCCAAATTCCCAGGATTGGCGACTCGAACAAACTCCATGGAGAAGCTATTAAGAGGCCAGATAAAGTTTTCTGTGATCTGTGCCGAGGCGCTCTGGTGGCCTATAACCAGCGCAATAACTAACAATTTTATGTTTTTGTTTATATGGCAATAAAGCACGCTATTTATAAATAGCAAGTTATTGTATATTAATAATTTATACCATTTTCTAATTACCTTAGAAAGTGTTGCTGGCTAGCCACTCGCCTACTTTCTTTAAGACCACCCTATTAATCACCAGCTCACGCCAAGTCCACGCGTAAGCGTGTCCCGCGAACGCGGGGCGCATCGCCACGCTTACTCCAAAACCATCTTCCCACCCTGCCCCGACCTGAGTCGGGGCCCGAGTCGGGGCCTGCCCCGCACCCCTGCCCCGTACCTACCCCGAAAACTACCAGCGATAGCTTCCTTCTTTAACTCTTATCTTTTTTCTTCTTCTTGGTTGGGGGTTGTTGTGGCACAGCACTGGCTAACGGGGGTTCATCGAGAATTTTCGGCGTCGGCAGTAGTTCCGAATAGGTTGCACCGCGAGCTACGAAAGCAGTCAGGAGTTTTGTCCGCATCGTCGCAAGGAGTTCATGGTTTACCTTGCGGATGGCTAGGTTAGTTAATTCCAACGGGTCCGCCTCGAGATCGTAGAGCTCCTCAATGTAATCCGCATACAGGTAGCGCACATATTTGTATTTACCGTCACGCATCATCAGCCAGGAGCGGATCCCCGACTTGTTCTCGGCGATGAATCGACTCCAATCACCACTTTTTTGTGCCTTTTTTAAGCCGTCCACAATGGAGCTATCGCCATAGAATTTCGACCCCGTGTGCATTTGGAGCAAAGGCTGGTCTGTCCAGGCAGTTTCCTTGGGGTTGGTCAGAAGCGCAGAGAAGTCGCGTCCGTCGGTCGGGGAGTTTTCCAGTCCAGTGAGCTTGTGGATCGTGGCAATGATGTCCATGCCGCTGACCGGTTGGGCGCAAACTGCACCTTGGGGGTACCGTTTTGGGTTCACCACAATGAGAGGAGCGAGCAGGTTCGCGTCGTACGGAGCAATCTTGTCAGAAAATCCATGCTGACCCCACGCATAGCCTTGGTCGGCAGTGAAGATGACAATAGTGTTCTCCAACTGCCCGTTTTCGCGTAGCGCCTTCATAATTCTACCCACCCCCTCATCCAACGCGCACACCGCCTGATTATACTGCTTCACCCATGAATCCAGACTGCGATTCTTCTCCGTAGGTTCATTCCCTTGGCCCTGCTTCCACCTGCTGAAGTGGACGTCGTAATCCGGTTTTTCAGGTCGTGGTCCGAAGATATCCACGGGAATCTTGGTCGCAGGTGCATTGAGATACTCTTTTAAATGCCGATCCGCGGGTGTGTAGGGCCCGTGGACACCGCTGAAGCACAACCATAAGTACCAAGGTCGCGACTTATCCGCCGCTCGCTCCTTCAAGAACTCCAGTGTGTAGTCTACGTATCGATCGGTGCTGTAACCTCCCAGCGGCTGGATGGGACCACCGTTGATGCTCACCTGCTGACCGACATAATAGTCACTTTCCTCCCCATCCTCGCTGGAATTGCCGAGGTAGTGAGGCCAGACGACCGACCAATCCCAAGCGATGCCGTGACGCGGCACATTCCAGTGCCACTTGCCGATCATCCCCGTGAAGTATCCCTGCTCGCGTAGTTTCGTAGTCCAATACGGCGTCTCCCGATCGTAACCGCCCTGCAGTCTCCCGGTGAGGGCAGTACCGCGCGATGGGACACATTTCGCCCCTGTATAGCAGGTGGTGAAACGCACTCCTTCGCGAGCAAGTTGATCGATGTTGGGTGTCTTCACCCACGTGTAGGCGTCGGGCGTCTCCAAGTAACACCCGAGGGTCCGCACACTATGATCGTCGGTGAAAATGTAGAGAATGTTTGGCTTCGATTCCTCTGCATGCAAGGGAGCCAGCCCCACCAGGATTAGGGTAGTAAGAAAAAGCGCTTTGAATCGTGGGTCGATTATCAAATCTTGGATCAGGCTTTTATCCAGTTTCACTTGAGGAAAAAACGTAGCAAATCCTTTAACTCACATCCACCACTCTTCCTTATCTGACAGGAAAACATACCCGCTCTTACCTGCCCCGCATCTACCCCGACCTGCCCTGAGCGGCGTTGATCCTCTTCGGAGGTACTACCGCTTCCGTTGAAGATTGGCTAGAGACTGAGAGATTACGATTCTCGACAGCGGAGAATCGAAAAATCCCAGTTATGGAATTTTATCTAAGGGAAAAGGTGATTTTGTCTCTTTTATCCATTCCCGCATCCACTGCCGATGTTGCGTGAGCGTGGCTTGATATTTGGGATGAGCAACAAGGTTTACAGTTTGGCCTGGATCTACCTGGAGATCAAAAAGCTGCTCGGGATTTTTTCCAGATCCATAACAAAGGTAAGTAAATTTAGGCGAGCGAAGTAACAAATTCTGGACTTTTTTTTCTCCGGGGAAAAGATCACTGTATTCAACCTCGGTCACTACGTATTCCCTTCCCTCTTTCGTTGCCTCACCATGTCCCAAATCAGCCCAGGGTCGCAGGCTATATCCTGTTAGTTCAACAGGAGCTTTAATCCCAGCATAGTCAACAAGGGTCGGCAAAATATCGAGTCCCATAGAAACCAAATGGGTTGTATCAACTTTGCCTCGTAGGGTGTGCCCCGGCCAACTGAGGATTAAGGGAATTCGAACCGCTTCTTCGTAGAGCACCATTTTCTGATTCCAATGGTGCGCGGCATTTCCGTCACCATGGTCGGATGTGTAGGCCACTAAAGTGCGTTCCTGCTGGCCTGTTTCCTTCAGCACGGCTAATACCCGACCGATTTGCTCATCTACTTTTTCAATTAAACGCGCATAGGCCCAACGATACTGACGCCATTCGGTCGGACCCCAATTAAGCGTAGGATGAGCTCCCTCTGGAGCGGAGTTTCGGCGCAGGCCAACGATCTCAGGCTCGTCTGCTGGAATTTCAAAGTTAGCCGGCAATGGCGGACATTTAGCCAAAGGAGGCTCCAAGGAAACTTCACCATTTTTCATCGTATTCTGAATTCCGCTGCGCATCCGAGCCCATTCGCATATATCGTGTGGATTGAGAAATGAAACAACGACGAAATAAGGGCGCTCATGTTTAGCTTTCATGAATCTTACGGCATTGTCTGCTGTGGCCGTGTCATGTCTTCCATCCTCAATGATGTCAAAGCCGTGCCACAGGTTATCAACACTAGAATTAACGCCACCTACGTGCCATTTACCAAAATATGCCGTTTCATAACCCGCTTCTTTCATCAACGCGCCCAGAGATATTCCGGGTGGGTTTGCTGGCTTCCCCTGATTGTTTCTTTTCTTTTTGCCTCCTAAGCCAAGTTCGCTTTCCTCATCCGCTCCATTTTTTTTCAGTTCTTTCAATTCGTGCGGCCAACGACCTGTCATAAGACTGGCTCGAGAAGACATACAAACCGGGTAAGTGCAGTAGGTGTTGCGAAAACGAACCCCAGTGGATGCCAGACTATCCAGCGCCGGGGTTTTAACGAAAGAATATCCGGCACATCCCAAGGCATCTGCGGTGTGTTGGTCTGCAATCAAAAGGACAATATTCGGAGGCGAGGATACGGACGTAGAGGTGTGTCCAGCGACAACACAAATCACCGCAAGCAATGAGCCCATTAGAAGGAATAGCCCGATGCCATGAGCCTTTGTAGATTTCATCGATTATGCTTTCAGTATTTCAATTATCTTTATGTTCCACTTCATGACTCCATAATAATTAAAAAATAGCTCTTCCGTAGCAAACTGAAAAACCGAATCTGCCCCGACCTGCCCCGCATTCTTGTCGGAGCTTAGCGTCCTTTGCGGCTTTACCCCGCACTCTTGTCGGGGCTTGGCGTGAGCAATCTCTTCTCAATCAAAAATCCACGCGTGAGCGTGTCCCGCAACCGCGGGGAAAAATCAAGAATCCATAATCCAAAATTACCTACCCCTTGGAACATCTACGGGGGCAGGTCTAAGGGGGCCAACCCTGAACCTTTTTCCACCCCTTCTCCGAAAGCAACTTCGCCTCATAAAGCTCTTTGGCGAAGAGCTTTGCCCGTTCCGTCACCTTGTCGTTTTTTGCTCTTATCAGGGAGACAGGAATGAGTTCCAAGTTCATCACTTCATTCTGTAGTTCAGGACAGACTGCCCTTGGGATTACGCAGTCCGCTTCAGCTTTTTGTCCCGAATATTCACCCTTGGTGATTGTGGCTGGCTTACCATGCTTTAATTCAGCCATTCCTTTGGGAGTTAAAAGCCCAAGCTCTTTGGCAATCTTTAGGTTCTCCAGCAATCCCCAACTAACGAAACCTGCGTAGGGCGTTCCGGCCGTCTTGTTCAGCTTAGCCGATTCATCCAGGACAGCTCCGGGCTTTTCCCCCTGCTCTTCTGCGTAGGCCAGCCAGTAAACGCATTTCTGGAGGCGGGGAATAGCTGCTCGCTCCCCTTTGAGTGTTGCCAGCTTTGTGGGGTCGGTTTGCGCAGCGATGGCCACGGCAGCGGGTGCCGGCCCAGCCATAATCGATGGCGCGGCCGTCAGTAGGAGTGCGAGCAGTAATTTAGGCATGTTTGAATCTAGTGTCTGCCCATCAGTTCACTTTGACTTGAGTTTTTCAAGTGCTTCCTTTGCAATCGCATCTTCCTGCTCTGACGCTTTCGTGCACCACTTCACCGCTTCTTTATAATCTTGGGTAACTCCTTGGCCTAAGTAGTAGCACGTACCAAGATAGTATTGTGCCCGCGGATTCCCTTGCTCAGCTGACTTCGTAAACCACTTTACCGCCTCTTTGTAATCTTGGGTGACGCCTTTGCCGTCATAGTAGCACCAACCAAGATAATGCTGCCCGATCGCATTCCCCTGCTGTGCCGATTTCATATCCCACTTCGCCGCTTCTTTGTAATCTTGGGCAACGCCTTGGCCAAAGTAGTAGCACGTACCAAGTCTGTATTGTGCCACCGCATCTCCCGCTTCTGCTCTTTTTGCCAGTTCTGGTGAATAGGGTTTTGGCGTGTAACCCTCCGCCCATCCACCCTCCTCCGCCCATCCACTCACCGCAACCATTACTGCTGCTAATAATAGAGGGATTAGCTTCATGCGCACACTCTGCTCCTCTGTCTCGCCTAAGGCAACAGACAGGTAGACGATTTCTAGGGGTGTTTCAGAGCCAGCATAGAAAGTTAAGCTCCTTCCCGGACGAGCCGATGCTATAGGGCAGCTAGGGTTTCTCCTTGGCTTCTAACCTCGCGCTACCTATCCAGTCCTTAATCTTCTCAAACTAAATCACCCACTTAGCTGGCTCGCTATGAGAACTGTTCTAAGGGCTATAAGGATCAGCATCCCATTCGGTTAGTGGAACTTTTGCTTTACCAGACTTGATCAGATCCAAGGTTTTGATTGCTTTGGTGTCTTTAAGTTCTGCAGATTTTTCAAGGAAACTCATAGCTCTAGCGACGTCCCTGTCGACTCCATATCCATTATAATATGCCAACCCCATATAATAGTTTCCTTCCCTTGAAGATTGACCCCCACAAGAAACGGCTTTGGAGAATAATGAAACTGCTCGGAATCTATCCATAGAACAGCCAAGGCCGTAAAAGTATAACACACCCAGACTTGTTATTGATCCCGTGAGATCATTACCATCATCAATGCTCGAAGCATCCTCAACTCTACTAAGATATTTGTAGGCCTTCGCATAATCTCGTTTCATATTTTCACCATAAAGATACATTTTCCCGAGTGTTCCAGCCGAACTCATATCTCCTTTATCAGCTGCTTCTTCGTAAAGCTCGACAGCTTTTTTGAGATTCTTTTCAACACCACAACCATTTAAATATAAACTCCCCAGACGATGGATTGCGAGTAACTCTCCTTTGGCAGCTGCTAGATTGAGATATTTGATGCCTTTCTCGTAATCCAGATATGCCTTATATTCTACAGAATTCGGATTTGTTAAAATTCTACCAAAGGCGTATGCAGCCCCACTATTTCCCTGGTCAGCACTCATTTGGTACAACCTATTTGATAAGGGAATATTTGTTTCACAACCAACTCCGAGAAGACTCCTCCATCCCAGGGCTTCTTGCATTCTCGCGCTACCTTTTTCTGCAGCCTGCTCAAACCTCTTTTCGTCCAAAAGATACCAACCAGCCTCTTCATCCCCCAGATCATTTCCCCTTCGGAGCCAGTACCTAGCTTTATCCAAATCTTTCTTAAGTGGTTTTAATCCACGCATATACCAGATCCCCACCTCAGTGCATGAATGTGCATTTTCTCTTGCTGCAGCTTGCCTGTAGTAAAAAAACGCCTTCTCTTCATTTATTGGAAAACCATATCTCCCAAAAACGTAAATCCCTCCTAGCTCATCAAGCGCCGCACTGCTGTTTTTAGCAGCACTTTTCAGTAACTTCATCCCTCTAGGAACGTCTTTCTTTATTCCATCTGCACCTATTAAAAGATAATCGGCCAGATTATCCTTCGCACAGTAGTTATTTTCTATTTTACACTGCTTCTCCAAAATATTTATGCCTTCATTAACATTCTTTGGAAGTAGATCTCCTTTAATATAGATGTTTGCAAGATCGACAGCTGCACATGCTGATCCAGATGAATAACAGTCTTGAATCGTCTTTAAACCGTATTCGACATTCTTTTCAACCCCCATGCCCTTTAGGTAGCAATAACCCTTATAAGCTTCTGCATCGATATGCCCTGTATCTGCTGCTGATGATAGATATTTAAGTCCCTTAGCTATATTAGTCTTTTGATTGCTTCCTAGAAGTTTTTTGGCAACTCGATATTGGGCTTCGCAATAACCAAGATCAGCAGACTTAATAAGGTTTTCTTGGGCCTTAGTATAATCTAGCTCTACTCCAATTCCCCTTAGATAACAGATCCCCAAGCAATAATAAGCGTATTTGTTCCCCTGTTCGGCTGATTTAATGAACCACTCATAACTTTGGTTCGAAAGAGTCCCTGCTCTCATAGTATCTTCACTATCAATATCCGTATTTTCGATGACCTTATCGTCCCACGCGGGAATCTTGGTTAGCAGTAAGCTCTCCAGTGTCTGGGTCTCGATAAGCCTCGGATCGTATATGGTGCCACCACTATAACTCATAACACCCATTAAACATTGTGCATTCGCATCACCACTTTCAGCCAGTTTCTTTAGTTCGTCGATATTGCTTACAGCACCCCAACTCGTGTAACCAACAAGACTAATTACTAGGATAAACAACCATTTCCGCACTCGTTCAACCTACACTACCTGAGTATAAAACGTAGAATGTTTCTTTTTAGCTGCTTACCTAGCAATACCTACCCAGTACTTAATCTTTTTCAACCAAATCACCCATATAGCAGGCTCGGGTTCTTCCACCCCTGCCCTCACCGATAGTAAGCGGCAGGGAGCTCAACTCTACTACTTCGCCTCCTGTCGCTCATCGATTTCAAAACTAGGTCAGATTTTTCTGGGGGGGGTATGTGTATATGATCACCCGCTGGGGGAGTGGGGAGTGGTGGTGGTGGTGGGCTAGTCGATTCCACCGAGATGCAGTTGCCTTATTTAGCCGCCCGCAGCGAAGGTCGAAAAAATGTTAGGCGGTAAGGTGTTAAGTGGTCGTTAACTGTCAGCAGAACTGTTTTTGAAAATCTAAACTCTTGAGTCCATTTCTGTTAGTACATACGGATCATGTATTTAAACTGGAGCCGGCTATCAGATTTGAACTGATGACCCGCGGTTTACAAAACCGCTGCTCTACCCCTGAGCTAAGCCGGCAATAACCTCTATCTTCGTGCAGAAGGCTCCCTCTGCAAGCCCGCTCTCCGACCCAATAACCTAAACGTTGTAGGTGGAAGAAGCAGTTGTCCCGCCGTGTCCCGTCCAGTTCGTATGAAAGAACTCGCCCCGAGGCTTGTCCACCCGCTCATAGGTGTGCGCCCCAAAATAATCCCGCTGGGCCTGAAGAAGATTGGCAGGCAAAACCGCACTGCGGTAGCTATCAAAAAAGGCTAACGCTGTACTAAACGCTGGAACCGGAATCCCACGCTTGGCCGCTGCCGCCACCACTGTCCGCCAGCCCTTCTGCGACTTCTTCACCTCACCCCTGAAATAATCGTCCAAGAGCAAATTGCTCAACTTGCCATTTTTATCGTACGCCTCCTTGATCTTACCCAAGAATCGCGAACGGATAATGCACCCGCCACGCCACATCAAGGCAATCCCCCCGTAATTCAGGTTCCACTTGTACTCCTTTGCCGCCGCCCTCATCAGCATGTAGCCCTGCGCATAGCTAACGATCTTCGAGGCATACAGCGCGTCCCGAATCTCCGCAATGAACGCCTTCTTTTTCTCAGGATCTTTCGCTGCTGGAAGCAAAGGCTTCGGTCCCTTCAACTTCTTCGCCGCCGCCACCCTCTCATCTTTCAAAGCGGAAACGCAACGCGCGTAGACCGCTTCCGCCATCAAGGTGATCGGAATTCCCAAATCCTGCGAGTTGATCACTGTCCACTTGCCCGTCCCCTTCTGACCCGCTGTATCCAGAATTTTATCCACCAGTGGCGACCCATCAGCGTCTTTTTTTGCCAAAATATCTCTGGAAATCTCAATCAGATAGCTATCCAACTCCCCCTTATTCCAATCCGCGAAAACATTGTGCATCTCATCAGGAGTCATCCCCAAACCATTCTTCATCAGATTATAGGCCTCGCAGATCAGCTGCATGTCTCCGTACTCAATTCCATTATGCACCATCTTGACGTAGTGACCCGCCCCTTGCTCCCCTACCCAATCACAGCAGGGCACCCCTCCGTCCACCTTCGCAGAAATATCCTGCAAAATCTTTTTCACAAAGGGCCAAGCCGCTGGCGAGCCCCCGGGCATGATACTCGGACCGTGCCGTGCACCCTCTTCGCCACCCGATACTCCCGTGCCGATATAAAGCAGTCCTTTGGCTTCCACTTCCTTTTGTCGCCTGTTCGTATCCTCAAAAAGCGAGTTACCGCCGTCGATAATAATGTCCCCTTTTTCCAAGAATGGCATGACCTCTTGAATGAAGTCATCCACCGGTTGGCCCGCCTTCACCAAAAGCATCACCCTCCGCGGCCTCTTTAACATCGAGACCATCTCCTGAATCGAGTGGGCTCCCAACACTTTCGTGCCCTTCGCTTGGTTCGCGAGGAAATCGTCCACCTTGGAGACGGTACGATTAAAGGCCACCACGGTGTAACCGTGGTCATTCATGTTCAGAATAATGTTTTGGCCCATGACGGCCAGCCCGATAAGGGCGATATCACCTTGGGGTTCGTTTGACATAAATTATCTCTGAATACGGGCCGATCCGCCCTGCGCAAAAGCCTTCACCTGATCCACCGTCGCCATGGTGGTATCTCCAGGGAACGTCGTCAGCAACGCTCCGTGAGCCCAACCCAGTTTAACCGCCTCGGCCGCTTCCAACCCAGAAAGTAGCCCGTAAATAAAACCACCCGCGAAACCATCCCCGCCTCCCACCCGATCAATCACCTGCAGTTCACAAGTCGGCGCTTGATGGGTCTCTCCATTCACCCAAGCCACCGCACTCCAGCTATGGTGGTTGGTAGTATGGACTTCTCGCAGGGTAGTCGCCACCGCCTGTACGTGCGGATGTTTCTTAATGACATTTTTAATCATGCTCAAGAAAGCGCTTGGATCGATTTTCGATTTCGCATGCACATCTGGCCCAGGAATGCCCAAGCCCAACTGCAAATCCTCCTCATTCCCCACCAGAACGTCGACGTGCTTGACAATTTTATCGAGAATCGCCACCGCCCGATCGTGCCCGCCGTGAATATTCCAGAGCTTCGCCCGGTAATTCAGATCAAACGAGGTCACCGCCCCTGCCGCCTTGGCCGCCTGCATCGCTTCGACGATCAGCTCAGGGGTGGTAGTCGAAAGAGCTGCGAAAATCCCACCACTATGAAACCAACGCACTCCACCCGCAAAAATCTTCTTCCAATCAAAGTCCCCTGGCTTGAGCAATCCAGCCGCCTCATTGCACCGATTATAGAACACCACTGGAGCACGAACCCCATGACCGCGATCACTGTACACCGCCGCCATATTTGGACCGTTCACCCCGTCATGTTTGAATTTCTTGTAAAAAGGTTTTACCCCCATCGCCCGTACCCGCTCGGAAATTAGGTCACCAATCGGATACTCCACCATGGCTGAGGCCAACCCCGTCTGCATTCCAAAGCAGTCGGCTAGGTTCGCTGCCACATTAAATTCGCCCCCGCTGACGTGAATTTGACACTCAGTTGCTTTGCGAAATGGAATGATTCCAGGATCCAACCGATGCACTAAAGCCCCCAGGGAAAGGAAATCGAGCGCTCCGTCTGGTTTAACCTTCAGTTTAGTACTCATGAGTGCATAGCAACTTAAAGGGAAAACCTCTTTTTGTTAAGCAGAATGTTCATTCTCAAGGCGATACAGATTCTCCCCAGCCTTCGGAACCAGCAAAACCCCCTCCTCTTCACGATTAGCAAAGTCTTCCTTTCTGATCGTTTTAGGGTCCCGATAACCAAGATTAATCTCACGACAAATTTTTTCTGGTATTCCCGTCGCTAAAACCACCCGGGCTCTCGGTTTTTCAACTCCATTCTCATAGGTTCCGCCACCGTAGACATGGGTGGAGTGGGCCAGCACCCCCCAAGACTCATCCTTAAACTTGTCCCACTGCTTTAAAAAATAGTCCCGGCAGTGATAACCGAGCCGACGGATCAACTTTCCGTGGGTGATCGATACTTCCGTCAGGTGCGGAGCGTAAATAATCAGCTCCCCACCCTCGGCCAAAACCGGTTCTAGTTTGTACATGCACTTCCCTGCCACCCACAGTTCGTCATACATCGCAGGGGCGCAGGATAAGATCTGTCGAAACGGCTTCCTCTTACGAATGATGTGAAGCTGTGCCGAAAGATCGGCCGCCTTTTCCCAAGCGGATTCGGGTGTGCCCACAAATAAGCCCGCCAAAGAGGCATCGCCTCGCACCACCATTGAGACACACCATTTCCGCGTCTTGACCAGCGCTGCCGCTCGGTCGACCACATTACGAACGGGTGTCCACTTCTTTCCGATGATTCCTGGATTAGTGACCACCGCTCCCAACCAGTGAAAGAAGTTCAGCACCTCGGGACCGCTGATCCCTGGAAAAAGGTACTTGTTGCCCCCTGAAAATCCGACGACTTCATGAGGAAAGGTCGGCCCCAGTATCACCAGCTCGTCATACTCCAACGCCACACGGTTGATCCGAACCTTCACCTCCATCTCAAAGAGTCCACCAGTCAGATCCCGAATTTCGCTAGAAGGAATTTTCCCTATTTCGACCAAGGCCTGATCATCATCCCAGGCATGATTGAGCAGTTGAACCTTGGGATAAGACTTCTCCTTCTCTGCCAAAGTCAGATCCAGTCGATGACAAATCGCCTCCTGACTCATCGGCGGATGGGTTCCCAGTGCCACCATCACATCGATCTGTTTGGCCACCGAGCCTAACGAGGCGTGCACCTCCTTGAACATCTGCCCGACTGGGGCCGTACGGGTATGGTCGGGAACGATCAGCAGAACTTTTCGATTCTTGAATTCAGCCTGAGGTAAGCCTGCCTTGAGGATTTGTTTCACCTCCTCAGGAGAAAGGGATTTCTCGGCCATCAGATCGTCTGGGAAAGGAAACCGCCATCCACCCGAAGATCGATGCCAGTCACAAATCCACTCGCCTTCGGGCTAGCCAGAAAGACCGCTGCCCCGATTAGCTCATTCGGCTCGCCGAAACGGCCCATGGGGGTATGCCCCATGATCGATTTGGCCCGATCGGTTGGCGTGCCGTCATCCTTGAAGAGAAGCTTCCTGTTTTGTTCGGCGGGGAAGAAACCTGGTGTGATGGTGTTAACCCGTATGCCGTGGGGAGCCCATTCCCTCGCCAGAAACTGGCTCAAACTGATCACCGCGGCCTTAGCGGCAGAATACGCCACCACCTTGGAGAGTGGAATATGGGCGGAAACGCTGGCGATATTGATGATACTTCCCTTTTTCCGCTTGAGCATTCCCGCGCCGAAGATCTGACACGGCAAAAGGGCTCCTCCAACAAGATTGAGATCGAAGTTCTCCTTCCAAGCTGACAGGGCGAGAGTGGTCATCGGATTCTCTGGAGTGACCACTGCCGCTGGTTGGTTTCCTCCAGCCGCATTTACTAAGATGGTGGTCGGCCCGAGCTCTTTTTCCACTCTCTGCTCGGCCTGCTCGAGACCTTTCTGATCCAAAGCGTCAACCGACAAGAAAATAGCTTGCCCGTGCTTGGAAAGTTCTTTGGCCTTGGCCTCACCCCTCTCCTTGTTTCTACCTAAAATGGCAACCTTGGCACCGGCTTGGGCTAAGCCCTGCGCCATCGCCCCGCCGAGACCTCCAGTCCCGCCAAGAACAACCGCCACTTCACCCGTAAGGTCGAATAGAGGATCTATCTTCATAACCCGACCACCCTAGTCGAAAACCACCTTGAGGGCACACCGCAATTTACGATGCCCGGCACCCTTTCCCGTGCTCGCAGCATGCTCGCAGCATGCTGCGAGCACGGATAAGGGCGGGCTTGAGTAGGTATGCACCCATATTCACCTTACTTAGTATTGACTAGTAAGGCGGACCGAGCCACCTTGTCTTATGGCTACGATCAAGCTCACTTCGAAGCGTCAGGCGACCCTCCCGGTTCAAGTCTGTCAGGAACTAGGAATTGCCATCGGGGATAAGATGGAACTTCTGCCTCTGCATCACAACAACCAGAAGGTATGGGTGCTGAAACCAGTCCTGAAATCCACATCGCCATGGATCGGTTCCTTAAGCCATTTCGCTGCGCAGGCCAAGTCTCCTTGGACCCGTGAAGGTCAAGGGGAACTCACTGGCCGAGCTATGGCTCGGGATTCAGGCAGATGAGTTCCGGTCTCGATACGAGTTTTATCATCCGCCTCTTAACTGGCGATCCCCCTGATCAGGCCGCACGAGCACAGGCGATGCTGGAGCGCTGTATCGAGCGCGGCCAACCCCCGCTCGTCACCGACCTGGTTATCGTCGAAGCTTATTTTGCTCTGCAATCCCACTACCAAGTCCCCAAGGCCGAAGCATTGAAAGCCTTGCTGCGTTTACTGCAAAGCGGAGACGTAAAACCGGTAGGCTTTGCACTGGAAATCATGAAGAGCACTCCCAATCTGGCCATGGCGAAACCAGGCTTTGTCGATCGAATCATCCACGCTGAAGTTCGCAGCCATAATAGCCGATTGCTGACCTTCGAAAAAGCAGCAACAAAACTGGCAAGCACAACATTCCTCTGAACCAAGCCACCGCGTGCTCGCAGCATGCTCGCAGCATGCTGCGAGCACGGATTAACTATTGTATTGCATAAGCAGTAGGAATTCATACTTTATAAGTATGAACTGTACTGTATCCGAAAAAGGTCAGGTTACCATTCCTAAGGCTATCCGAGATAGTTTAGGGCTTAAGATTGGCACGATTCTCAATTTCCATGAAGAAAACGGAAAGATAGTTGCGGAAAAAGTAATCGCCCTTGATCCCGTCTCCGCTTGGCAGGGTCGTTGCACAATTCCAAACGGGGCTTCTGTAAAATCTTATCTGAATACTATACGAGAAAATCCTGCCGCTTGAGGACCGCAATCGATTCCAGCGTCATTCTGGATGTCATCACCCAAGATCCGCAGTGGGCTGAGTCTTCTGCCGCATCCATTCGGCATGCGATGCGCTCAGGCTCCCTCATTCTGGGCGAGTGTGTTTTGGCTGAAATCACCCCTGTTTTTAAAAATAATGACCTAAGAACTTTTCTTTCCGATTGGGGCATCACTTTTGTGCCCTCCTCCATCGAGTCCTCCCACCTGGCAGGGACAATGTATTTGCAATACCTCAACCGCAAAGGAACTTCTCGGCGAGTCCTTCCCGATTTTCTTATCGGTGCTCATGCGCGTTGCCACGCAGAGCGTCTCCTCGCCCGAGATCGCGGTTACTACCGTGACTACTTTACCGATCTCCTCGTAATCGAACCGTCAAAAATCCTCTAGTTTTTGCCCACCGCCCTTCTTAGAAAAACAGGACAAGGCCGAGCCATCACCCCACAAACCAGATTTAAACCTTCCCAGCCTCCATTCCAAAATAGGCTACGGCGTTGCGATAAGAGATATCCCGCACCATTCCCTCCAGCAGTTTCATATCCTTGGGCAAGGTTCCGTTCTCCACCTCTTCCCCAAGGATCTGACAGAGTAACCTGCGGAAATATTCGTGCCGTGGATAGCTGAGGAAACTTCGTGAATCGGTAATCATCCCGACAAAGTTAGCCAGGAGCCCCAAGCTCGAGAGCGCGTTCATCTGCCACTTCATTCCCTCGATTTGATCGAGAAACCACCAACCGCTCCCGAACTGAATCTTGCCCCTCACTCCACCCCCTTGATAGTTCCCGCACAACGTTGCCACGGCGTAGTTGTCCGCTGGATTCAAATTATAGAGCACCATCTTGGGTAATTTGCCACGCCCCTCCAACTCATCCATGTACCCCGCCAATCGATCGATCTGTGGCCAATCCCCAATCGAATCGAAACCGCTATCGGAACCAATCTCTTTTGCTCCCTTTGAATTGGCATTCCTCAATGCTCCAAAGTGCAACTGTTTTACCCAACCCCGCTTGGCATCCAACTCTCCGAAATAGACCATCATAAACCCCCGATACGCGTCCATATCGGCCAGATCTACTCGCCTTCCTTCTAAAGCCATCCCATAAACCCGTGCCGCATCTTCCTCACTTCCTCCCTTGCCGTAGGCATGATTGAGGCCGTGATCGGAAAGTCGACCGCCCTGCGCATGGAAAAACTCGTGCCGTTTGTCTAATGCAGTCAGAAAGGCAGAAAACGTCGCACAGGAAGATCTCGTCGCCTTTTCCAACTTAAAAACCCACTCACGAAAAAGTGCTGGTTGCTCCACTTGCAAGGCTTTGTCGGGCCGAAAAGCAGGATAAACCCGCGTTCCCATTCCGCTGGCACGAATCTTCTGATGATAAGCTAAGTCGTCACAGGGATCGTCCGTCGTCCCAATCACTGCCACCCGATTGGTTTTGAGAATCTTCTGGGCCGAAAGGCTTTTCAGCTTTTCATTCGCCTTAGACCAGATCTTCGGAGCGCTCTCCTCATTAAGAATTTCTTTGATCCCAAAAAACCGATCCAGCTCCAGATGGGTCCAGTGCCAAAGAGGATTACGAATCAAACGCGGCAAGGTTTGGGCGTAGGCGAGGAACTTTTCGTACGGTCTGGCCTTGCCCGTAATGTGGCTCTCGGGAATGCCATTGGCCCGCATCGCTCGCCACTTGTAGTGATCCCCTCCCAGCCAAACCTCCGACAAATCAGCCCACTTCTTGTCCTCGGCGATCTCCTTAGGCGAAAGATGACAATGATAGTCGTAAATCGGTTCCTGTGCAGCAGACGCGTACAGCTTCTGCGCCGTCTTGGTGGTCAAAAGGAATCTAGGATCGGTGACAGGATTCTTAACCGTACTTTTTGGCGAACGCGCACTCTTCATTAGGACACACTAATCCAGTTTTCTGAACAAGAACAGCCTTACTGATTCAAAATAATTTTGATCCGTAGAAACTTCGCGTCACTACCATTGACGGCTATGGTCGCTTTTCTCCTTTCGAACGTGGTGCCATTGATGTCTACCGTTCCTAGAGTTACAACCGTAATCCCACTATTCAGGCTCGCACTGCTGACCCAGCCACTATTCGATGCCAAATCGGTACCCACCTCAGGGAGAATGGAAAGACTTGTGTCATCCGTCCGAGCCAAATAAGTCAGCGACAATTCGTTATTAGTAAAGCTCGATACAGGCATGCGGTCCTGATCATTTCGGCTTCCCGTCCCACCAAAAGCATACTCAAGCAAGGCCATCACCCCGTCGCTATCCAAATCGCTCGTCGGACTAACTGTCCCCATCACATTGGCAAAGGTTTGACTCACAGTCAGAATTTGCGTCAGAGGCAAAGCGGCCGAGAAGTTGCTGTTGCCAGCTTGCGCCGCCGTGAGGGTGGTCGTGCCCGGCCCCACGATGCTCAGGTTAAATCCGCTCACTGCGGCAACGTTGGGACTCGAACTGCTAAGAGATACAAGCAGATCCGCATCCGATGTGGCGATTAGAGTACGGCTGGGATCCCCCATCTTGGCGGTGGCAGGATTCAAAGCGAAAGTGATGGTTTGCGCCAATACCAGACCGCTTATTGTCAGATCATCGATACCCATAGCCAAAGGCTCGGAGGACGAGGAAGAAACCGTCCACCGTAACCACAGATCATCGTTGGGTCCGATGTTCAGGTTATTCAACACCACAGTCTTGGTTGTGCGGTTAGCGCTCGAAGCCCCATTGAGATTAGCATAAGTAGCACTGGTGATCGCCGGGGAATACACCCCTCGAGAGACCCACGTTCCTGTTTTCGGGGACGTGGCATTGACTTGCGTCGCGAATTCCACTGTGGTGTCACTCTTACTCAAACTGGTTGAGGAGAATTGCTCCACAGCAAAAGAGACCGTACAACCGTTGAGAACTTTCCCTGTTCCATTTTTAAGACGCATCGCCATATAGATGCTATTGTTGGCCCAAGGGAGTCCTCCCAAGGATCGTTCAGTACTGCTGTTCGATGAACCCATGCTAAGTAAGCCGGATTGATCCACAGTGGGAGGAGTAGAGAAAATAGAAGAACCGTTATAACCTACAGTTCGATAACCGAGAAATTCTTGATCCAAGGTGCAGGACCAACCCTCAAAGGAGGTGCCCCCATCAACCCAAGGAGCATACGAACTTGCACGAACTCCATAAGAGGATCCACTTTTCTCCAACCCGTCGAAACTCTGCGTGTAGGTAAAGTTTGCATTCGAGATATTTTTGAAACTGGTGGGGATGGGATTCACGGTAACTGCGGCGGATGAAGAGATCGATCCATAGGTATTGAGTGCCGTCACGGTATAAGTTCCGCTTCCCGTGATAGACGCCGGAATAAATGTGTAGCTCGATTCCGTGGCTCCGGGGATCGTCACTCCATCTTTTTTCCATGAATAAGTCGGAACAGGTGCCCCCAAAAAGGTCGCCGAGAGTGTCACCGTATCGTCTATATATACGGTGCTACTTTTCAACGCCTTTACCAAAACCGGGGCGGTATTAATCGCTACCGTGGCCGCCGCACTGGTGCTTGTCCCATATAAGTTAGTCACCTCGCACGTATAGGCTCCTGCGTCGGTTGATCCGGCCGCTGAAATCACCAGGCTGGATCCAGTGGCACCAAGGACCACTCCCCCGTCCTTTTTCCATTGATAGGTAGCTGCACTAGAACCGTCGGTTGTCACCGAGAGGTTAATCGTGGCGCCAAGGTTCAGCGACTGATCTTGGGGTTGATTGAGGATGACCGGGGCGGTTGAGGTTGAACCAGTTTGCACCGCCAAGAGTCTCG
The DNA here is from genome assembly GCA_041730685.1 of Aliarcobacter sp. GTDB lineage: Bacteria > Verrucomicrobiota > Verrucomicrobiia > Methylacidiphilales > Verrucolacustridaceae > Verrucolacustris. The sequence continues at coordinate 24,525 of JBGSBI010000008.1, forward strand.
CCCCGGCACCTGTTTTCTCCTTCGATGTGATGATCACTCCGGCGGACTGGATGTCGCCCGTAGTTCGAACATTGGTCAGATCTGCGGAATAGTTCCAGCGATGTTCCTGCACCACCAAAAAGGAGGCGTATCCCCCCGTCCTGGACTTCACAAAGTCGGTCACATCCAACATCCGTCGCGAGGGGGTGGTGGAGTTGACCCAGATCTGACCCAACATCTTGGCCGAAGGAGCCGCTCCTGTGTTCAAAGCCACGTTTTGGGCAATCTGGTTTCCAGCCGAAGTCCCCTGCTTCAACACGGCTCCCAAAGAGGACCAGGTGGAAGATCCCTCGGTCCAACTGTCGGTGGTCAACCCGTAAACATGAGACTGCACTGGACTGGAACCAGCGCTGGTGGCGGCTCCGAGATCCAGCAGAACTGATTTTAAGCTCGAAGAAGAAGCGGATGGGGTGGGAAATTTAATGAGAACCGCCTTGCGCCCATCCACCGTGCCATCCGCTCGAGCTTGCATGGAGGATAAAGCCCCGCCTGTGTTGCCTGAATTCGCCCCATCACCCACCTGAGTATCTGCCGTTGCTGAGGTGGAAGAGAGGAAGGCTGCTTGGCTAGGAATCGTCACCAACCAAACCGATTGATCTGGAATCGTCCCCAAGTAAGCCTGCCCACTCTTTACGTTAATGATCTGGGTAACTCCTCCGCTACAGGTCGAACTCACCTCCTCCACCACCACGGGAGTCCCATCCGCAATCGACCAGGCGGCAACATTTAGACTGAAAGTGATTCCGGTCGATTTTTTGTTGGCCAGATAAACGTAGTAGTTCCCCGTTGCGGGATCTTGAGTGACCAACCTCCAAAGACCCGAACCTCCGGAAGATGCAGACTTGTTCGCGCCGTCCGAGGCATTGGCAATAAAACGGGTACGCCCACCTTGAGCTGCTTTGTTAAAGAGTCGATAGACCTCGGCCGCCTTGGTCGAGCCGCCGTAGTTACAGGCACTGTTGATGTTGTCCACATAGTGCGTGCCATTCTTCGCTAATCCATAGGGCGAAGTGGTGTCTTCCGTCTGTCCGAATTTAAATAGGAACAACTGATTAACCGAGCGACGCGTCAAAGCAATACAGTTGGCCCCGAGAGCCGAAAAATCTTCCAGAGAATCCTGATTATTGGAAGTCCCATCATAATTACTTGCTGTTCGGACATTGAACTCGGATAGGACCAACGGGAATGGGGTTTCACCCGGCATGTCAGCCGCGATATACCCAGCCAAGGCGTCGATATCCTGAATATAACCCGTCAAGCTCCCCGTATCGTCCGTATACATTGAATACTTCTGATAGTTGTAAACATTCATCAGAAGCCAACTGGAACTCGTCGTTCCGTCCAGTTTAAGGTGCCGATTGGCCACGGCATCGTGACCCCAGGTTTCTGAAACTGTGTTTGTTACTCTGTTTGTCACTGTGTTTATCACAGTGGTTGTCACTGTGTTTGTGACGAAATTGTACTTTCCCTCGCCATTGGCGGTGTTGGGAGCGTAAATCAAAGGACCAACATTCCGTCCGTTGGCAGTGTTCATGTCGGCTACGCCAGCTTGAATAGCATCTGAGCAAATGCGTAGACGAAGAACCCAATCATCCACCCCATCTAATTTGTTTATAGAAATACTATTCCAATTGTTCGGCTCATTGAACATGGAGAACCTTCGGATCCCATAATCTCGGGATAAGAGAAAAGCTTGCGCATAGTAGTGCTGCCAGATCTCCCACCACCCGGCGTAGTCCGTTGCACTGGTCAGAGGAAAGGCGGACGGACTGCAAGTGATGTTGGCGAGAATATCGACACCCAACCCTGTAAGAGCAGTAAAGGCATTCTTGTAGTTGATGTCATTGCTGCCAGAGGTGGAGTCAATGTTGTAGTTGTAGTCCGACCACTTAATGTACGCGCTGCTAGCCGTCCCAGCGCTTCGCGCCGCCATCACATTGCTATTGAAAGTGGATAGACTCGTGACTTTCGATCGTCCGGGCGATGTGGACTTCTGAAGGTCGGTGGCACTGATGAAAACGCGGGCACCTTTCACTCCCGAATACCGGAACCAGTCGGCGGCATCTCCCGAAGTCATAAAGTGGCCCAAGTTGTACCCGAGCAGGCTGGGAGTGGTTCCCTCCGATTCGTTAGTGACGGTGATTGAGTCGGTCGAAATCAGACTCAAAGTGCTGGTGGCGGTTACGTACGGCCCCGTGGCCGTGATCGTGACCACGGTGGTGCCTAAGCTACTAGGTAAAGTTCCGCTGATGATTCCCGTAGCGCTGTCGAGTCGCATGGTCGAGGGCAGTCCGGTTTGCGAATAGCTCGTGGGCGAATTGTTCGCCGTGATCTGGTAATTAACGCTTGTCCCGGCAGCCCCGCTCAAACTCGAGGCACTGGTGATGGAAATCTGTGCTTCGCTTATTGAGCTAAAAAGGAAAATGAATCCTACCCCCATAAATGAAGGCAACCTCATCAGAAAACACCCCAGATACCATTGAAAGGACATAAGTTACTTACATTGTTTATGTTAGCATATGCATTCAATGTTTTCAGAACAAAATAATCGGAATCATTTTTTTATATATCAAACTGATATTCAACTACTTGCAGTATATAATTCCAAAGAGGGACTCGAAAAACACCCCTCCTTAACGACTTAATGAATTTCCCAAATTTTAATCGGTTGAAGGAAGTTCGGCTTTCAGCAACTCTCTTTCTGTCATGAGGTATTTCATCGCAGGCATGCTTTTAGCTATTTTTCTGTCCTCTTTTTCACAGGCTGGATCCAAAACGAATGAAATAGAATTCTCCTCCAACCCTCAAATAGAGGTGCGGGGTGATGTTTCTTTTCTGGAACCAAGTCGCGCTGAAAAACTCGACCTCTACCTCCCCAAGAACCGCAAAGCTGGAGAAAAATCCCCCGCTGTCCTTCTGATTCATGGTGGAGGATGGAAGGAGGGCGATAAACGCCAGGCCCGAGAAATCGAATTCGGTATGACCTTAGCCAAAAATGGCTTTGTCGCCGCCAGCATCAACTACGCGCTCCGCTCCGATGGAAAGTTTCCCCTAAATCTACAGGACTGCAAAAACGGCATCCGCTACCTCCGCGCCAACGCGGATGAGCTCGGTATCGATCCCGATCACATTTCCGTCATGGGCGGTTCCGCCGGAGGACACCTCGCCCTCCTCGTCGCCTACACCGCCGATGTCTCTAACTTCGCCCCCTCCCAACCGTTCCCAAGAGTTTCCGACAAGGTCTCCTGTGTGGTCGACTTCTACGGCGTCAGCAATCTCGCTACCCGAAAGGAAACCGACCCGAACGGCAAGCCACTCAAGATCGAGCCTCTCGACTCCACCACACAATCGATCTTCGGCTCCACCCCGCAGGATTGGAAAAAAGCTTCCCCGGTCACTCACGTCAAACGGGATGTTCCACCCACCCTCATTCTCCATGGCAAAAAGGATACCACGGTAGATTCTGACCAGTCTCAAGAACTAGCCGATGCCCTCAAAAAAGCTGGGGCCACCTATGAAATCATCTGGCTACAGAACGCACCCCACTCCTTCTCCTTTCAGTACGCTGTTCCCAAGTCGAAAAAACCGCTAGAGAAGGATATCGGCCCTGCCGTCCTCTCCTTCCTTAAGAAATATCAAAACAAATGATCCCTCGATCTCTTCTTTTTCTCCATCTTCTCGTCTGTCTGGGATACGCCACAGAAGTTCGTGTCACCGATCAGGTGGTGGGCAAAACTCCCGTCATTCTAGGAATCAACACTGGAGATATGCCTCAAGGCTCCGCTTTTCCTGAATGGATCCGTGCCCTTGGGGTCAACGGGGCCCGACTCCGACTCAATATTGCCCCTGAGTCAGCGGAAAATCCAAAGATTGCCTCTGCGGCAGATCTCACCCGCAAGGCCAAAGAACTCCGAAGCCAAGCGGAGAAAAAAACTCCGCTTCTTTGGCAGTACCCCGCAAAGATGTCGACCGAATCCCTGCAGGCTCTGCGAGAGGCCAAGATCGAAATCCTTGCCACCATCACCTGCCCTTACGCTTTTAAGCTTTTGCAATCGGACGGAAAGACCAACTGGTCAAATGCGTGGAGTTTTTGGCAGGCCTACTACGCTGAGGCATATCAACTGGCCAGCCAACACCAGGTTCAACACTACCAAATTTTCAATGAGCCCAATCACAAGGAGAGCGCCAAGTTAACCCAAGAAGAGTATTCCGCACGAATGGCCATCGGCACCGACGCCATCCAAGCCGCCATCTCTGACGCTGCCCAGACCACAAAAACAGCACTTACTCCCCTAATTTCGGCACCATGTACTGCGGGCATTAGTAACTTCAAGAAAAGTGGAAAACCTGAGGAGCGAGATTCCACGATCGGATGGGGTGAGCTCTCGATGCGAGATCGACATGACCGCATCGACGGCAAAGAAGACCCTGCCTACAACCAGTTCCAGCAGTACGCAGTCCAACACTACAGTACAAATCCCGATTCCACTTTGGAGAAACTTAAGGAACTCGCCAAAGATATTCGTGGTGCAAATCGCAACACGGATTTCCCTTTGATCATGTCCGAGTACAACATTCATACCGCACGCGACTTTGCTAAAAAGGAGACAACCATGGATTCGGCGGAGGAGTTCTCCGATGTAGGATCCATGGCTGTTGCCATAGCCGAGTCGGGCTTGCAGGAGCTGTATTTCTTTCGTCTCACCCTCAGCCAAAACCTTGATGACGGACAGGTAAAGAAGAACGGAGTCCACTACGTAAACGAAGATAAGCTTGTGCCAGAAATCACCGGCACCACTCGAGCTGCCGAGGTCATACGTCTTGCCTGCTCGACTCTCACTGGAGGACGAGAACGGTTAGCGACTAAAGCCACCGACCAGCTTCGTGCCACCGCAACTCGCCAAAAAGATGAGGTCCGGGTGCTTCTTGCCCGCACGAACGAGACCTCCCAACCCCAAGTCCAGATTTCGCTCCCCACTGGCGTTTCAGGCTCTCTGGCGACATGGGAGACAGTCAGCAAAGATTCTTTTGGAAATAGTCAGATTCTAAGTCCCAACTCCTCTGGCAGAGGATGGCAGGTGGCTCTTCCTTCCTTATCGGTCGGTCTTCTCACCCTGCGATCATTTTCAGGCGTCAAACCAGAGACGCTTCACTCAGCGTCCGCTACCTCTACCTCGGGTTCGGTTCTTCAATCAGGTGGGACCGATCTTGCTCATACCCTTTTTACCTTTGAGTCCACTCAGTCAAAAAAGCCTGCTACCCGCTTTCTCCATCTGAAGGGCAACTACTCTGGCGTCCAGCCCGTTCCCCTACATCTCTACGCTGTTCGCAAACCAGCAGCCTCTGGTGATAGCTTTTCGTTCCGCAAGAAAGAGCTGCCGAAAGCGGATGCCTCAGGCTTGACCGTATCAGGCTTGGGCACCGATCTGGATTGGATGGGCGGATTCACCTATTCGCCAAAACAAGCGGAAGCCTGGATCGACATCACTTCTGCATTCGAGCGTCGAACAGACGATGCACTGCGAGTTGTGATCGCTAGAGATATCCGAAATAAAGGGGACCAGGCCTCTTCTGAGGCGGTCGAATGGAGCTCTGCGGAAATCGTGTCTTACCCACGATAATATCCCCAACGGGATCGACTACTCTTCGGTTTTTGCTGGGGCTTCCGCAGTCCCTGCAGCTTTGGTCACATCAATTGTGGCCGCAGTTGCGAAATCAGTAGCTTTAGGGGTGACGGCAGCATTCCATTTCGTCTTTATATCGGTTGCTGTTTTGGGTTCACCATTCACTTTAATTTTCGTCTCGGCATCGATCAGGAAAGCGGTCGATGCTTCTGCCCCTTTGGCTTTCACCGTGATCTTTTTATCAGAAATATAACCAATCTTACCTGTAACTGTCTCTGCGGCTGAATTCGTTACAGCTGGTTTTTTTACCTTGGCAGGTGCGGGGGCCTCTTGGGCAAAGCCGAGGAATGTTCCAAGGAGGGTGAGGAGTAGGAGGGTAGTTAGATTTTTCATAGGGCCTGCCTTTCTTGTTAAGTTGTAAATCATTCCAGATCGATTCGTAGATACAATATTATTTTATGCGGTTTTGATGCGTACAGGTTCCAACCTCGGATTCAGGATCTGGAGAATGAGAAGGGAAACTAAGTAGGCACCCGCACAAAAAGCGAAAAGGATCCCATACCCTGCCGCGACATTTCCAGACGCCTTGTAGGAGTCGAGCAGGATACCCGTTACGATTGGAAAGAGCATTCCTCCGATGGCTCCTGCCATCCCCCCAATCCCAATGATCGAGGCTACCGCTTGTTTGGGGAAAGAGTCGGAGACGGTCGTAAACAGGTTCGCCGAAAAGGCTTGGTGCGCAGCACCTGCCAGCCCGATCAAAAGGACAGCTCCCCAATCCGAAGCCCCTGTCACCGCTAGAATCGGAACGACACAAAGGGCAAAGAGAAGCATTCCCCCTTTCCTTGCACGATTCATCGACCAACCCATTTTAGCTAAGTGACCCGTAACCCATCCCCCCGCAATACTCAGGACGGTCACAATCGAGTAGATCGTCACAAGGAGTACCCAGCTTTTTTTAATATCGAGTCCTCGGGTCTGCTTAAAGAAGTCAGGCAGCCAGATCAGAAAAAACCACCAGACAGGATCGGTAATCAGCTTGGGAATAATGAAAGCCCACGTCTGCCGATACCCCAAGAGCTGACCCCATGGTATTTTCTGACTGCTTTCGGAAACTCCCGCCGCCTCATCACTGCGAATCAAAGATAACTCTTGGGAAGTGAGCCCCTTCATTTTTTCGGGAAGCTGAAACCAGGGGATCCAAAAAAACAACCAGACGAAACCAGCCAGACCTGCCGCAATAAAGGGGGATTGCCATCCCCATGTGAAAGCCATCCAAGGGACGATGGCGGGAGCGACAATTGCGCCGACATTTGTTCCTGCGTTAAAGATACTTGTGGCAAGTGCCCTCTCCTTCTTGGGAAACCAGAGGGCAACGGTTTTAATCGCTGCAGGAAAGTTTCCGCCCTCCCCTAGACCGAGGGCTACTCGGGCCCAGATAAAACCACCGACACTTCCCACCAAAGCGTGCCCCATAGCCGCTACACTCCAGGCTGCGATCGATACGGTGTAACCGATCTTCGTGCCAAAGCGGTCGATAAACCAACCAAAACCAAGCAGACTAAGCCCATAAGCTCCTTGGAAAGCGGAATTGACCATTCCGAACTCCGCATTGGTCCAATGAAGTTGCTCGTCCAGAATCGGCTTGAGTAGGGAGAGAATCTGACGATCGATATAGTTGATCGTGGTGGCAAAGAAAAGAAGAGCACATACGGTCCAGCGAATTCCAATCATTCTCGCGATAGCATTCATGGATTCGGCGCCTTCTTTCTCCAATATTTCTCCATGGCAGGTTTCAGTAAAGTGATCATTTGCTGGTACCCCTTCTCGTTTAAATGAAGTCCATCCGCCACATAAAGATCTTCCTTGGATTCCCCCTTCGCATTTTCCAAAACAGGGTTCACATCCACATAGAATACCCCATCCCTTTTTTTGCTTAATTCTTGATACCCTCGATTAAGCGCATCAACCCCCTCGATCTGCCCATCCTTTCGCTTTTGAGGGGATCGATGAATTGAAACCAGCAAAACTTGAATTGATGGATCTAACATCTTTACCTTGTCCAACCACTCTTCCGTTCTTTCCAGAACCGACACAGGATCCTTCTTCCCTTTGATGTCGTTACTCCCGCAGTACCAGACGATCAGTTGCGGACGGCATGGCGGAACCACTTGGTCAAAAAACTTCAGCTGATGCGAGGTCTGAGAACCTCCAAAGGCTCGATTCGTCACAGGCAAGGGAGCGAGATCAGTCACCGCATTGGTCCATCTTTTGAAAATGCTACTTCCCACCAGCAAAACGCCTCCTGGCGCGGGGGATGGCAGGTTAGCAAATCGACCCACTTCATCGGCAAACTTGCTCGTCGTAGCGGTAGGGGCAACCCCCTCAGCACCCCAACTATGGATGCAGACAAAAGACATTAGGAATATTGAGAAAAGAACGTTCATTGAACTCTATTTTTGCTTTGTTTTTAGACTTTGATCTAACCAACCAAAGACTAAATCGGTAATATCCATGATGACCGGCTTATCTGGGCTCATTCGAACACGGAAGTCGAAGGTGTGCGGAGCATTCGGAATCAAAATCAGCGCGTTTCGATCTTGAGAAAGTTTAGAAACCAAAGCATCCGTCTCGGCTTGATTAATGATCGTGTACTCAGGACAAGGCAGACCCGCTTCAATCAACTTTGATCGTAAGAGCTGGCTTTGATTGGGAAGGACCGTGCTGTCCCCTGTCCCATGAACCATGAGTAGCGGAACTATGTTCGTTCGAATGTAGCTGGTAGGCGAACCCCGCCGGTAAAGATCTGGAGCTTCAGCCTTCGTCCTGTTGAACATCGCCATCTCAGGTTTGTTCGTATCAGGTCGCGCACGATCACTCTTGTAGCTCATCAAATCAACCGCCCCATAGAAGTCTACCCCACAAGCGATCTTGCTGGAGATGTTCGTTCGGGAACCCTCCCCTTCAAACCCATCCCCTGGGCCCGTCGTGGCCAACATGAATGCAAGATTCCCGCCAGCCGATCCACCCAGTGCCCCAATTCTATCAGGATCGATATGATACTTTTCCGCATTCACCTTAAGCCAGCGAACCGCCTCTTTTACGTCGTAAATGCACTGTGGCCAAGTCACCTGCCCCTTTGTTTTGCGTAGCTTATAGTTAATACTCATCGCTAAGTAGCCGCGCTTGGCTGCGTTCGTGCCGAAATTGATTTCCCGGTAACGACGCTTATCCCCATCATTAAATCCACCCCCATGAATCAAAATTAATGCGGGTGCCTTCTGCCCTGGCGTAAGATTCATTGGGAGATAAAGATCCGCCTTCTCTTTTCGGTCCCCCTCCAAGTAGCTCACATCCAGCTCATGAGGGATATCCGCAGGAATTTCCAGTGGAGGCTTAGGTGCCTTTGACTTCTTCAGCTCCTCCTTTCCCGCTGGAGCGGGCGCTTCTTCACTCATTTCGTCGTCAGACTGCTCCATGGGCGCCGAGAACAAAGCCATGGAAAAAAAGAGGCCAAAGAAAAATGGTATGAGGAATTTTGCCATTATGGGACTACCTGAAATTGGGCCGACTGACGAATATCGGTCGAGGATGATCCTAACTCCACCACAAACTCACCTGGCTCAACTGTTCTAAGATTATTTATGTCGATCAGCTCCATATCCTGACGCCCCAAGGAAAAGGTCAGTGTCTTTTTCTCCCCTGCCTTAAGTCGCACCCGCTCAAAGCCACGAAGAACTTTTTCATAAGTCGTAACCGAGGAAAGCAGGTCTTTCAGATAAAGTTGCACCACCTCGTCCCCCTCCCTCTTGCCACTGTTTTTTACCTCCACCGAGACCATAACCTCTTGCCCTGCCTGAATCTTTGTTGGCTTCACCCTAACTCCACTGTAGGTGAACTGCGTGTAACTTAGCCCATAACCAAACGGGTAGAGAGCTCCTTCAATCAGACAGTCACCCGCTCCATTCGGATCATTTTTTTTACCCATTCCCGCCTGACTTTTCGGCTTCGCTGGAAAGTTAAACTCGATTTGCCCGACTGAGCGAGGAAAGGTAACTGGCAACTTTCCTCCAGGATTCACATCCCCAAAAAGCGCCTCGGCCACAGCTATTCCACCGTACTCCCCTGGGTACCAAGCCTCGAGAATAGCCGAGGCCTTCTCCTCCAGAAGATTCACCGAAAGAGAGCGCCCGTTCAAAAGAACTGCCACGACAGGCTTTCCTGTTTTAACCAGCACTCGCGCCAATTCGTTCTGATGGCCGGGCAGATCTAGAGACGTTCGAGTTTTACTTTCCCCAGCCATCGCCCGTGACTCTCCCAGGACCACGACTACAACTTCTGCACTTTGAGCCGCTTTGACTGCCTCATCGAGTAGAGCCTGCGCCGAGGAGCTCGGCGGTTCGGGCAATATTTCGGAAAGAGGCCACCTCTCATCTTGGTACTCGCAACCCAACCGATAAACTACCTCCGCCTCTGGGTGGATTTTCTTCACTCCAGCTAAAACAGAGATGACCTCACCCCCGAAAGATCCATACCGACCGACTGAGGTGTCATACTCATCTGCCGCAGGACCACAGACCAGAATTCGTTTTACGCTTTTCGCCAATGGCAAGGTGTCCTTGCTGTTTTTCAGCAAAACCAGCGACTGCCTCGCCGCCTCTTTGGCTACCTCGGCGTGGGCCTTGCAGTGGACTACCGCATCCGATTGAGCTGGATCGGTAACCGGCGGTCGGTCGAACAAGCCCAACTCAAACTTTACTCGGAGCACGTCTCTTACCCGATCATTCAGCACCGTTTCAGATAGCTTCCCCTCTTTCACCAACTCACGAACAGGTAGAATGAATTTACTTGGAGAATTAAACTCGGTGCGAACATTTCCACCTGCCTCCAGATACTGGCGACAAGCCTCCTTGTAATCGGCTGCTACATGATGTTTGCTCGCAAGATATTCAACCGCATCGCTGTCCGAGACAACATATCCGCGGAATCCAAACCGCTGGCGAAGAATTGTCGTAAGAAACTCCTTACTCCCCGAGATCGGCACCCCGTCGTAGTCGTTGTACGAACTCATCACTCCCTGCATTGCCGAAGCACGAATCACCCTTTCCCAAGGCCAAAGAAAAAGCGTCTCCATCTCACGCGGAGCCACATGGGGATCCGTTCGCGCTTCTCCATCTCTTCCGCCTTTTGGAATCGAGTACACCGCAAAATGTTTCCCCGTCGAGGCCACTCCCGTAGCTCGCAAGGCCTGCGCTTGGACTAATCCCAACTCCGAAACCAGATAAGGATCCTCGCTATAACACTCCGCTACTCGCCCCCAACGTGGATCCCTGGCAAGATCCAGTACGGGAGAATAAACGTGAGTGTACCCCAACGCCCTTGCCTCTTTTCCAGTTACTTCGCCAACCTTTCTGACTAGTTCACGATTCCAACTTGCCCCCACTCCCTGCTGAGAAGGAAATGCAGTAGAACGATAATGGGCCAGCCCGCGGATCCCCTCGTTTGTAAAATCGGCAGGAATTCCCAAACGGGTCTGCGTCTTGAACCAATTTTGGATCTCATTCAACGCCTTTGCATGGCTCGAGGGTGGCCAGACCAGCGGGTTGATCTTTTCTACTTCGGTTCGGTAATTTCTCTTCGAGGCAGGTCCGAGCTCAGGCACACCATTTAACTGCTCATCAATATTCGCAATTCCATCCTTCCAAATCTCCTGCTTCCAACTAGGGGCAGGAAGCCAGTCCTTAAGGACGCGACCCGTTCCGTAAAGTGTTGCCAACTGACAAGTCTTCTCCTCTAAGGTCATCTGCCCAAGGAGATCCTCTACCCTATCTTCCACCGGTCGGGCCGAATCCTCATACGGATCCACTTTCCCATTTCGATTTAGATCCGCCCCTTCCACACGGAAGAGAAACCCAACGCACAGAACACTGAGCCAGAAAGAGCCTTTCTTAAAAAATAACTTTGCCGCTTTCATGATGCTCTTCACTCAAGGCCGCAAAAACCTTGATGCCAGAACAACTTCCTCGATAGCTTACACACTTGTGCATCAAACTATGACCATGCCCTCCCAAAAGAAATCCCTGAATTTCTCTTTGCTCAAGTCCGCTCTCGGGTAGAAAGGTCTGATGGCACCTATCACATTACTCTTTGCACTCGCATACATCCTCTTGGGATTAGGCGGGTTTGTTCTTACAGGCTCAACTCATAAAACCGCGCTCATCCCCTGCGCTTTCGGTGTTCTCTTCGTTCTTTTTGGACTTCTCGCATTTAAAGAGAAACTCCGAAAACACGCCATGCACGCCGCCGTACTCATCGCCCTTATCGCATTTCTTGGGACGGCTCGCGCGCTCACCCATCTACCCGAACTATTCAACGGCACCGCCGAGAAACCAGCCTCCATCATCACCCAATCACTCAACGCAGGCTTCTCCATCCTTTATATTATTTTGGCCGTCCGATCCTTTATCCAAGCTCGCCGCGCCCGCCTCTCCTAATCCCCTGTACCATTTCGGTAATCTGGCGAGCAAACCCCAGGTCCTCTTTAACAAACCCTGGGCGATTCCAAGGAGTCAGTCCCAAAAGATCATAGCTTACCCGAATCTGCCCCGTCGTTCCTTTCCCTGCTCCAATTCCGATCGTGGGAATTTGCAAGGCGGCGGTCACCTCCGCCGCCGCTTCTGCAGTAACCAACTCCAAAACAATCGCACAAGCTCCTGCCCTTTCCATCGCCTGAGCATCCGCCTTCATCCGCTGAACTTCCTCTACCGTTTTCCCTTTCCGCTTGTAGCCACCCTCCTCCAACACCTTTTGCGGCAACATTCCCAAATGTCCAATCCAAGGAATCTTTGCCTGCTGAAGCGCTTTCCACTGAGGCTGACTCTCTTTTCCTCCCTCGGGTTTCACCGCATCTGCACCAGCCCGTAGAAGGAGCTTCGAATTTTCGACACAAGCCTCTGCAGTCTCATAAGATCCAATGGGTAGATCGGCTGAGATCATCGCCCTCGTTCTGCCCCGCGCCACCGCTTCCGTCGCCCGCACCATATCCGCCATCGTAACCCCCGTGGTATCGGCCATCCCCAGCACCACCATTCCTAAACTGTCTCCTACGTGAATCAGATCGACCCCCGCTTCATCTAAAACTCGGGCCAGCGGATAATCATAAGCCGTCAGCGCTAAAAGAGATTTTCCCTTAGGCCAATCTCGCAGCTGCTCAGGAGTTAATCGACCTGTCGACATCACATCCCTCTCTGCCCCCGCAACCAGCACGCCGTTTCTCCAACGGTTCCAGGCAAACCCGCTATCCTGCGTTCTGGACATATTTCAGCTAACAGCTCCATTACAAATCTTCGTTGCCCCATTCGCGGATGGGGAAGTTCTAAACGAGAGGTTCGCATCCTCATATCCCCTGCATAAAGCAGATCGAGATCCATCCGCCGTGGTTCGTTTCGTAATCGCAAAGTTCTACGGCCACGCGACCGTTCGTAGTTTTGGGTTTGATCGAGTAGACACCCAACACGTCCCCCCCAAACAATCTCAGCGACCTGATTAAGAAAAGATGGGGATCCAGGCAAACAATCCACCGGTTCCGTTTCAACTTCGGAGCTAAACTTCGCTCCAGGGTCAAAACCGCGCAGCCATCCGCGAACCTTCTCCAATTCTGCAGAACGGTCCCCCACATTAGATCCCAGCCCAATCCCGACCCGCATCAGCTCAAACCAAGGACATCGACCATGCGATAGGCCTTCGCGGGCTTGCCCACTAGCCAATGTGCCGCTCGCAACGCTCCTCGAGCAAAGACATCGCGAGAACTGGCCCGATGGATCAGCTCGATTCTTTCCCCATCTCCCGCCAGCAAAACGGTGTGATCTCCCACCACATCTCCACCACGAACCGCATGAACCCCAATCTCGTCCTCGGAACGCTCTCCTGGTTCTCCCGAACGACCGTGTCTCGCCACCACCTCCGCTTTGGTGCGGCGCGCTTCCGCTAAGATCTCAACCAATCGTTTAGCGGTTCCACTAGGGGCATCCTTCTTTAGGCGGTGATGAATCTCAATCACTTCAGGATCAAACCCCTCGGGCAGTGCCTTAGCTGCCTGCTCCGTAAGATAAAAAAGAAGATTCACCCCAAGGGAAAAGTTGGGGGAAAGAATCAAAGGAACTTGGCGTGCCGCCGCGGCGATCATCCCTGCTTCCGCCTCGGTATGACCAGTTGTCCCACAGACGTAAGCAATCTTAAAGGCACAGACCTGTTTCAGCACCGCTTCCGTTGCCGACCGATGACTAAAATCGATGACCACCTGTGCCTTTGCCAACACCTTGCCCATGTCGTCCCCCTGATCGGCCTCCCCCACCACCTCGAATCCCTTATCTTGACGCGCAAGAGCGAGAATGGCTTGCCCCATTCTTCCTTTCGCTCCGACCATGACGAGTTTCGTTGCCATTGGACTTCCTTACTTCGAGATTAGGTCAACCCCGCCTGTTTTAAAGTCGCAAAAAGCTTTTTTCTGTTTTCTTCCATCATCGGTACCAAGGGCAATCGCAGTTCATCCGCCAGCCAACCCTTTGCTGCCATCGCTGCCTTCACCGGTCCAGGATTGCTCTCGATAAATAAATCTCGGAAAACCGCCGCATATTTTCCATGCAACTCCTCCGCCCTGCTCCAATCTTTTTTCCTGGCCGCGTCCACCAGTGACTTCACCTCAGCAGGGATTAGATTCGAGGCAACACTAACCACCCCGACCGCCCCGCGCTTCATAAACTCGACCGTCAACCCATCATCCCCGCTTGTCACCTCGAAAGTGGAAGGCACCACCTTTCGAATCGCATCCACCCGCTCCGCCTTACCTCCTGCTTCCTTGATCGCACAGATCGTCGGACACTCCTTCGCTAAACGTCCGATCGTTTCCACCGTAATCTCCACTCCGCAACGCCCCGGAACGCTATAGAGCATGATCGGTAAGTCGACGGCTTGGGAAATCGCCCGAAAATGTTGAAACATCCCCTCAGGAGTCGGCTTGTTATAATACGGGGCAACCAGAAGAAGTGCATCCGCCTTGGCTTGGCATGCTCCCGTGGATAACTCAATCGCCTCCGCGGTGCTGTTCGATCCTGTCCCCGCTACCACTTTCGTCCTCTTTTTGGCAAACTGCACCGCCAACTCAATCACCCTCACATGCTCCTGCATATTCAAAGTCGGCGACTCGCCTGTCGTGCCCATCGGAATGATTCCCTCAATCCCTGCCGCCACTTGCCGCTCAATCAACGCCTCGAAAGCCTTCACATCCACCTGCCCATTACGGAAAGGGGTAACTAGCGCGGTATAGGTTCCTTCAAACATAGAGGACTCCTTCATAAACGATTCGTGCAGGACCTTGCAGCGTAACTTTTCTTGGGCGCCCGTTCTCTAAAATAAAGTTCACCGTTAGAACATCTCCGCCACGGGTCAAAACCTTAACGGGGGGGTTCACTCCACGTTGGAGATTGGCCAGAATTGACGAGGCCACCACGCCTGTTCCGCAGGCCAGCGTCTCCGCCTCCACCCCACGCTCATAGGTACGCACCTCGATCCGATTTTTCCGGTTCACCGCGACAAAGTTCACGTTGGTACCTGAAGGGGCAAAAGCGGAGTGGAAGCGAATCGCCCGCCCACTCTTCACCACTTCGGCCGTTTCGACCGACCGAACGAACTCCACCACATGCGGTACTCCCGTATTCAAAAAGTCCAACTTTACTCGGCGCCCTGCGGCCGTGATCTCCTTACCTAATCGGGGCAGTCCAGGATCGGGCATCGAAACCCTCACCTCTTTACCTACCAGATCCAAAAGAATCAGCCCTGCCTTGGTTTCGACCCTTAACCTTTGCCCGCGCCCTCCGGCGACCTCTTTCGCTAGCAGAGCAAAACAGCGTGCCCCATTCCCACACATCTCTGCTTCTCCTCCGTCCGCGTTGTAGTAGCGCATTCGAAAATCAGCCCCTCGGCCGCGCGGCTTTTCCACGACCAGCACCCCGTCGGCTCCTGCCCCTCGTTGGCGATCACACCAAGCGGCAATCTTTTCCCGGCTCAATCCCAGGGGCTTACGACGACCGTCCAAACCAAGGAAATCGTTTCCCGCTCCTTCCAACTTCCAAAAAGCAATCCTTCGGCTCATGACTTCTTCTCTCCCCGCCAAAGATCGGCCACTTTTTCACGGGTTCGAATCACGCGCGCCCGATTTCCTTGGACCAGAATCTCGGCGGGACGAGGTCGTGTGTTGTAGTTGGAGGCCATCGAAAAACCATAGGCCCCTGCGCTGAGAATCGCCAACCGATCTCCTCGATCTACTGGTGAGAGAGCTCGATCATGGCAAAAAACATCGCCCGACTCACAGACTGGACCGACCACATCGGTCGAGACCGTTCCCCTCCGAGGACTCCCCAACGGTTCAATCTGGTGGTACGCCTCATAGAGGGCTGGCCGAAGCAGATCATTCATGCCCGCATCTACGATGACAAAGTTCTTCCGCCCTGTTCTCTTGCGATAAAGGACCTCTGTCACCAGCACCCCTGCATTGCCGACCAAGAATCGCCCAGGTTCCAATAGAATCCTCATCTTCAGATCCTTCAACAAAGGTACGACCGAATCCGCATACTCCGACAAGGGAATCGCTTTTTGCGCCTGACGCGTCTTCCACCAACCCTGGCGACCACTCGCTAGGGCATCTTCGTAAACAATCCCCACGCCCCCTCCGATGTCGAAGTACTCCAAGCCGTGCTCTTTCCTGAGCTGCTTGACCAGCGGGATCATTTTACGGACAGCGGCCCGAAAAGGAGCTCCCTGCGTAATCTGTGAACCGATATGCATCTGCACTCCACGAAGGCAGAGTCGTCTATCCTTTCCTGCTCTTCGATAAATCGAAATCACCTCCTCAAAAGGAATGCCAAACTTATTTGCGTAGGTCCCCGTAGTAATCTTGGCGTGCCCACCCGCCGCAATATCCGGATTCACCCTTAAGGCGATGGGGGCTCTGCGTCTTGCCTTGCGACCTGCCACCATCGCGATGCGGTCCATCTCTTCTTCACTTTCCACATGGAAAGCCTTCACCCCATAGCGGAGTCCAAGCTCAATCTCCTCGTCCGTCTTGCCCACCCCAGCAAAAACACACTTAGTGGGTTGGCCTCCAGCTTGCTGCACTCGTTCCAGTTCTCCTCCACTGACCACATCGAATCCGCTCCCCAATCGCGCCAAAAGGGAAAGGATGGCCAAATTACTATTGGCCTTCACGGAGTAACAAATCAGCGGATCCACCGCCCGAAGCGCTCGACGCAGTCCCTGATAATGGTCCGAAATAGTTCCCGCTGAATAAACATAAAGTGGCGTTCCACAGCGGTCCGCCAGCCCATTTAGGCTTACTCCTTCCGCATAAAGTTTCCCGCCCTTCCGCTGAAAGCGATGCATGCCATCACCTTACCTATTCTTTTCCCCATGGGGAGCTAGAAACCTTCGTGCCAGACACGTGTCTGACACCAGCGATACGCCACTTCTCCATTGACGCCTACCCCCCTAATCTTCAACTCTGCTCTTCATGTCTCCTTGGCTCGTTAAACAAGAACCCTCCTCCTACCCCTTTTCTCAACTCATTAAAGATAAAAAGGTGACTTGGGACGGTGTGCGCAACTACCAAGCCCGAAATTTCCTCCGCCAAATGAAACTCGGCGATCCAGTCCTTTATTATCACAGCGTGGATCAGCGAGCCATCGTCGGCATAGCCAAAATCAAAAAAACCGCCTTCCCGGACACCACCTCACCGCAGGGAGAAGAGTGGACCTCGGTCGTAATCTCGGCCGTGCGCGCATTCTCCCAGCCGGTGACGCTTGATCAACTCAAGGCCGATAAGAAATTCTCCGAACTCCTTCTTCTCCGCCAATCCCGCCTCTCTGTTATGCCCCTTCCTCCCACCCTCTTTCAGGCAATCCTCAAACTCGGCCAATAGTTCAAGCTTTGGCGTAAACCTTCGCTCCCTTGCGAAAAAACTCTTTCGACTTCTCCTTCATTCCCATTTGCAGGGCCTCCTCCTGCTTCACCCCCTGCTCCAAGGCATACTTCCGCACATCCTCCGTAATCTTCATCGAGCAGAACTGCGGACCGCACATCGAGCAGAAGTGAGCACTCTTTGCTCCCTCAGCCGGCAAGGTCTCATCGTGAAACTTCTGCGCAGTAATTGGATCGAGTCCCAGATTAAATTGATCCCTCCAACGGAACTCAAACCGCGCCTTCGATAATGCATTATCCCGATACTGCGCCGCAGGATGCCCTTTGGCTAAGTCCGCCGCGTGCGCCGCAATCTTATAAGCAATCACCCCCGCTTTGACGTCATCACGATTCGGCAATCCCAAATGCTCCTTCGGAGTTACGTAACAGAGCATGGCACAACCATACCAACCAATCATGGCCGCTCCAATTGCCGAGGTAATATGATCGTAGCCAGGCGCAATATCTGTGGTCAGTGGTCCCAGTGTGTAAAACGGAGCCTCATGACACCACTCCAACTGCTTCTCCATATTCTCTTGAATGAGATGCATCGGCACATGTCCCGGACCTTCGTTCATCACCTGCACCCCGCGTTCCCATGCCTGCTTGGTCAAATCTCCCTGAGCCTTCAACTCTCCAAATTGCGCCTCGTCATTAGCATCCGCCAAAGAACCTGGGCGTAAGCCATCCCCAATCGAGAAACTAATATCATACGCCGCCATGATGTCGCATATGTCCGCCCAATGAGTAAAGAGAAAGTTCTCCCGATGATGCGAGAGACACCACTTCGCCATGATCGAACCCCCTCGACTCACAATTCCCGTCATCCGCTTCGCCGTCATTGGAATGAACCTAAGCAACACTCCCGCATGGATCGTGAAATAATCTACGCCCTGCTCCGCCTGCTCTATCAGAGTGTCGCGAAATATCTCCCAAGTTAAATCCTCCGCTTTACCCCCCACCTTCTCCAACGCCTGATAGATCGGTACCGTCCCAATCGGCACGGGCGAGTTTCGCAGAATCCACTCGCGCGTCTGGTGAATGTTTTGGCCCGTCGAAAGATCCATCACCGTGTCCGCCCCCCACCGAATCGACCAACGCAATTTCTCCACCTCATCCTCAATCGACGAGGCTACCGCACTATTTCCAATGTTCGCATTGATCTTAACGAGAAAGTTTCGCCCAATAATCATTGGCTCCAACTCCGGATGATTAATGTTAGCAGGGATGATGGCCCGCCCACGCGCCACTTCACTTCGAACAAACTCAGGGGTGATCTCCTTCGGAATTGCTGCCCCCCAAGACTGACCCGGGTGCTGGAAACGTAAATCATCCCGCGAAACCTTTGTCGACATTTCTAGTCCTTCGCGAACCGACTGGAGCTTTGTGTTTTCTCGGATGGCAATAAACTCCATCTCAGGAGTGATCATCCCCTTCTTGGCGTAGTTTAGCTGGGAGACCGATCCCTTCTTCGCCCTCAGAGGAGTTCGTTTCGCTCCAGGAAACTGCTCTGTCACTACCCCATTCCCGTTGCGATGCCCGTTGTCGACCGGCAAAACCGCACGCCCAAGATAACTCTCCGTATCTTTGCGCTCCTCAATCCAGACCGACCGGATGGCAGGCAAACCCTGCCGAACATCTCCATGAAACGTAGGATCTCCCCATGCCCCACTCGTGTCGTAAACCCTGACAGGATCGTTTGTCTGCAGTTTTCCATCGGGCAAGCGCGTAGGTTGTAATTCGATTTCGCGAAAAGGAATCTGGAGATCAGGGCGAGAACCCTTCAGGTAAACACGCCGCGACCCTTCGAGAGGTTGGGCTTCTTGGGGACTCGGGACTTGGGTTGTGGAACTCATTTTCTTCCTTTCCCCTCCACGAATCGCCAGAAGAAAAGGTACACCCTATTCCCTCCGGCGGCATGATCCGCTTCAGGTTCTAAGGGTCTCGGGACCATGGTTCCCGACTCTCAGCCCGGCCGGCCGGACTCCCCGCGCTCAAAGCCTAACCGCTCCGCTCCCCTATTCCAGTTTTTTTCCCGCAGTTACTGATCTTCTAAAACCGCCGTCGGCACATAGCCACGCCGCCGATCCATCGTTTCCACCTCCGCATAGTCTCCGATCACACGCCGCACACTGACCCGATCTCCGCGATGCAGAGTCGAGGAAGCGGGTGTCACTTGATTGGGCCCATTTTCCTTCAGGGGCACATCAGTCAGAATCATCGCCAAGCCCGCATCCCGGCTTCCTGTACCCGCGCAACCTACTAATCCCAAAACTCCCGCTACGGCAAAGATCAAAAGAAGGTTTTTCATACCTACCAGGTAGCAACCCACCGCCTCTTGGCAACCCTTGCCCTTTCCTCCATCTGTTCGCAGTTTAACTGGATGCCCTTAGCCACCACCCTGGTCCGCCTTATCAAAGACGGAAAATCTTCCCCCGCTAAAAATATGGCGATCGACGAATCCCTCCTCCGCCACGTCCTCCAGCCCGTTATCCGCATCTATGGCTGGTCCATTCCCTGCCTCTCCATCGGTTACTTTCAAAAGTCGTCTCTCGTTGCAAAAGATCAGGCCTTCGTGCGGCGTTACACCGGCGGAGGAATCGTCGAACACGGTTACGATTTGACCTACACCCTTATTTTGCCCGCCCACCACCCCTTAACCACTGCAGGAACTCTGCCCAGCTACCGAGCCGTTCATCAGGCCATCGCTAAGGCACTGACTGCTTGCGGTATCCCCTGCCAACTCTCCTCCGCCCAACCCCTCAACGATGACCCCTCCTGCTTTCTTAAACCCGTTCCAGCCGACGTTCTCGACTCCTCAGGCCACAAACTCGCAGGGGCTGCCCAGCGCCGCACAAAACAGGGCTGCCTCCACCAAGGAAGTATCCTTTTGCATGGGCCAATCCCCGCTTCCCTCTCCGCCCACCTCATCCGATCCCTCGAAGAGTGCCTTCACGCCCGAACGAGTGAATCAACTCTCACCGCCCAAGAAATTCAGTCCATTGCCGATCTAGAAACCAGTCGCTACGCCAACCGCGAGTGGAACTTTTCTCGCTGACCTATCCCTTTTTCTTTCCCGCACCCCAAATCAGGCCGGCAACCACCAGAAAAACCAGCCCAATTAAGATCAAACTTCCCTGTCCAACCCACCGCTCCGCCAGTCGCGTTGCCGCGGCCGTTTTGGCAAATCGCTCACCCGCTAACGCGCTCAGCCAAATCCACAAAGGAGCATAGACCAAAGCCCCCAAAGCATTCAGACCGATAAACTTCCCCAGCGGCATGGCATGCCGTCCCGCAAAAAAGAAAACTCCAAATCGTACCGCAGGAATAAACCGGCCCAAAAAAACAGTCTTCATTCCATGTTTTTCAAAGAGGTGCTCAATTTTTTTCTGCCGCGCAGGCGAAAAGAGTACCGACCCCAATCGCGTTTGCAAAAACCACTTTCCACCCCTTATGCCCAGAAAATAAACCCATAAATCCCCCGATAGAATACCCATTAAGCAGGACAAACAGGTCCACCCGTATGAGGAGGTTCCCCAACCCACCGATAATCCACTCGCCACTAGCAAAGGCTCCTCAGGAAGCGGTACACCCATGGCCGAGATAAAGAGAATCCCAAACATCGCCACATAACGAAAGTCCGAGATCGCTCCGATCAGGAAGTCGAGAGTCATCGCGAGGAAGGGGTTTGCATTGTCGGAAGGGGGTTTTCCAGTAAAAAAAGTAGACCTCTATGTACCTCAATTTAGGCATTACAGCCAAAGCTCTTTATCTGTCTTACCTAGGAAGCCCTTTTCAACTGAGGCGCTGGGTCATTGTTACTTTCTTTCTCCTTCTGCTTTGTTTCTTCTGGATCGTAGTAGCTATCGGGCGTTTCTTTGACCATATCCTTTACCCAGATTTTCGCCGGCAGGAAATCCGTCAGCCCATTTTCATTATCGCCCCTCCCCGTAGTGGCACCACCTTCCTGCAAAGAATGCTCGCAAAGAATCGCGATATCTTTGCTCCTGTTCTTATGTATCAAACTATTTTTCCAAGCATCACTATTCAAAAGCTTATTCATTCCGTAGCTCAGGCCAGCCGCCAGAAGGGACATCTTCTTTTTGATATCACCTCATGGGTTGAGCGCCACTGCTTCGGAGGTTGGGACGGCATGCATAAAATGCGTTTTACTCAGCCTGAAGAAGATGATGGCTTTTTTGTTTATACCTTTGTCACCGAAGCTATTTATCTGCTTTTTCCTTTTGTCCGTGTCTTGTGGGGAGCTGGCTTTGCCGATGACCTACCCCTCCGACAACAAAAGAAACTCATGAAGTACTACCGCTCCTGTCTGCAAAGACATCTTTACCTCAATGGCCCCGACAAAGTTCTCCTCTCCAAAGCCACTCAGTTTTCTGGGTCTATTCTCTGCCTCCAACGAGAATTTCCCGACGCTCGGATTATTAATATTCTGCGAAATCCTCGGGAGTCGATCCCATCCCATATTAGCGTCTTTTCCACTGTCTGGCAGTGGATCGATCCGTCCCTAAGAAAGGATGGGCCAGAATCACGAGAATATGCCGAACTGGCTGCTGCTTGGTATCTGCACTTAGAGAAGTTTGCAATCTCGGCTCGACCCGAGCGTTACTACCGGATTCTTTATCCCGACCTTGTAAAAAACACCGAGAGATCGATTCAATCCATCTATCGCCGATTCGGTCTTCCCCTTTCGGCACAGGCAAAACGCCAGATTCGGTCCGATGCCCGCATCGCCGTGGACTACAAAAGCTCCCACCTCTACACCATGGCGGAATACGGCTTATCGCCTGAGTGGTTGCGGCGAGAGCTCGGGGGTCTCATGAAAAGACATGGATTTTCTGCCTCCATCCCTCCCCGCCCGTCTCGACGCCACGCCTTAAGAAAAACGCGCTTTATCCCAGAATAAAATTTCTATCGATTATTACTTGGAAATGCGCGGATCAAACCGCTGAGCCAAAGGAATCCGCCGGCCCACCCCAAATGCTTTCGTCGTCACCTTCAACCCAGGCGCCGCTTGCCTCCTCTTGTACTCAGAAAGATCAATCTTTCTGACGATCTCTTCCGCCAGCGGCCGAGCGATCCCCTTTTTTACCATGCCCCGAATCGAACCCTCGTTCACCACATAGCTCTCTAAAATTCGGTCCAACTCCTCATACGAAGGCAAACTATCTTGATCCTTCTGATCGGGTCTCAGCTCCGCACTCGGCGCCTTCTCAATCGAACTTTTGGGAATAATCTCCCTTTCCCGGTTGATCCACCTCGAAATTCGATAGACCAACGTTTTCGGCACATCCGCAATCACCGCCAGCGCCCCGCACATATCCCCGTATAAAGTACAGTACCCTACTGCCAGTTCACTTTTATTTCCCGTAGTCAGGAGGAGCCGACCAGAGTCATTCGAAATCCCCATAAGAATCACTCCCCGAAGGCGCGACTGTAAATTCTCTTCGGTCAAACCCCCACTCCGTCCCCCGCGAGATGGCGTGATCGCCTGCAACATCGTCGCGAACGGCCCCTCAATGGAGATTTTCTCATACCGAATCCCCAAGGCCCGGGCCAGAGATTCGGCATCCTCTAAGCTGCCTTGACTGGAATATCGACTGGGCATCGCCACCCCCAACACCTTGTCCTTTCCCAGAGCTTCAGCCGCAATCACCGCAGTCAACGCACTATCGATTCCCCCACTTAATCCCAGCACCACCTCCTGGAAACCACACTTCCCCAAATAATCTCTCGTTCCCAAAACCAGTGCGCGAAAAATCTGCTCTTCTTCACTGGCCCACTTTATTTTTTTCTCCTGCCCATCCAAGTCCACCACTTTCACCTCTTCACCAAAAGCCAATCCCATACTCAAAAGCTTGCCTCGCTTACTCAAAACCAGGCTTTGCCCATCAAAAACAAGCTCATCATTCCCCCCCACCGCGTTGACCTGCACCACAGGAATCTTCTCCCTCTTCGCCACCCTCTCCAACAAACGGTACCGCGTCTTTTCCTTGCCTTGATGCCAAGGCGATGCCGAAAGATTAATCAGGAGATCGATGCCTTTTTTTGCTAATTCCCTTACCGGATCAGCTAAGTACCTCCGGTCCAACCAGACATCCTCATCATTCCAAATATCTTCACAAATCGTCACCCCCACACGCCGACCGCCGATCCGCACTGGCGCCACCTTTTCTCCAGGCTCAAAATATCGGTCCTCATCAAATACATCGTACGTCGGTAAAAGGCGCTTCCGCGCCACCACCCGCACTTTTCCCTTCTCAAATAGAAACGCCACATTGTGCAGTGGCCGACCCTCTTTCTTTGTCGATTTCTCAATCCCACCCATTAGCAAGGGCACTTTCCCAACCCGTTTGGCTAACTCCCGTACCCCATGATCATGCCCTTCTAGAAAATCAGCTCGGTTCAGCAAATCCCTTGGCGGATAACCACAAAGACCAAGTTCAGGAGCCACCACCATTTCCGCGCCCAACTCGACCGCCTCTCCATACGCTCGGGCCACTTTGTCCGCGTTTTTCTCAAAATCCCCGATTGTAAAATTAAGCTGAAGAATACCAATATTCATAAACTGCTGTTATTTAGTATTTTATGCATTTTATATGTTTTTCAGCATCCGTTGACAAAGCTCTGTAGATTTGTAGCCTCATCCCTTCTCTTATGCCAGTTCCTGTTAGCCAAGCTTGGACAGTTGCCTCCTACGTAATCGGGCAGAAGTTGCGTGGGGTCAAACGGTATCCGCTTGTCCTTATGCTCGAGCCCCTCTTCCGCTGCAACCTTTCCTGCGCAGGTTGCGGTAAAATCCAGTACCCCGATCACATCCTTAATAAACGCCTCACCCCCCAACAGTGCTGGGACGCCACCGACGAGTGCGGCGCCCCTATGGTCTCCATTCCTGGCGGCGAACCTCTGATCCATCCCGAGATCGATTCGATCGTCGAAGGCCTCGTCGCCCGCAAAAAGTATATCTATCTTTGCACCAACGCACTCCTCCTCAAGCGGAAGCTCGATCTCTTTAAACCCACAAAATACCTCACCTTCAGCATCCACATGGATGGTCTTGAACCCGAACACGATGCCGCTGTCTGTCGCGATGGCACCTATCAAGTTGCCCTCGAAGCCATCAAAGAAGCCGTCGCCCGCGGATTCCGCGTCACCACCAATACCACCCTCTTCGAAGGCACCAATCCCGCTCGCGTCCGCGAATTTTTCGATGCCATGATGAAACTGAACGTCGAGGGCATGATGCTCTCCCCAGGCTACAGCTACCAAAAAGCACCCGATCAGGAGCATTTCTTAGGTCGCGAACGCACCAAGAAACTCTTCCAAGAAATCCTTAAAGGCCGCAAAAAATCTTGGAAGTTTAATCTCTCCCCCAATTTCCTGGAATTTCTCCAAGGCAACGTCGACTACGATTGCACCCCTTGGGGCAACCCCACCTATAACGTCTTCGGTTGGCAGAAACCCTGCTACCTCCTGCAAGACGGCTACGTCCCTACCTTCAAAGAGCTGATGTCCGATACCATGTGGGAAAAATACGGGCAGAAAAGTGGCAACGTGAAGTGCCGCGACTGCATGGTACACTGCGGGTACGAAGCCAGTTCCGTTGACGATACTTTCGGCTCTCTCCCAGGATTCGCCCGTACCGTAAAAGCTGCCATCGCCTACGGAACCTGACCACATCGTCGGTCCACCCCCCTCCCTTTATGCCCCAAGCCGATAAACACGCCCTCCCCTCTCATAAACCCGGCTCTATCGAACACACCACCCTCCCGTGCACCGATGCCGCTTCCCGCCAAAACGCCCTAACCACCGCTTTCGACTACCGCGGAGACATTACCCTCGACCTGAACGACGGTAAAAAAATTGTCGGCTTTGTTTTTCGTTACGATGAAAACCCAGGGCAAGTTCATCTCTTCGTCGTGCATGGCAAGGATTCCATCCCCCAGATCGTCCCAGCCGAGACCATAACCGCTGTTCACTTCACTGGCGAAGATACCGCTTTCGGAAAATCGTGGGACGATTGGACCACCAAAGCCGAAAAAGAACGCGTCAAAGAAGCCGCCCGCCTCGCTCGCGAATCTGTCGCCCGCGGCGAGCTCTGAGTTACTTCCCATGCGCCGTTGCATGGAATGGACTGATAAGGCCGATGGCGACCGTCCAGAAACTACCTACCGCGTCTCCCTTTTCTCCGGTGTAGTTCACTGGCAACGAAAAGAAAAAAACGCGGAAAAATGGGAAACCCCTAAACTCCTCGCCACCGAAACCTGGGAACGCCTCATCGAAGAAGTCGATAAGCGCTATCAACGCCGTCGTGCCCGTCACGACGATGTCCTTCTCATCCGCTCTGCTTTTAAAACCGCACCCAAACTCCCCAGCTAGTCCGCCCCTAAAACCTCTACCCCACCCCTCTCCGTCCTTTGCGTGAGCAACGCGGCCAGAATTGCGTCTCCTCGACTAGAAAAAGTCCCGCCTTGCCCAAGACCCCCCTTTCCGATACTCTTTTCTCTTATGGCAAAAGTAGCCGTCATTCGTACGGGAGGAAAACAGTACAAGGTCATCGAAGGCGAAACCTTGGAAATTGAACGCCTCACCGCCGCTCCAGGGACCTCGACCGAGTTCTCCGACGTCCTTCTCTTGATCAATGATGCCGATGTTAAAATCGGTAAGCCAAACGTTTCAGGCGCCAAAGTCACCGCCGAAGTCCTAGTCCACGATCGCGCCCCCAAGGTCATCGCCTTCAAATACCGTCGTCGCGAAGGATACCACCGCACCGTGGGCCATCGCCAAGCCCGTACCAAAGTAAAAATTCAGAAGATTTCTGTCGGTAAATAAAGGGAGAACTCTAAAATGGCCCATAAGAAAGGACAGGGATCGACCCGCAACGGACGCGATAGCCGCAGTCAACGTCTTGGCGTTAAATGCTTCGGCGGGGAAACAGTTCCCGCAGGATCTATTATCATCCGCCAACGCGGCACCCGGTTCCATGCAGGCGCCAATGTCGGCATGGGCCGCGATCACACCCTCTTCGCTCTCTCCCACGGCCAGGTTCGCTTCGATAAAGGCAATCGTCGCATCCACGTCGATCCAACCCCCGTCGCGGCTGCCTAAGCCCGATTCTGGGGCCCCATCTGGCCCGTCCGTGATCCGTCCTGCCGATTGGCTCCGCATCCGAGGAGCGCGACAACATAACCTTGCCAATCTCTCCGTTGATATTCCACGTCACCAACTCGTAGTCTTCACCGGTCCCTCAGGCTCAGGAAAATCCTCCCTGGCTTTCGATACCATCTATGCCGAAGGGCAACGGCGCTATCTCGAAAGCCTCTCCGCCCACGCCCGCCTTCACCTCGAACGTCTCCCCGCTACCGCCATCGATTCCATCGAAGGCCTTTCCCCTACCCTCGCCGTCGAGCAACACCACTCCACCAGCTCCGCCCGATCCACTCTCGCAACCTCCACCGAAATCCACGATCACCTCCGTATTCTCTTCGCCACAAATGGTACCCCGCACGACCCAAAAACAGGTCGCCCCCTCCGCTCCTCCTCGCCCCAAGAGATCGTCGAACAGATTATCCAAGAAGGTGCAGGTCGCCCTGCCGTCATCCTCTCTCCCATCCAAGCCGCCGACCCTTCTCGCTTAAAAAAAGAAGGTTTTCTCCGCGCTCGCCATAAGAACCAACTCGTCGAAATCTCCACCCTTCCCACAGAAACTGATCTCCTCGAACTCGTCATCGACCGAATCGTTCTTCAATCCTCAGCACAAGCTCGCCTCGCTGATTCGATTGAACTCGCCCTCCGCCTCGGCCAAGGCCGTTTCAAAGTCGCTTTCACTTCGCCCGACTTCTCCACTCTTCTCAAACTTCCCGATCTTACTTTTTCTACCGAGCCCGAGGATCCTGAAACCGGATACCGTGCTCCCCGCCTCACCCCACGCCACTTCTCCTTCAACAGCCCAGAAGGTGCCTGTCTCACCTGTTCAGGCCTTGGCACCCTCCTTGCGCCCGATCCAAACAAAATTCTACCTAATCCATCCCTCTCTCTCGATCGGGGTGCCATCGCCCCTTGGAATCGCGCTAATCCGAAAATGCGCGCCTTCTACCGCAATCTCGGACGCCAACTTTCAGCCCACTTAAAAATTGATTCCGCCACGCCACTTTCTTCATGGCCAGCCTCCGCCAAGAAATTCCTCCTCCACGGCTCCAAGGGACGCGTCGCTTCTTTAAAAAAACGCTTCGAAGGCCTTGTTCCCGAGCTTCAACGCCAGTTCCTCAGCCTCAAATCCGAACCAGCACGCAACCGCCTCCGCCGTTTCTTCACTCCTACTCTTTGTACTACCTGCAATGGAAAACGCCTCGCCCCTCCGTCTCTCTCCGTCACCCTTGGAGGTCTCCCAGGCCAAGGTCACGATATCGCCTCCTTTTGTGCTCTCTCTATATCCCATGCCCAAGAGTGGCTTTCCCAGCTTCGCCCCACTTCTGGTCCCTCCGCCCACGCCTTCGAACCCCTTCGAAAAGCACTCCTCCAGCGTCTTGGTTTTCTTCAACAACTCGGTCTTGGATACCTCACCCTCGATCGTGCCATGGACACTCTTTCTGGAGGGGAATCCCGCCGTGCACGACTCGCCACCCAAGTCGGCGGTGGCCTCACTGGGGTTCTCTACGTACTCGATGAACCCAGCATCGGTCTTCATCCCACCGATCACTCTCGACTCCTCGACCTCCTTTTTCATCTCCGCGACCTTGGAAACTCCCTCATCCTCGTCGAGCATGACGAAGAAACGCTTCGACGCGCTGACCACCTCATCGAGTTCGGACCTGGCGCAGGTTCCGAAGGAGGCCACCTCGTGGCTCAAGGTACTCCCAAGGAAATTGCCAAACGCACCGACTCACTCACGGGTGCATTTCTTTCGGGTCGCAGAAAGATCTCCTTCCCGCCCCGCCCCTTTCATCCTCGCGATTGGCTCCACCTCCGTGGGGCCTCAGCCCATAACCTTAAAAATGTGGACGCATCCATTCCCCTCGGATTCCTCACCTGCGTCACAGGAGTAAGTGGCTCGGGTAAAAGCACTCTTATTTTCGATACACTGGCTCCCGCTCTCCTTCGCCACTTCGGTGGACCCAACTCTGCCCCCACTCCAGGACACTTTACCCACCTCGAGGGCGCCCATCTTGTCTCCCGTGCCCTTGTCATCGATCAAACACCCCTCCCACGACTCTCCCGTTCCAATCCCCTCACTATTCTCGGAGTCTTCGATGATCTCCGCCAACTCTTCGCCACCTTACCTGCCGCCAAAGCCCGCGGCTTTAGTCCCTCCCGCTTCAGCTTTAACCTTCGCGGGGGTCGCTGTGAAACCTGCTCAGGCCACGGAGAAATCGCCGTTCAACTCCAGCTTCTCCCCGAAGCCATCGCACCATGCTCCACCTGCGGAGGTCTCCGCTATAACCGCGAAACCCTTGCCATCACCTACCGCGGTCATTCCATCGCTGATATTTTAAATCTCTCCGTCGATCGCGCCCTCCACCTCCTCCGCCCGATTCCAAATCTCGCCCAAGCTCTCCTCGCCTTGCAAAAGGTCGGACTCGGCTACCTACCCATCGGTCAGTCCGCCGAACGACTTTCAGGGGGAGAAGCCCAACGGGTCCGCCTCGCCTCCGCCCTCGCCCACCGCACCTCAGGTCCCTCCATCTACCTGCTCGACGAACCCACCACCGGACTTCACCTTTCCGAAGTGGATCGACTCCTCTCAGTTTTCTTCGATTTATGCCAATCAGGCCATACCCTCATCGTCGTGGAACATCACCCCGACATCATTCGCCACGCCGATCATATCCTGGACCTCGGGCCAGGAGGAGGAAACGAAGGCGGCCGCCTCGTCGCCTCAGGACCGCCCGCGGCTATTGCTCTCTGCACAGAAAGTCTCACCGCTCGTATCCTAACTCAGAAATGAAAAGACTCCCTCAGTTTCTTTTTGTCGTTCTGCCCTTGGTTCTTGTCGTCACCGCCACGGCCGCCGAGTTGCCCAAAGAACTCCGCACCGCCGAGGTCATGATCCAAGACGGCCTGGGCCGAGACGCCATCCCCCGATTGCGCACCTATCTAACTAAAAATAACTCCACCCCTCAGCCCTATGCTCAACTTCTTCTCGCAGAAGCTCTCCTCAGTGATCACCGCCCCGATGAGGCCCTCACCGCCTTGCCCAAAACCCCTCCCACCGAACTGGATATCCGATGCCGCCTCGTTCGCGCCTCTTCTCTTTCCGAACTCGGTCGGTGGAAAGAAGCCGCCACAAATTGGAAAGAGCTAAAATCGAAAGATCTCACCCCTGCACTCGCTTCACAAATTAAACTCGGGCTCGCCACCGCTTATCTCAATCAAAACGAACGCTCCCTAGGAATCAAAGAGCTACGAGAAATACTTAAAGAGCAAGGCCAAGATTCTGCTCGTCTCCTTCTCGTCAAAGCTCTCCTTGCCGAAGGCCAACCCGATGAGGCGGAAAAAGAACTATCCGCCTTCCCCGAAACTACCCCAGCCCCCGTTCAAGCCGAAGCTCGCTACTGGAACGCCGAGATTCTCACCACCCGCGGCAAGCCCAATGAAGCCCTTGAACTACTTCGTAAAGTCATCTCCGATGGAGCTGGCGTTACCCGTGACGTTCTCGCCCAAGCTTGGATGGCCATAGGGCGTATCGACCGCGCACGCGACAAACCCGCCGATGCCACCACCGATTTTGAGAAAGCACTTGATCAAGGGGGCGAACCCGAGACCTATCTCACCGCAGTGCGTGAGTACCTTTCCTCCTCCCAAGCTTCCCAAGCCCTCCCCACCGCCACCCTCCACCTGCGTGACTCGATTCGTGAACGAGAAGGCGACGACGAGAAGCGCGGTCGCTTTGCCCCTGGCCTCCTTCTCCTTGCTGCCACCACCCTTGATGCAGGAAATGCCGAAGCCGCTGCCGCCGATCTCGATACATTAATAAAAACCTATCCAGCTTCCCCCGCGGTTCCTGGCGCCCAACTTCTCCTCGCTGAAGCTCTACTTAAACAAGGACAACAACCGGCCGCTCGTGAACAAATCCGTTCTCTACTTAGCCTTGAGAATCTTTCACCTCAGATCATTTATCAAGGCCGCGCCGCCCTCGCAGATCTTCTTACCCAAGAAGGCAAGCATAGTGAAGCCTCATCCCTCTGGGAGCAGGCCGCCCAGACTGCCCCCGACTCTGCTTCCGCCGAAAATGCACTTTTCAATGCCGCCCTTTCCGCCGCCCGCCAACCCGATCCCCCTTCGTTCCTCCGCTTGGAAGAAGTTTTTACAAAACGTTATCCCGAAAGCAGTCGTCGCGCCGCCCTAGCCCTTGAACGCGGACGAATGCTCGAGTCAAAAGGCGACTCCGCTGCCAGTCGATCCGCCCTCGCGGAAGTCGCTAAGCTTCCTGGAGCCGATTCTCTTCAACCTGAAGCTACTCTGCGCCGAGCCAGCTCCCTTCTTCGCACCGGAGACTATCCCGCCGCCGTAATTGCCTTCGCTGAATTCGAAAAGCAGTTTCCCAACTCCCCTCTTCTTCCCCAAGCCATGGCCTCAGGTATTGAAGCCCGCCTCCGATCGCGCGAACTCACTGGAGCCCAAGCCCGTACCGAATTCGCCAAAATTCTCGCTCGCTTTCCCACCAGTACCCTCGCTCCCGCTCTCGCTTTTCAGATTGCCCAAACCCACTACGAAGAACGAAATCATGGGGAATCCCTTACCGCTTTTCGTGAAATGGCAGCCAAGTTCCCCAAAGATCCACTCGCCGACGACGCCCTCTACTACGCAGGACTTAGTGCCCTCGCTCTAGGCAACCCCGAAGAAGCGGTAAAACTCTTTCGTGCACTTCCCGAGGCCTCGCCTCTGCGCCTCGACGCCCGTCTCGCTGAGATCGACGCTTGTCGAGCTTCAGGGGACTACGCAGGAGGGCTACAAATCGCCAGCTCTCTACTCGCCAACCGAAATCCCGACCAGCGCCCTTGGGTCGAAATAACCAAACGCAGACTCGCCTGCGAATTCGCGCTTGGAGGAAACGATCGAGCCAGCCTTGAGCGGGCCACTTCCACCGCATCCGCTCTGCTCGCTAGCCCCGCCGCCGATGCCTCAGATAAAAACGAGGCAGGATTTATTCGGGGCAAATGTCTCGAACAGCTCGGCCGGGACGAAGACGCCCTTCAAGCCTACCTCGATGTTCTCTATGCGAGACTGGGTTCTCCTGCCGCAAATCCTACTCAGCCCGAATATCTCTGGTTCGCTCGCGCTGGAGCGGAAGCCGCTCGCATCCAAGAGAAAAAGGGTGATTTCCGAGGAGCCTTAGCCATTTACAGGATTCTTGAAAACGCTGGAGGCCCCAACCAAGCCGCCTTCACTAGGAAAATCGAAGACCTTCGTAACCGTCATTTCCTCTGGAGCGAACAGTAATTTTCTCACCCTGCCGCCCCCTGCCCCCAAGAATCCCTACCCCTTAGCAAAGCCCGCTTTACCGTCGAAATTATATAAACCCTCCATTTTGACAAACTCCACTCCCGCCTGAGTCATCTTCTCCAACAATTCGACCACCGCCGTATGTGGAATAGATCCTTTCCCCTCAGGGAGATTAAACCTGCACGCCGTTGAATCCACTGTGAACGTCTCCTTGTGACCATCAGGCCACACCTTCATCCCGCGATTCGACAATGATTCTAACTTCAAACCATCCCCAGCCAAAGGCTGCAACTTCTTCGCCAACTCCTCCATCGTTCCTGTCGGCCAGCATACAAATACATCTACACCCACCAACTCTCTCTTCGAACTATCCCGTTTGTAAGCAGGTCGCGTCGTTAAAGGCCGAGACGGGGCCTTGCTATAGTCCACCGGCTTCAAATGCTTCGGCTTTTGCCCAATCCTTGACACCACCGCCGCGGCAAACTCTTTCGTCCCCACCTTCTCCTTGCTCACCCCCTCTTTGAAAATGTCGTAGGTGTGAACCCCATCCTCAATCGTCTTCAACCAAGCGTTATGCACCTTTTCCGCCACATCCGCCTGACCGATGTGTACCAGCATCTGCACCGCACCCAGAAATAATCCCGAGGGATTCGCCAAGTTCTGGCCCGCCCTTCGCGGAGCCGATCCGTGAATCGCCTCAAACATCGCGCACCCATCCCCAATGTTGGCCGAACCCGCCAAACCAACCGACCCCGCAATCTGCGCCGCCACATCTGAAAGAATATCACCGTACAGGTTCGGCATGACGATGACATCGAACGCTTCAGGAGTGTCCGCCAACTTCGCCGCCCCGATATCCACAATCCAGTGCTCCTTCTCAATCTCCCCATACTCCGCCCCAATCTCATCGAACACCTGATGAAAAAGACCATCAGTCATCTTCATGATGTTGTCCTTAATAAAGCAGGTCACTTTTTTGCGCCCATAAGCCCGCGCATACTCAAAGGCATAACGCACAATCTTCTCGCAGCCCGGACGACTAATCAGTTTCAGGCACTGCATCACATCATGAGTCTGCCGGTGCTCGATCCCCGAGTAGGTGTCCTCCTCATTCTCCCGAACAATCACTACGTCCATTCCAGGATGCTTCGTCCGAATGTAAGGCGCATAAGCAATACAGGGGCGAATGTTGGCATAAAGCCCGAACGCCTTGCGCGTTGTCACATTCAAGCTTTTGTAACCGCCACCCTGCGGGGTCGTAATCGGTGCCTTTAAAAAAACCTTTGTCCGTCGAAGAGAATCCCAAGCCGAATCTTCAATCCCCGCACTGTTACCCCTCAAATAAACCTTCTCCGCAATCTCAATCTCTTCGATCTCCTACCGTGCCCCACCACCCTTGAGAATACTCAAGGTCGCTTCCATGATCTCAGGACCAATCCCATCTCCGCGGGCCACCGTGATTGAGGTAATTTTACCCATCAGCGTAAAGGATTGCGGTTCAGCATCCTGTGGTCAACGCCAAATCACCTTCTCTTCATCGCTTGAG
>JBGSBI010000009.1:0-53255 GCA_041730685.1 Aliarcobacter sp.
CCAGATGGGACGACAGCCGAATCGACGAGTGAGAAAGGGAAACAGAGGAAGGGTGGGGATCGTCCGCCGCCTCCACCTGACCGAAAAGTGGCGGGAGGTCCACCCCAAATGGAGACAAATGGGCAACCCCG
This sequence comes from Aliarcobacter sp., assembly GCA_041730685.1. GTDB lineage: Bacteria > Verrucomicrobiota > Verrucomicrobiia > Methylacidiphilales > Verrucolacustridaceae > Verrucolacustris. The sequence goes on from JBGSBI010000009.1 coordinate 132, forward strand.
CAAGCCATGGATCGAGAATCATCTCAAGGAGATGGATCAGGATCAGAACGGCAAACTTAGTCAGGAGGAGATGATGACGGAGGTGAACAAGACTTTCAGCGGCTATGACGCGGATCGAGACGGGAAGATTAGTTCGGAGGAGGCGAATGGACCGGGGGTGCGATCGTCAATGGCTGGGTTTGTGAAGCAGCACTTTGCGGAAGTGGATGCGGACGGGAGTGGATCGATTTCATTGGAGGAGTTGAAGGCGGTGGCGATGAAGATGTGGGAGAAGTATTCTCGAGGAGAGGGGTTTTCATTTCCGCGTTCTCCAACTTTAGAAAAACCGTGATCAGAAGTACGCTTCTCGCAGTCATGCTTTCAGCGGGGTGGGTTGCGGGGGCAACGGAAAAACCGAACGTGGTGATTCTTGTGGCGGACGACGAGGGATGGGGAGATATCGGGTGGAACAATCCTGAGGTGAAGACGCCGAACTTAGATCGATTGGCAGGGGAGGGAGTACGGTTGGAACATTTTTATGCGAACCCGATTTGCAGTGTCACTCGGGCGGCGTTGATGACGGGGATGCACACTTTGAGGACGGGGGTGGAAAACTTTTCAGGGTTGGATTTAAAGTACCAGACGCTTCCGCAGGCTTTGCGTGAGGGGGGATACCAGACTTGGATGTGCGGGAAATGGCATTTGGGTGGGGCGAAAGAGAATCGTTTGTCAGGACCTGAGTATTTGCCGACGGCTCGCGGCTTTGACCATCACTACGGTCAGTTGGGTGGGGCGGTAGATTATAACACCCACATGAAGCCAAAAACCCAGGAGTTGGACTGGTGGCGGAACGGCCAACCTGTTGAGGAGGTGGGGTATTCTACCGATCTTTTAGCGGATGAGGCGATCGGGTTGATGCAAAAGCGGGACAAGAGCAGACCCTTTCTTTTGTATCTGGCCTTCAATGCGATTCACGGTCCAATCTCGGCTCCTCCTGCGGAAGCGGGTGACGGGAGAATGCGCGGCCGTCCTGTTCTTTTGGCGGCGATGACAGGATTGGATGCGGCGGTGGGGCGAGTGGTGGCGGAGTTGGAGAAGCAGGGGGTACGAAAAAATACCCTGATCATTTTCTTTTCCGACAATGGCGGGGACATAACCAAGGGCTCGACCAACCTGACTTTGAGGGAGGGAAAGGGAACAGTCTTCGAGGGGGGGATTCATGTGCCAGCGGCGATGAACTGGCCCGGTGTCCTGCCGACGGGACAAAAGAGCGAGCAGTTCATTTGTGTCGCGGATCTTTTTCCGACAATTCTGGATGTTACGGGGGTGAAGATGGGCTCTGAGCCGAAATTTGATGGAAAGGATGTCTGGCCCTCTTTGCAAGGAGGGCAAGCCACCGAGCGGCCGATCTTTTTCATGGGAAACAAAGAGGTGGCGGTTTTCCGGCCACCTTGGAAGTTGATCACTTCCCGGCAGGGGCAGGGAACGGCACCGATGTTGTTTGATGTGCTGGCTGATCCCTCAGAGAAAAGTGATCAAGCAGGCCAGCATCCTGAGATCGTAGAGGAACTATCTCTGGCCTTGCGGGAGTATGCGAAGGATATTCCGCAAAAGGCACGTCGTGGACCAGGCGGAGGGGGCGGGGGAAAGAAGGGGCCGGAAAAAATATCGAACTGAGGAGCGGGGTTGACTACGAGTTGGGCTCAAGAATTTCGAGGCGAAGACCCCAGCGTGTAAATTCTTGAAAATCGGGATCACGGGTGACCCATGTGCATCCGTTTTCGATAGCGAGGGCGGCGTGCTGGGCATCGGCGACGCGTTTTCCTGTGGCCGAGGTTTTTTCGCAAAGGAGTTTTGTGAGGTCCCAATGGTGAGGGCCTGGTCCTGGAGAGCGGTGATGGGGAGAGGATCGAAGAGAATCGATGACGCTGAGGGCTTGGGGCAGGGGGGTAGGACTGGAAGCAAAGGATGGATGAGTTACGATGCGGACAAAGGCAACGGCCACGAGAGGAGAGAGAGCGAAAGGTTCGGGGCCGTTGATTAAATCCTCGAGCCAGTTCTGGTAGAAAGGGTGATCCGGGTCCTCTTCGCGGTGAGCGTAGATCAGGACGTTGACGTCCGGCATCCGCATCGCTTAGCGTCCCTCGTCTCGCAGCCTGGCTAATTCGGAGAGAGGATGACTTTGTGGGGTTACGGAACCGCGAAATAATGGAATTCGGATCCGAGTAGGGGAGGGCTGGATTTTGTGCTGTAAAAAATTTCCGCGGAGAGTTTTGGAGATGAAATTGCTCAGCGAAGTGCCTGACTCAAGGGCAGCATTTTTAGCTTTCACAAAAACATCATCATCGAGGATAAGTGTTGTTCTCACTACTCAAAGCATATGTATGTATGATAATATGTCAAGCTTTGAAGAGAAAGAATAGGCCTGATGTTCGACTATAAAATTAGGGAAGAAGTTTGCCCACAAGGGCGCTGAGGGCACGGTTGTCGGCACGACCAGCGGCTTTTGTCTGGCAGGCTTTCATGACGGCACCCATGGCTTTTTTATCGGTGGCGCCGAGTTCGGCGATGACTGCTTTAACGAGTGATTCCAGCTCGGCTTCGGGCATAGCGGCAGGAAGGTAGGATTCGAGGATCTTCATTTCGGCTTTTTCTTTGGCGGCTTGTTCGGGCCTGCCCCCTTTTTCGAAGGCTTCAATGGAGTCCTGCCGTTTCTTGATTTCTTTGCGAACGCTGGCCAAGACATCCTCATCTTTGGCTACCCCCTCGGCCCCGTATTTTTCGATGACCGCATATTTCATGGCAGATTTCAGCATGCGAAGGACGCTGAGCTTATCTGCATCTTTGGCTTTCATGGCTTCTTTGATCTGGTCGTCGATTTTGAGGGCTAATGACATATCCTCACTCAACCAGCGAAAAGGCGGGGGTCAAATGGTAAGCACGCAGGCTTTGCGATGGAGGGGTAAATTTGGCTAGGGTTGGTCTATGGGATCGATTCTGAAAAGCAGAGAAGCCCGTTGGGCTCTGGGATGGATTGGGTTGGTGACTCTTTTTCGGCTTTGGTTTGTTCCGCATCTTGATCTGGTGGGAGACGAGGCGCACTACTGGGAGTGCGGGCGGTCGTTGGATTGGAATCATTATGGAAAGGGGCCTGGGGCGGCCTTTGTTATTCGGGTTTTCACCCTTCTTCTGGGGGATCATGTCTGGGCGGTGCGTCTGCCCGCAGTGTTACTTTCTGCGGGCACTGGCTGGTTGATCTTTCTTCTTGGGCGGGCGTTCTACAGTGAGCGGGTGGGATTGGTGGCGGTGGTGGCGGCTTCGGTTATGCCACTTTTTGCGATAGGCAGTATTTTAATGACGATCGACCCGTTAAGCGTCTTCTTCTGGGCAGCAGCGGCTCTGTCGTTTTGGGAAGCTGTGCAAGGCGGGAAGAAGCGTTATTGGATCCTTACCGGACTGTGGATTGGGCTCGGCTTCCAGGCGAAATACACCAATGCAGCGGAGTTAATCTCCTTTGCCCTCTTTCTTCTGCTGGTGCCTGGGCGCCGAAAACTTCTTTTCTCGGTAAGGATGTTGCTTTTGGTGGGGACCTTCGTGATTTTGGCTCTACCGATTGTTTTCTGGAATGCGTTTTATGGCTGGATTACCGCGATGCACTTATTTGAGGGTGGAGATTTGGACCGGGGCTTTCGGGTGAACTGGGGAAAGTTTGCTGGCTTCTGGCTTTTGCAGGCAATCGTGGTTTCTCCGATTCTCTTTTTCCTGATGTTGATGGGCGCCATCCGTCCCGCGACCACTCGACAGGTGGGAGAGGGAGAGAAATATCTGCTGGCCCTTTTTTGGCCACTCTTTGTGGCTTATGGCTGGATCAGTCTAAATAAAACCGCCAATGGAAATTGGACGGCGCCAGCTTTGTTGGCGGGATTAGTCTTGGGGGCGGGTTGGGCGGTACAAAAGTGGAGTGAGGGAAAGAGGGTGTGGCGCGGGGTGATGATTGCTGGTTTCTTGATTGGGTTTGTCGAAACCGCCCTTCTTCATGATTTCCTCCCGCTGCATTTTAAAAATAATCCGCTTGATCGTGCGAAGGGGTGGAATGACTTGGCGGTGGAGGCGGAAAAAGTTCGTCGGGAGATTGGCGCCGATTTTGTCGTAGCGGATGAGTATCAAACCGCCAGTCTTCTTTCTTTCTATCTTCCCGATCGGCCGCGGGCCTTTACTCCTGATTGGCCTCAAATCATGACGCAGTATTCGATTTGGCCCAGTTATCGGGAGACCTTTCCATCAGGGAGCACGGGGCTGTACGTAGCGGAACAGCCTAATCCGATGCCGCCAATTGCAAGGGATTTTGAATCGGTCAAGGTGGTGAAGACTTATCGCCGGTCGACATGGGGAGAGCCGACGGGGCCGACCTTTCATTTTTACGAATGCCGTGGTCTGAAGAGTGGACAACCTACCACCTGGCAAGACAGGCTGGCGTACAGCCGAAAGCCGAAAGCCCCTTGAGTATTCTTTATCGTTATCTTACCGGACAGATGATGGCCGCGACTGCGGGAGCGGTGGCGGTGCTTTCGGCGATCATTGTTTTGGGAAATGCTTTTAAGCAGATCTTTGAGTTGCTGGTGAACGATGAGTTGCCGATCAGCCTAATCTTTAAAATGGTGGCATTGCTAATTCCGCAGGCGTTGACCTTTACGATGCCGTGGGGGATTTTGGTGGCAGCGTTGATTGTCTTCGGTCGGATGTCGCAGGATCTGGAGTTGCAGGCGATTCGGGCGGCAGGGATTGGGCTGATTCCGTTGGTGGCTCCAGTGATCCTCTTTGGGCTCTTTATCTCGGGAATCTGTTTTTATAACAATGCGGTACTGGTTCCCCTGACCCTGCAGAAATTTAAGTCAGTTCTCTTGGATATTGGGCGCGACAATCCTGCCTTTCTGATTCGAGCAGGGGAGGCGATGGACCGATTTCCTGGCTACCGGATTTACATTGGAAAGAAAAATGGAACTGATCTGACTGATATTAATATCTGGGAGTTGGATCCTACGGGTATCCCGCGCCGAAATATTCGGGCGGAGAAGGGAAGTCTATCGGCCGATCTGGATGACCTGAGTTTGACGATCACCTTGCATAAAGCGCGTCAGGAGGAGCGAGGGGAGAATGCGGCTGATTTGAACGGGATTCGGGCGGGGTTGAGTGCGGACCAGTTGCCTTTAAAAATTTCCTTACGAAGTTTCCTGAACCCAGATGATATGAAAGATATTCGGATTGCGGCCATGGGGGATTTAGCCAAGAGGATTTTGAGTCCGGTGGAGGGGTTTGTTGATCCGAAGCAGATTTATCCGATGTTAACCGAGATGCAGAAGCGGATTAGTTTTGCCTTGGCTCCATTTACGCTTTTATTGGTGGGGATTCCGCTGGGAATTCGAGTGCAGCGGAAGGAGACCTCGGTGGGGGTGGTGATCAGTTTCTTTTTGGTGATGGCCTACTACGCCTTGATTTTATTGGCGGAGGGATTAAAGAATCGGGGTGGGGCGTATCCTGAATTGATTGTTTGGATGCCGAACCTGATTTTGCAGGGGTACGGTTTCTTTCTTCTTTGGCGGGCGAATTTTCAGCAAAGCTAAGTGTCTCAACGTTTTCATGAGGCTGCTTACCCGCCTTGGTGGATGGCAAAACAGAAGTAAAAGAAGAAGCTCGAGATCTGGGGTTGCCTGGGATTCGGTTGAAGGGACTTTGACTAACCTATCGGGGAAGAAGATTAAATTCGGAAGGGAAGGAGAGGCCGATCTTCTGTTCGAGGGAGGACTGCTGTTCGAGCCATAGCTTGGAGTCTTTGGTGGTGAGGCTATCGAAATTACCGAGCGGGGATCCGTCGGGGTGCCAGCCTTGCCAGGTAGTTTTGTTTAAGCGGGGATCGTACTGAGCGGAGCTGAGAGGGCGGCCATCGGGATACTGGAGTAGGAGAGAGCTGATTTTATTGGTGGCGGGTGGAAGAACGGGACCGAACTGGCCGAGGGGCTTGCCGTCGGGGTAGAGAAGTTTTCCCCCTGAGAGGCGGTCCCCGTCGTAGAGACATTCGGCGAAGGGCTGGCCTTGGGGGTAGTAGAGAGTGATGGGACCGATGAGTATGTCGGCTTTGAATTCGGCGGAGGTGGTGAGAGTTCCGTTGGGAGCGAAAGTTTGATAGGGGCCCTCTTTTTTGCCGTGGAGATAGGTGGCGTTGGCGCGAAGTTTTCCGTCCGGGTAGTATTCTCGGAGGGGTCCCTCAAGCTGATCGTTGCGCCAATCCCCTTCGGAAATTTTGTTTCCTTGGGGGGACCAGATACCTGCCCAGCCGTTTTTTTTGCCTTTTTCGTAAAGGGTTTCGGAGAGTTTTATGCCAGAAGGGGAGTAGGTGAAGGAGGGGCCTTGGCGGAGATTGTTTTGATAATTTTCCTCGATAATAAGAGATTCTTGGTTATTCCATTCGCGGGAAGGGCCCTCCTTTTTTCCAAGAACATAGAGAGTTTCTGATTTCTTTTGGCCCGAAGGGAAGTTTTCGAAGCTGGGTCCATCGAGCTGACCATTTTTCCAGGTGGCGGAGTAGCGCGGTTGACCCGAGGACCACCAGCCGGTGGCGGGGCCGTTGAGTTTATCGGCGGAGTATAAAAGATTGTCGGAAACGGAGCCATCGGGGTGGAAGAGAGTGGAGGGGCCCTCGCGTTTGCCGGTGAGGAGAGTGTTGGAGGCGCGGGTTTTCCCGTCGCGACCGAAGAGAGTTTGGGGGCCTGTCATTTGGCCTGCGGTCATACGGGTTTCAGCCTGGAGAGATCCGTCGGCTGAGTAGAACTGCCAGTCGCCTTCGGGTAGGCCTGAGCGGATGGGGCCTTCGGAGGTTTTGAGACCTTTCTCGTCGAGGTCGACGCGGTGGCCGTCGCGGCGATCGGATTGGCAAAACTCCCGACGGGAGAGAGAGCCATTGGATCGATAGAAAAGAAGTTCAATGGTATGGGGTTTCGACTGGCGGGCGCTGAGGACCATTTCGCCTTGGAGATTACGGTAGGGTCCGTCGCGCAGGACTTGGGAGGGGACGAGAGAGGCTTCGTCGTAATTCCAGATGGGATCGCCAAGGGGTTGATTGGGCGGAGAAGGAATTTGGTTTGCGTGGTCGACGGATTGGCGGATGGCATCGGCGGCTTGAAGACCTTGAAGGAGGGCATTGATGATGAGGCCGACCTCCGATTGGGCGTGGATGAGGGAGGTGGTGAAAAAGAGAGCAAGCAGGGGTAGCCGACGACGCATGCGGTTAGTTTAGGCCAGAAAAGTTAGAAAAGGGAGGGTGTTTCAGGGGAGGTAGGGGCGTCGAGGATGGGGCGATTAGGGGATGAGGATTGCTCACGCAAAGACCGCCAACCCTCCTACGATACTAACTTCTCAGACTCAGGAGGAGCTACGAAGGGCGCCCGCAACGGGCGGGGGGAGGGGGATTTGTAATTTTTAATTTTGAATTTTTCCCCGCGGTTGCGGGACACGTCACCGCGGTTGCGGCCCCGACACCGGTCGGGGTAGAGACGGGGACGCGCGCTTACGCGGGGGAATTGAGTGCTTGTTTACGTTCTTTTCTGTTTAGAAAATAACTAGGACGACCGAGCCTACTACGTTCCGCTGATGTCACTTCGAAGGCTAAGGGATGGTCGTCCCTACCGGTGTTGTGCTTCGAAGGGTGAGAATGGCCTCTGACCCCAGAGTTACGGAGTCAGAGGGGAGATAGGCGTGAGGATTAAGCGGTTGGGGGCTTAATTTTTTTGAGGAGGGGTAGGCCAGTCCGTTCGTTCTCGGTTACTTCGTATCCTTGGGGGAGGGCTTCCATGGCACCTGCACCCGCCAGAGAGGCGAAGTAGTAAAGGGTGACGACGGCGCCGCCTTTAAGAGTCTGCTGGCGGCTGTGGAGGAAATAAGTTTTACCGTTTCTTTTGCTCGCGCTGCTGAATGACATAGTGGGTCTCCTTTTGGGTTGGTGGCTCGGTGGAGCCGATTGCGCTAGATTGGGTTCTGGGAGAGATTTGGAAACTCTTTTATTTAAGTTTCTCACAAAAGATCCAATTACCAGTGGGGGGCGAAAGAGAATTTTCCTGCCTTGCAGAGGGTGAATGAATGAGCAAAATTGTCCTATGATTACACGGCGAGGTTTTTTGGGGTTAATTCCTGGGTTGGGTCTGGCCAAGGGTTGGGCAGGCGGGGTGGAGGCAATTCCGACGCGCAAATTTGGGCGGCACGAGGAGCAGGTGAGCGTGGTGGGGGGGGGGGCACACTCTTTATTTATCGGGCTCGGACGAGGAGGCCACGAGGATTGCCCATACGGCGGTGGATCGGGGGATTCGGTTTTTTGATAATGCTTGGTGTTACCACAAGGGAGAAGCGCAGGTGCGGATGGGGAAAGCGCTGAAGGGAATCCGAGACAAGGCTTTTGTCATGACGAAGTGTTGTTCGCATCAAAAGCCACTGCCGGAGGGAGGGAAAGAGGGAGCGATGAAGATGCTGGAGGAATCGTTGGAACGATTGCAAACGGATCGGATTGATTTATGGATGTTGCATGAGATGAAGAGCGTCGCTGAGGTGGAGAAATTTTACGGACCGGGCGGGACGGCCGAGGCTTTTGATTTGGCCAAGAAGCAGGGCAAGGTCCGTTATCTCGGCTTTACCGGGCATGACGAGCCGGAGGTTCATCTCAAAATAATTCAAGGTGGGTATCCCTTTGACGCCTCCCTTCAGCCGGTTTCCGCTCTGGGCACCCTTCATTCCCGCCGGTTTGAGACGGAGGTAATTCCCGCTTTAGCAGAGAAAAAAATCGCGGTCATCGGCATGAAAGGATTCGGCGGAAGCAAGCGGTCGAGTGAGAAGGGGCTGATGACGGCGGAGAAGGTGATGCGATATGCGTTAAGTTATCCTGAGGTGTGCACGCACATGATCGGGGTGGATAAATTTGAGTATGTGGAGGAGGCGGCAGTGGCGTCGACCAAGGCTCCGATGGATGAAGGGGAGCGCAAAGCGTTTGTCGCGTGGTGCGACCGGATGGGTGGAGCAGAATATGCGATGCACTGCCAACCGGGGCATCGGGATGGGAGTGATTGCGGTGGCGGTTCGGTGCTGGCCTAATTGAGTTAGGTTTGCGGAATGAAATTCGCTCTGCTGGTTTTGGGCTATGCGGTATCGATGGCGGGCTCAAATCTTCTTTTTAAAGTTACGGCTACGAAAAGCGGGATGGAGTGGTGGCTCTGGTTTCTCGCGGGGAATGTAGCGGGGTTTGGCTGTCCGATTTTAATTACCTATGCCTTGCGGGAGCAGAGTCCGCAGTTGGTCTACGCATTTACTTTGGGGGCAGGTTTTGTTCTGTTGCAGTTGGCGGCGTGGTGGTGGTTTAAGTCGCCCGTGACAGGGCTACAGCTTGGAGGCCTAATTTTTACGGTTGTAGGATTAGTGATGCTACAGATGGGTCGGGTGTAAGCCTTGGGGTCAGAGGTCAGAGGCTGGAATTTTACAGAGAGCCGACGGCGAGGGCGACGGCGGCAAGAAGAAGGGCGGCTCCTGTGAGGCGGACAACAAGGAGGCGCTTGTCGTGATAGGCGGCGCCACCTCCTGCAGCTCCCTCGAGTAGAACGGCCCAGAGGCCGCGGGCGGCGTAGACGACGTTAGTGGCGGTGGCGTGGCCAAAGATGCCGATGACAAGGATGACTAAGGAGGTTTGAAATCCGATTATGGCCGAACCTGCGAGGGCTCCTCTGCGGGAGGATTGCGGGAGGGTGGCGGACAATGTGGCTCGGTGGTGCCAGGCAGGGAGAAAGAGCAAAGGGGTGAGGAGAGCGAGGGTGGCAAACATGAGGGGTTGAAACCAGCCGACGCCGAGGAGGCGGGCATATTTCTGAACGGTGATATCGGTCAGAGCAAAAAAGAAGGCGGCAAGGATGGCCCAAGCGGTGGTGATCCAGTGGGACTTATTGGGCCACCACGATCTTTGATTGAAGTTAGCGGAAATGGAGAGGAGGGTGACGGCGAGGGCGGTGAGGATGGCGGCGCCGACAAGGCTAGGGCTGAGAGGTTCGTCGAGAAAAAGAAAGGTGAGGAGCGCGACAAAAATCGTTTTTGTTCCTAAGAGCGGGGTGGCGTGGGATAAATCCCCGTGGGCGAGGGCGCGGAGAGCGCAGAAGCGACCGACAAAGAGGGCGGTTCCTGCGAGGGCGGCGCCTAAAAATCCCTGGGGGTGGGGTTGGCCTGGAAAAAAAAGGATGAGCGGGGCAGACCAACCTGCCATGGAGAGATTGGAGAGGGCGGTGACGATGGAAAGATTGGCGCCACGACGAAGGCCGAGTTTGAGCGACCATGAACCGACCGCGTAAAGAAACGAGGCGAGAAGGGGGAGGGCCAGGGGCATAGGGCAGAATGCACGCAGTATTGCTCGTGGCCAAGTCGGAGGAGATCTTGCGCTTGGAGGGTGGGTTGGTTAGGACAGAAGGGTGATCCGTGAATTTATTCCTGTGCTTTTTTCCTTGGGAATGGCCCTAGCCATTGCCTTGGGTGGAATTGGGCTGGGGATTGTCATGGGAAAAGTGGGGAGAAGGAATAAGGGAAAAGATATGGCTTATGAGTGCGGGAAAGACCCGGTGGGATCGCCCTCGGCGCGTTTCTCGGTGAAGTTTTATTTAGTGGCGATGATTTTCATTCTTTTCGATATCGAGGTGATTTTTATGTATCCGTGGGCAGTGAGTTTAATGGGCTTCAAAGAAGCGGGAATGGGTTGGCAGGTTTTTGGGCTGATGCTGGCGTTTGTCCTGCTGGTGGAGGTAGGACACCTCTACGCTTACAAAAAAGGGGTGTTCGACTGGAACAAGCGGGGCTGAGGCGGGCGGTTAGAGTTTGAGGACAACGGGATCGCCGACTTTGACGCCAAGTTCGCGGGCGGCATGTCCTTGATTGATGGCGATCTCAAACTCCCCATCGCTGTTGATCAGGGCGAAGGGGCGATTGGCGGGAGCTTCGGCGTAGGTACGTAGGAAAGGGAGAGAGACGGCTTTGCCTTTGATGGTGACGCTGAGGAGTTGGCCGACTTTTAGTTTGCCCAACTCCGACCCGGGAATGTTTGTGAGAATGTTCCCATAGTGATCCACGTAGAGGACTTGTCCCTTGGCCTGATTTGCCATGACGGTTGCGGTGTTGCGAGGGAGGCGAAGAATCTTTTCGGCTTTGGGTCCGCAGGAGTCGAGGGAGTTGGAGCCGACGAGGCGCGCGGCGGTGGGTCCAAAAATATCTCGGGCATGGAAGGTAGCCGAGGGGATGGACGTGAGGCGGAGTTTTTCGGGATCGAGAGTACGGGCATCGGAGACGCCTTCGCGGGCGAGGACTTCGGTGAGGAGTCCATTATCGGGGGCAAGGTAGATGCGGCCTGCTTGGGTGCGGACGGCGAGGGCGGCTCGATTAGAGCCGACGCCTGGATCGACGACGGCGATGATGATTGTGCCTGAGGGAAGAGTGTGGGTTGATTTAGCGAGGAGGTAGGAGGCGGTGGGGATATCGAAGGCGGCGTTCTCGTGGGATAGGTCCATGATTTCAGCGGAGGGGGAGATTGTTTTGATGGCGCCCTTGAGTTGGGCGACGTAGGGATCGGTCGATCCAAAATCGGTGAAGAGGGCAACGAGATTGCTCACGCGTCCCGAAGGTTGGCACCCCATGAGGATGGAGAGAAGGGCAAGAAGGAGGGGAAGGGCGCGGTTCACGGCTTATTTATGAGAAGAGGTAGAGCTGGCAGCATTGATCAGATCCCAAAACTTGGGGTTCTCCGCGAGAAGTTCATCTTCGGAAAGGGGCAACTGGGAGCGGAAGGCGAAATCCTTGAGGGAGTTTTTGTGAAGGACGCGGTGGATGACAAGGCCGGGCTCGGTTTTTTCGAAATAGATGCGGTATTCGCCGGCGCGATAGCGGTAGAGGGTGCGGTCAGGGCGACGGACAATGCCAAAACGGTCGGGATGTTTTTCGAGAAAGTCGGCGGTGAGGACGTCGAATTCGCGGAGGACTTCGACCTGAAGAGGGGTAGGGAGCTGGGTGATTTCGGACGAGCTGGCGGGGGTGAAGATGATCTGGAAGGTGGCCATGTGAAAAGAAACCTTACGGGAGAGGGGGGGGTGAGGTCGAGACTGGAGGCGGTGGATTGAGCGTGCGTAGGGAGAGGAAATTCCTTAGAGCCAATAGGGTGAAAGTGCATCCAGCAGGTCGATTGATTGTGATGGGGTTGCCTGGGCCTGATTTGACCGATGGGTTGCGGGATCTGATTCGGAGAGTGCAGCCTGGGGGTTTTATTTTCTTCACGCGGAATATGGCAGAGGCGAGTCAGTTTCACGGATTGGTGAAGGAGTGTGCGGAGTTGGTGCGGCATCCCACGATTATGACGGTGGATCAGGAGGGAGGACGGGTGGCGCGGTTGGCGGTGATGGGCGAGAGGCCGGCGTCGGGGGAGGAGTTGGCGAGGGCGGGAAAGGAGGAGTGGTTTTACGAGCATGGGCAGTGGACGGGAAGAGTGATGAAGCTGGTGGGGCTGAATTTAAATCTGGCACCAGTTTTGGATTACGCGCCGAGGGCGAGGGCGGGGGTGGATAATTCTCTGGCGGGGCGCTGTTTTGGAGAGAACCCCAAGGAGGTAATACGCAGAGCAGGGGAGTTTTTACGGGGGATGCAGGAGGAGGGGGTCAAGGGAACGGGAAAGCATTTTCCTGGATATACTTTTTGCGGGTTGGATCCGCATGGGGATCTTCCTTTGGTGGATCGAACGAGGGCAGAGATGGAGGAGGAACTTTCGGTCTTTCGTGAGGTGGGGCAGCGGTGCGATTCGATCATGGTGGGGCACGCCCAGTTTCCTGCATGGGGTAAGAGTTCGGGGCCGGCGAGTTTGAATCGGGAAATTGTCACCGGTTTATTAAAAGAGACGCTGGGGTACAAGGGGTTGGTCATGACGGATGATTTGGAGATGGGAGCGATTGCAAATCGATATGGGAGTGCGGAAGCTTCGAGGCAGGCAGTAAGGGCGGGGGAGGAAATTTTGCTGATTTGTCATAATCCAGCGTGTGTGGAGATCGCGCGGGATGCGTTGGCGGAAATGCCGGAGAAGGATTGGGCGGGGGCGGTGGAATCGGTGGAGAAGTTTGGACGAACCCTTTTCAAGCCATCGGAGGTTTTTGATGCGAAAGGGTGGAGGGAAGCGAACGAGGCCACAAAGGTTTTGAGAGAAAAAGTGAAGGGGGTTTGACTCCAAGATGTCACAATAAACTTCGTGAAATTCCGCCCAGCGGGTCGATTCTTAAGGCATGGAGATGCTGAAAATATTAATGGGACGTCGGAATCAAAATGGGGCGGGGTTGCCAAAAAGTTTTATTTTGGAGATGCGGTTTTTATTAGTGGGGATATTGCTGGTTACGCTTTTCCTGACGAGTTGGGTTTGGATGCAGAAAAAGGATAGGGAAAGCTACGTTTCCCAATCGACGCAGAAGATTGAGACGGCGGCGGGAAGTGCGAAAAGTAGAAACTGATTTTGTTCTACTAGGATCCGCAGTTGCGGGACGCACTGACGCGTGGATTGAGGAAGAGATACTCACGTCCCGCAGTTGCGGCCCCGACGCCGGCCCCGACTCCGGTCGGGGCAGGTCGGGGTAAAGACACGCTTTCGCGTGGATTAGGTTTTGAAGATTCGTGAATGAATCAGGTACCCCACGAACAATAAAATAAATCCTGAAAGAATAATAGGAAAGAAACTCCATTTGAGCCATCGGTTCAGAATAAACGGAACAAAAAATAAAAGGGAAAGTGGAATGCTTGCGACAATGGAACTGGCAAACTGGTTTATCTTTTCCATATCCCTATATTGAAAATAAGAAAAAGAAATCGCCAAAACGGATAGAATCGGAAGAGCGATCAGGAAGCCAGCCAGTGAGGGATTCTTGCCTGCGTACCACGAAATTCCGGCAATGATGGATGCGGACAAAAGAATCTTTAGGACAACAAAGCTGAATTCCATTGGCTGAAGTTAATCAGCCTTAGTGATCGTGACGATTTGATTTTACGGCCGACGACGCCGCAAAAACGCTATACCGCCTAAACCAGCAGCGAGTAGTGAAAGTGCGGAGGGTTCGGGGACTTGCCCGACCAAGATTGACTGATTGGGAGTCGTGTTGATGGCGGCACCAAGAAATGTTGCTGTTGTAGTTGAGGGATCATAGCTCAACTGCACCCATCCATAGTTGAAATTACCACCACCAATAGCATAGGCTAAACCCCAGTAGGCACTTGATGACGAATTATACGTGGGTAAATAATAGTTATTACCACCGAGCGATGCACCAGAACCAAGGAGAGTGTCTTTTGCCAATGGGCCAGATGTAACCCACTGAAAAGTGCTGCTGTAATTCCATAACAAAAGACCCGACCCACCCATCATGAATGTATCATTGTAGATATTCCATCCATGAGAGGTTGAGTTATTGGCTGAAAAGGGGGCGACGCTAAAAGATGATCCGTTGAAATAGAGTTGCTCTAAACCATTCGGCCAACCCTGAGGGTAGTTAAAGCTATCGGTGAGGGAGATTATATTATCTGCTTTAGAAGTAGCAGCGAATGAGGTGAGTGCCGTCACGAGAGCAAGAGCGAGAAGGTGTCGTTTCATAAAAACTCAACTAAGACTGTTTTTACAGTTTTTCAACCCCCAATCGCTTTTTTTGGGCCCTGCCACAAAAATGTCACAAATCCATTTCTCTAGCTCTTCTGTAGCGAATTGAAAAATCGTATTAAGCCCCACGCCTCGCTAAATCCATCGTCCAGAAGGGGTTTCACGGGCTTTATTTCATCGGGCCAACGGGAGTTGGTCCCCTTGGGACCCGTCCCTGACCTAATCTTCCTTCGTCTCCGGCTAGATTAGATTGGTGATCCTTGCTTTTCCTTCGGAAAATTATCGGGTCGCCGGGAGTTGAACCCAGCAGTCCTGCTCCATCAAGGTGGTGGAGATTTTAGAAGGTTTTTACTCCTTCGGTTTCGAGGTGGGTGAGGATGGAGTTTCGGCGGCTACGGGCTTCGCGGAGGTTACGAGTCTCAAGGGAGACTCGGACTCGCCGTTTGGTGTAGTCGGACTGGTGGACGGTGTAGTGAATCCACCAGGTTCCGTGGTTATTCCAGAGGTGATGATCTGGGTTTTCTGAATCGATTTTGATGCTGAGTGCGGCCAGTGGGGCCAGCAGTGTGGCTTGGGTGAGTGTGCTCATGTTGATGCGTCTCCTTGGGTTGACGCATCCCGATGCGGGCACAAAAAACCGCCGACACATTCCTGTGCGGGCGGTTGGCCTGCGGAGAACTTTGTTCGAGCCAGGGTCTACCTGCCTCGCACATCGGAAAAGGACCTTGGGTTCTTTTCCAGCCACCGTGGGTTTCTCCTACCCCGGTTGGCGGACCCCCATCTTGCGACGGGGATACTCGGAATGCTGTTTAGAGATTAAGCCTAGCCGTGGAGGTGGTCAAGGGCTCTGAGGCTTTATGACACGCGAGCTGGGGGGAGGGTCAGGCGGAGGGTTTTTTGGCGGAGTCGATCTCTTTGAGATATTTATCGGGATTTTTATTGAAGGATTTGATGCAGCCTTTGCAGCAGAAGCGGATGAGTTGGCCTTGGTAGAGGGTGTCGATGGTTTCGCCCATATCGCCGATCTTGTCGCCCGAGACGGGGCAGGTGGTGAGGGGATAAGTTTTAGCGAGTTCGGTTGCTTTGGCTTTTTCTTCTGGGGTTTTGACGATTTGGGCTTGAGGGGCTTTAGGAGTTGCGGTGTCGGAGGCGTTGGAGAAGGAGATGAAGCCGAAGGTGAGCAAGGCGCAGGTTAGGAGGAGAATTATTTTCATAAAGGCATGATGGACGAGCTAGGGGGGAAGGCAAGTTGGCGTGGTGGGACAGTTTAGTAGCGGCGGGGTACGCCTTTGCTGGCGTAGGGGGAAGTTTTTTTGCCCCCGCGTTCGAGAGGGACGCTGGAAGAAGAGGAGGAGGTGCATTTTGATTTTTTGCTAGAGCAACAGGAGTCGTCTGATTTACAGCACTCGTTACATACTTTGGTGCAGTTGGGGGTAGGACAGCAGGGCGAACTAGAAGGGCAGCACTCGTTGCAATGTTTCATGCAGGGTGCGGAGTAGGTGGTTGAGGCCAAAGGGAGAAGGAGAGCGGCGGTGAGGGCGAGGATATGGATGGGTTTCATAGGATGAGAATATCGGACAGGAGGTGAGGGTCAACGCTGGGTTGCGGGGAGGAGGGCTTGGGCGCGAGAGCGGGCGGCGAGGGCATCGGCGGGGCGGTTGAGTTGGCCGTAAAGGGCGGTGAGGAGTTTCCATCCTGTCGGATTTTCCGGTTCGATCTGGGTGGCGCGTTCGGCGTAACCGACCGCTTCGGCGTACTGATCGAGTCCGGTGTAGGCGGTGGCAAGATTAAGCCAGGCTCGGGCATCATTCGGAGCGAGGCGGGTGGCGGTTTGGGCGACGGGAATGGCGAGGGCGAATTCGTGGCTGGCGTTTAAGCTGGCGGCGAGTTGAACCCAGGCGCGGGGATCTTCTGGATCTTTTTTGGTGGCATTCTCGCCTGCTTGGCGGGCTCCAGCGAAGTTGCCGGTGGCAAGGCGAGCTGCGCAGAGAATGGACCAGGCCCGAGGGGATTCTGGATTGAGGCGGACGGCGTCTTCGGCGGGGGGAAGGGCTTCGGGGTAGCGGGCGGAGGCGAGAAGGAGTTCGCCGAGTCCTTCGGCGGTATCGGCGTCTTGGGGGTCGAGTTGAAAGGCTGTACTCATTTCTTCGATGGCATCGGGGCGGCGACCTATCGCGAGGTAGAGGCCACAAAGGAAGCGGTGGGGTTCGGGATTTTTTGGTTCTTTGAGGCAGGCGAGTTGGGCGTCTTCGGTGGCGGCGGGGATATGGTTGAGGGCAATACGGGTCATGGCGCGGCGGAGGAGGAGTCCCGCATCGTCGGGATGTTGGGCGATGACGGCCGAGATGGCCTCTTCGGATTTGGCGTAGTCTTGGTCAAGGACGGTGTGTTCTGCGGAGGAGACGGCGGGATCGAAGAAGGTATTTTTGCTGGTCCATTTGGGCAAGAGGCGGATATCGGAGAAGGCTTGAGGTTGCGCGGTAAAGTCCCAGAGGCGGTGGAGGGCGGAGGTAGAGACGGCTTCGGATCGGGCGGGGGCACCACCCCCGAGTAGGGCGAGGGAGCCACGGGAAGCGACGCCGACGATTTGTTGGTGAGGATTTAAAACGGGGGAACCAGACTGACCTGGCATGAGGGGAACGGTGGAGAGGAGAACTCCGTCTTTGGCTTTGGCTCGGACTGTGCCGCGGGAAGTGAGCGGGAGATCGATGGAAAGGGGAAAGCCTGAGACGGTGAGAGGGGTATCGATGGGGGGTTCTTCTTCGGAAAGAATCAAAAAGTCTGGGCTCGTGGCCTCGGTGCGTATGAGGACGGCGTCGGCGGAGAAATCGCCGGGGCAGACGGCTTGGGCGGGGAAAACTTTTCCGAAGGCGTTGCGGATGGTGAAGCGGCGGCGACCTGCGACAACGTGGGCGGCGGTGAGGATGATGCCGTTGGTAGAGACGAAGCAACCTGTGCCGACGCAGCGTCCTTGATCGTCCTGAATTTGGACGAGGGCGCGGGAAAGATTTGCAGGCAGATCGCCGACGGACATGCGATCGGGGCGGAGCATGGTGGCGAGGGAGCGGGAGGAGGCGTCGCCGAGTTGGCCCGCTTGTTCGAGGGCGGCTTTGGCTTGGTTGAGTTTGCCTTGATGGAGGAGGCTGCGGCCGAGGATGCGTTGAACTTCGGGATCCTTTTGGGCGACAGCGAGGGCGTAGCGGGCGGCTTGTTCGGCTTCGGCGTAGCGACCGGCGAAGTCGAGGGCGCGGGCTTTGAGTTTACGGGCCTCGGGATCATCTTTGTTCCACCAGAGGGCTTGGCTGGCGGCGAGGAGGGGTCGATTATTTCCTCGTGGGGGCCAAAGTTTGGCCTCTTGAGCGAAGGAAGTGGCACCGAGAAGAAGAAAAAAGAGAAAGTAAGATCGGAGGTACATGAAAAGGCCTTTGGGCCGTGGGGAGTTTAGAGGAGTGAGGGTTGGGAGGCGGGTGGTTTGAGGCCGAGGACTTCGTAGGCGCGGGGGAGGGCGACGCGGCCTTGTTGGGTGCGTTGGAGGTAGCCTTCGAGGATGAGGTAGGGTTCGTGGACTTCTTCGAGGGTGCCAGGTTCTTCGCCGACGGAGGCGGCGAGGGAGTGGAGTCCTGCGGGGCCGCCTTTAAATTTTCCGGTGAGGGCTTGGAGAAGTCGTTTATCCATTTCGTCGAGGCCGTGCTGATCGATTTCGAGCATTTCGAGAGCGGCGATGGCGGTGGCGGCGGAGGCGACGCCTTGGGTGCGAGCGAGGGCGTAGTCGCGAACCCAGCGGAGAAGATTATTGGCGATACGTGGGGTGCCACGGCAGCGGCGGGCGATTTCGGGGGCGGCGGCTTGTTCGAGTTGGACATCGAGGAGGGTGGCGGAGCGGCGAACGATGGTGGTGAGGTCTTCGGCGGTGTAGTAGTCGAGTCGGTGAGCAACGCCGAAGCGGGAGCGGAGTGGGGCGCTGAGGAGTCCGGCGCGGGTGGTGGCGCCGATGAGAGTGAATCGGGGGAGGTTGAGGCGAACGGAGCGGGCGGCGGGGCCTTGATCGATGATGATATCGATACGGAAATCTTCGACGGCGGGGTAGAGGTATTCTTCAATGACTTTGGAGAGGCGATGGATTTCGTCGATAAAGAGGATATCTCCTTCTTGGAGGCCGGTGAGGAGGCCGGCGAGGTCGCCAGCTTTTTCGATGGCGGGGCCTGAGGTGGTGCGGACGGTGGCATTCATTTCTGCGCCGAGAATGTGGGCGAGGGTAGTTTTGCCGAGGCCTGGGGGGCCGCTGAGCAGTAGGTGGTCGAGGGGTTGGGAGCGGGCCCGAGCGGAATCGAGGAGGATGCTGAGGCGATCTTTGAGTTTGGGTTGGCCAGTGAAATCGGCGAGGCGGGAGGGGCGGAGGGATTGGTCGATGGCGTCGCTGGGTTGGGCGTTTAGTTTTTCGAGGGGTGGAACGGCCATAGGAAAGAGAATGGCGAAAGTGGGAAGGTTTGAAAGTGGGAAGGTGGCGGGCTATGCCCGAAGGGAGTGAAAGAGAAGTGGACTGCTGTTTTTGATTGGGATGGGGTGATCCTGGATAGTTCGCGGCATCACGAGGAGAGTTGGGAGAGATTGGGGCGGGAGGAGGGGAAGGTTTTGCCGGAGGGCCATTTTTTGAGGGGATTTGGGCGCAGGAATATAGAGATCATGAGGGATTTACTGGGTTGGTCGACCGATTTGGCGGAAATCCAGCGGTTGAGTTCGCGGAAGGAGGAGTGGTATCGGGAGGTGGTGAAGGAGTGGGGGATTGAGCCATTGCCTGGGGTACGGGTTTGGTTGGAGCGGTTGGAGGCGGCGGGGATTGCTTGCGGGATTGGCTCTTCCACGGAGAAAAAGAATGTGGAGTTGGGGTTGGGGATTTTGGGATTAGAAAGATTTTTCAGGACGGCGGTGACGGCGGAGGATGTGCAGAGGGGAAAACCAGCTCCGGACGTATTTTTGGAAGTGGCGCGGAGGTTGGGGGCGGAGGCGGGATGGTGTGTTGTTTTTGAGGACGCCCCGGCGGGGGTAGAGGCGGGGCGGGCGGCGGGGATGAAAGTGGTGGGGGTGACGACAACGCATCCAGGGGGGCATTTAGAGGGGGTGGACCGAGAGGTGGAGAGGTTGGATGAGTTGAAGGTGGAGGAGTTGGCGAACTGGTTTCGGTAGTCGGCTTGATGCGGGGGGGACTGTTCCCTAAGACAAAAGGATGGGCAGGGCTGAATATTTATCAGGAAAACTGGGAGGAATGGTACTGGGTTCCTGCCAGACGGCGGGTGGAGTTTTTCTGCTTTTGGGGGATACATTCCGCAGCATGTTCCGTTACAAGATTCGTTGGGATCAACTCTTGGAGCAGATGTATTTTATTGGGATTCGATCGCAGGTGGTGGTGTTGACAACGGGAGCCTTTACGGGAGCGGTGTTTGCGGCGCAGGTTTGGTTTCAGTTTAAGCGATTTGGAATGGAATCGGCGATTGGGCCGACAGTGTCGATTGCGATGTGCCGGGAGTTGGGGCCGGTTTTGTGTTGTTTGCTTTTGGCGGGTCGGGTGGGGGCGGCGATGGCGGCGGAGTTGAGTTCGATGAAGATTACGGAGCAGGTGGATGCATTGCGGGCGTTGGGGGTTTATCCAGTGGAGTATCTGGTGGTGCCGCGATTTCTTGCTTTAGTATTATCCGCGCCGATTTTGACAGCGATGGCGTTGGTTACAGGGATTGGTTGTGGGTATTTTGTGGCGGTAAAGATTTTTGGGGTGGATGGGGCATACTACTGGGACAACACGGTAAAGTTTACCGATCGGAAGGACGTGTTGATTGCATTGATTAAAGCGCTGATTTTCGGGGTGATCATTGCGACGATTGCTTGTCATAAGGGGATGAACTGTCCTCCGGGGACGGCTGGGGTGGGAAAGACAACAACGGAGGCGGTGGTGAACGCTTCGATCACCTTGTTGGTGGTGAACTTTTTTCTTACGGTGTTATTGAATGCGTTGCTCTATTCGAACTAAGTAAAGCGTATGTTAAAGCTCCAAGGAATTGAAAAGAAGCTGGGAGGGCAGGCGGTATTGCGTGGGGTGAACTTGCAGGTGGGGCAAGGGGAGAGGGTGGTGGTGATTGGGCGAAGTGGATGTGGGAAGAGTGTGATGCTTAGAATTATTATGGGGTTATTGCCTCCGGATGCGGGGGAGGTGATTTTTGAGGGGACGAAGTTGACGGGATTAAGTGAGGAGGATTGGAATCCTTATCGGCGGAAGATTGGAATGCTTTTTCAAGGGGCGGCATTATTTGATTCACTCTCGGTGTTTGAAAATTTGGCTTTCCCGTTGCGGGAAGCGGGAGAGAAAAACGAGAAAGTGCTAGGAGAAAAAGTGGCGGAGGCCTTAAAGATTGTTTCACTGAGTGGGACGGAGCGGAAGATGCCGGCAGAGTTGAGTGGGGGGATGAAAAAAAGGGCGGCCTTGGCGAGGGCGATTATTCGGAAGCCCGACTTGATGCTTTATGACGAACCGACGACGGGGTTGGATCCGATTGTGGCGGACAGTATTAACCGACTCATTTTGCATTTAGGGGAGATGTTGGGAATGGCCTCGATTGTGGTGACGCATGATATGGTGAGTGCGCGGATGGTGGGGGACCGGATTGCGTATTTGCACGAGGGGAAAATCTACTTTGAAGGAACCCCGGAGCAGGTGGATCGGTGTGAGGATCGGCTGGTACGCGACTTTGTTCGCGGGCATGCTGAGGGCACAGGAGTGACGGGTTAAAGGAGGTATAGGATGAAAGAAAAAAGCTTAGAAACCAAAGTTGGATTTTTTGTTTTAGCCGGCCTTTTGGCAACGGCGAGTTTGGTGGTGGCGTTTGGGAAGATCGGAAATTATTTCCGGCAAGGGTATCCGGTGATTGTGGAGTTTGATGATGCGCGAGATATTTTAAAGAATTCCAAGGTGCTCTTGCGGGGGGCGCAGATTGGGATTGTGGGGGATACGCCGATTTATCGGGTGGGACAAAACTTTGTCGAGTTGACCTTGAATATTGATGAGGGGACCCAGTTGCCGAGCGGTTCGAAGTTCAGAATTGATCAGTACGGGATGTTGGGGGATCGCTTTGTGCGGGTGGTCCCGCCGGACACGTTGGATGGGACTTTTTTGGTTTCGGGGGCGAAGGTGAAGGGGGAGCAGGAGGCGGGGTTGTCGGCGATGATGGCTTCGGCGGGGCCGGCGTTGGAGGAGATACGTTCGGCGGCTCGGCGGGTGGATGAGTTTGCCAAATCGGCGACGACGCTTTTGCAGGAGGCGGAGCATGGCAAGGGTCCGATTTATACTTTAATGAAGGACGAGAAGATGTCGCAGGACATGAAGAATCTGATGGCGAATCTGCGTAAGCATGGGGTGCTTTTTTATGAAGATGATTCGGCGCAGAAGAATAAAGATGGGGAGGATGGGAAGAGGTCGGAAAAGAAGTCGGCGGCGGTTGATCGATCTAGGCCGTGAGCGGAAGAGTTGGGGCCATTTTGTTGGCGGCGGGGCAGGGGCGGCGCCTAGGTCATGATAAATCGGTGACTTCGATTGCTGGGCAACCGGTCTTGAGTTATGGGTTGCGGGCGTTGCTGGATTGTGGGGAGGTGGAGAAAGTGGTGGTGACGGTGCGGGCGGATGTGTTGGAGGAGGCGAAGGGGTGGGTGAAGAAGGAGTGTGGGTCGGAGGTGGCGAGGGTGGAGGTGATTGTGGGCGGAGTGGAGAGGCAGGATTCGGTGGGGGAAGGATTGAAGGCGTTGGGGGCGGGGGTGGAGTGGGTGGTGGTGCATGATGCGGCGCGAGTTTTATTGACCCAGCGGTTGACGGAGCGCGTTTTGGAGGAGGCGAGAAAGAGTGGGGCGGCGGCGGCGGCACGAAAGATGTCGGACACGGTTCGAGAAACGGATGGGGAGGGACGGATTGTGAAGCTGATACCTCGGGAGGGTTTATGGCGGATGGAGACTCCGCAGGTGGTTCGATTGGAGGTATTGCGGGCGGGGTTGGAGAGGGCGAAAAAAGAGAAGCGGGTGGTGACGGATTGCTTAGCGGCGGCGGAGTTGGGTGGGGTGAAGGGGGTGTTGGTGGAGGCGGAGGAGCCTAACTTAAAGATTACGGTTCCTTCGGACTGGGTTTTGGCGGAGGCATGGTTGAAGGCACGTGGGAAGTAAGTGGCGCTGACGGGATTCGAACCCGTGTATGGTCCTTGAAAGGGACCTGTCCTAGGCCTCTAGACGACAGCGCCCACGAAGGACAAAACAGTAGCAATTCGCATGATTTGGCCAAGGCAAAGGTTAGATTCATTTGATAGATCCATCGATATATCATGATAAGCTGATGCAAGACTGGACAAGTTAAACTGTTTCTCTAGGATAATAACGATGGAAGCAAGAGAACGGATTACGCTGCGGAGGCACCAGCTAGAAAAAGCGCTGGCGGAGCGAATCGTGTTGATGGATGGGGCGATGGGGACAATGATTCAGCAGCACAAACTGGGGGAAAAGGATTTCCGAGGGGAGCGATTTGCGGCTCACCCCAAGGATCTTAAGGGAAATAACGATATTCTGGCGATCACTCGGCCGGATGTGATTGGGGGAATTCATCGGGCGTATTTGGACGCGGGGGCTGGGATCATTGAGACGAACACGTTTAACAGCACTTCTGTTTCGCAGGCGGATTATGGTTTGGAGGGGGTGGTAGAAGAAATTAATTTGGCGGCAGCACGATTAGCAAGAAAGGTGACGGATGAGTATCTGGCAGACAACCCAGGGCGGGTGGCTTGGGTGGCGGGAGCGGTGGGACCGACGAGTCGGACGGCTTCGATGTCGCCCGATGTGAATCGGCCTGAGTACCGGGCGGTAACTTTTAGGGAGTTAGCCGAATCGTATGCGGAGCAGGTAAGGGCCTTGATTCAGGGGGGGGTGGATGTGTTGTTGCCGGAGACGACGTTTGACACTTTAAATTTGAAGGCGGCGCTGTGGGCGATCGAGGAGGCATTTGATGAGATTGGATTCCGTCTCCCGGTGATGATTTCGGTGACGATTACGGATGCGTCGGGGCGAACGCTTTCGGGGCAGACGACGGAAGCTTTTTGGCATTCGATCCGGCATGCGCGGCCTTTCAGTGTGGGGATTAACTGTGCTTTAGGTCCAAAGGAGATGAGGCCCTACATGGCGATTCTTTCGAAAGTGGCCAACTGTTTTGTAAGTTGCTATCCGAACGCTGGGTTGCCGAATGCATTTGGGGAGTATGACGAGACGCCCGAGCAGATGGCGGAGGTGCTGGGGGAATTTGCGCAAGCGGGTTTTCTCAACATGGTAGGGGGATGTTGCGGAACGACTCCGGCGCACATAGCGGCGATGGTAAAAGCGGTGGAAGGGGTGAAGCCGAGGGTGTTACCGGCCCGTTCCTCCGAGACGGTGTTAACGGGGTTGGAACCCTACGTGATTGGGACGGGAGGGTCGTTCACTTCGATTGGGGAGCGGACGAATGTGACGGGATCTCCAAAATTCTCGGCTTTGATCAAAGAGGAGAAGTTTGAGGCGGCGGTGGCGGTGGCCCGGCAGCAGGTGGAAGCGGGGGCGAACTTAATTGATTTAAACTTTGACGAGGCGTTGCTCGATGGAGAGGCGAGTATGACGCGCTTTTTGAATTTGATTGGGAGTGAGCCAGAAATCTCGCGGGTACCCTTTGTGATTGATAGTTCGAAATGGTCGGTTCTGGAGGCGGGCTTGCAGTGCGTGCAGGGCAAAGTGATCGTGAATTCGATTAGTTTGAAGGAAGGGGAGAAGATATTTTTGGAGCATGCGAGGAAAGCTCAGCGGTATGGGGCGGCGGTGATTGTGATGGCTTTTGATGAGGAGGGGCAGGCGGCGGATGCGAAAAGAAAGGTGGCGATTTGTCGGCGGGCCTACCAACTCTTGACGGAGAAGGCGGGGTTGGATCCCGAGGACATTATTTTTGACGTGAATATTCTGACGGTGGCGACGGGGATTGAGGAGCATAACAACTACGCGGTGGAGTTTATTGAGGCGGTGAAGGAGATTAAGCGGACGTTGCCTGGGTGTAAGACGAGCGGGGGATTGAGTAATATTTCATTTTCGTTTCGAGGAAACAACACGATGCGGGAAGCGATGCACTGCTGTTTTCTTTATCATGCGATTCAGGCGGGGTTGGACATGGCGATCGTCAATGCAGGCCAGTTGGCAGTATACGACGAGATTCCGGCGGATTTAAAGGAGCGGGTTGAGGATGTTTTATTGAATCGTCGTGCCGATGCGACGGAGCGGTTGCTGGAGTTTGCGGAGACGGTGAAAGCGGGCGGGAAGGCGGTGGTGAAGGACGAGGTCTGGCGTCAGGGGACAGTGGAAGAGCGTTTGATGCATGCGATGTTGAAGGGGATTACGGATCATATTGATGGAGATACGGAGGAGGCGCGGGCGAAGTATGGTCGTCCGTTGGAGGTGATTGAGGGTCCGTTGATGAGTGGGATGCGGCATGTGGGTGATTTATTTGGTGCGGGAAAAATGTTTTTACCCCAGGTGGTCAAGAGTGCGCGGGTGATGAAAAAGGCGGTAGCCTATTTGACGCCTTTCATGGAAAAAGAAAAAGAGAAGTCGGGGGATCAGAGCAAAAACGCGGGAAAGATTCTTATGGCGACGGTGAAGGGGGACGTGCATGACATTGGAAAGAACATCGTGGGGGTGGTGTTGGCTTGTAATAACTATGAGGTGATTGATTTGGGGGTGATGGTACCTTGCGAAAAGATTTTAGCGGAGGCGAAGATTCGCGGGGTGGATTTGATTGGATTGAGTGGCTTGATTACTCCTTCATTGGACGAGATGGTGACGGTGGCGGAGGAGATGAGCCGGGAGAAGTTTGCCATTCCGTTGTTAATTGGGGGAGCAACGACGAGTGCGGCGCATACGGCGGTGAAAATTGCGCCTGCGTATACGGGATCGGTGATTCATGTGATCGATGCCTCTCGAGTGGTGGGGGTGGCACAGCAGTTGCTTTCGGTGGAAAAGAAGCCGGCGTATTTGGCGAAGATTGGGGGGGAGCAAGAGAAGGCGCGGAAGGATTTTGCGGAGCGGCGGGCGGCGCAGAAATTGCTCCCGATTGCGGAGGCCCGGGCGCGAGGGACGAAGCTGGATTGGTCCCAGGATCCGGCGAAGCCTGATTTTCTGGGGACGAAGGTTTTTGATTCTTTTCCGTTGGACGAGTTGGCGGGATATATTGATTGGTCGCCCTTTTTCCATGCTTGGGAGCTACGGGGGCGGTTTCCCAAGATTTTTGAGGATCCGGTGGTGGGGGTGGAGTCGAAAAAGCTTTATGAAGATGCGCAGGTGCTTTTACATAGGATTCTGAAAGAGAAGCGGATTCGAGCGCGGGGAGTAATGGCTTTCTTTCCAGCGAATTCCGATGGGGATGATATTTTGTTGTATGAGGATGATTCCCGAAAGAGGGTACGGGCTCGATTGCACGGTTTACGTCAGCAGATGGCACGAAGTGATGGGGAGCCGAATCGTTGTTTGACTGATTTTATTGCGCCAGTGAGCAGTGGAAAGAAGGATTATTTGGGGGCGTTTGCGGTGACAACGGGGCACGGGGTAGAGAAGTGGGCGAAGGAGCTGGAGAAGGAGCATGATGACTATCAGGCGATCATGCTAAAGGCGTTGGCGGACCGGTGTGCGGAGGCTTTTGCGGAGAAGATGCATGAATTGGCGAGGCAGGCGTGGGGCTTTGGGAAGAAGGAGGGGTTGACCAAGGAGGATTTGATTGAGGAGAAATACCGGGGGATTCGGCCTGCAGCGGGTTATCCTGCTTGTCCGGATCACACGGAGAAGAGGGGCTTGATGGTGTTGCTGGACGCGGAGAAAAGCACGGGGATCGAGTTAACCGAGAGCTGTGCGATGAATCCCGCAAGCTCGGTCAGTGGGCTTTATTTTGGGCATCCTGAGGCAAGGTATTTTGCAGTGGGTCCGTTGGGCAAGGATCAGGTGGAGGACTATGCTCGGCGAAAGGGGGTGGCTTTGGGGGAGATGGAGAAATGGTTGCGGCCGAACTTGGCCTACGAACCGAAAAGTTAGTTCGTAGGTTGGGAGGAAGTGGATTCAATTCCATTGACCCGTTAAAGGGTCTCTTTAGATTCAAGGCGATGAGATTATGGTCCCTGACGTTCCTTGGTTGGCTTAGCGTGTCATTTATCTCTTTGGGGTGGGCACAAGAGGAAAAGAAAGAAGAGAAGGACAAGGGAAAGGTAAACTTAGTCTTTGGCAAGACGATGGAGATTGAAATTGAGATGGTGTCGGTGCCTGATTCGGTGGGGACGGGGGGAAAACCTGCTCTTGCGATTGACGAAACGAAGGCGGGCCAGGACGGAAGATGGTTGCGAATCGATGTGCCTTTTTCTACGACAAGCAGGTTTACGCCTGAGGTGAAGTTCAAATTTTCCTTGGAGGGCTATGAGGGGGCTGCTGGGGCGGAGGGAGGGAAGAAGGTAGAAAAATTTGTCGTTTTGACTGGGGAGGCGACGTACCGAGATGTGCCATCGGGAAAGAAGCATTTTGCCGGAGTTTTTCTGCCTCCAGCCTCGGTTTTACGTTTTGCGGGGTTGAAACCAGGAGGGGAGATGGACTGGTCAAAGGGGATGATGAATCTGAAGGTGGAGGCGACGGAGGGGGGGGCACCAGTGGAGAAAGTTTTTGATCTACAAGCAGAGAAAGAAAAGGGTCCAAGCGGGCGGGGAGGAAAGAAAGATCTGGATTGGAATAAAACCAGTGACGCTCAGGAAGTTTCGGGTGTTTTGCTACCGATTTACGAGACTCCATTTTGGCCTAAAGATTACAAACGGTATCCACAACCGAAGAAGCCATAAGCCTCTCTCGGCTTTCCTATGGCGTCTTTTTTGCGGCGATTGATTTTGGATGTTGGGGCGAATGAAATCCGCGTGGCGGAGGTGGTGCCAGACAAAAGTGGGGCGCCAGTTTTTTCTCAATTGCGATCTTTGGGGCTGGGAGTAGATCCGACAAAGCCAGCGGAGTTCTTTCCTGCCCTGCTTCAAGGAGTGGAGACTTTGGTAAAAGGGGTGGGGTTGAAGCCAGGGCCGGCAACGATCTGTTTGGGAGGTCCCTCGGTTTTTACTCGAGTGATTAAGGTGCCGGTATCGGATCCGACACAGGTGGAGCAGATGGTGGGATTTGAGGCGCAGCAGGCGATCCCAGCGATTGAGGAGGCTTGTTGGGATTTCCAGATTTTTCCTGCGAGCGAAGGAGCGACGAGCGAATTGGAGGCATTGATTGTAGCGATGAAGCGTGATTCGGTCGACGAGGTGATGGCGGCAGCTTCGAAGGCGGGGCTACGGACCGACATGGTAGAGCTGGCACCGACAGCATTGATCAATGCTTTTCGTTATAATTATCCTGAGATAACGACGTGCACGCTCCTCTTAGAGATTGGGGCGAGGTCGACCAATATTGTGATCGTGGAAGGGAAGAAGATGTTTTGTCGGGTGGTGCCGTTGGGCGGGGCGACGGTGACGCAGGCGATTGCGGCAGATTTGCAGGAGTCCTTTGCGGGGGCGGAGGTTTTGAAAAGGGCCAAGGGTTTCGTGCATCCTGGAGGTTCGTACGAGGATCCGGCGGATGAACAGACGGCACGGATGAGTAAGTTAGCCCGTGGGGTGATGACGCGTCTCCATACGGAAGTGGAGAGGTCGGTAACATTTTACCGGAGTCAGCAAGTGGGCAGTCGGCCAGCGCAGGTTTTGTTAGCGGGCGGGGGGGCGTGTCTTGGGCTGACTGAGCTGTTCTTTCGAGAGAAGCTAAAGGTGCCAGTGGAATTCTTTCAGCCTTTTCGACGTGTGACTTTGGGGGCGGGAGTGGCCCCGAGTGAATTGGCTCAAACATTCCCCTCCTGGGCGACCTTAGTGGGGGCGGCGCTGCATTCTTTGCCTGACAGTCCGTGTCGGATTAACATATTAGGGTCGGTGCAAAAAGCGGCGGTGGCGAAGACGAAAGATCGGCCAGCGATGATCGCGGCAGGGGTGGGGCTGGGATTGCTTCTACTTTTTCCCGGGTTGCATGGGTTTTGGCAATCGGGACGGATTCAGGGACTACTTTCACCGCAGACGGCGGAGGTGGAGGAGGCGGAGGCAGCGTTGGGCAAGCTGGAGGCAGAGCAGAAAAAGGGGGTCGAGATATTAGGGTTGGCGGACAAGGCTTTGGGATTGGAAGCAGAGCGGATGCGGTGGCCGATTTTATTGGCGGAGTTGCGTGCGAAAAGTTTGCCAGGAATGTGGGTGACGCAGATGGCTCTGGCTGGCGGTGAGCCCATTCCTGAGGGGGAGTTGGGTGGAGGTGTGAAATCTAAGGCGCAGAAGATTACGGTGCCGGTTTTAGAGTTGGGCGGGTTTTTCGAAACAAAATCAGAGGAAGCAGACTCCAAGGTGGTGGAAGATTTTCGCGTGGCTTTGGAGCAGGGAGGGGTCTTACAAAAGGTGGAGACGACCCAGCGCGATAATCCTGAGAGGTCAGCTGATGGCAAAACCGAGCAGGTGGCTTTGAAGTTTAGGATGAGAGCGGAGTGGCCGGTCGGTGGGGTGATCAAGGTGGAGGCGGCGAAGAAGCCTGAGCCGAAATGAGAGGAAAACTAACGAAACTGCAGATGATTGCCCTTGGGGCGGGCGCAGGCATTCTTTTGCTTGGTTTGGTGCTGGGTTTTTTTGGGCTGGGGGCGTTAGGGGAAACGCAAACTCAAGCGCAATCGTTAGCGGATCGGAAATTAAAGCCTGAGGTGGCGGCGGTGCTGTCTAGGCCGGGAGGAGCGGGAGCGGCACGAAAAGAGGCGGTGGAATTGGGTAAGATCACAGAGGATTTAGCGAAGGAGGAGGAGAAGGTCGTGGGAAGCTGGCGGGAAGGGTTGATCGAGGCTTCGGGGGAAGGCCAGACTTGGGCAACCGATCCGAATCAGTGGAAAGACAAATTGATTGCAGTGAATGATCAGCTAAGGAAAAAAGCTGGGAAGAAGGGGGATAACAGCAAGGTAATTTTCTCGGATGATTTTTATTTAGGGCTGCAGGAGTATAAGCAGAAGAGTCCGACGGCCAGTCAGATCCCTAGTTTAGCTCTGCACCTTTCGGTGGCGAATAGGTTGGTGGAGATTCTGATGAAGGCCAAAGGGGCGGCGAAAGAGGCTTATCCGACTCAGTGTATTTTGCAGGGTTTGGAGGGGCCGGCGGTAAAGGAGTTGGAGGTGGTGAAGCCTGAGGCGGGCAAGGCCAAGGCGGGTGGGTTGGATGGGGGAGGTATAGTTCGAGAAAGCTATCGATTACAGATGGAGTGTTCGCCGGAAGTATTTTACGGGTTTGTCGGTCGATTATCGCAAGATCCTTGGCTGTTTGTGGTGATGGACCTTAGCTTGGAAAATGAGCAAAAGGAGTTTCTTAAACGAAGTGAAGTGGCGAAAAAATTTGAAGGGGAGAAAAGTGAACCTGCAGCCGAGGGGGGGGCGCCTACTGAAGGGGCGCGGGGAAGTGTGAATCCCCCGCCGGCGATGCCACTTTTGTTGGTGTTGGCTGGGAAAGAGCGGTTGAAAGTGGTGATGAAAATTGATTTTATGGGATGGAAAATTCTTACCCCGGGGAAACTATTGCCCCCTAAAAAGGCCTCATGAAGATATCTACTTGGTTGATGAGTGGGGCGGGGGCTCTTTTTTTTGTTGGGGTGGTGGGGTTGGCCCTTGGGATTCTGCGGCCAGGGGAGATCGAGCCTGTTGAGGCACTTGGTGGAGGTGGAAGATCGGCGGTGGCAGAGTTCAAGCAAAAGGCAGCTTTGAGTGTGGCGGCCTTGGCGAAAAAGAGTGGGAAAAAAGATTTGGCAGTGGAAGAGTGGAAGGGACATCGAGTGTTTGTTTCACGTAGCATTGTGTTTCTTCCAAAGGAGAATGAGCCCGTCCAACCGCTGAATGAGAAGCAGATTACGGAGGACGGAATTGAGGTAGGTTGGAAAATGAAGTATGGCTTTTCTCCTGAAGATCGTGAGGTGGCAGATCAGGATGAGGATCAAGACGGCTTTACAAATAAGGAGGAATACGACAAAAAGACCGATCCGAAAGATCCTATGAGTAGCCCTTCCAAGTGGGTCAAGTTGAAGATTACTTCTGTGGACCCGGCAAAACTAATGATCGGTTTTTCCGGTAAAAGCGAAGGACGTTATACGATTCGTTTAAAATTAGGAGTAAAGCCGAAGGATGTGGATGTGGTGGTGGGGGACAAGATATGGGTTTTGGCAGGGGACAAGGCAGTGGAGGTTCTGAGAAGTGAAGAAGAGGCTAAAGCAAGGACAGGAAGAACGAATAGTTGTCCACACGCCATTCCGCTGATGGTGAAGGAGTACAAAGATGACAAGGGGAAAAGGATGGATGAAAAGACGAAAACAGAGAATGAATATGATGATTCGATGTTAGTATTGCAACGGATGGATGAGCTGGCTGGCCCGATTAATATATTGGTAGATGAGAGGGGTAAGGCGCGTGGGGTAGAGTGGAGTGTGGGGGATATACGTTTGATTTCTCTGGTGCCAGGGGAGGGGGAGATGGGGCCTTATCGGGTTGGGCAATCATTCACTTACGCAGGGAAAGTATTTGTTGTGAGGGAAGCTACGACCTTAAAAGTATCCCTCAAGATGATGCCCGAGGGTGAGACGATATATATATTGCCGAATACGACTCCAACCTTACTTCCCAAAATTCCCTAGTCATTGGCAAGTTCTCCCCAAGGCAGGGGGAGCCTCGTTGACCTGACCCACCCCTGACCTCGTAAGGTTATCTCCTATGAGATTGCCCATGGCCTTCGTCCTGATTTCTTGGTGGACTTTTGGACTAGTGTGCAGTCAAGCAGACGAGGGGGGAAGTGAAGCCGCTGAGTCCCCCTTGCCTCCGCGGCAAGTTACGGCGGCGGAAATGACCCAAAGGGAGATTGATCGAAGGAGAGAAGTAACGTTCCGATTGAATGAAAATTTAGATATGGCGGAGCGCCTTTATCAAGCGGGGGAGTGGGAGCATGCGCTAGCGAAATTCCGGTTAGTCATGCAGCGAACTGATCCGCAGACTACGACTTCGGGCTTTTATCAGCGGGCTCGGACGGGGGTGGCAAAGTCCTTAGCGGCGCAAGCTTTGGCACAGGAGAAGGCGGGAAAAAATGCGGAGGCGGCTGGGCTGATGAAGCAGGCGGCGGATCTTGATCCGACCAATCCGATGGTAGCAAAACAGGCCGCTTCGATGCAGGAGCAGGCGACTCGGTTGGCGGATCCTTACGAAGGAAATGTGGCAGTGACCACTGATCTGGTGGAGAAAACAAAAGAAATTAAGAGGTTGCTATCTTTGGCGGATCAGTTGACGGAGACGGGGCAATACCGAGATGCGAGGAAGAGGTTAGATGATGTATTGCGAATCGATCCTTACAATCAAGCGGTTTGTCAACGTATCGAAAAATTAGAGGAGAAGAGGATGTTTGCCGCGGGAAAGAAGTACTCGGCCAGCCGAGTAAAAGCCATGGCGAAGGTAACGGAAGCTTGGACTCCTCCTCCCCCTGCGAAAGTGGATCCTAAGCAGACAAGATCAACAGGAAGTGCAGGTGCATCAAGTGCGGCGGCAATTTTGAAATCACTATCCACGATTAAAATTCCTGAATTGGTCTTTAATGAGAAGCCGATTCGCTCGGCGGTGGAGGAGTTGCAGCGTTTGAGTGAACAGAATGATCCTAATAAGGTTGGGATAAACTTTGTTTTGCGATTGTCTCCTCCGACCGAAGGAAAGGATCCTGAGGCGGCGACGATTAGTCTGGAGTTGCGGGATATTTCTTTGCAAACGGCGTTAAAGTATCTGTGCGAGCAGATTCGAGGTGGGGAGAAGCTGAGGTATGACGTGGAAAGCAGTGCTGTATTTCTGCTTCCAGTTACCGAGAGTGGTGGGGAGCTGGATATCCGTAGTTATAGTTTGCCCCCGAGCCTTTTGGCAAACTTAGTTCCCGCAGGCAAGGAATTGACGCCCAAGGAGGTGGGAAATTTGGTGCTAGAAAATATTGGAGTGGATACCAAGGTGGTGGATTCATCCGCAACTTGTTTTCAAGACACAGGAAAGCTGGTGGTGCGCAACAGGGCGAATGAACTGAATAAGATTGAGCAAAGGATACGCGATGCACAAGGGGAACCTCCTCAGCGGCAGTTTGAGGTGGAAACGAAATTTCTCTCTTTTTCGGAAAATGATGTGAAAAACTTTACCTTTAATCTTTCGATGAATGCTAGTACCTCGGTTTATGTGCCAGGGTCTCCAGGGGCGGTTTATAATCCTGCATCGACGAGCGGGGGGACTGACGGGCTTCGGGGAACGTCGGGATTAAATCCAGGCGGTGGTTCGGTGACGGCGCTACAGGCGCTGTTGGATCCTACCTATCCCCAGGACGCCTCGAATCAGGTTGGAGTGAACGCTTCGATTTTTGGCCGAGGATTTTCGGGTGTGTTGCAGTTGTTGCAGAATGCGATTGGCCGCGATTTGGTGGCGGCCCCGAGAGTGACTTTGGCCGATGGGAAACAGTCGAAAATAGTGATCTCAAGGAGAATGTTTTATCCGACACAATACACTGCACCTGTTGTACCGAATAACGATACAGGGATAGGTTCGGGTTTTATCCTTCCCGGTAATCCCAGTAGTTTTGAGCCACGAGATATTGGAACGACCCTTGAGGTGAAGGGGGAGTCTACTTCCCTCCCCAGAGCAGTTGACTTGGATTTCACAAATCTGCTGGTGGACGATTTTGAAGGGTTTGTGGATTACGGTGTACTTATTGGGGCTGCTCCCTTGAATCCCTTAGGTAACTATACTACCACTGTTGGGGCCTCGCCTTATTTAGTTCCGATATTTTCGAAGAAGGCCTTGCAAAGTAGGGTTCGACTCCTCGATGGGGAAACGGTGGGAATGGGGGGGTTGATTTCTGATAGCGTGCAACTGGTGGACGACAAGGTCCCTCTCCTTGGTGATATTCCGATTATGGGACGTCTTTTTCGAAGTGAAGCTTCCCAGAAAATCAAGAGTAATTTAGTGATCTTTTGCACCCTGCGGATTATTAATCCCGACGGATCTTTAGTATTCCCTGAGGATAATGACAATCCTGAGTATGCCCAGAATACGGGTGCTGAGATGATGCCCGCCACGCCATGAGGAAGCTTCCTCTGTTCATCGTTTTGGCATGGGGGCTTTCAGGGGGTTTACCTTGCAGGGCTAGCTCCTTGCAAAATCAGGTGGAGAGCGAAACAACTCGGCGTGAGCAGTTATTGCAACCCCTGCAAGAAGCATACGATAAAGGTAGGAAATTGGTGGCGGATGGTAATGGGATTCAAGCGTGTGAAGAGTTGGAAAAGGCCTATCAATCCGTGCCTGAAGCGCTGAAGGAGACCCCGTTGGCTCATCGCGTGCAAAAAACTTTAAGCAAACTGCAGGCGACCTTGGGGGAATCGGCCAGCCAGTTGAACCACTGGCCCGAGGCAAGGAGGCGGGCTTTAGCATCATTGAGGTACGATCCAACGAATGAGAAGGCTTTGGAGCAGTTGCGGCAAAGTGATGAGGTATTGCGGCGCGGAACAGTAGGGGGAGAAGCGGTCAATCCTGCTTTAACCACGAGATTCTTTGATCGGTTGAACGGAGTTCGGAGTGGTCTGGAGCAAGCCCAAGAGTTGCGAGAGACAGGCCAACTCGATAAGGCGGAGCAGGCTTATGAGGATGTTTTAAAGAACGATCCCTTTAACGAGGTGGCAACCGATGGAATCAAAAAAATTTACCAAGAGCGGGCACTTGCGGCAAATCGGGCCCAAGCCCTTTCCGCTACGGCCATGAAAAGGGAAGTCATGGAAGCGTGGAATAATATTTACCCCAAGACCAGTTTGGCTTCGGGCGGGGTGGAGGTAGCAGGCGCGATGACCGCCTCACCGTCTTATAATTTGGAAAAGAAGTTACAAGGGACGGTGATTCCGACCATCGACTTTTCGGGTGCTGATTTGGAGACGATCCGGCGGGCGCTGATTTCGCTGAGCCGACAATATGATCCCGAGGTGAGCAAGGCGGGGGTTAACTTTGTTGTGAGTTCGGATATTACCGATGTTCAGCCAGTCACGTTGCGTTTAAAGTCAACCTCGTTGGGTGAGGTAGTCCGATATATTTCTCAGATTGCGGGGGTCAAGGCACGGATTACCGATATCGGGGTTACGTTTGGGCCTTTGGTCGAGAAAAGACCTGATTTAATTCCGCGTAACTTTACCGTGAGTCCATCCTTCTTTAAGGGTGCTGATGGGGTAGCAGACTCCACTGCCACTGTAAGAGGAGGTGGGGGTGGGGGTGGGGCTAGCGTGGGTACAGAAACTTCTACGGGGCTCAATGAGCAAAAGAAGTTAGTTGCTTTAGGGGTGAGCTTTCCTGAGGGGGCCTATGCGGTTTACAATAAGAATACTAGTCAGTTGAAGGTGGTAAATAATGCGGAGATGCTGGACTTAATCGGGCAACTGATCAGCGCGGCGGAAGAAGAGACTCTCTTGATTCAGGTGGGGATTCGCTTAGTTGAGATTAACCAACTGGATCTGGATAGCGTAACGATGAACTCCACCCTGGGACAGGCAGGCCTTTCTGCTGTTCCGGCGGGCTTAAACTCCTCCAGTGGCGGGCAAGCACCAAATGCCTCCGCCCAGCAAGGGGTGAATGCACAGTTGAATCAGGTGCAGGGGGTTGGGCTGCTCCCTAACAATACCCTCCAATCGTTTTTGCAAAGCGGGGTGCTAGCGGGTACGAATCAGACCTCGGCCTACGCGTTGAATACGTTGGATCTGGGAGGAACGATTCTGAATGGAATGCAGTTTCGCGCGTTAATCACGGCGGTATCACAAAAAAATAGTGCCAATGTGCTGGCGAACCCTTCGATTGTTTTAAAGAGGGGTCAAAAAGGTGTGATCGAGGTGACGCAAGAGTTCAAATATGTAAAGGAGTATAGCGACCCTCAATCATCCATCCGAAGCATACAGCCCACTAACGTTACCGGTACTACTGGCACTATTCAATCCGTGCCTGGTCCTGAAACAGTCATTGGCTCTTTCCCATCCCAAATTAGTGATGCGGTTCCGATTGGAGTGAAGATGGGGGTCAAACCTGATGTGACAGGAGATAATAGTCGAGTTTTACTCGAGCTAGAGCCAAGCTTTGTAGATTTTGAGGGCTTTATAAACTACGGGACACAGATCAATTCTGCCTACACATTAACTTACTATCAGACAGCTGTTACTATTTTAACTAACAATATTCAGCAGCCTGTATTTATTCGTCGGGATGTTACATTGCCTGCGGTCGAGGTCACCGATGGCTATACGTTACTTTTGGGTGGTCTTTTAAGGGAGGACATTCAGAAGATTGATGAAAAGGTGCCGATCATTGGTGATATTCCAATTTTCGGCAGGGCATTCCAAGGCAAGACGGAGCAGGCGATCAAAAAGAATACGCTCATTTTTGTCACTCCGAGAATTCTGCGAGTCGATGGTCAACCGCTGAATCCTACGGCGGGAGCTCCCACCACGGTGGTTAATTCAGATCCGCCTTAAATTTCTACTTTCGAATCAAACGGTAGGTAAATTCTGCAGGAATATCTCGGGTATTGCCTGCCGACCATCCTGCTAAATTGGCCAAAGTGTAGCCCGCCCCACCAAAAACAAAGTAGAAGACTGAACTCGCCACGTCCGCCGTCTCTGATTTGGCATACCAGAGGCGTGGTTTGAGATCAGCAGGACCATTCGCTGGGAGATCGATGCCCCCGCGACGAGGGTCAGGACCTATTTTAATTTTCTCGAGTGATTCGTAGCGAACCCAGACAGGCTTAGGGATGGGCTCAGCGTAGCGGGAAGGTTTCTGTCCTGATGATGGCGGTGGACCTTGGTGGAGGCGAGTTGCCTCCGCTTCTTGGGTTGAAGGGGAATCGATAGGGAGTTGGAGGATTTGACGGTAGGTACCTGCAGGGAGAAAGAAAGTTTGGCCTGAATCTGGGTCGAGAATTTCGACGTCTTTAGGAAGATTGAGGTTCGCGTTTTCTGGGGTGATGGGACTTTTCTTTTTGTTCTCGGGCAAGAGGTAGCTGGCCGAACCTGTTTCGGGTTCAGGGATGGTAGATAGGCTTTTCCTGTTTTTTGGGACGGTGAAGGTGGCTGCGGAGTCGTCGGCGCGGGTTGGTCCTGCGGCATGGGCGGGTTTGGGAATGATGAAGACGGGTTCTCCTGTTTGCTGGGTGGTAGAGTTCGTTGGCGCAGGGACCGAAAGGCGGGCGGAACGAAGGGAAGCAGGGACAGGGGTATTTTCGGGAACTTCTCCTTGGGCTTGGAGGGGTCTGTGTGCGAGAATAAATCCGCAGGCGGATGTGAAAATCACCCGCCAAAAAAAGGGAGAGGGGTGGGTTTTCATCTGACAAGGCCAATGCGGCGTAGCCATACGGCGGCTACGGGGTGCTGAGCGCTCCAGCCTTGCAGTTCCCAGAGCCAGCCAACTTTTTCGGCAAAAAGGTAGAGCCCGCCCAATCCGAAAAGAATGATGGAGCCTGTGCCCGCAAAAAAAGCGGGAATTCGGTTGCCTTGTCCTAAGGCGACGGTGAGGCGAGTGGTGACAAGGAAGCCAAAGAGAACGAAGACACTGCTGAAGACGGTAGCGGCGACGTTACGGCGGGCATCGGTCATGCCGAAGGCGATGCCAAAAAGGCAGAGCAAAGGGCAGGCGAGTGGGTAGGCCAGGCGATTCCAGTGTTCGGTGGCGTAGGGGGCGCGTAGCCGGTCGTTGAGGCGACCTCGGTCGGCTGCGAGGCGAGTGACATCGGGCCAAGGAAGTTCATCGGGTGGCAGAAGCTTAGCAGCGAGGGTTTCGGGGGGCTCGGTGAGCTCGGGTAAAACCAGTTCGGGTAGGATGGGGCCGAGACTTTCTGGGCCGCCCGCGGTGGCATACTCGGCCCGACGAACGCCCGAAAGATGCCAAACCCCGCTGCGGTAGGCGCCAGAGCTAGCAAAGATTTTAGAGAGATCGTGGCCTGCCGGTTCGGTGCGGAAGAGGATTTCCACGTTTTGTATGGTTTTCTCCTTTAAATTAATTTGGCCGATGTACCAGATGGTTCCTTGGGTGGTTTCGGGTGAGGAAGGGGAGCGATAGACGATCTGGTTGAAGATATTTTCTTCGATGGATTCTTGTTTGATCTGTTTTTTTACTTTTTCCCTGCCTGCCTGAGCGGTAGGGGAGAGGGAGAATGAGAGAACATAAAGCACGACAGAGAGTCCTGCGCTGCAGAGGAGAAAGGGGCGAGCGAGGACTACAGGACTCATGCCAGCGGCGAGAAGGGCGACCGATTCGCGGTGGCGCGAAAAGTAGGCGAGGACATAGAGAGTGGCAAAAAGAACGGCCACGGGGAGAATGGATTGAGCCAGATCGGGAAGTTGAATGAGAAAGTATTTGGCCAGAAGGGGAAGGGGAGGGTTTTTTTCTACAAGCCGCCCTAATTTATCGAAGATGTCGAACATCAACCAAAGGACGAAGAGAGCGCTGATGATAAAGCCCAAAGGAACGATGACGGAGCGCCAAAGATATTTTTCGACGATTTTCATGTTTCGTGCGAAACTAGAAATAGCACCTTTATGAACCTGACCCACGATCTTTCCGCACTGGAAGAAACCGTCAAGCGGTGTCATGCGATTGTTCCTGCGGTGGAAGCGGCGGGGCGGGCTTTGGCGGAGAGAGTGAAGGCGGGGAGTAAGGTGCTGACCTGCGGGAATGGGGGGAGCTCGGCGGATGCGATGCATTTTGCGGAGGAGATGACGGGAAGATACCGCGCAAATCGCAGGGCTTTACCCGCACTGTGCCTTGCGGCCGATGGCTCGGCCTTGACCTGCATCGCGAACGACTGGTCCTTTGCAGAGGTTTTTTCGCGACAAGTGGAGGCCTTTGGGCAGAAAGGTGATGTGCTGATTGTCTTTAGCACGAGCGGAAAATCTCCAAATATTATCAAGGCTCTCGAGGCGGCAAAAAGTTGCAACATGCTATGCTTAGGTGCTTTAGGAAAGGATGGAGGCTCGGCAAAGAGGCTTTGTGATCATGCGATTGTTGTGCCGAGTGAGGACACATCGCGGATTCAGGAGATTCATGGTTGGCTGATTCATTCGTGGTTGGAGTGTGTGGAAGCGTTGGCGATTGGTAAGCCCTAGGGGGCGAGGACTTTGTCCTTGGAAGGGGAGCCGGTTTTCGATAAGGTTTTCATTCGTCAACGTCTTTCGAATTTGCCCTCAAGATAAGGGCCGAGAGGTAGCTAAGTTGGCGGGAGTAAGGAGTTAACTTTATGGCGGTTGTTATTCGCTTGCGCAAAGAGGGCAAAAAGAATCGCCCCTATTTTCGGGTGGTGGTCACGGACAAGCAAAGTCCGCGCGACGGCCGTTTTCTGGAATTGGTCGGAACCTACAATCCCATGGGTAAGGATGCAGGAATGAAGCTGAAATTGGATCGGATCGATCATTGGGTGGGTCAAGGAGCGAAGCCAAGCGAAACGGTCGCTAGTTTCATTCGCAAAGCCCGCAAAGCCCCTAAGGCTTAACCTCTCCGGTTGAAGGCCGGAACCTCATGCGATATTTTCTCGAACTTGTCCTCGGTCGACTCGTGACTCATCCCGAGGAAGTGGATGTGGAAGAAACCTCCGACGAGCGTGGTTCCCTTTTCCGAATTCGTGTAAATCCCGAGGATCTGGGTCGGATCATTGGTCGCAATGGTCGGACGATTGAGGCAATTCGGTCGTTGCTCAATGCAGCGAGTCGAGATGGTCAACGCATCTTTGTCGAAGTGGAGGATGGTGCCCACGAGGGGATGGCAGGGTGACAATTGATCTGCTGACCCTTTTCCCCGCGATGGCGCAAGGGGTGTTGGGTGAAAGTATTTTAGGGCGGGCCCAGCGTGCCGGTTTAGTGCAAATAAGGGTTCATCAGCTGCGGGATTATGCCAAAGACAAACATCGTATTGTAGACGATCGGCCCTTTGGGGGTGGTCCTGGGATGGTGATGAAGGCGGAACCGCTGGTGGATGCGATTGAGCATTTGCGCGGGGAGGGAGAAAATCGCGCGCGGGTGATTTTTTTAACGCCTGAGGGAACTCGGCTTGAGCAAGCGAAAGTTCGGCAGATGGTGCGGGAGTATCCCCGTCTTCTTCTGGTGAGTGGACACTATGAGGGGATCGATGAGCGGGTACGCCAAGGGTGGATCGATGAGGAGATCTCGGTGGGCGATTATATTTTGAGTAACGGGACGGTGCCCGCCTTGACCTTGATTGATGCCTTGGTGCGGCTGATTCCTGGGGTCTTGGGGAATGAGGAATCGGCGGGGGACGACTCGTTTGAAGGGGAGGGACTACTGGAGGGACCTCAGTATACCCGTCCTGAGGTGTTCCGAGGAATGACAGTGCCTGATGTTCTGCTTTCTGGTCACCATGCGGAGATTGCCGCCTGGCGAAAGAGTCAGGCTCTAGCGCGGACGGAGGTACGAAGGGGAGATTTACTTGAAGGGAAAAAGCAGGTAGTCTTTCCCGTTCTAAAGGAAAACAAATTATGAGCATAAAGATCATCGAAACGATAGAACAAGAGCAGTTCAAAGAAGGCCGCACCGGTTTTGGGGTGGGCGATAAGATCAAGGTTTTCACCAAGGTAAAGGAAGGGGACAAGGAGCGGACCCAGCTTTTTGCGGGGACGGTGATCGCGCGGAAAGGTCGTGGATTGAACGAGCAGTTCACCGTGCGCCGGATTAGCTATGGCGAAGGGGTGGAACGTATTTTTCCTCTGCACTCTCCACGGATTGAGAAGATTGAAGTCGAGTCGAGGGGTAACCCACGTCGGGCAAAACTTTTTTATCTGCGTGGTCGTTCCGATATGTCGGTTCGGGAACTGGTTGTTAAAAAGAAGGGCTAAAGAATTCCTCCCGCTTGGAAAGCGGAGAAGAAGTGGGCCGGATCTGCTCCGGTCACGGGGGTGGATGAAGTGGGGAGGGGCTCGCTGGCTGGATCGGTTGTAGCGGCGGCCTATCGTTTCCATCAATCGGGCACACTTGTTCCTGGACTGGATGACTCGAAGAAGCTGTCGTTAAAGAAGAGGGAAGAGCTTTTTGCAATTCTCACTCAGCCCGAAATGGGTGTTTGGGCTTTAGGGGAGGCCACGATTGAGGAGATTGAGGAGTGTAATATTCTCGTCGCGAGCCAAATTGCGATGGGGCGTGCTTTGGATAAGTTAGGGCTTAACGACGGGGTTATCCTCGTAGATGGGTTGCCTGCTAAGCATTTAGGACGGAAACATATCGCGGTGGTGGGGGGTGATGGGATCTGCCCTTCGATCGCAGCGGCATCTATTTTAGGAAAAGTTTCTCGGGACCGCAACTTTTTGTACTTTGGGCAGTTATATCCTACCTATGGGTTTAATAAAAATCGTGGGTACGGCACGGCAGAGCATTTACGCGCGTTGGCCATGGATGGACCTTGTCCGATTCATCGGAGATCGTTTCTACCCTTGGGATCGGCGTCCGTGCCCCGCGTGGAAAAATAGCCGCCAAGCGGGTAGCCACGGGGAGAGGGTTGCGGCGCGTTATCTGCAGCGGGCGGGGGTCAAAATCCTGGTTCGAAATTATCAGGCTCGGTGCGGAGAGATCGACCTAGTGGGGCGGCACGGACAGGAGCTTGTGGTGGTGGAAGTGAAGACCCGCCACATGCTGGCGCGGCTCAAGCCCGAGCACGCGGTGACGTATGGCAAGCAGCGGCGAATTATTGCCACGGCGAATCGATATCTGCGGGAGCTATCAAGTCGGCCCCCGCCTGTGCGCTTCGATATCGTGGAGGTTCTTTACTCGCCTGGGCAAATTCCTCGATGCCGCTGGTTGCGGCACGCCTTTACTCTTCAAGAAGCAGGATTGGAGTGGAGCCGATGAGACAGATCGCCAGTACTTGGTCGGCTGCGGTTGTCGGGGTGTCGGCCCTGCCAGTGGAGGTAGAGGTGGATGCGGGGGGTGGAAAAGAGAACTTTGTCGTGGTCGGATTAGCGGACACCGCGGTGAAAGAGTCGCGACAAAGGGTGAAGGCAGCAATTTGGAATAGTGGGTACTCTTGTCCTGAGGGATTCATTACGGCCAGCTTGGCGCCAGCAGATTTAAAAAAAGCTGGGCCTTGTTTTGATCTGCCGATCGCTCTCGGATTGTTGGCGTGCTCCGGGCAGATCTCGAAGGACAATCTAGCGGAGTGGATGGTAGTGGGGGAATTGGCACTGGATGGAGCTGTGCGTTCTGTGAGAGGAGTTTTGGCTATCTCTCTTTTGGCCCGAGACCGTCGAGTGCGGGGACTCATCGTGCCTGTCTTAAATGCGGCAGAGGCCAGCGCGGTGGAAGGAGTTCGAGTGGTTCCTGTGCGGGACCTGCGTGAGGCGGCGGAGGTGATCGATGGTAAAGCAGTAAATATTCCGATCGTGGCAAAGACATTGACGAATGGATCGCTCCCAAAAACAGAAAATCCCTTCGGGGTGGATTTCTCTGAGGTCAAAGGACAGGAGGCGGTGAAGCGTGCCTTGGAGATTGCGGCGGCCGGAAATCATAATGTGTTGATGATCGGACCTCCAGGATCGGGGAAAAGCATGCTAGCCAAAAGGCTGCCAGGAATACTTCCTCGGATGACCTTGGAGGAATCCTTTGAAACAACTCGGATCCATAGTGTGGCGGGTTTGTTGCGAGCGGAAGATTCGTTGGTAAGGGAGCGTCCTTTTCGTAGTCCCCACCACACCATTTCAGATATTGGGCTGATTGGAGGATCGGCCCACCCCTCTCCAGGCGAGGTTAGCTTGGCTCATCACGGAGTGCTTTTTTTGGATGAACTCCCAGAATTTAAAAGATCGGCACTGGAGGTTTTGCGCCAACCGCTGGAAGACGGGCAGGTGACGATTTCCCGAGCGTCTGGGACGATGACATTCCCTGCTCGGTTTATGTTTATTGGAGCAATGAACCCGAGTCCGCGGGGTAATTTCGAAGACCGACCTAATGGTCAGGCTTCTCGTCGGTATTTAAATAAAATTAGTGGACCGCTCTTGGATCGAATCGATCTGCATCTTGAGGTGCCAGCGATGAAGCACGAGGAGCTGTTATCCGAAGAGCCGGGGGAGTCTTCTTCGGTGATTCAAAAGAGAGTCGAGGGGGCGCGGGAGTTACAAAGAAAAAGGTTTGGGCCAAACTCCTCGGTCCACGCCAATGCACAAATGGGCCCGAGAGAATTGAGAAGGCGGGTGCCGATGGATCGAGAAGCGAAGGCACTTCTTTCCAGTGCAATGACTGACTTAGCTTTGAGTGCACGGGCTTTGGATCGGATTCTGAAAGTAGGTCGGACGATTGCGGATTTAGCGGAAAGTGAAAAGGTTCTCTTGGATCATCTGGCCGAGGCGATTCAGTATCGTACCCTCGACCGTCAGATCTGGGGGTAACGGCGGAGAATCATGAAAATCCCTCTTTGGCTGCCAGACCCAAATAGTGCGGCTAAATTAGTTCGCACCGATGGTGCGTTTCGAAGAAGAACCGAAGGTTGAAGGTTGGCCTAACCAAGGGATATGGCTACGGAATGGACGAGAAGGACAACGGGCCTAAAATGTAAATTCAAACAATCAATTCTGTTAGTTGGGTATGAACTATTTTTGTAGCCCCTTCACCTTAAGCCCGGCTTTAAGTCCGCGGCTGGCGAACCAGTCGCGGGCGACCTCGAGGGCATAGGATACTTTTGAGGATTGGCTCTGGACTGGTTTCTCCTCAAAGGGAACAAGCGGGATGATCTCGAGAATAAGCCCGCTAGCATCGAGAAAAGCGAGATCGAGTGGGATGGAGGTGTTGTG
This sequence comes from Aliarcobacter sp., assembly GCA_041730685.1. Lineage (GTDB taxonomy): Bacteria > Verrucomicrobiota > Verrucomicrobiia > Methylacidiphilales > Verrucolacustridaceae > Verrucolacustris. The sequence goes on from JBGSBI010000009.1 coordinate 43,755, forward strand.
CATCCAGAAGGATGCCTGTTTGGGTGAAGGGAAAACAAAGAGCATTCCCCGATCTGAGTCCAAGGAATCGCGATTCATCAGACCCGTCATCTGTTCCTCGGGGCGCAGAGCGATTTCTACGGTCAATCGTTGATCCCCGATTTCCAATTTTGCTTCGCCTCCAGCCCAAGCTCCAGCGATGCCGAGCCAGCAGGTTAAGGCGAAGAGACGGGGAAAGTTCAATAGCGGGGTTGGGAGGGGTCGATTTCGTCGGACCAAGCATCGATGCCGCCCTTAAGGTTGAGCATGTTTTGGTACCCTTGCTGCTGAAGAAAAAGAAGAGCTTTAGCACTACGAATGCCTGCTTTGCAGTGGATGACGATTTCTTTGTCTTGGGGGATTTCGGACCAGCGCTTGGGGAGTTCGCCGAGTGGAAGTAAGGTAGAGCCAGTGATCTTGGAAATCTGGAACTCGTGAGGTTCGCGGACATCGAGAAGGAAAAAAGGTTTCTTTGAATCGATCCTTTTTTTCAGCTCCAAGCAGGTGATTTCGGGAACGGTGGGGCCGGTTTGCTGGACAGGACCTTCTCGGGCAGGCATGCCGCAAAACTGCTCGTAGTCGATGAGACCTGTAATGGTTTTATTTTTTCCACACATCGGGCAATCGGGATTTTGGCGTAGGCGCATCTCTTTGAAGCGCATTTTTAGCGCATCAAAAAGGAGGAGGCGGCCAATGAGCGGATCCCCGATGCCGAGGATAAGTTTGACCGTCTCGATGGCTTGGAGAACCCCGATGACGCCAGGAAGAATTCCGAGAACGCCTCCTTCGGCGCAACTGGGCACGCTTCCCGGAGGAGGGGGTTCAGGGTAAAGACAGCGGTAGCATGGACCGTGACCTGCCCAGAAGACGGTGCACTGGCCTTCGAAACGGAAGATCGATCCGTAGACATTCGGTTTACCCAAAAGGGCGCAGGCATCGTTGACAAGGTAGCGGGTGGGGAAATTATCGGTGCCATCAACCACGATGTCGTAGTCCCGGAGAAGATCGAGGGCGTTGTCAGAACGGAGAGCGACTTCGTGGGTGACGACTTCGACGTGAGGATTAAGTTCAGAAATAGTGCGGCGGGCTGATTCTACCTTGGGCTGACCAATGGAGGTTTGGCGGTGAATGATTTGGCGTTGGAGATTGGATTCGTCAACGCGATCGAAATCAATGATGCCGAGGCGACCGACTCCAGCGGCGGCGAGATAGGCGAGAAGAGGGGAGCCGAGTCCTCCTGTGCCGATGGCGAGAACACGGGAGGCCTTGAGCTTGCGCTGACCTTCCACCGTGACCTCGGGCATGATGAGATGGCGGGCGTAGCGCCGCATTTCGGGTGAGCTGAGCTCTTGGGCGGCAGTGGTTTGGACAATGCGAGGAATCAAAGACATCGGAATACACTAGTCAAAAATGGTTTCTGGGTCGAGTCCGCCCGTGTCATGGGTGGTTTATTGGGGTGCCACCTCTGCATTTTGGAATATGGGCTACTGGCCCTTGAAAAACTCGCCTTGCAGCTCTAATTCATCGGTAAACTTTGGGCGTTTTTCGACTTCGTCGAGATATTTGAAAAAGTCGTCAGAGGTCTCGAAGAGATGACCTTTTTCAATATAGGAATCGGTGGTGAAGGGGCTAAAGCCGCCACGGGGGAAGATCATGTAGCGAGATTTCATGTAATCTCGTGCGTGCCCTAATTCGTCCATCATCCCTGTGGAGAGCGGTGGACGCTCAGGGTAGGGGTGGATGGCGACGACGGCGTGGACTTTACCAACGTACCAATGTAGATCGCGATGGACGGTGTAGGCGTAGATTGATTCGCGGTCGCTGGCAGGGACCCCCTCAAAATTTGTGCCAATCTCAATCGACTGGGGATCGACAACGACCGCGTATTTACGAAGGCGATGGATAACCTTATCAATCTCTTTTCGTATTTCAGGGGTGCCGTAGCTCATGGAGTAGCTGGCGTAGACGACCCAAGGGTTGGGGTGGGTGACTAGTTTGTAGAGCGCCTCCGGTGGTTCGCCAACAGCGATGACGTAGTGGGGAACCCCCATGTAGCGAGCCCAATCTTCCGAAAGACTGACCTCTTCATTCATCCAGGAAAGAATGTCGTAAAGGGTATGGTTGCGTTCCTTGAGAGCGACGAGGAATGGGTCTGCCTCTTGGAGAGTTTCTAGCTTTAGCTTGATGGCCCACTCCGCGTCGATCAAGGTGACGATGAGGTCGGGTTTAATGAAATCGCGGAGGATACGCTGATCCTTAAATTTGCGATTAATGCGATTCCACTCGACCGTGGCGGGAGCGCGGATGATGACATCTTGGTAGTTGTGGCGAGTGATTTCGTATCCGATTTTCTCGTACTCCTTTTCGCGGGTGAGTTCAAAAACGTAGTCGGTAGCACCGAGGAGGCGTTCGAGGGGTTTTTTGCCAGCTTTGGTAAAGTCGTCCACCGCGTGATAGACTTTGATGTCGCGGTGATTTTTCTGGCCGAGGGCGACAACGCGCCGGAGGTAATCGGCATCGTCCATCCCTGCAATCATGCCGGTGACGAGAACTCGCATGGTTGTGAGCCTAACTAATTTAAGGGTAAGAAGCGATGAGCTTTGCGGGAAGGGGTAGAGCCGCCAAGGAAGATGATGGGTTAAGGAGTTGCGGGTTTGAGGGGGGTAGCTTGGAAGGAGACGATGGATAAACCTTGGGGGGTTTGGATTAAGGTGAAGGAAGCTAGGTAGAGCCCTTCGATCTTTTTGCCTCGTGCAGTTGCATGGAGATTAAATTGGGCGGTGAGGATGGCGGTATCTTGGAATGATCTAAATTTCAGGTTTTCAAGCTGGATGGGCTCATATTTTCGGGTGCCATTTCGCAAGGCTTCGAGAAAGGCGGTTTTAGCTTCGATTAAGCCTGTGCCGTGGATGTGTTGCTAGGATTCGCGGAGAAGTTTTCCCAGCTCGTCGGCTTGGCCTTGGGCGACGAGGGCGGCCCACTGTTGGACGCAAGTGGTAGCGGCTGTCTGGCTGATCTCGGCGGAGGCAGGGGTGGCGAGGATAAGGCCGAGACCGAGGGTCGGGAAGATGGAGCGAAGGAGGTGGAGGTTCATGGTGAGATAGTTGGCTGAGGCAGGGGCGAGGGCGAGAGAAAAGGGCCAAAAAAAAGGGCGACCCGAGGTGGGTCGCCCTTTTGAAGTTGAGCGGTGAACTAATTACTTCTTATCGTCGTCGTCTTTATCTTGGCAGGATTTTTTGTCACCACACTTGTTTTTCGATTTACAGTCGTCGTCATCTTTTTCGTCATCATCATCCTGATCGGAGTCGTGATGGCCACGGGCGGTTGGAAGTTTATCTCCCCGAGAGTTAATTTGGTTTGCCGAGCAGTCCCATTTATTTTCTGCCGAGGCTGGTGGAGTGCAGAGGAAGAGGGTAATGACGGTGAGGAGGAGTTGAAGGGTGCGGATTAAATTTAATTTCATAAGAGAATGATTCTCTTTTTTTGGGCGGGTGTCAATGGAGAGGGGTCTAGACAGGGTGGGCGGAGTGCTTTTTTCTGCCGAGGACAAAAAAGCAAACGAGAAAGAGGAGCATAAGGAGAACACCGAGGGCGGCTCCGAAGGGCTGGTTGCGTGCGCGGGTAAACTGATTTTGGATGACTTCGCCGATTGTCGGGTTGGAACCGCCGCCCATGAGTGTGGTGATAGCGTACATAGCGATGGCGGGAACAAATACGAGGAGGGCGCCAGCGGTGATGCCAGGTTGGGTGAGAGGAATGATGACGCGAGAGAACGCGCGGAGCGGGCCTGCACCGAGGTCGTAGGCGGCTTCGACGAGGGAGTTATCGAGTTTTTCGACGCTAGTATAAATGGGGAGAATCATAAAAGGGAGATAGTTGTAGACGAGGCCGAGGACGATGGCGAAGGGGGTGTACATCATAGAGAGGGGGGTGGGCAGAATGTGCGAGGAGAGAAGGAGGCTATTCACGAGTCCTTCTTGGCTGAGGACGGAGATCCAAGCGTAAGTACGGATGAGAAAGCTGGTCCAGAAGGGAACCATGACCAGGGTGAGGAGGATGCGGCGATTGGCGGGGCTAGCGCGACCGATGGTGTAAGCAGCAGGATATCCGACGAGGACGCAAATAATGGTAGCGAGGAGGGCGTAAACGATGGAGTCCCAAAAAATCGAAAGCCAAGTGGGATCGAAACAGCGCCGATAGTTATCCCAGTTAAAGGAGTAGACTACCCGACCGAGTTCATCGCGATTACTAAAACTGGTGACGATGAGGAGGATTGTGGGCAGCAAGACGAAGAGTGCTAGCCAGACGAGGAGGGGACCGAGGAGGAGCCACGCTTTCCAGCTGGCGCGACGAGGGTCGAGGCCTAGGACGGTGGGGGTTTGCCGAGCTGTCTCTGCCAAGGTGGGTTATTTCCCTTTGGCCTTAATCTGGGTGACGAGCTCATCGACGATGGCGCTGAACTGGCCGAGATCACGGAAGGTCTGCATGTGGGAGATTTGTTGAGCGGGTGGATAGCTGGCGGGGTTGGCGAGCTGTTCTGGGCTGAGCAGTTGGCGGGCGGCGAGATTAGGGTTGTAGTAGGGGAAGGCATCAGAAATGCGTTTACTGACATCGGCGCGAAGAAGGTAGTTGATGAAGAGGTGCGCGTTCTGGGGGTGGCTGGCGGTTTTTGGAATGGCCAAGTTATCGACGAAGAGATGGGCTCCGTCGTCTGGGAGAATGAAGGCGAACTTTTTATCTTGGGCGTAGAGGAGGGCGGCTTCGCCACTCCAGATTACTCCGATGTCGACGTCTCCATTTTTCAAAGAAGTTTTGGGACTATCGGAATCGTAAACTTTGACAAGGGGGAGCCACTTTTTTAGCAAGGGCGTGATGAGGGCCAGATTTTCGGTGGTGACATCGTTGATGCCGAGTTTGAGTGAACCTAAGGCCCAGCTGACGATTTCGCGGGCATCGTCGAGGACAACGATGCGCCCTTGATTCGCCCGGACGAAGACGTCGGCAAAGCTTTGGACGGGAGTTTTTATCTTGGCGGTGTTGACGCAGATGCCGACGAAGCCTGCCATGTAGGGCACGGAGTATTTATTGCCGAGATCGAAGGACATGGCTCGGAATTCTGGGGCGATGTTGCTGAGATTGGTGAGGGCAGCGGAGTTGATGGGGAGAAGTTGGCCGTCCTTGATGAGGGCTTCGATGGTGTACTCGCTGGGTTGAATGAGATCGTACTTCCCCCCTCCTGCGAGGAGTTTGCTGAGCATTTCTTCGTTGGAGGAGTAGTTTTCCACGGAGACCTTGATGCCAGTTTCCTTGGTGAAGTCGTCGATGATGGTTTGGGGGACATATTCTGACCAACAGAAGAGGCTGAGTTTCTTTTGTTCGGCCGAGGCGGGAGTTGCCGCGGTGGGAGCAGTTGCGGGGCCTGATTTTCCGCAGGCGGCTAGGGCGAGGGCAAGAAGGGTGAGGATGAGTGGGCGGATGGTTTTCATGATGTTTCTCCTGAGGTGGGTTGTTTTAAACGTTCACTAACGAAGACGAGTAACATGGTGAGGACAATTCCAAGTGCAGACAAGGCATTCAATTGGGGGTTGAGGCCTACGCGAACCATTCCGTAGACCTTGAGGGGAAGGGTTTGCGACGCGGCCCCGGTTACAAAAACGGTGACGATGTAATCGTCGAGGGATAAGGAGAAGGCGAGGAGGGCGCCTGAGGCGATAGCGGGGATGAGATAAGGGAGGATCACCTTGAAAAAGGCTTGGGAAGGAGTGGCGCCGAGGTCGAGGGCGGCTTCTTCGAGCGAGGGATCCATGCCCTGGAGGCGTGCTTGCATGCCGATGAGGACGAAAGGAAAGGTGAAGGTGATGTGGGCGATGATGACGGAGAAGTAGCCGAGAGGGAGGGAGAACAGGACAAAGAGAACAAGAAGGCTAACGCCCATAAGAATTTCAGGCATGATCATGGGGACAAAGATAAAGGTTTCCATGAGGCGATGGGCGGGGAAACGGTAGCGGTAGAGGAGCCAAGCGCCGAGGGTGCCGAGGAAAGTGGCGCAGGCAGTTGAAATAGTTCCGATGAGCAGGCTATTGCCGAAGGCTTGGAGAAGGACTCGATTATGGAAAAGGGCATCGTACCATTCGAGGGTGAATCCTTCCCAAACAAAGCCGCTTTTGGATTGGTTGAAGGAAAAAAGAACGAGAAGAAAAATGGGAAGGTAAAGAAAGGCGAAGACCAGGGCGGTCCAAGAACCGCAGAACCAGCGAACGAGTTTAGGTCCGTCGGGCATTCGGAAAAAGTTCACTCGACCCAAGAGGGTGGAATCGGTCATTAATCTCTCATTCCAAAGCAAGAAGGTTCGGGGAGCAAGAAAGATGGGAGGAGGAGGTACCTCGCATGCCAACAGAAAAAGGCTAAGGTGGCAGGTATGAATTTCTGGCGAAAGGAGGGGAAGGCAATCTTGGTGGGAGGTGGATTTCTGGGATTGGTGGTGGTGGGATTGGCTTTTTTGGCGGCGAGTTTCTTAGCGGATTTGGCAACGAAGATTCCTCCGACGGCTCGGCCAGCCTTGCATCCAGCAAGGCTGGGTCTGTTTTGCGAGGATGTGGAGCTGAGGGCGAAGGATGGAAAGATGATATCGGGGTGGTGGATGCCGCGTGGGCAGAAGGGGAATCCGCCGGTGGTAGTTCTGCATGGATTGGGGGCAGGCAAGGCGCACATGATCGATTATATTCTTTTCGCACAGGCTGCGGGGTATCCGGTTTTGGCGATCGATTTCAGGGGTCACGGGATGAGTGAGGCGAGTCTAACGAGTATCGGGTATTACGAGAGTTGGGATGTGGAAGCGGCGATGGAGTTTGTGAGGAAGCGGGGGGCGGGAGATCCAGTATTGTGGGGGACGTCGATGGGAGCGGTGGCGGCGCTTTTGGCAGCGGCGGAGGATGGTTCGGAGGCGGGGGTGATTGCGGATGCTCCGTATGACACCTACCGCAACACGATTCGGCACCATGCGAAGTTAATGTACGGAATGTCGGAATTTCCCTTGCTGACACTGGCGATGCCGATGATCGAGGAGCGGGCAAAGTTTAAAGTGGATGCGGTGGATAGCTTGAGAGCGATAAAGCAGATTCATGCACCGATTTTGATCCTAGCGGCGGAGGAGGATCGGCGAATGAATCCTGCGATGGTGCGGACGATTTATGATGTGGCGGCTGAGCCGAAAGAGTTTTGGATTATTCCCGGGGAAGGGCACGAGAGCCGCTCTTTTAGCAGAAAGTATCAAGAGAGGATCCGCACATTCTTGGGGAAGTTGCGAGTTAAGCCTACGAGCTAAACGAGTTGGAGACCTGGGGTGGCTGGGCGATCGGGCTGGACGGCGAGTTCGCGGAGAAGGTCATCGGTGCCGACGTGGCGGGCGTAGTACTGGAGGGCGGTACGATCGGTCAGGCTGGAGAGGAAATCACAAACGGCGCGGCTGACTCCCTCTTTTTTAATTCGGAGGACGGCGCGTTCGGCGATGAGGTGAGGGTGGGCGTGATAAAATTCGAAGAGGCCTTGCAGGACTTGGCAGGCTCGTTGGTTGACCTCGCGAACACCTGGATGGTGGTAAAGATTTTCGAAGAGGAAGGTGCGAAGATTTTGGATCTTTACACGCATGGGGAGAGTGAAGGTCAGGAGACGATGGCCAGCGGCTTGGGCATCGGCGGCGCTAGAGGGTGCAAGATCAGCTAAGTTGGCGGCGGAGGAGCGGGTGGCGTCCTCCATTAAGTGATCGGCGAGACAGCGGGCGACAAAACGGCGAGTGCGTTCGGGATCAAGGCGGGCGTAATTTTTGCGGACAGTGGACTCGGTTTCTTTCCACAGTTCGATGCCGAGAAGGGCGGTTGGTTCGACCAGGCCACTTTCGAGGGCGTCTTCGAGGTCGTGGCAACTGTGGGCGATTTCGTCGGCGAGATCGACGGCTTGGGATTCGAGAGAGGGCTGGGATTCGGTGCGAGGCAGGGGGTTAAGACCCTGGCGGACTTCGTGGGTGAGGTTGAGGCCATTGAATTCAGGGTATTTGATCTCGAGCTGTTCGACGACGCGGAGGCTCTGGTGGCGCCGACCGAAGCCGCCGGAGTCTTGCATGAGTTGGTCGAGGGTGTGTTCGACGGGATGGCCGAAGGGGGGATGACCGAGATCCCGGGCGAGGGCGATGGACTCGGCGAGGTCTTCGTTGAGGCCGAGCGAGCGGCAGAGGGAGCGGGCGAGAGAGGCGACCTCGATGGTATGGGTGAGGCGGGTGCGGACGTGGTCGCCGGTGCCGTTGAGTGGGACTTGGGTTTTGTATTCGAGGCTACGGAAAGCGGAGCTGTGAACGATGCGTTCGCGGTCCCGTTGAAATTCGGGGCGGAAGTCGTGAGATTCTTCGGAGTGTTTGCGGCCCAGGCTTTCGCTACTTTTGGTGGCGAAGGGGGAGAAAAGAAGGGATTCCTTTTTCTCCCAGTCTTTACGGGTGCGGATGGGCATCTCTCTGGAATGGACGGGAGCGGGGGGGAGTCGAGGTGGGGCGAAAAATCATCCACAAAAGATGTGAACAGCGAGTGGATGGAAGAGAATAAGGTGAGCGGTGAGGACTGTGCCTCGATGGGGCAACGGCTAAATCTCCCGGCGATGGGAGAGGGCGTGACCGAGGGTGATGGAATCGACGAATTCGAGGCCTGAGCCTGCGGCGACGCCGGTGGCGAGGCGGGTAATTTTCAAGCCGAGGGCTGAAAGTTCCTTGGCGAGATAGAGGGCGGTGGTTTCGCCCCGGGCGTCGGTACCGAAGCCGAGAATGACCTCGCGGGTCTGATTTTTTTTTGCCCGGGCGAGGAGGGTGGGAATTTTGAGTTCATCGGGTCCGATTCCGTCGAGTGGGGAGAGAAGGCCGCCGAGGACGTGGTAGCGGCCGCGGAAGGTGGCTGAGCGTTCGAAGCTAAGGACATCGGGGGCGTGTTCGACGACGCAAAGGAGGGATTCGTCGCGTGAGCGGTCGCGACAGATTTCGCAGAGGCCGTCTTCGGAAAAGAAGCTACATTCGGGACAGGGGATGATTTGGGAGCGGGCTTCGCGAACGGCATGGGCGAGGTCTTCGGATGCGCCTGGGGGTGCAGAGAGGAGGTGGAGGGCGAGTCGTTCAGCGGAGCGTGGGCCGAGGCCGGGGAGTTTGCGGAGGGCAGCGACAAGGCGAAGTGCGGCGGGAGGGTAATCAGCCATCCGGTTATGCTGGGTGATTAGTTGGACTGATCAATGACTCTGGCGTCGAACTGTTTGAGGGCGGCACGAATGGCTGGGTCGTTGAGGAAGGTTTCTTTGGCGGAGGAGGAGGGGGTGGTGGGTTTTTGGGTGGGGGTTTTTACGGGGGATGGGGTGGGAGAAGGGGCAGCAGCAGGGGTGGGTTTTGGAGCGGAGGAAGCGTTGGGGGTGGGGCGGGAGGCGGCAGACTCGGCGCGGGTTTCGGAACCGGGGACG
>JBGSBI010000010.1:0-35904 GCA_041730685.1 Aliarcobacter sp.
CAGCCAAGAGAGAGGTGGGCGCATGGAGGAGGCGAGGAGGGAGGTAAAGGCATCGCCTTGGCCGTAGATAAGAGAGGGGCGAAACAGGGTGAAAGCGAGGCCGCTCTGGCGAATGATTTCCTCGGCGGCCCATTTGGTCTGGTGATATTGAGAGGCGGCCATGGGGCGGGTACCGAGGGCACTGAGATATAGGAAGCGAGAGATGCCTGAGGCGAGAGCTGCGGCAACGACATGGGCGGTGCCGTCTTGATGGACGCGGCGAAAAGTTTGTGAGCCGTGTTGTTGGATAATGCCGACGCAGTGAATGACGGCTTGGGCCCCGCGGAAGGCCTCGCGGAGAGATGCGGGTTGGGTGATGTCGGCGGGAAAAAATTCGACTCCTGGGGGCAGGGTGTGGGGAGGGGAGGTACGGGCGAGGGCACGAGTGGGCAGGCCTTCGGCGGCGAGGCGCCGACAAATTTCTCGCCCGACAAAGCCGGGGCCACCTGTTACGACAATCATATGTCCTCGATGCTAGAAGAAATCGTCATTTGCACAGAAGGCCATACCGAATTTATGCCCATAGCACAACCGTTGGAGAAGGCTGCCGCCGAGCGGGGATGGCGGGATGGGCTTTTGCACATTGTCATTCCGCACACCACGGCGGCGGTAACGATTCAGGAGGGGGCGGATCCGGATGTACGGCGAGATTTGGCGGTGGCGTTGGAGCGGGCGGTGCCGTGGGAGAATCGGGATTATCGGCATGGGGAAGGAAACTCGGCGGCCCATCTGAAGGCGGCGATGTTGGGGAATCACCTGGCTTGGCCGCTGGAAAAGGGGAAGTTGCGTCTGGGGATGTGGCAGATGATTTATTTTGCGGAGTTTGATGGACCGCGGTCGCGGCGGGCGTGGGTAGGGTTTCAGCCCCTTTGGGCGGGTCCTCAATCTAAGATTTCGTGAATGGCCGAGCTGGGAAAAAGTTTCCCTGGGCATTCGGTGGGTTTGGTATTGATTTCACGGTGGAGACGGAATTTTAATTTTGAATCGGGCTGAAGTTTGCGCAGGTATTGGACGAGCTCGATAAGCGAAGCGGTTTGGCGTGGGCCGAGACGATGGGTGCTGAAGTCGCCGACGAGGCAGATCCCGATAGCGATTTCGTTGAGAGCTTCGCTAGCGAGGTGTCCGCCCTGTTTTTGCTGGAGCCAGCGGGAGCCGACTTCGATTTGGCCGTCGCCTGAATCGGAGCCGTTACCGATGACGAAGTGGTAGGCCATACCATTTTCCATGCCGCGGGTGTGGCGATGGAAATAGTCGAAGATTTTGGCATTACCCCCGCTGGTACCGCTGTGGTGGACGACGATATATTCCCAATCGCGGAGCCGATCTTTAGGGGCATCAATCTGGGCGCGGGCGGGTTCAATGAAAATCAGTTCACGGGTTAAGGGTTTGGGCGGGGAGGGAGGAGTGGTGGGGAGAGATTTTGGGGGAGAGGAGGGGGTGTTGGTTTGGGTTGGGGTGGAGGAGGGAGGGGGGCGGAGGCGCAGAAGCTCGCCTGAGCGAAGGGAGTCTCCTGATAATCGGTTCCAGCGTTGGAGGTCTGCGATGGTGAGATTATTTTCGCGGGCGATTTTGGCTAAGCTGTCCCCTTTTTTGATTCGCACCCATTCGGTGGGAGGGGTGGGTTTGGTTTGGGCGATGGGGGAGGGGGTGGTTTTCGCTGGAGTGGAGGGAGTGAGGGCAGAGGTGGGCGGGGGGGGTGGGGAGGAGGGAAGGCGGAGGACATCCCCTGGGTGTAGGCGTTGAGGATTGATGGTAGGGTTGGCTTTGGTGATGGCCTCGACGGAGGTAGATTGGCTTTTCGCAATTTGATAAAGGGTCTCCCCTTTTTGGACGGTGTAGGAGGCGGCGGGGAGGTTGTGGTTACACAGGAGAGTGTAAAGGAAACCTGCGCGAAGAATTTTGCGCATATGCATCCTTCTGCGCTAGCGCGGCGCGAAGCGTACGCCGATCTGATTTGTCTCCCTCGCGAGGTAGGGTAGGTGCTTGGCGAAGGTTCGGGTCGAGGGTAGAATGGGAGGTTCCTGGCAGTGTAGCTCAGCCCGGTAGAGCAAGGGACTCATAAGCCTTGGGTCGGGGGTTCGAATCCCTCCACTGCCACACTGTTTTTTGGGTAGGGGGAAGCTGGGGGAAGAGAGATGTCGGTAGCGTTATGGGGCATGGGAGAGGGTAACGCTGGAAGGCCCGAGAGTCAGCATTCCTTGACTCGCTCAAGGCGAATTTTTGCGCTAAGCCACTTGAGTGATTTCGACTATTCTTTTGGTCGCGCTATTTAGCGCGGGACTGGTTGGGGGCTTGGTGGCTTTACCGATGAGGAGCCAAGGGGCAAAGACATCGTGGCTTTGTTTGGGGGGAACTTTTGCGGGGGGGGCGTTTTTAGCGACGGCCATTTTCGAGCTGGGGCCTGAATCGCTGGAGGTGTTGGGTGTGTGGCGGTCTTTGTTGAATGCGGGGGGGATTATTTTATTTCTTGGGTGGCTGGATCGGCAGGGGCATCACGCGCATGCGGAGATTCACGGGTGTCATCCTCACGGCGGGGGCGCGCCGGCGAAGCCCTATATTTTGGGGGCGATGTTGGGATTTCACTCCTTGCTTGAGGGATTGGCCTTGGGATCGGTGGCGGTGGGAGCGGCAAGGGAGGCGTTGGCCTTGGCGATTCTTTTTCACAAAGCGACAGACACTTTTGCGCTGGCGGTGACTTTGGTGCGCTATGGAGTTTCGCGGACAAAAATTGTTGGAGCTACGGTGCTTTTGAGTTTAGCGAGTCCGGTGGGGGCGTTGTTGGCGTCGATGGCGGATCTTTCTGGGCCTCATCTGTTGCACGGTATTTTGGCGGCGACAACGGCGGGGACTTTTCTTTATTTAGCGGGATCGGATCTTTTGCTGCCTGAGTTAAAGGACAAGGAGGGAAGAGGAGTAAAGATTGTGGCGGCGACGGTTGGTTTTTCGATTATCGCGTTAGCGGTGTTGATGGGGAGTTGAGCGGGAACGACGACGGGTAGGTAAACAGCAATAACGTTCCGACATTCTTAAGAACATGGCAATGACGATGGGTTGGGTTACACCTTGGTTGGTTTTGCCATTTGGCTTGGAAGGCGCTGTTAGCGGCTTGTCGAAGCCGCAAAGACGCGACGAATCACTTCCTCGACTGGCATGGCTTCGATACGGATATCCTCCAGTCCTGGCAGGTCGATGGCCCTCCTGCTTATTTGTGTCGCACGGGCAGGGGGCACTCGGAGACGCAAGGTGGCCGCATCGCGAGAGACCACCTCGCCCCACTCGTCGCCCCGGAGATCGGGAGCAGTCTCTTTAAATCGGAGGACAATTTCTTTGCGATCGGAAAAGTTACGGACGATCTGCTCCCAAGAGCCATCGTGAATGATCCGCCCGTGATCAATGATGACCACTCTGCGACAAAGTGCCTCGATGTCCTGTAAGTAGTGGCTGGTTAGAATGGTGGTGATTTTTTCTTCGGCGACGAGATGGCGGAGAAAGTCCCGCACCCGATGTTGCGAGACGACATCGAGGCCCAAAGTGGGTTCGTCCAAAAACAAAATCTTGGGCTTATGGAGGAGAGCAGCAATTAATTCCATTTTCATGCGCTCCCCAAGGGAAAGTTCTCGGACGGGCTTATCTAGAAGCCCCCGCACTTCGAGCAAAGCAGAGAGATGATCGATGGTCCGTTGGGCTACGCCTCGGTCGATGCCGTAGATGGCGCGATTGAGCTCGAAACTTTCACGAGCGGGCAGATCCCACAAAAGCTGGTTTTTTTGGCCGAGGAGGAGGGAAATCTGTCGTCGAAAAACAACTTCTCGCTCCCAGGGAACGTGACCGAGGACACGGGCAGTTCCGCCACTGGGATGAAGCAAGCCGGAGAGCATCTTGAGGGTGGTGGTTTTACCAGCGCCGTTGGGCCCGAGAAATCCCACCAGTTCCCCGTGGCCGATTTCGAGGTTCACCCCGTCTACGGCAACGGCCTCATCGTAGCGCCGATGAAAAAGGCCACGGATGGCGCCGGTCAGGCCAGGTTCTTTCCGAAAGACTCGGTATACCTTGCGCAAACCCCCAGTGACGATGGCGGGTTCCATGATTAGATGAGCATAGTCGCTACTTCATCAGCGCGTAAACGACCGCGAGGGGTAAGCAAAAAACGACCGTCTTGGCGACGCCCCCAACCTTTTTGTACGAGTTCGGCCAGGCAGACCTCGTGGCCCTGCAAGGTTTCTTCGGCTAACCCGAGGATGGTGCGCAGGCCTAAAAGGATTCGTTCGGTCCGCCGCTCTTTGGCCCCACAGATCTCCTCATCCTCATGATCGGGGTGTGGAGAGGTTTCGGCGGAGCGGGCGTACTGGCCAGTATCGCGAATATTGCGCCAGCGCCGTCCCGCTACGGTGGAAACGGCCCCGGGTCCCATTCCTAAATAATCTTGGCCTGACCATATGGCCTGATGATGAAGGCACTCCATCCCTGGCTTGGCGAAATTAGAAATCTCATAGGCGATGAACCCGTGCGCTTCTAAAATTCTTTGGGTGAGAAGAAAAAGCAGGGACTCATTCTCTCCGTTGGGGTGCCACTCTCCGCGTTCGATCATCGAGGCCAGTTCGGTACCTGCTTCAGGTGTGATGACATAGGCGGAAATGTGGTCGGGCTTCAAAGCACACGCTTCTTCGAGGGTGGCCTGCCATTCGGCGGGGCCTTGGTTGGGGAGGCCGTAGATGAGGTCGAGATTGATCTGAGGAATCCCCGCCTGGCGTGCGGCGTCGACGGCGGAACGAATGGTTGCACGGTCGTGGCGTCGTCCGAGCCAAGCGAGATCCTCGGGACGAAAGGCTTGGACCCCGAGGCTTAAGCGGGTGACACCTGCGGCTTGGAGCATGGCGGCTTTGGTTGGGCCGAATCCGTCGGGATTTGCCTCCACGGTCCACTCCTTCGCCTGTCCCCAAGGTGCAATTTCGATTAGTTCTTGGAGTAAAGAGGGGGAAAGAGCGGTAGGAGTGCCCCCGCCGAAAAAAATGCGCTGGGGAGAAATGTCGAACTCTTGTTCGGCCCAAGCCCACTCTGCTTGGAGGCCACGGAGAAAATCACGCATGCGATTTCCCGCGAGGCGCTCTTTAGGAAAATCGCAGTAGGGGCAGAGGTGGGTACAAAAGGGCACGTGAACGTAAAGAGTTTCGATGCGGGGCTTCATTTTATTGGTCGGCAAAGAGGTTGGCCTGCTTCGGGCCGAGGGTGGCGAGGCGTGCCTCGGCCTCGCGGGTAAATCTCTTAAATTCCAAGCGTCGGAACAGTTCCACCTGCTGAGCAGGATCAGGGCGCAAAGATAAATCGGCGAGGGGAATGGGCAGGGTCAGGGCGGTGCGGAGCTCAACCATTTTGCGATTTCGCCGAACGATGGCGGCGGAATTTTGCAGGATGGGGCGGAAGCGTTCAGGCTGGATCGAGTCGGCGGCGGCGAGGACACCTTCGGCGGTGCCGTACTGCAGAATCCATTTGGCGGCGGTTTTTGGGCCGACACCGGGAACGCCTGGGAAATTGTCGGCGGCATCTCCGGTGAGGGCGAGAAGTTCGGGAACTTTTTCGGCGGGGACGCCCCACTTGGCGGTGACTTCAGCGGGGCCAAGCAGAGAAAAGCTTTGGCCTTGGGGTTGATAAATCCTGCATCCTTGAGAGGCCAGGACCATGAGATCTTTATCGTTGGTGGCGACGATGCATTCGGGGCCATGGGCGGCGGTGACATAGCTGGCGATAACATCGTCCGCTTCTTCGTCTTGGACGGAGAGGGTGGGCCAACCGAGGGCGATGGCGACCTCGCGGAGAAGAGGAAACTGTTTTTCTAGGGCCTCGGGAGTTTCTTTGCGATTAGCTTTATATTCGGGATGGGTGGCTAAGCGTTCGGCGGGAATGCCTCCATCAAAAATAACCGCGCCTTGGGTGGGTTTGAGATCTTCCACCATGCGGAGGAGGGCGGAGGCGAAGCCGTAAGCGGCGTTGGTGGGTTCGCCTTTGGAATTGGTTAGAGCCGTGATGGCATAAAAACTGCGGTAGGCATAGTAGTGGCCATCCACGAGCACCATGCTCATTTTTTTGGGGCCTTGGTATCGGAGGCTGGTTTGGCAGGCGCTTCTGGCGGAAGCAGGCGCCATTCCATGCGAGGTCCTTTGACGGCCTCGATGCGTAGGCGGAGGCGGGCGGGATTCCCTTCCAAGGATTTTTCGGCCGCTTCCATGAGGAGACGTGCGCGATCTTGAGCGGTTTGCCAGCCATCTTTTCCTGGTTCGGCTCGTGCGATGAGTTCGAGGGTCCAGTCGGGATCGAGAGAGGAAAGCAGTTGGGCTAGGGAGCCGAAGTTGGCATAGCCCTGATTTCCCGAGGGGAGACTGGCTCCAGGGAGGAGGCGAATGGCTGTGTCACTTTTTTCCACGGCGGCCCAATTAGGGAGTTTGGTTTGGGTTAAGTGGCTGGAGAAAGTGGTTACGGCTTGTCGTGTTTTTGATTTTTCTTCGGGGGTGGCGGGAGTTTTGTTTTTATCCTCGGCGGGGTGGCTGGCGGCCTGGGCTAACTTCTGCTTGGTGACATCCAATTCCTGTTTTCTTTGGAGGTAGGCGACGCGGATCTGGTCGGTGGAGGAAGAAAGGGTCTGGAGGCGGTGCATGGCTTGGCGGAGATCCTCGCGGGATTCGGCGAGATCGGTGGAAAGTTGGCGTTCGCGCATAATCCAAGCGGAGGCGAGGAGGGCGGCGAGGGCGACCATGCCCATGGCGATGTAGCGATCCCTAGGAGGTCTAGGAGGAAGGGGGGAGGAGGTTTCCATAAGGAAAGAGTATGGAAAGATGAGAGATTCCTCAAGTCGCCCATCGGGTCTTGCCTGAAGTCGATTGGGCTTCCATCTTGAATCCATGTCTTGTCTCTGGCTTGCCAGTTTGATGGTCCTGCTTAGCGCAAGATGTTTTGCGGTGGAGGAAAAGCCTTTTCTCTATTCGCCAGTATCGGAGGTGCCCGAGTGGCGGTTGTTGGAGGGGTATCAGGGCACTCTGAGTCAGGAGGAGTTCAGGGAACGGCTTCAGCGCATTTTCGATCCCAAGGGGGCTTTGAACGCTTATTTAGAGATGAGCGAGAGTGCGGTGGTGGTGTTTCGGGATCGGGCGAAGACCCAGCCTTTATTTCGGCTACGCTTTGCTGAACCGACATCCACGCCACGGGCGGAGCTAGCTCCTTTGGCGCTGGCGGATCCGACACAGCCGTTGTTAGGAAAAGTGATCTGCCTTGACCCTGGGCATATTGGTGGAGATTGGGCGGATATTGAGGAGCGAACTTTTAGGATTGGGCGGGACCGGCCGGTGGTGGAGGGGGAGCTCAATTTGCAGACGTGCCGTTTACTGGCGGAGAGGTTGAGTGCGGCAGGGGCGAAGGTGGTCTGGACCCACGAGGGGTTTGCGCCGACGACTGAAGTCCGGCCGGCCGATCTTTATCCCGAGGCGATCGAGTATTTGCTGCAGGATCCCACGAATCGGCGGTTGCCCCGATTCTCGATGAATGGACTGATCCGCTGGAATGCGGAGCTTCTTTTTTACCGTTCGGCGGAGATTCAGGCACGGGCGCGGCGGGTGAATGAGGAGCTACGGCCCGATTTTACTCTTTGCCTGCACTATAATGCGGCTCCGTGGGGCTCGCCAGGGAGGGCGTCGCTCACCTCGGTGAACCGTCTGGTTCTTTTTAGTCATGGTTCGTATACCGCGAGTGAGTTGGTCTATGACGACCAGAAATTTAACCTATTTAGAAAACTTTTAGAAAACTCCACGCCGTCGGAGTTGGCCCTCGGCGGGGCGATTGGACAGCAGTTTAAGGAGAAGTGGGGGATGCCTCCGGAAAATTATGAGGGGTCTGGGTATGCGCACGCCTCTGGGGCTAGTCCGTATGTCTGGCATCGGAACTTAATTGCCAATCGCCTGTTTCGGGGGCCAGTAATTTTTGTGGAGGGGCCCTATATGAATGATCGGAGCACCTATGGCTGGATTCAGGCGGGGGCTTATGAGGGGAGTAGAATGGTGGCGGGGCGGGATCGGCAGAATATCTTTCAAGAATACGCGGATCGGGTGGCAGATGGGGTTTTGCAGTGGGCGCGGACTCAGGCAAGTAGTTCGCGGGCATTCACAAATTATTCTCCGTAGAAGATCTTCCCTCTTGTGGGATCGCTAGGTGGTGGCAAAACAGACTTTATGAAAACACTGCGTAAATTATCCTTGGTCTTGGCCTGTTTTTCTCTGCCTGCTCTTTCTTGGGCTGATCTACGGCTTCCGCCCAAGCCGACGATGATGGAGAAGTTGGCGCGTGGGATTGGCAATGTGACTCTTTCGGTGTCTGAGTTATTCGACTCTCCCTATATCGCGACGCAGAAGGGGGGCGGGACCTATGGGGATACTTTGGGATTTACCCAAGGAGTGTCCCGGATGGTGATGGATATTGGGGTGGGTACGATTGAGATTGGCACCTTTTTTATTCCGACCAAATCGATGAAGATGCCTGCGCATGATACGGGGCAGGTCAATCCGTTGCCGCCGGCTGACTTGAAAGACAACTGGTACTGAAAAATCCTTGCGAGTCGGGTGCGGACTCGATCGAGCTGACGATCTCTGAAATCGCCTACGGCGGGGATGGTGTCTCCCGGCACGATGGGCAGGTTATATTTATTCCTTATACGGCGGTGGGGGAAAAAGTGCGGGTTGTCCTGACGGAGAAGCATAAAACGTTTGCGCGAGCGCGGTGCGTAGAGGTGGTGCAAGCTTCGCCTGATCGGGTGGCTCCTCCTTGCCCGCTTTTTCAGTCTTGCGGGGGTTGTGTCACCCAGCATTTGGCTTATCCCGCTGAGGTGCAGGCTAAGGTGGCGCAGATCGAATCGGCTTTGCGGAGAATTGGAAAAATTGAGAATCCGGTAGTTCGCACTGCTTTGACTGGGGTGGACTACGGGTATCGCAATCGGATTACGGTACACAATCGGGCGGGGCGGATGGGTTTTTTGGGAACGGACGGACACACCTTGATTGATGTGCAGAAATGTCTTTTGGCGGCGGACGATGTGAATGCCAAGTTGGCGCATTTGCGAACGCGTCCTCGTCCTCGGCCGCACTACTCGATTCGGGCGGATGAGGTAAGGGGAGAAGCTTTTTATCAGTCGAATCGGCCGTTGGGGGAAGCTTTGCAGAAAATGGTGACCGAGGCGGTGCCTGAAGGAATTGTTTCGGTTCTGGAGGGGTATGCGGGGACGGGTTTTTTTACTGGGCCGCTGTCGAAGCGCGGGATTCGGGTGGTGGCGATTGAGCTGAGTGCGGCGGCGGCGCCTGCTTTTCAGCGAGAAGCTCCTCAGGCGGAGTTGCTCCAGGCGCGGTTCGAAGGCGCTTTTGAGGAGGGGATGGGGAAGTTGGGGGTAGGACCTTCTTTTTGTCTGATCAATCCTCCTCGGGGAGGATTGAGCCCAGATGCCCGGCGGTTGTTGGCGCGGGCTCTGCCTTTTCAGGGAATCCTCTATCTATCGTGCGATCCACCTGCGTTGGCGCGAGATTTGAAAGCGTTAGCACCGCACTGGGTGCCGGAGTGGTTTCAGCCGATCGATCTTTTTCCTCGGACTTCCCATGTGGAGTGCCTCGCCCTTCTACGTTCTTCTTCTTTATCCCCAAGCCATTCACCCGTCCCGCAGGCGGGCGGTTGACGCAGTCGGTCTCTCGGGTATTTCCAAAGAGATGAAACAATCGATGTTATGTTGGTTTGGGCTGGCGATGGTGCTGTCGGGGTCTTTTTCTCGGGCGGCGACCCCGAGCGATTATTTTGCTCCGCCTGAAACGATGTACTCCTTTGCAGATTTTTGGATTGTCCGACCGATGGATTTGGCCGTGTTGCCGATCACAGCAACGACTTGGTTAATCAGTTTGCCGGTGACGGCGGCCTCGGGGACCTCGGAGCAGGCCTATGATTTGCTGATCAAGGATCTGTCTCAGCACATGATGCAACGTCCTTTGGGCCAGTTTTGGGATTGGGAAAACCGGGATCAGACCCGTCCGGTGGTGATTAAGTTTAAGGACAGTTTTTCCATGGCCGATCTTTCTCCCCAACAGGAGAGGAAGTACCGGGCGGCGTTAAAAGATCACGAGGCGCGCATTATGGCGATTGAACGGGAGCAAGATCTTCCGCAGAAAGATCGGGATGACTTGGCTCGCGGGGAAGAGCGGCGTTGGGAAAACGTGGTGCGACTGCTCTTGTCGCTCTAGTTGGTCTTTTTTTCTAAGCGGGCGATTCTCTCTTGCAGGGAGTGCAGTTCTCCGTGAATTCTCTGAATTGTTTGCGTAAGGATTTCCGTCAAGGCATGGCAAGAAAGATCAGGTTGGGTTGAAGGGGTTTTGCTGGCGGCGATGCCGTGGGCTTCGAGCCATTCTTGGGCAGCTTGTTCCACCACGGCGGGTGGAAGGGACGAGACTAACTTTGTCGAAGAACGGAAGGCGGGCTTTTTTGCCTTGGCCATGGTGATTATCCCCCGACGAGGCGGCGGGCTTCTTCGGCCAGCGGGGTAGTCAGATAGCGTTCTCCTGTGCTGCAACCGATGGTGACGATGAGTTTTCCTTTGTTCTCTGGGCGTTTGGCGACTTCCATGGCGACATGAACATTGGCACCAGTAGAAATTCCGACGAGGAGGCCTTCTTCTTTGCAGATGCGGCGGGCCATGGCAAAGGCGTCGTCATTACTCACGGTGATGACCTCATCGATGATGTCGAGGTGGAGGTTATCGGGGACAAAGCCTGCTCCCGTGCCTTGGATTTTATGGGGACCAGGTTTGACCGGTTGACCCGAGCGAGTTTGGGAGATGACGGGGGAATCTTTGGGTTCAACGGCGATGGCCAAAAAGGATTTTTTGCGGGGCTTGATCACCTCGGCCACTCCAGTGATGGTGCCGCCCGTGCCGACGGCGGAGATGAAAATATCGATCTTGCCATCCGTATCGGTCCAAATTTCCTCCGCAGTGGTTTGCCGATGAATGGCAGGGTTAGCGGGATTTTTAAACTGTTGGGGGATATACGAATTGGGAATTTCTTTGGCGAGAGCTTCGGCGCGGGCGATGGCGCCTTTCATTCCTTCGGCGGCGGGGGTGAGTTCGAGTTTGGCGCCGAGGAGAGCGAGGAGCGTGCGCCGTTCCAGGCTCATGCTTTCGGGCATGGTGAGAACAAGTTTGTAGCCTTTGGCGGCGGCGACGAAGGCGAGGGCGATGCCGGTGTTGCCAGAGGTGGGCTCAATGATGGTGGTCTGCGGGGTGATCAAGCCATCGCGTTCGCCGGCGGCGATCATGGCTGCACCGATACGATCTTTGACGCTTCCTAGGGGATTAAAGAACTCAGCTTTGAGGGCAACGGTGGCGGGGAGTCCTGCGGAGACGCGCTGAAGTTTGATCAGCGGGGTACGCCCAATGGTGCCGAGGACATTTTCATGGATGGGCATCGAGTAGAAGGATGAGGGGAAAAGCGTAAAACCTCAAGCTTTGGTAGAAGTGGATTCCCTGTATGGCTGAGGTGGATTTTCCGAGTTGATCTATGGGGAATTGAAAATTGACCTCTGACCCCAAATTTTAAAAAGCGGATTTTAAGTAGCTAATTTAGAGCGAGTTGCATGGGTACTTTTTTGATGAAATTGGAAATTGACCTCTGACCCCGAATTACGCGGTGAAGTGTCGGCGCTATCTGGGTTTTCTGTGTGCTGACATGAGCCGTCGGTAGAGATTACCCATCTGGGTTGCTTGAACGGGCAGGGAGGCTTGGGTTTGGATACGGGAGTGGGCCTGGGATTGTTCGGAGGCGGATGGGGCCGAGCCTTCGGCTTGGCGGATCATGGCGCGGGCGAGTTCCTCGGGGTCTCCTGCGGACACGAGGTGTCCTAGGCCCCCGATGGACCAAGCTTCGGGGATGCCGTCTAGTTCTGAAGCGATGACGGGGCGTCCGCAAGCGTGGGATTCTAGAACGACGGAGGGGAAGGCCTCGGTGGCAATTTGCGGGTGAACGAGGCAGTCGAGTGCGTGGTGGAGGGAGACGGGGTCGGGTTGTTGGCCGACGAGTCGGGCGCGCTCTTCGAGACCGAGGTGACGGATATCGTCGCGCAGGATGGAGTCCATCGTGCCTGAGCCTGCGAGAAGGAAACGTGCTTTGGGGATTCGTCGCATTACTTCTTGGGCCGCTTTGAGAAAAATGCGTTGGCCTTTGCCGACGGGCAGGTCGAATCCACCGACCACGCCAAAGGCGAACTCTTTATCGGCGAGGCTAAGGCTACGGCGGGCGGTGGAAGAGAAAGATGGGTCTTGGGGTCGGAAGCGGCGTGTATCGATGCCGGTGTGGATGACGTGGAGGTTTGCGGGATCGATCTGGCAGGAGGGGCGATGATGGCGTTCGGGAACTGGGGAAGCGGGATCGTCATGGCCTTTCAGGAGGACTTGAGCGACGAAGGAGGAAACGGCGACAACCGCGTCGGCGGAAGAAAAGAGATTTTTTCGGCTGATGGCGGAGCGTGGGCTTTTGGCAAGGTGGCGGGAGAACACGATGAGTGGACGGGGATTAACGAGGCGGGAGGCGAGAAGGGCGGTCCAGTAGTCGTCTCCGTGGTGGGCATGGAGGATGCGGGCGCGGGTACGGCGGAGAACGCCAGCGAGGGCGAGAATCTGCAAAGGGCGGAAGCCGGGCAGGGGGTGGTAGGGCATTTTTTGGGCGATGGGGGTGAGGGGGGCTTGGGTGGGACCGGCGATTTCCACGGTCCATCCCAGTTCGGTGAGGCCTTGGGCGAGGGCGAGGGACTGGGAGTCGGTGCCGCCTCCGCGGAAGCGGGAGTTGAGGTGAACGACCCGTGCGGTGAGATCAGAAGAGGACATACGAAGGAGACATTAGCCTATGGGAAGGGAAAAAGACGAGCGAGTTGGGTTAAAAGCGGACATTGATGCCGAACTGGACCGAGTTGGAGAGGACGACTCCGGGTTGGAATCCGGAGTAGGCGGGATTGATCACGCCGAGAAGTTTATAAAGGACATCGAAGTCGACGGCGTCGGAGATTTGCCAAAGGAAGCCTGAGCCGACGGAGAAAGCTGGAGAGTAGGCCTCTTCGAACTGGTCGGAAGTTTGGGTGTTATCGATTTCTGTGATTTGGAGTTGGGAGTAGGCGAAGCCGAAGCCGGTGGAGAGATAGGGTTTCCAGCGGCCTTGGCCTGGCCAACGGAAGACGGTGGAGAGGAGAGCGGGGACTTGGATATAGCGACCAGTGAGAGAGAGGCCGCCTTGTCCGATTGATTCTGAACCTTGATCGGTCGTGAGGGTGCCGTTGCCGTTAAGATGGTCGAGTCCGTTGTAGGTGATTCCCCCTGAAAGCTCAACTCCGAGCCAATCGGTAAAGTTGATTCCCGGGGCGACATCGAAGCGGAGACCTGGGTTGATGGAGATGGAGGGGTTACTCAAGGTTCCTCGTAGTCCAGGCAAGATAGAGCCCGATAGATTTTGGGTGCTGGAGAGATCGTTGACGAAGGCGAAGCCGAGATCGGTGCGAAAATAGGGGCCAACGCAGTCGGAGGCATCGGGGACGACAAACTCTTTTTCGGAAAATTTATAGGTCATCGACCAGTTGGCGCCCGCGGAGAGGTTGGTGAAGTCGCCGGTTTCGGCAATCTGGCTGGTGCTATCGCTTTTCGAGTAGTTGAAGTTGAGTCCAGAAGAGAGTTGTGGAGTGAGAGCAAAGTTCAGGCCTATGCCTAAAGTGAATTGTTGATCGAGGCGCTGAGAAAATCCGTTGGCAAAGCCGGTAGCCGTGCCTTGGTCGTTGTAGTCTTGGGTTTGGGGGGCGCTGGTGGCATCGGTGTAGTAGGCGATGCGGTAGGAGGCAAAGGGGCTGAGGCTGATCTGGTCGGTCAGAGTGAGAAAATAGGAACCGGTCAGGCTGTTATCGGTACGGGTATAGTAGGTGGGGTTAGAAAAGACGTAGGAAGCGCGCCAGTTGACGGAGATGGCTTGAGTTTCGGTGAAGGGGTGGAAATAGCTGGCGGAGTAGGCGACGGCGATTTCGTTGAGAAAATTGTTATCGGCCACTCCAGCAACGGAAAATCTTTCGTCGGGAGTGTTCAGATAAAAATATCCGTTCACATCGACGGAGAGTCCGACACTGAGCTCAGGGGTGACCTGTTTAGTTCCGCGGAAAAAAATGTTGGCGAGAATAAAGTCTTGGGCGAGGCCGATATCGTAGGTTCCGAATCCGTTATTGGTCTGGGAAGGTTCTTCTTGGCTGAAGTAGTTAAAGAAAGAGGTGCGAGTGCCAATTTCAGGAAAGAAGGTGTCGTAGCCTGGCATGCTGACGATAGTGGGAGCCCAGGCGGCTTCGATGGAGGAGATGGATTGCCAAGCAGCGACGACATTTTGGGAGTTTTTGGCGTAGTTGGCGTTGGAGAGCCAGTTGTAGGTTTGGTCTACGCGGAGGCGAGCGAAGGGGAGGCTGGGGACTTCTTTCATGAGCTGCATCGAACCGAGGTCATCGGAGACGGCAGTGGCTTCGAGGGGAGGTTTATCTTCGGAGCGCGGCTTGAGAGCTTGTTGAGATTGCCGTTCACGTTCCTGCTGGGCTTGAGCATCGATGACCGCTTGCTGGGAGACGGCTCCTGGTAGGGCAGCTCCCGATGGGGCCGCCCAAAGGTGGGGCGTATTGACACAAAGGAGCAGGGTGGTTCCTGCCCAGAATTTGAGCAGACCCCACCTGTCGGGAATGAGCTGGTTAAACCCCCTTTCCACCAACTCGACTTATATGCGAATGGACGGCGGTACTACAACCTATAGTGCCTAGATATACCCAAACACAATAAAATGTGTTTTATAGTAAAAAGTCAGCGATATTGTTGGCCCATAGCACGGATTCGTTTAGCCACTGCATCGGTCAGAACCTTTGGACTGAGGGCTTTGGCATGGTCACCCCAACTGAGTATCCACCGTTCGATTTCTTCCAAAGCGCCAAGGGTCATTTCTAGTTCAAGCCCTCCCCCTTTGGTCTCCTTCATTTTTTGAGAAGGGTGCCAATCTCTTTCGCGGACGAGCCGTGAGGCAAAAGAATCAAAGCGGATACGCACCTGATATTTCGCCGTACCCGAAAAGACGCCGAATCCTCCTTTGAGCTCCTTCTCTGCGGAAAATCCCCGGGGGCGATCAAAGGTTTTTTTGGTAATTTGAGGGGAGCGAATTCTGGGCAAAGCAAACGTTCTGATTTGGCCCCGCAGAGGATCGTGAGCCAGCAAGTACCAAGCGTTATCAATATTGGCGAGATGATAGGGGTGGACAGCGCGTGTCTCGGGTCGGCTAGCCCGAAGGGAATGATAAGAGAAAGAGATTTCCTGCCGTTGGACGATGGCGCGGGCAAGGAGGCGAAAGGTTTCGAGATCGGCGGCGGATGCGCCTGTGACGCGGAACGAGTAGTCGGAGCCCCATTCGCCCAGATCGAAGCTGACGGTTTCCTTGAGAGCGCCGGTTAATTTCTGGAAAGCAGTCCCGAGAGTTTTTTCGAAAGGAGTGCCCCGGTATTGGGCGAGCACTTTCTGGGCGACAAAGAGAGCGAGAATTTCCCCTTCACTGACTTGGAGGAGGGGAAAAGCCTCGACTACTTCGGTATAGCGGAAGGTGTAGCGGGTGGGATCGTACTCCAAGGGTAGGTTGAGGCGATCTCGCATAAAATCGAGGTCGCGTTGAATGGTTTTATAGGAGACCTCAAACTCGCGACCCAGTTTCTGGCAGTTGACCACCTGTTGGGTGGAGAGGAGATCGTGGAGACGTTGCATTCGTTCTAACGGGGGCCGGCTGTGGCCTCCGGGAAGGGATAAAGATTTTTTACTCATAGGACGCTTTATGTCCTACCCAGGATGTCAAGATAGCGCAAGAAAAAAGGAGGAAACGAAACATGGAAACATTAATGCACTGTCGATCCTGCGGGGAGGACACCAACCGAGCGGACTGGGAAGCCAGTGGAGCTTGTTGTGGCCACTGCGGGGAAAGAACCGAAGGAAATCTGCGGCGAGGGTTGGAGGCGTTGGCGTCGCTCAGGAGGCGATTGGAGCTGGATCTGGTTTGGAGGCCAGGGACGAGTCATGCGTAGTCCGTTGGGGTTATTGGCGGCTTTGGCAGGAGCTAGCTGCACCGGTCTTTGCTTCGGTTGTGCTTGGGCGGTGCCTGAGCTGTCGATTTTATCGGCAGTAGCGGCGGCGTTCTGGTGGCAGGTGGCGAGAGTGGCGTAGGGGGAATGAATGTTGAATTTTTCCCCGCGGTTGCGGGACACGCTCACGCGTGGATTTTGGATTGGAGAAGAGATTGCTCACGCAAAGGTCGCTAAGTACGCGAAGGAAAATTGGTTATTGGTCCTTGGGGATTGGGGGGGATGAGCTTGTTTGCGTTTTTTTCCGTCTGGAAAAGAACTAGGACGACCAGACCTACTACGTTCCGCCTCCCGCGGTTGCGGGACACGCTCTCGCGTGGACGCGTTACTTCGAAGGCTAGAAGACGGTCAGCCATAGCAGGGTATGGAGCAATTTAAGTTTTAGGGGAGGAAGATTTATCGGATTGTAGTGTACCACAACATATAGGGTCTATGACAAAGTTATTCACTACAGGTTGTTATTACGCATAAATGCCTAGCCAAAAGCGACTTATGCTAGTCAAAAAACAGCCAAAAAGGTTGACTTTCAACAACTTATGGGCATATTGGACTTGTGGTTGGTATTTTAATTATTCTGAGACCTTTTTTTGAACTTATGTGCTTTGGAGCGGTCAAAGATTAAACGAAATGAACGGTAAATTGAAATTCTCTGTCTTGTTCTTCTCCTCACTACTTGGGTTGTGCGTGGGATCTGTTTTTGGGGCGGTGGAGTTAAAGGAGGGTGAGATCACCACAATCAAAAACATGGTGGAGCACGATTCAGGGACTGGGCCTGCTCCTGCAAAGCAGAATGAGATGATTCATGAAAAATCCAAGGTAAGTACGGAAGCGGCATCAATGGCGGAACTGACCTTTGGAGACAGTACGATTACGCGGATGGGTGCGAACACATCGTTCTCGTTTCAGTCCAAAGAGCGTTTGGTGAAGCTGGATCGAGGGACGGTTTTGATCAACACTCCTCCTGGGGCTGGAGGAGCAACGGTGGATTGCGGTGGAGTAACGGGAGCGGTGACGGGCACCACCTTTTTAGCGAGCCTTGCTGGGGACGGTAAAGTGATGTTTGTCTTGTTGGAGGGTTCGCCGATGAAAATCACCAGTGGCGGGGTGGTAACCACGATCAAGCCTGGGCAAGCGGCATCGGTCGGGTTGGCCACACCAGACAGTGGCGGTGGCGATAAAGGAGGAGGGGATAAAGCGGGTGGTGATAAAGCATCTGGAGATAAGGGTGGGGGAGACAAAGCGGGCGGAGATAAGGCTGGAGGGGATCAAGGCGGTGGAGACAAAGGTGGTGGGGAGAAGGGTGGCGGGGATAAGCCCACTGCAAGTGGAGGTGGTGGGGAGAAGGGCGGGGCTGCCCCTGCACCAGCAGAAAAACCTAGGCCAGTACAAGTTTTTGACGTGGATGTTAAAAAAATGGTGGAGTCGAGTCCGTTGATTCGGGATTTTGCCAAGCCATTACCTTCTGCCGAAAAAATTCAGGCCACGGTGGAGGTTCAGCAGTCTAAGGTGGCGGAAGGAAAGATGGAGTCTCTAGGCATGGAGGTGGTGGCAGTAAAGGCGGATGGAGATGTCATGGTGGGGTCGCCCAAGATTGAGATGGACGCACCTCCCGCGAAAGAGGAGGGGCCAGCACCGAGAATTGAAGAGGGGGTGGCGAAGAACGAAGGGGGTGGTCCTGGAGAGAAATTAGATATTGCGACGGCAGCCGGCGGACCTGGGCCAGGGCCAGATAATTTGGATATTGCGACTGCAGGACCCGGAGAGGGACCGGCGCCGATAGTGGCGCAAAACGCCCCTAAGCCGGATGCGCCAAGAGTTGAGCTTCCTGCTCCTCCTGCGCCAGTCTTTAACCCTGCCCAAAACGTGATCCCAACTGCTGCTATTACAAGCCTAACAATTCGGGCAAACGATGCGGCACGGACGTATGGGGAAGCGAACCCCGCTTTTGGCTTGAGCGTTGCCGCAGGCTCGTTGAAGGCTGGGGATAGTATCGTGGCAACTTTTCAGACTCCTGCAGACCCAACTAGCGTAGTTGGCCCTTATGATATCTCAATCGGATCGTACAGAATTGTTAGCTCCGCGGGTGCGGATGTGACGTCGAGCTACAGGGTTACTTTGGAAAAAGGAAAACTCGAATTAGCTAAGGCGGCGCAGACGCTGACCATTGATCGGCCGGCGGTTGTCTTGACGGGGGGGGCTTTCACTCTCGCTGCTACTGGGAGCATGACGGGTACAGCTGCCTTTTCGATTTTAGATACGGATGGGCGGGCGAGCGTTCGGCCGGATGGGGTGGTAACTTTGGGTAAAATTCTTGGGGCGGACACGTTTACGGTTCGTGCGGAGGTGGCGGGCTCGGAGAACTACTTAGCAGGGCGAACCGATTCGGCGGTGGCACTTGGCCGAGACGAAACCGCGATTCTGGCCGCCAATCCTACTCGGCTACTAATCAGTGGCCCAAGCGACTCAGCGACCGTGGCGGCTCTTGCCCAATTTTTCTACTTCACTGGGAAAGCGGCTGGGGTGGCCGGGCCCTCAAAATTTTTCAGCGATGTGAGTGGCTTCGCAAGGACATTTGCCGATTATAGCGATCAAGCGGTAGCGCTTTATCCTGGCCGAGTGGGCGACTTTTATGCGATGGGCACACTGCAAACATCCTCCTCGGCCCCTCAAAATATTACACTCGGGTCCGCCGACACCACGATCTTCGCCAATCAAATGCTCTTAGGGGAGAGGGGGCTGGCCTCGAGGGTGCTTAGTAAAATTGCGGATCGTGAGATTCCTGATTTTAATGCGGCAGGATACACCAGCGAGTTATCTGCGGCAGACTTAGCCTTCAAGGCCGATGGGACAAGGACTCCTGGTGGAATTCCTTTTTATCTGCTTTCCGCTTCGCTGGCGATTAATCCCGCTGATGCTTTTGGGATGTTTGCAGGAGATTACAAAGCCTATTTGACCTATATGGACAGCGCGGGGGCAGGACAGACGATTAACCTGCTCGATCGGATTGGTACGAGTGCAACGGATCGTGAGGGTTCGGCGGCCAACGGGATTGCGGCCACCTTCTCCGACTACACGACGGGCCAGGCGATTAACTCGGCGACGGGTGATCCCATCGCAGGAACGTTCCAGCCCGGATCAGGAGATACTCTTTTGCAGGGAACGATGGGGGCAATTTCGCCTACCGGAAAATTTTTTATGACGGTGGGAGATTTGAGCGAGGGTGGCCTTGGAGTTTTGGACAACTGGTCGGTCACGTTGGCCCAGCGGGTAAAAATATCGGTGTTGAACGGAGTGGGAAAAAGGCTATCGCTGGTTTCGGGGTTGGGCGGGACTGAGGTGACTGGAACTCTGTGGGACGTAGGGCAGGCGAATTTAGAATTTCTGAGCGCGGGGCTCATGGGCGTGAGTGACTCGGAGTTCTACAATTTGGGCACAAAATGGGCTCTAGAATCTAGGCAGGATTTGGCGCTGAATGGAATTGGGGTTCGAGGTGAGGCTGTGGGTGGAACCGATGTGGCTTTAGCTACGGGCGGGAGTCTTAGTTTGAAAAACAGTAAACTTCTGGTGAATGGTGGCTTAACCGCCACGGCCGCGGTGGGCCCAGTGAAGCTGGATGGAGAGGCGGGGGATGTCTTGATTCAGGCGGCACGGAACGTAGTGATCAGCGGGGCGGACTTAATTGAAACAAGCGCGGGTGGGGTTACGGCTCCAGTGACGCCGACTAGCTTGGCAGTTGTTCGGACGGGTGACTCGCTGGAAATGAGAAATGTGGTCATTCGTGGTTTTTCGGCAACCAAGCTGGAAAGCACAAAAGCGGGTAGTTTAGGGCGGGTGTTGATGAGTGGTTCCTCGGTGCGGGATTTTAAGATTAAGGAGCTGGCGGGAATGGCGGTGAACGCGGATGCGAAGATTCAGATGATGGCCTACGATGCGACTGGGGGCTCGGAGGGAACGATGACGATTGAGGGTAGGTTGCCAGTTGCCGCCAAACTGGCCAGTGCGATTGATAATACTTTGACCGGTACCCTGCGAGATCAGATGGTGGATGCGGTGCAGATTGATTTAGCGGCGAGGAATGTAACCTTGAACAACGCCACCATGGTGGCGATGCAGGCGATCAACATCAGTGCGCAGACGATTCTAGTACAGAACTCCTTGATGACCGTGATTCGTAATACGGGCAGTATCAATATGTATGTCCAAAGTGGGTTGGTGAATCACACTTTTGGGGGCGCGGTGGCGACCGGCCAAGCTAACTTTGCAGGGTTGAATACTTTCACCATCGGCAACAACACCTTTAATATTGGGAGCCAAGGACAGTTGGATGCGGCGTATGGGGGGAATTTGACCGATACGGTTAGCCGAGGAAATAATACGCCGACGCCAGGAAAATTGAATGTGTTGAGTTTGTAAGGGGGGGGGAGGGCGCGATTTTGCCCCGCATTCGCGGGACACGCTTTCGCGTGGATGTTTAATTTTGCCCCGCATTTGCGGGACGCGCTTACGCGCGAATTTTTAATTTTGCCCCGCGGTTGCGGGACACGCTCACGCGTGGATTTTGAATTTTTGATTATTTGTAGTTGGAAGCTTAGGTAGGGGCGGCATCTCCGAGGCCGCCTAGCTGGGCGAACAAAGTTGAATGTTGAGCGCTTGTTTACGTTCTTTTCCGTCTGGAAAAGAACTAGGACGACCAGGCCTACTACGTTCCGCATCCCGCGTTCGCGGGACACGCTTACGCGTGGACGCGTTACTTCGAAGGCTAAGAGATGGTCGTCCGTACCGGTGCACGAGATTGGGGTTGGAGGTTTGAATCGGCCCCTACTTAAGGATTACCAGAGGGTTTTGATTCCTGGATATTGCTGGAGGTGGGTGTCGTTGGTCAGAAGGGTCATTTTTTCGGCCAAGCACTGGGCGACTAGGATGCGGTCGAAGGGATCGCGGTGGTGAAACGGTAGGTCGATCGTGCGGCGAATGTGGCTCCACTCGATGGGAAGGGGGCGGGCCACGCCGTCGTTGATCCATTCTTCTCGTAGGCTTTCCAGGCCGCCCAAAAGATCGAGTTTTTTGATGGAGACCTTGATGGCTAATTCCCAGAAAGTGGCTTCGCTAATCCAAAGTTCATTCTTTGGACTTTCCAAAGATTCGCGGGCGACTTGGGAAAGGGCCGGATCTTGGTTGCGATGCCAGATGAGGGCGTGACCATCGATGAGAAGTTTCACTGCATGTACTCTTGAAGGTCTTCGAGTGGGGCATCGAAATCCTTGGCCATATGAAGGACGGTCCCCTTGCCGTAGCCATAGGAAAGGCGTTTGACGGGTTGGCCTTCGGAAATTGGCTTGAGCTCTGCAATCGCCTTACCCCGTTTTGTGATCCTGTAGGTGACGCCCTGTTTCGACACCTTGGCGAGCATATTAGAAAGGTGGGTCTTGGCCTCAAAGATTCCAAGTTCTTGGAGCTTCATACTAACTAGTTAGCATACTAGTTAGATAAGTAAAGTAGTGTTTGGGTAAAAGGGGGGAGGAGGCGATTTCGGATGTTGGATTTTTAATTTTTGATTGGAGAGAGGAGTGCTCACGCGCGCAGTCCCGGGAGACGCGGATTGCTCACGCAAAGGCCGCTAAGGTCGGAAAGGGGGAGGATGATTCTTGATTTTGGATGCTTAATTTTGGATTGGCGAAGGGCTAAAGGATGGTCGTCCGTACCGGTGCTGTGGTTTGGAGGTGAGAAGCCCAGAAAAGCCAAGCAGGGATGTGTAATGGTGTAAAACACTAACCACCAACATAATATACGCAATAATGGTGGAGTGGCTGATGTTAATGTTATGACTAAAATGTGATCATTACGATTTTAGCATAATAACTTAAACTATTGATGGACAGAGATAAGTGAAATATCGATAAAATTATCAAAAATAAGCTGTAAGTCGTTAATCAGTTTGAACATCTGTGTGGAAAATTGGTCGAAAGTGTGTATGTTATCTCTTGGCGATAGATTCGTTGGTTTAGGCGGAACAAAAACATTTAAAATGAGTACGGTTGAAACAGTAAATTCTGGGCTCACCCATTTCCCAATGGGCAGGGGAAATTATTTGCGTCGTGCTGGGCTACCTTTTGTTCGTTTGATTCTTGCCGCTGTTCTGTTGGGCGGAGCGGTTTCGCAGGCAGTGGCGCAGGAATTAACTTTGAGTACTGGTGAAATGGAGACTTTCAGCTTCACGCTGACCGCCCCGTCCTCGATTAAGCCCTTTACGATTACTGCGATTGGTCTTAAGGATGATGTCATTGTCAGTGCCCCCTCGCAATTTGAGGTTTCCAAACTGACAACGCCTACAGTTTTTCAAAACTCGATCTCTTTTTCACCCTTCGAATTCTCGCTGGCGGGCCCGACAGCTGTCCTTGTTCGAATGAAGGCGCAGACTTTAACTGCCCCCGTCTCTGGGGTGGTGATCAATGTTTCGACAACTGGGGTAATCACACAAACCGTTGCTTTGACGGGGACTCTTTCAGGATGGACCTATGCCGAGTGGACGAATGATGCGGACAGCGGAATCGATCAGAATAATTATTATACACATAAATATGCACTGAGTGGTTCGGGGGACGTGCGGGTAAATGGAGTGACCTTTACGTCAGTTGCCGGAAATAGTGCAACGGGCTTGTATATGGGACAGATCGGCCTGGCGGTTGATCCTACACCAGATTTTAGCTCGCGAGTGGAGGGGAGCTCAGCCGGGCTCGTCAGTAAGTATCGAGCGGCGACGACCGATGATGGTCCTATGGAAATCAATCTTTCTGGGTTGGCTAACAATACCCGATATGAGCTTTCTCTATATTCCTCGTCAACGGTTGGGAACGAGAGGGTTTTGAGATTTTACTCTGGAACAGGATTAAACGAGAGAGAGATTGATACCAATTTATTTGCCGGCATGGGAGTCGTAGCCCCATTCCCAGATACAACTTTATTGGAATACCATGGGAATGGAATGCGGGTTATCTACAGCTACACATCGGATGGGGAAGGGAATGCGCAAATTAAAATCGACCCTGCCACGATTGCCGGAACCCCAGAATTTTTTCACTTAGGTGCACTATCCAATCGGCAGGTGGCAGCAGCAGAAGGGGATTTCGACTGCACTACGACCGCTGGAAAGGTGACGATCAATGCATACATTGGGACCGCTGGTGGCGTGGTGGTGATTCCCGCCACGATTAGAGGAAACCCGGTCACAGCGATTGGGAATGGTGCGTTTGCAAGCAATGTAGACCATAGAGACGAGATAACTCAGGTGATTATACCGAACACCGTGCTGACGATCGGCGCACAGGCTTTTGAGCGTTGCATCGGATTGACGACGATGAAGATTCCCAACAGCGTGACGAGGATAGCGGATAACGCATTTTGGGGATGCACCAGTCTGCAAAGTGTGGAGGTCGGAAGTGGAGTAACATCGATAGGGAACCTGGCATTTTACAATTGCAGTTTGCTTCATGACGTTTATTTGGCGGCGACTACGCGACCCAGCGTAGGATTAAGTGCTTTCTCGGGCATCGCTGCTGGAGCGGTGGGTTATTATCCTGCGGGGGCGGCGGAGTGGAGCGGGGTTACGATTGGTGGGCTGAACTTAATTGGGATAGCTGGAACTTCGTTCACTGCTGTCTGGGCGCCAGTGGTTGGGGCTACCTACACGATTGAGGTTTCGACAACCTCTCTGTTTGGCGGTGGAGATATTGTTAAAACAGTGAATGCGACAGCGTCAGAGACCTCGAAACTGATTACCGGTTTGAATGTGAATACGAACTACTGGTATCGAGTGATTGCGACAAATGCGTTCGGTGACACTACTTCGAGTCCGGTGCCGGTGACGACAGGGGAAACGGACTTTACATACACCACGACCGGCGGAAAGGTAACGATCACGGGATATACCGGGACGAGCGGCGTGTTGGTGATTCCCGCCACGATTGGAGGAAACCCAGTTACTGGTATTGCCGGCGGCGCGTTTCTTGGCCGCACCGACCTGTCCAGTGTCACCATTCCTGAAAGCGTGACCAGTATTGCGGGTAGTGCATTCAAAGATTGCCGCAACCTAATCAGCATGATCATTCCCAATAGCGTGACTAGTCTTGGGTCTTTTGCGTTCTCTGGTTGCGGTGGGCTAACCAGCATCACCCTAGGCAATAGTGTGACGGATATTGGGGAGAGTACATTCAGCGGTTGCTTTAGCCTAAGCAGCATCATTATCGGTAGCAGTGTAAATAGCATTGGGAAACAGGCGTTCTACGATTGCCAGAATCTTGCCGCTATAACGATTCCCAGCAGCGTGACTATTATTGGACAGCAGGCATTCGATCGTTGCTATGGGCTAACAAGCGTCACCATCGGTAGCGGTGTGGCCACTATTGGGACGAGTGCATTTCAAAATTGCAGAGGGCTGACCAGCCTCACCATCCCCAACAATGTGACCAGTATGGGAAGTAGTGCCTTCTCTGCATGCTCTGGTCTGACTAGACTCACGATCGGCAGTGGCTTGACCAGTATTGCGTCGGGCACGTTTTCTGCATGCACCAGCCTGACTAGTGTCACCATCCCCAACACCGTGATCACGATTGGGGACAATGCGTTCAATTATAACATTGGCCTCACCAGCGTCACGATCGGTAGCGGCGTGACCAGTATTGGTGCGCAGGCGTTTAAAGATTGCGCCAAATTAGCCATGGTAAATTTTTTAAAGAGTTCTCCGCCGAGTGTTGATGTAACCAGTTTCTATCGCGTGGCCGCCGGGGCCATTGGTTATTATCCTGCGGGGGCAGCTGGGTGGAGCGGGGTTCCGATTGCTGGGCTGAACTTAGTTTCGATGCCTAGTGGGATAACGGGAACTTCTTTCACTGCTGTCTGGGCGCCAGTGGTTGGGGCTACCTACACGATTGAGGTTTCGACAACCCCTCTGTTTGGCGGTGTCGATATTGTTAGAACAGTAAACGCTACAGCGTCAGAGACCTCCAAGGTGATTACCGGTTTGAATGCGAATACAAACTACTGGTACAGGGTGATTGCGACGATTGCTTCTGGCGCTACTACTACTTCTAGCTCGGTGCCGGTGACGACAGGAGCGGCGGAGCTGCCCATCCCTGCGGCGCCTGTTCTGACGGGGTTGCCTGCGACGATGGTGTATCAGCAAAAGGTTGTCTTGGCGGGAGCGGTTTCCGCACTGCAGAGAACAACGAGCACGCCAACGGCGATTCCTGATTACAATGGGGCGGGGATCAGTCAAACGATGACGATTGCGGGCCTGACGGCGGGAACAAACTATCAGGTGAATCTTGGAATCAATCTCTCTGCGCTGGATGAGGGGGTTTTGGGGGATTTGAAAATGTATCTTCGGCACACTTTGGTGTCGGGTGGAGTGACGATGGTGGACCAGACTCGAATCCTTCTGGATCGGGTAGGGGTAGTGGCGGGAGATCTGGGTTCATTGGCGACAGGCTTAAATGTGATTATGTCGGATAGCGGGGCCTCCAATATTCAGAGCTCGGATACTCCTGCGCATAGTGGGACCCCTTTGACGGGGACTTGGCAACCTGCCTCTCTTTTGGGGGGGACCTCATTTGGGTTGAGCACGATGGGAACGAAGAGCGATGGGTCGTTCAATTGGAATGGGGATTGGGCCTTGGTGGTGGCCGATTTGGCGAATGGGGGAACCATGCGGTTGGATAGTTGGTCGATGCAGTTCAGTGATCTATCAGCTTCGGACACCAGTGTGGAGACCGCAGGATTGGAGTATGAGTTAGTTCCCCCGCTCAGTGGCCCAGCGAAGGCTTCGATTTCGAAAAATGAGTTAGAGGCTCTCTCAGGGACTGGAACATTCCAAGTGAGGGCGCGGTATCGGGCGGTGGATGGGATTTCGCAGGTGAGTGCATGGACGACGCAAACGATCACCCTGACAAAAAAGGGTCAAACGATTGCCTTTGCGGCGTTAGGGACACGGAGCTTGGCACCCGCGTTTATGGCGGGGGCAAGCAGTGATTCAGGTCTCCCGTTGACGTATAGTTCCTCGAACGCAGGAACAGCGACGATCGATGGAGTGACTGGGCAGATCACCCCTGTGGCGGAAGGAACAACTACGATCAGTGTGGCGCAGGCGGGGGATGAGAACTTTTCTGGGGCCACAACAGTTTCGCAGCTTCTGACGATTGCGAGTACGCCGCTTAATCCAGCCTGGGGATTGTCGAAGCTGTTCTCTCAGGATTCGACCAACAGTGCAGTGGCAGGGGTGACGAAGGGTACGAATACCTACGCGTATACGAAGATTGAATATGCGGAGGCCTCGGCGGCGGCGCAGATAAGGATCGTCCCAATCTCATTCGGTGGGACGCAGGTGGCCAATTTAACGCAGACCAACGAGGTGGCTCTGGGGGTGATCGGGTACTCCTCGCCCAGCAATCCAGCCTCCTTTACGAGCTACAGCGCAGCGGCGACAGCTGTGCCAGCTGGATATTATACTTTTGTAGGAAAGAATGCGTCCAACGAAGTCGTGACCAATGCGGTGGTGAACTGGTCGAACAACACCAATGATTATCCGGTGCAGGCTCCACAGATCGGTGGAACATGGGTAGCGCAAAGCCTGCGTTTGGCGAATCCAGCTAATCCGAATACGATTTCGTGGCTTGCGTGGACAAACACCCCCGTGGTGGGTTCGACGAACTCGATTCGGGTCGAGGTGACTGGGAACTTGCTGTCGATCTCATCTCCCGCAACCGTAAAATTTGTTACGAACTTACCTGCGAACAGTACGAGCCTTGAGATTCCTGCGGGCGCCCTTCCGATAAATCAGGCGTACAGCGCAAAGGTGGGTTTTGTGACGATGACGGGCGGGGCGGCGAGATCGACGGAGACCCAGTTTAGAATGGTGACTGGGCCGATGAATCCTCCAGCGAAGCCGGTGCTTTTGGGGGCATTGATTGGGAATATAAATGTGGCACCTGGCTCAGACGTGGTTGGGATATTAGCGGCGTTCTCAGATTTAGATGCAGGGGATACGGAAACGCTCAGTTTGCCGACTTTCACTTTCCCAGATGCTAACGATAATAATCTTTTCGTTCTGGATGGGCGCACGATCAAGCTTGCGCTGGGGAAATTTGATTATGCCACGCAGCCTTTCTATTCGATCTTGGTGAGGGCGACCGATAGTTACGGGTTGTACTCGGAGACGACGTATACGGTTTCGGTTCAAGGCACGCAGACGATTACGTTTAATGATTTGGCGACGAAGACTTTTGGGGATGTGCCCTTTGATCTGACAGCAACCGCGTCGGGTGGGGCCGTAACGTATACTTCTTCTAACACTGGGGTGGCGACGATTTCGGGCAGCACCGTAACGATCAAGGGGGCTGGCTTTACGGATATTACGGCTAGCCAAGCTGGTGGAGGTGCGTACTTGGCCGCAATTCCTGTGGTGAAGAGGCTAACAGTGAATAAGGCAACCCAGACGATCTCGGGGTTGGCTTCGACGGATAGCAAGATCTACTTGGATGCTGACTACACCCTGAGTGTGACGAAGGGAGCATCGACAAGTGCATTGAGCTTCGCTTCTTCGGCACCCGGAGTGGCGACAATTAATTCGACGACGGGATTGGTTCACATTGTTGGAGCTGGAACGGCGACTCTGACGGTTAATCAGGCGGCCGATGCCAATTACAACGCGGCCTCAGCAGTCACCCAGACCTTGACGGTGAGTCCGGCAGGTTCAACGATCACGGTGACTGGGGGGACGAGCTTTATCTACACGGGCAGTGCGCAGGGGCCTGACACCTCGACCACGACTGGTTCGTCGGGTGCGGTGACGTATATGTATGCGGGCACAGGTGGGACGAGTTACGGGCCCAGTCCGACAAAGCCGACCGTGGTAGGGAACTACACGGTGACGGCGGGTATGGCGAGTAGTGCGAACTATGGTGGGGCGACGAGTTCGCCGACGGCGTTTACGATTACTAAGGCAACCCAAGCGATCACGGGGTTGGCCGGGACGGATAGCAAGACCTATGGGGCAGTGGATTACACCCTGAGCGTGACGCAGGGGGCATCGACAAGTGCATTGACCTACGCTTCTTCGGCACCCGGAGTGGCGACAATTAATTCGACGACGGGCTTGGTTCACATTGTTGGAGCCGGAACGGCGACTCTGACGGTTAATCAAGCGGCCGATGCCAATTACAACGCTGCCACTCAGGTGAGCCAGACCTTGACGGTGGGTAGGGCGGTTTTGACAATTAAGGCGGATAGCAACAGTCGTGGCTATGGGGCGGAGAATCCTGCGTTGACCGGCTCGCTGGAGAGTGGGGCGGTGCTTGGGGAGAGCTTTGTGGTGACGGCGAGCACGACGGCTACGGCAAGCTCAGCTCCAGGTAGCTACAGTATTGTGCCTGATGTAACGGGGGCGACGTTGAGTAACTACACAGTGTCGAAAATAAACGGGACGTTGACGGTGACCAGTGCTCCATTTGCTGGGGAGGATGCGTTGACGGCGGCGCCTGCGCCCAGTAGTTCGACGAAGTACTCCTTTGCGCAACTGCTCCTGAATGACAGTACGTACGCGGGAACGCTTTCGATTACGGGGGTGGCGGCGATTTCTGGGGTAACTCAGGGAACCGTGTCGACCAAAGGCTCATGGGTGGTGTATGTGCCGAAGGCGGGCGCGCTTGCTGGAGCGACCGATTCGTTTAACTACACCTTGAGCAATGGGACGAGTATGACGATGGGCAGGGTAACTATTTCGCTGGTCAGTCCAGACATGACGATCTCAGTAGCGCTGGCATCTCCGCCAACGGTGGCCAACGGATATAAGGCGACGTTTTTGGTTATGCCTGGGCTAGTTTTCGAAGCGTACGGCTCGGATACGGTTGGAGGCGCTTACGTAAAAATTGGTACGACATTTACGTCGGCGTCTAGCGGCAAGTTGGAGGTGACCGATAGCGGAGCGGGGGCGAGCCGATTCTATAAGTTGAAGTGGATCCCGTAAGAGGAAGCGTCCCGCGGTTGCGGGACGCGATTTTGGATTTTTCCCCGCGGTTGCGGCCCCGACGCGGG
Organism: Aliarcobacter sp.; assembly: GCA_041730685.1. Taxonomy (GTDB): domain Bacteria; phylum Verrucomicrobiota; class Verrucomicrobiia; order Methylacidiphilales; family Verrucolacustridaceae; genus Verrucolacustris. Next base: position 29,311 of record JBGSBI010000010.1, read on the forward strand.
TCGGGGTAGAGACGCGCTTACGCGCGAATGTTTGATTATTGGAGAAGAGATTGCTCACGCAAAGGTCGCAAAGGTCGGAAAGGAATTCCAGATGTGAGAATGTGGGAATGTTAGAATGTGGATTTAGAGTAAGCGTGGCGAGGCGCCCCGCGTTCGCGGGACACGTCACCGCATGGGCGGGACGCGCTTACGCGCGCTCACGCGTGGACTTGGCGTGAGGAATTTTGCTCACTCAAAGAAGACTGAGCGAGATTGGGTTTAGGGGTTAAGGGATGAAGAGGGTTTGAGCAGGACGGTGGAGGGGAGTTTGGCGGCGGATTTTTCAAAGGTCGCGAGAGTATGGCCTGCGGAGTGGCTGGATCCGTGGATGAGGCGATCGACAAAGCCTGGATTGGCAGTGGCGAGGTTGGGGAGGGAGAGAATGGCTTGGGCGTAGGGGGTGGGGGTGACGCCGCTGTGTTGGGTGAAGCGGGCGAGAGTGAGAAGGGAGTCGGCTTTGGAGAGGCGATAGTAGGAGTGCAGAGCGAAGTAGGATTCGGCGAGGACGAGATCGGATACGTGGAGGGTGGCGTGTAATTTTTTCTGCTCTTCGAGGAACTGAGTAGCGGCTCGGAACTGATCGATGGGTTGGGCGATGAGGAGTCGGAGAAGAACCGAGGTATCGAGGCTAAGGCTGGGATTAGCCATGGGTGAGGGGAGCAGAGGCTTCCGCGGCCCAACTACGGGAAATGGCGGAGCGAATTTCGGTAAGATCGTGGGTGAGGTGGGGGCGGAGGTAGGGTTGGGTAATCGAGAGCCAAGGGGAGGTAGCGAGTTCGGTAGAGGTGAGAGGAGATGAGGTGGAAGAGGGCTGGGAGAGGGAGGAGGAAAGCCACTTCTGGAAAAGGTCGATGGCGACGGAGCGGAGAGATAAGCCCTCAAGAGCAGTGCGCGATTTCACCTGACGATAGATATCGTCGGGGATCTCAATGGTGGCCTTCATGTTATACAGCTAACTGTAAAGCTGTAGAAAGGCAAGAGGGAAAGAAGGGGTAGGTGGGTGGGGGAGATTTTTGATTTTGGATTTTTCCCCGCGGTTGCGGGACGCGCTTACGCGCGAATTTTTGATTGGGGAAGAGATTGTTCACGCAAAGCCCCGAAAAGAGCCCCGACCGGGTCGGGGCAGGTACGGGGTAGAGTCGCTAAGCCCCGACGCTGGTGCGGGGCGCAGACGCGGAACGCAAAGTACGGAAAGGGATTTCAGATGTGAGAATGTAGGAATGTTAGAAAGTGGTTTTAGAGTAAACGTGGCGACCTTTGCGGACTTGGCGTGAGGAATCGGTTAAGAAGCGGGTGGTTTAGGCGGAGTAGAGAAGAGCGACTAGTCTTTGGACTTGGTGGAATTTTCTGAGGTATCGGCTTTGAGTTGGCGGTAGTCGGCCTTCATGCCTTCGAGGGTTTGCATGACGTCGTCGGCTGATTTTTTGGCGGCATCGGTGACTTTGCTAGCGGCTTGGATGGAAGCGGAGTTGAGTTCGGTGGTGAAGTAGGTTTGAACCTCCTGAAGTTTGTCGACCGCTTTGGTCAGTTTGGCTCCGATGGTGCGAACTTTTTTATCCATATCAGAGTACTCTTTTTTGGCTTTGTTCATCCGGGTCTGGCTGATGGTTTTGAGGTCGCCTTCCATTTTGGCCAAGTCTTTTTCCCAGTCGGCGAAGCGGGTATCGGCAATGGAACGGAAGTGATCGATGCGTTCGGCGAGGGTGGATTGGACGTCCTTGTAGTCTTTGAGTTGGTCGGTGAAGTCTTCGAAGGCATCGCGTGGTTTATCCGATTCGGTGGAGATGCGGGTAAGCTGCTCGACCGCTTCCCTAAGTTCCTTAATGGTTTTATCGATTAGGGACTCGATTTTTTCGAGGTTGGAGGTCATTTCCCGGGCTTTTTCGGCCGTATCTTGGGCGTGGAGGGGGAGAGTGAGCAGGGGGATTAGGCAGAGGAGGGGAGTGAATTTCATAGGAAATAGCTATATGGATTGGCAGGAGAAGGGGAAGGGAATTTTATGGGGGAAGGGCAAAAGGGATGAAGGGATGAAGGGGTTAAGGGATTAAGGGATGAAGGGGTTAAGGGATTAAGGGGGCAGGCGCAGCCCCGATAAGGACCCCGACGCTGGTCGGGGCGGGTACGGGGTAGATCTGGTACCTTGCGAATTTAAACCTTTGGGTTTTGAGGCAACAATCGGACGGCTCGGAGAGCCGTCCCTACCGTGGAAGAGGTCCCAAGGATGATTACGTCGGGGAGTTTCAATCTCTGGGGATTTTCAAGCTTTCGGGGCGCGGAAAAGCGAGTATAACTAATCATTCTTTCGGGCCGTAGCGCAGTCTGGTAGCGCGCTTCCTTGGGGTGGAAGAGGTCCCGGGTTCGAATCCCGGCGGCCCGATGAATTTAAAGCCGTGGAACCCCTTTCTGGCCGATGGACTTAGGGAAGTAGGGGATTAACCTGAATTTTTAGTTCGCTACGGAAGAGCGATGGCCTTTTTTGGGATATTGTGAAACCAGAGGATATGGGCTTTATTGATTTGATGCGGTCCTTGCTTCTCACCGATCTCTTTATTGTTCTCACCTTTCAGACTCCTTTGCGGGAGCAGGTTGGATATTGCAAAAAATCAATCCTGTATAAAAAAGCTGTATTCTGTTTCTACTGTGAAAATTAAACACATCTTAAGATCGTTATTTTATCGTTCTGATATCTTTCGAGCGAGTTTGATATTTGTCACGAAGCTCTTCAAGTTGCGTCTCCCCCTTGGTCTTGGTCATCTCCTACTTTACCGAGAAGATGCTATTGGTCCTATCCAACAAAGTGAGGCACTTTTTCTTTTTGGCCTTATACGGCTCATCCAGCCACGCTTAGTGGTGGAGTTTGGCTTTCTGCAAGGGCAGAGTGCTTTCAACTTCCTGCAGGCGATGCCCCATGAATCGAAGCTCTACAGCTTCGAGATTGATCAAGATTGCATCCGGGCCGCATCTGAGTCGTTTGCAAGAGATTCACGGTTCCATCTTGTGGGCAAATCCCAAGAAGAATTTCAGCCACAGGATATTAGTCACGAGCTAATTGACTTCCTTTTTTTTGACGGATCGCATGATTATGAGACCAACCGATCTGCTTTTCGCAGGATTATTCCTTCTTTAGCTTCCTTGGGAATTGTGGCAATTCACGATACCGGAGCATGGAATCTTGAGCTCAAGACCAACATTCCGGCATCGTGGGCCACGCTGGATGGTGGTTGGCTTGGTAAATCCGAGTTTGTCCATCAAGCTGGAGAGAGACGTTTTGTGAATCACATTTTGACTGAATATCCGGACTTTTCCGTGCTCCATTTTCATTCCCGACGTATTTTACGAAATGGATTAACGCTACTTCAGCGTCGCCATTCACTTCCTATTCCTGATGAAACCGGCTTGGTTAAAGGCTCGCAATTAAGTGGATAATTTACCCTGATATCTGCTTACTTATTTTTCCCATTGGGGGATTATGCCGTGAAAAGGAAATCCTTACTAGGTTTTGGAATAGCTGCCTTTTAATATGGTATGGCGTTGGCGATGATGTGTCGTCGTCGGTCGTAATCACAGTCCCCCACCAATCCCAAACAAAACCCGTAGTACCCCCGACAGGAGTGCGGGGCAGGCCGATTGCCGTAGCCCCGATAGTAATCGGGGTAAACGTACTGGGTTCGGGGCAGTGGGCGGATAACTACTTCGCATCGAACAGACCTCAACCCGCTAAAAGGGTGGCTTTATAGGGGTCCCGGGTTGGCCCCCTCAGACCTACCCCCGCCTATTGGTCCCCTTACGCCGCTCCGACCTTTGCGGTTACCCCTCCGGGTTGGATGACTTGGGTGCTGACGCACCCGCGCAATCTGGCATGTCGCTCCGCGACGGGATAGATGTCCGCTTACGCGGGAGAATTCAGCGCTTGTTTACGTTCTTTTCCGTTTAGAAAAGAACTAGGACGACCAAGGATGGTCGTCCCTACCAGTGTTGTGGTTTGAAAGTGAGAAGCCCCGACGAGGAGGGCGGGTGGTTTCGGTGTGGGTATGGGTGTTGTAAATCTAGGGATGGACTTTGAGGATGGGGGGCGACACAAAGGCAGGATGAAGACCTACGACCGATTTAAAAAGAGGGAGTTAATTCTGCGTGATGAGTTAGCGATCGACCGAACCTTGCTGGCGAATAAGAGTACTTTGCTTTCTTTTATGCAGTTATCGATTTCCCTGACGATTGCGGGGGTCTCCATTATTCACTTTGCGATGGAGGAGTGGTTTCGGTGGATTGGGGTGCTGTGCGTTCCGGTGGGAGTGGTGGTAGGAATTTTGGGTTGGCGGAGGTTCTGGAAAATGGAGGCGGAAATTGGGGTGGTGAGAAAGAAGGGGATCGGATCCAAGCGGGCGGGTGGTTAGTTCCCGCGCAGGGCGAGAAAGAGGGTACGGGCGCTGACGAGGATGAGGAGAGCGCCGACGAGACGCATCATCGTTTTCGCAGGGAGGATTTTGCAAAGTTTTGCGGCAAAGGGGGCGGCGATAACTCCCCCCAAGATGAGGCCTGCTATCAGGGGCAAGTTTTCTAGTTTTAGGAAAAAGAAGAAGGTGAGGGCTTGGCTGAGGGTGACAAAAAACTCCGCCATATTGACTGAGCCGATGACCATCCGGGGTTGGTGTCCACGGGCGAGGAGAGTGGAGGTGACGACGGGTCCCCAACCGCCTCCGCCGACGGCATCGAGGAATCCTCCCGTGAGAGCGAGGGGAATGGCTTTGGCGGGTTCGGGGGAGATGGAGATCGGTTTGTGGTTGGAGCGGTAGAGGATGTAGGCACCCATGAGGATGAGATAGGTGCTGATCCACGGTTTAAACTTTTCTCCAGGGAAGTTGGAGAGGAGGTAGGCGCCCGTAACGCCGCCGATGACGCCAGGAATGCAGAGTTCCAGAAAGAGGGTTTTATCGACGTTTTGATGGAAGAGATGGCTAATGCCACTAACGCCCGTGGTAAAGATTTCGGAGACTTTGACCGAGTAGCTGACCATGGCGGGGGCGGTGCCGAGGGCGAGGAGGAAGGAGGAGCAGGTGACTCCGTAGGCCATGCCGAGGGTGCCATCGACGATTTGGCCGACGAGTCCGACGAGGATGGCGATGAGAAGGACTGGGGGCATGGCGAAAAGAGTAATCGAAAGAGGTGTTCTGCCGATCTGAAAAAAGGGTGATGACGCGGGAGGATTAACCTCGTTCGATCATGGCGTAGGCGCTGTGGTTATGAATGCTTTCGAAGTTTTCGGCTTCGACCCGGTACCACTGGATATCGGGGTGGGCGTCGCATTTCACGGAGACGGCACGGACGAGGTCTTCGACAAACACGGGATTGTCGTAGGCTCGCTCGGTGACATGTTTTTCGTCGGGTCGTTTGAGGAGAGAGTAGATTTCCGAGCTGGCGCAAGATTCGACGAGAGTGACAAGGTCTTCGATCCAGACGGTTTGGCCGAAGGTGACTTCGAGCCGGACTTGACCGCGTTGGTTGTGGGCGCCGCGCTCACTGATGGCCTTACTGCAAGGGCAGAGGGTGGTGACGGGAACGGTGACGGCGACTTTGAATCGGAGGTCTATGCCGTGGAGAGTGGCATCGAAGCGGGTTTGATAGTCGACCAGGCCAGAGGCGGCGGTGATGGGCGCCTTTTTTTCGATGAAGTAGGGAAAATCGAGTTCGAGGTGGGCGGAATCGGCTTGGAGGCGTTCCTGTAGGGCACGGAGGATGGCGGGGATGCTTTCGACGTGGATGAGTCCGCCGTGTTCTTGAAGAACTTCGATAAAGCGACTCATGTGAGTGCCTTTGAACTGGTGGGGGAGGTCGACGGCGAGGGTGACGGTGGCGACGGTATTTTGGGTGGCGTGAGCGCGGTCGCGGACGACGATGGGGTAGCGGAGTCCTTTGACGCCGACCTTATCGATCCGGAGATTTCTGGAATCGGGAGAGGCTTGGGTGTCTGGGAGGGAATCGGGATGGGGAGGGGTAGATTTCAAAGGATGGTAATTTTACCCCAATTTCGGGTGTAGGGAAAGGGGGGGAGATGCGGCGAAGACGCCGCGATTTTGGATGTTTAATGTTTAATTTTGCCCCGCGGATACGAGGAATCTCACGCAAAGCCCCGACAAGAGCCCCGACCGGGTCGGGGCAGGTACGGGGTAGAGCCGCTAAGCCCCGACGCGGGTCGGGGCGCAGACGCGGAACGCAAAGGGGGGAATTTTTGATTATTTCCCGAAGTTGCGGGACGCAGACGCGCCCTGGAGTGACAGTGTTGAATGGGCCAATCGGCTGACCGAGCCTACTACGTTCCGCCTCCCGCGGTTGCGGTCCACGCTCTCGCGTGGACGCTTTACTTCGAAGGCTAGGAGATGGTCAACCCTACCTTTTGAAGTGGGGAAGGTTGAGGCTTGTTTACGTTCTTTTCCGTTTAGAAAAGAACTAGGACGACCGAGGATGGTCGTCCCTACCGGTGTTGTGGTTTGAAGGTGAGAAGCCCCGACAAGAGCCCCGACCGGGTCGGGGCAGGTACGGGGCAGAGCCGCAAAGGGC
>JBGSBI010000010.1:35914-51615 GCA_041730685.1 Aliarcobacter sp.
ACAAATCGGGCCCCCGCGGGTGGGGGGCCCCCCCGGGGGGGGGGTTGGCCCGCCCCCCCCCCCCCCCCCCCCCCCCCCCGGGGGGGGGCCCGGCCGGGGCCCCCCCCCCCCCGGGCGGGGGGGGGGGGGCTTTGAATCCGCGAGGGATCAACCTCCGGCGGCGGTGTATTTGCCTAAGCCAGCTTTCCAAAGGAGGTGGGCGAGAAAGAGAAAAAAGATGGCCCAAGAGAACTGCATGCCGATTCCGATTTGCCATTCTCGGTGGGAGAGGGTTCCGCAAAGGGCGGCGGCGGGGAACCAGTACTCGTAGGCGAAGGGTAAAAGGCGCGCGGCGGTGAAAAGTGGCGCGGGGAGAAGATCGAGAGGAAAGACGTGACCGCCAGCGAGGAATTCGAGGGAGTAGACTAGAAAAATAAGGGAGCTGATATCCAGAAACCAAAAGGAGGTGAGGGAGAGGCAAAGGGTTAGGCTGAACTGCAAAAGTGCAGAACCAAAAAGAGCGGGCACGCCCCGTAAAATATCGAAAGAAGTCGACTCGAGATGGACTACGCGAGAGAGGATAAAAAAACAGAGAAGAACAGGGATAAAGGCAGCGACAAGATAGGCGCAACGACCCGAAAGGAAGAGGGCTCCGCGATAAAGACCATAAGGGAGAGGGCGAAGCAGAATTGGATTGAGCATGCCTTCGCGGATTTCTCGCGAAATCTGGAAGTCGTCGTCGGCGGGGGAGCTGACTGCTTCGACGATGAGAAGAACCGCGTAGTAGGTGAGTAGTCCGGCCAAAGTGTAGCGACCGACAGTCTCTTTTCCTTGAAAGACGGCTTCCCAAAAAACCCAAGATACGAGAAGAGGAACGGCGCTAAACAGAGCACGGAGGAGATAGTTCCAGCGATAGGCCAACTGCCTTTGCAGGCCGATGGAAAAAACGGTCGGCAGAGCGCAAAGAAGGGAGCTCATGAACGGCGGCGAAGGTGGGTGGGAAGAATGCCAAGCTCTGCGCGGTATTTTGAAATAGTACGTCGAGCGATGGGAATGCCGCGCTCGCGAAGCATTTCTTCTAAAGCGGCATCCGAGTAGGGCTTGGCAGGATTTTCGCGCCCAACAATTTCGGCGAGGATTTCTTTGGCGCGAGTGTTGGCGACGGCTGGCTCGAAATCGTTTACGCCACCGAGGGCGGTGGCAAAGAAGAAGCGGAGAGGGACAACGCCGTGGGGGGTACGAACATATTTATTGGCAACGGCGCGACCGATGGTGGTTTCGTGGACGCCAACTTGCCCTGCGACTTCGGTCATGGTGAGGGGTCGGAGGGCGGAGGGGCCTTGGGAAAAGTAGTCGGCTTGGCGGTGAGCGATAATTTCGAGAAGTTTTTGGAGGGTTTCCTGGCGTCGTTCGAGGGATTGCATGAGAAATCGTGCGGATCGAATTCGTTCTTTGAGATAGGAACGGGTTTGTTCATCGGCGGAGGCGTCGCTGAGCAGGTCTTTGTAGACGTCGTTGATGCGGAGTCGGGGGAGGATATCTCCTTCAAGAAGGGGGATCCACTTATCGCCGTCGCGGACGAAGGAGGCCTCGGGGCGGACGACGAGGTCGAGACGGTCGGGGGCGAAGGCGGCGCCTGGGCGAGGAGAAAGGTGGGAGATGATTTCGGCGGCGGCGGTGACGGCCTCAATGGGGGCATGGGAGGCGACGGCGATCTCCGCGAATTTACGTTTTCCTAAGAGGTCAAAGTAGTCGCGGATGATACGGCATTCGAGGGAGTCGTCGCGACCTCGGGCGTGAAGTTGGAGAAGGAGAGATTCTGGGAGGGAGCGAGCGGCCACGCCTGGGGGGTGAAAAGATTGGACGAGGGCGAGGGCTTGGGTGGTGATAGCGGGAGAGACTTGAGCGGAGGTGGCGATTTCGGACAGGTCGACATGCAGGAAGCCGTCGTCGTCCAGGTTCCCGATGATTTCTGAGGCAGCGGCGCGAAGGTTGGGTTCGGTGAGGGTGAGGGTAAGTTGTGCGGTGAGGTGATCGGTGAGGGATTCGGGTAAGACTTTGGATTCGAGGAGGGCTTGGCGGGCATCAAGGCGGGGGCGGGGGGGGCGGAGTTGACGGGCCAATCGGTGTTTTGGCGGAGGAGATCGGAATCGTCGTCTTGGTCGGCGGGATCTTCGGGGATTTCTGTGAGGAGAGGTTCTTCTTCGAGGACGGGATTGGTCTGAAGTTCGGTTTGGAGAAGAGTTTGGAGTTCGAGGGCGGGGGTTTGCAGGAGTTGCAGAGACTGCTGGATTTGGGGGGAGATAGTGGTGGTTTGGCGAAGGCTGGGCTGGAGAGATAGGGACATGACTAGAATTAGAGATTGGGCTTTGTCTGGAAAAAGGCAAAACGTGATATGGCCAAAGTGACTTTAACCGTTCTGGGAAGTGGGAGTCGGGGCAACTCGTTGCATTTGGAGTGTGAGGGGGAGGCGATCTTGGTGGATGCGGGGTTGAGTGCACGGCAGTTGGAGGGGGGGGGGGGGGGGGGGGGGGCGGAGGCGAGCCAGATTCTGGGGATTATTTTAACCCACGAGCACGGGGACCATACGGCTGGGTTAAAGACTTTTATTAAAACGAGAAAGTGTCCTGTCTTTGCGAGTGAGGGTACGAAATATGCGTTGGAGCCGACGGTAGCGATGGCGGATTGGCGGGGGTTTGCGGCGGGCGCTCGGGTGGAGATTGGAAGTTTCTCGGTGGAGACTTTTCCGGTGCCGCACGATGCGGCGGAGCCGATTGGGATGAGAGTTACGGTGGGGACGACGCGGATTGGAGTGATTTCAGATCTAGGGTTTGTGACGAGATTGGTGGTGGAGAGGCTGAAGGGGTGTGCGGCTCTGGTGTTGGAGGCGAATTATGATGAGGCGATGTTGCATGCGGAGGTGAAGAGGCCGTGGTCGGTGAAGCAGAGGATTGCGGCGCGGCATGGGCATTTGTCGAATGAGGCGGCGGCGAAGTTAGTGGAGGAGGTCGCGGGACCTGAGTTGCGGGAGCTTTTTCTTGGCCATATTAGCGAGGAGTGCAATCGGCCTGAGTTGGCGCGGCGGGCGATTGAGGAGGCTTTGGATCGGGCAGGGCGAAAAGGGGTGCGGGTGCATGAAACTTGCGCGGGGAAAGCGGGACCGAGGATTGAGGTGGAGGGTTGAGGGGTTGGGAAAAAGGGTTGCGCTGGGAGGGCAGGAAGCAGATCATTTCAAACGAACGCGGGCGTAACTCAGTTGGTAGAGTGCAACCTTGCCAAGGTTGATGTCGAGGGTTCGAATCCCTTCGCCCGCTCGGGCGTTATTCCTCCTGCCAGAGGCGAAAGTAGGATAGGTCGGGGGCAGGTTTTTTTGGGACCAATCCCTTCGCCCGCTCGGGCGTTATTCCACCTGCCAGAGGCTTCGATAGGATCGCACTGGGCGGAAAGGGTGATGGTTGGTGGTTGGGCTTTTGGGGTGGAACGATCTGCGGGGTGAAGGTAGGGTTTATTTTCGAATGATTGCGATGAATGCGCTTTGGGGGGTCTCAGTGGCCCTTTCGTGGATGTGGGGGTTGGGGCTGTTTTTCAGCGTCCAATTTTCTCTGCAGTACGGATTATTTGGCTTACTGGCCTTTGCCATTCCCAACGCCCTTGGATTGATGATTTTTGGCGGGTTGACCAAGCTGATTGCGCATCGGGGGGGTAATGGACCTGACGCTCTGGGAACGTTTTTTGCGAACTGGTCACGTCCCTATCGTTTGATCTTTTTCCTTTATCAGATTCTGGCGATCACCTTAACGATTTTTGCACTGGTTCGATATGGGTGGCAACCGCTCGGGCTAGAACCAGCGGGGTTGTACCTTCTCTTGACGGTGCTGGTGATTTTGGCGGCGGCGACATTGTTTGGAGAGGAGTTTGATATTCGGCGAATCAAGTTTAGTCATGGAGTCCTTGGCTTGATTACCTTGGGCGCCATGGGGATCGTTTATTTTCAACTGCCGTCCTTGGGAACAGGGCAACCGATGAAGACAGGGACCAATCCATTTCTGGGAATGAACTTCTGGGGTTATGCGATTCCGATTTGTGTGGGGCTAACCTTAGGTCCTTGGCTGGATCTACAGCAGTGGCAGCGGGCGATTCAGATTCAACGAGAGGGAAAATCGGCGGCGGTAAGTTATTTGTTTGGGGGCTCGCTCTTTTTTCTTCTGTTGCTAGCCCACGGTAGCTTAGCCCTTTGGGTAGCGGGGCAAACTGGGGGGGCGCCGATGCGCCAAGGGATTGACGGGTTGGCGTACGGAGAGGATGGGATCGTGCGATTTTTCTGGGCGGCAGCCTCGGTGCATCCGTGGGCTTTTGGTTCCTACATGGTATTTCTCTGTGTGATGACCTTGACCACGTTGGATAGTGGGTACATTGCGTTGCGCTGGTATTTGAGTAAGTCGGGCGGGGCGGGAAGGCCCTTTCCGCTAACACTATTGCCGGAAGCTTTATTGGGATCGCCATTACCCGCACTGGTTCTGGCGGGATTGTTCACGGTGGCTGCGGTGGTGCTGAAGTTGGAGTTGGAGTACTTCATGATTTTTTACGCAACGTTTTTTGTGGGATATGCGGGATTGGCGTTGTTGCGGGCGTTTCACACGGGGCAGGGAAATGCGTTACCGCAAGTGAAGATGTTCTGCGTGGGGAGTGTGGCGGTGGTTATTTTTGCGTATGGATATTTTTTGGAGAATCCGTGGGGGATGATTCTGGGATCGGTTCTGCCCGTGGGCTACGTGGCGTGGCTCTTGCTTAAGCCGGGTTCAGCACAGGAGTTTGTCGGAGGGGTGGAGGAGCTGGAGAGTGCGGTGGCCGGGGCGAGGGGGGAGATTCGAGGGAGCGAGGCGGGGGTGGAGCCAGGGCGGGTGGTGCCGTTTCCCAGTGGGGGTGTGGTGGATGGGCATGATCCGTATGGGCATTTTGACGGCAAGTGGTTTGTGCACTCGTTTGTCGCGACCTACGCGGATACGAATTCGGTGGGGAATGTTTACTTCGGAATGTACGCGATGTGGGTAGGAAAGACGCGGGAGTTATTTTTCAATCGTTGTTTGCCGAAATTTAATTTAAAGACGACCCCCTACTATATTTTGACGCGGTCATTCGAGCATAAGTTTATGCGGGAGACGCGGGAGTTCGAGCGGGTGAGCGTGAAAATTAAAGTGGGGGAGTACAATCGGAAGTTTGTCACCTTGGAACATCAGATTTTTGATTCCGCGGGAAATCAGTTGGGCAAGGGTAAGCAGCAGTTGATTTTTGTTTCCTCGGGCGATTACAAGTTGCTGGATATACCTGACGAAGTATACGAAGCGTTTGTGGCTTACGCGTAGGGAAGGAAGGCAACGAGCAAACGAAGCGGTGGTTAGCAGCGGGAGCGTCGTCGCCGAGCGAGTAAGCCCGCTAGGCCAAGACCAAGAAGAGAGGAAGTGGAGGGTTCAGGGATAAGAGCAAAGCTAGCGTTGGTTAAAAATATGGATGAGGAATTCTGGTCGCTGATGCTGCGAAAGGCGGTGAGATCGGGGGTGATGGTAACGCTGAGTTCCGTAATCTGCATGCTAGGGATGTTAAATATCTTATTTAGATCCTTGGTGAAGGCACCATCGACAACCGCTCCGTTCCAGCTCCCCGTCCATATCCCGCTGGGAGAAGAGACGTTGCCGATGCCGTTGGATGAGGCGGTAACAGAATTAGGAACAACGGTTAAATTAAACCCCAAGGTCGGGGTGGAGGGATAGGCGAGACGATTGGCCCCGAACACTTGCAAGGTCATAGGAATGTTCACGGAGACGACTGAAGTGCTAAGGGTGGAGCCCCCGAGGTTGATCGAAAACAAATTATAGGTTCCTGTGATATCGATTTTTAATTGATCAATCGAACTGGCGCCTTTGGTTTTAATATCGAAACTGAATTCAGTGGAAGCGTGGTCGGTGGCATTGCCCGTGCTACTGGAACTTCTGCTTGTAGAAACCTGAAGAGAGGTGCTGGGATTGAAAACAAGGGTATTTCCTACGAGAACAGGAGTTGAAGAGGGAGCGAGGGGATCGCCGCCTAGGAATGTGTTTTGCGCTGAAACTTCATGAATATTGAGGAAGTCGAAATTAGAGTTTGATTGGTTGCCGTAATTAATCGTGGCGGACTGTGCGAGATTAATCGTGACGACGGAAGCGGAAATAAAAATGACTACACGTAACCTGTATATGAAAGAAACCACTAGATTAATATACCTGTGACGCTGCAGGAGTCAAGGGTCACCTAAAACGATGTCAGGCAACGACCTGCGGGCTAGTTTTTTTGGTGAAAGGAAATCCCCTTTGAAACTATAGAGGAGCAGGGATGATGCAACGGCGAGTTAGGAGAGTAGTTCTTGGGCGCGGGCGAGAGCGCTGGCGCGGTCGGTGAATTTACCTTCGAGTTGTTCGTCCATGAGTTGATGGAGGATTTTGCCCATTTTTGGGCCTGGGGTGGCGCCGAGTTGTTGGAGGTCGTGACCGGTGAGGAGGGGTTTAGGTTTAATTTCCTCTTTAGAGAACTCGGAAAGTTTGGCGGTGAGAAAGTTGTAGATATCGAGCTGTCCGTGGCAGGAGGAGCAGTCGATCCGGTGGAGCTCGAGTTCTTCCAAAAAAGTGGGGCGAGCGAGGAGACGCTTGAGAGTGCTGACGCGCATGTTGGGGGCGTCTTTGAAGGCCATGTGGTTGGCGATGCAAGCGGTGATGGCGCTAATCTCATCGTTGGGAAAGCGGAGGCGGCGGAGAATTTCCTCGGCCATGCGGGCGCCGACACCTTCGTGGCCAAAAAATCGAATGCGGCCGTCGGGATCGGTTTTCGAGGTAGGAGGTTTCCCGATATCGTGAAGGAGGGCGGAGAGAGCGAGGACGGGGGAAGGATTTTTCAGGTGGGTGAGGAGGAGGCGGGTATGGACCCAGACGTCGCCTTCAGGATGATGTTCGGGAGATTGAGCGCAGTCGCGCATGGGGAGGAGTTCGGGGATCCAGACTGTGAGAAGGCCTGACTGATGGAGGAGATCGAAGCCGCGGGCGGGATCGGGGCTGGTGAAAATTTTGACGAGTTCATCGCGGATGCGTTCGGGAGAAATGACTTTGGAGTCGGGGGCGAGAGTGCAGAGGGCTTTCCAGGTGGTGGTTTCGATGGAGAAGCCGAGTTGGACGGCGAAGCGGATGGCGCGGAAGAGACGGAGGCGGTCTTCGGTGAAGCGGGCGAGGGGGTCGCCGATGGCACGGATTTGTTGGGTTGTGAGATCGGCTTGGCCTTGGACGTAGTCGAGGAGTTCGTTTTTGAGGGGATCAAAAAACATGCCGTTGATGGTGAAGTCGCGCCGTTGGGCATCCTCTTTGGCGGTGGTGAAGGTGATGGAGGAGGGGCGGCGCCCGTCGAGGTAGGGGCCGTCGACGCGGAAGGTGGCAATTTCAAAAACGTGGTCGTCGAGGCGGAGGCGGATGACTCCAAAGGCTTTGCCTTGTGGGTCGGAGGCTTTGGGGAAAAGGGATTGGACTTCGTCGGGGGTGGCAGAGGTGGCGATATCGACATCGGGATAGGTGCGTTGGAGGAGTGCATCGCGGACGCAACCTCCGGCGTAAACGGCGACGTGGCCGGCTTGGGCAAGTTTTTGAACGATCTGTTCAGCTTGGGGGTGGCGGATCATGGTTTGGACTGGGGAGATTTGAGCGTGAGGTAGGCGAGTCCGCCGAAGAGGCTCCAGAAGAGGCTGAGTCCGTAGATAAGGATGGAGTAGGCGATGGCGGATTCTGGATCGGTGCCGAGGCCGAGATGAAGGAAGAGGAAGACCATGACCCCTTCGCGGACTCCGTGACCGCTGACGCTAATGGGCAGGGCGGAGGCGGTGAAGATGAGGACGAGGATGAGGCCTGCGAGAGAGTAGTTGATGGGCAGGGCGAGAGAGTGGGCCAGGAGGGTGGCACCGGCAAAGCTAGCGAGGTGAACGCAGAGGGAGACGAGGACGACGGCGACCGTATTCCAGCCACCGTGAATGGTGTCGCGTAGGCCGTGAAGGAGATCGAGGATGATGGTGCGGGCGGGGAGTTTTTGGGGAAGGGGGAGATTGGGTAGGAGTCCTGGAAGGATGAAGGCAAGGAGCAGGAGAAAGGCCCCGAGGGGACCGAGCCAGGGGAGTGCTTGGGCGAGAGGGGCGAAGGTGGGATCGGCGCGGAGGCGATCGGCGGTGCCGGGGAGAAAAAGAAGGGCAAGGCCGAAAAGGGCGGCGACGCCGAAGATACGGTCGAGGAGGATGGAGAGGGTGGCGCGGGCTTTTTGTTGAGGGAACCAGCGAAGAAGATAGAAGAGTCGGATGGCGTCTCCGCCAGTGGAGCCGATGAGGAAGAGGTTAAAGAAGAAGCCGACGAAGGTAAGATGGACAGTGCGGAGGTAGGAGAGATGGATTTTTTGGAGGCGAAGAACAAAAAAGAAACGAGTGGCACAAAGCAGGATGGAAAGAAGAGTGACGAGGAGGGCGGCGGTGAGCCAGTAGGGTTGGGCCGAGGTGAAGCGGTGGGCGAGGTTGGGCCAGTTGATTTTGCCCGCGAGAAAGCCGAGGACGCTGGCCGTGACGCCAAAGCGGATCCAGGGGGCAAGCCGGTTTAGGAGCGTGCGGGTTGGTTTTGTTTCCACCATGAGAGGCTGGCACGAACATCTTCCGCGGACACATCCGGAGATAGTTCGAGCGAGAAGTGGGTGTTGGGGGGGATGAGGGGAAGAAGTTGGGCGAGTGGGGTGGTGCCTTGGCCGAGGGGGAGATGGTCCCCTTTTTCGGGGGAGTAGTCGTGGAGGTGGGCACCGATAATGCGTGGGGCGAGGCGGCGGAGGTGTTGGGCGTGATCGAGGAAGCCGAGCCAGTGTTTGGCGGCGGCATGACCAAAATCGTGCCAGTAGCCGAAGGTGGGAGCGGGGAGGCGGGCGAGGAGGGTGTCCCAGAAATCGTCAGGGGGGATTTCGCGGGGATCTTCGCGGCATTCGAGGCCCAGGCGGAGGCCGAGGGAGGAGGCTTTTTCCCCTAGACGGAGGAGAATTTCTTCGACGCGGGGCCAGGCTTTGTGAAAGGCTTCTTCGAGCGTGCGGATGGTGGAAATTTTTTTGCGAACGTAAGGGCGGGTTCCGAGTTGGCCTGCGAGGGCAAGGGATTCGAGGGGATCAACGAGGTGGCGGGGGCCGGCGGAGCCGAGGTGGAGGACAACGAATCGGGCGCCGACGCTGGCGGCGGCTTCGAGGGTGGCGAAGGAGTGACGTTCGGCGAGGCGGCGGGCGGTGGGGCGGGAATCGGAAAATTCGTAGGCGTTGGGGTGGGGGCGCAAGAGTTCGACTGGGACGGGGCAAAAGTTGTGCAGGACATCGATACGGGGTGAAGCGGGAGAGGATTGGTGGGCGGCGAGAATGCCAGGCCAGAGGCTAAAGCGGGTATTGTGGCTGATTTCGACATTGGAGAAGCCGAGGTCGAGGGCTTGGCTTAGGAGGGTGGCGCCGTCGGTGGTGCGGTCGGCGTGCCAGCAGGTAGAGAGGGCGAGAGTGGGGGGAGGCATACGGGATGAGTTTCGCGAAAAGAGGGGTCGGAGCGAAGGGATTTTTTTGGGAGGGGGCGGATGGGGAGGGGGGTGAGGGAGTGATTTTGGATGTTTATTTTTTGATTTTTAATTAGGAAAGGAGATGGGAAGGGGGGCGGTAGAGCTTCGAGATGGCGTGGGAATGAGGAGGTGGCAGAATCTGGGGCAAGATGTTACGGCGTTTACGAATCAAAAATTTGGCGGTGGTTGAGGAGCTCGAGTGGGAGCTAACCGCAGGGTTTAATGCTCTGACAGGAGAAACAGGGGCGGGAAAATCTATTTTGGTGGATGCATTTTTACTTTTACTGGGAGAAAGGGCGGATCGTGGCTTGGTGCGGACAGGTGCGGACGGGTGTGTGGTAGAAGGAGAGTTGGGTGGCGCAGAAAAATTTAGAGGGTGGTTGGAAGAAAAAGGAGTGGAACCTGATCCAGATGGAACTCTGGTGATTAAACGGCAGATCGGAATCACGGGGACAGGGCGGCAGTTTCTTAATGGTTCTTCGGTGACGCTGGCGGTGCTGAAAGAGTTGGGAGATCGGCTGGTGGATTTGCATGGCCCGCATGATCATCAGACGCTCCTCTCTCCCAGCGTGCAACGCTCGGCAGTGGATGGTTTTGGCAAGCTGGAGGCAGTGGTGGGAGGAGTGCGTGCGGCGTGGAATGAAAAGAGCGCGGCAGAGGAAGCGATGACCACATTTCAGAAAAATATCGCAGGGGTGGACGGAGCGACTCGCGAGTTAATCGATCACCAGGTGAAGGAGTTGGGAGCGGCCCAGTTAAAAGTGGGGGAGGATGAGCAGTTGCAAAGGGATCATGCCGCCGCAGGTCACGGGCGCCGAATTGTGGAGTTGGCGGCTGAGGTAAGCGGACAATTGGAGGGAGGCGAAGAGAACGCATTACAGATATTGGGGAAAGTCCAAAAGGCGTTGATGGAGTGGGAGCGGTTGGATGGGGCGGCAGGCGAGTTGCGTGAGAAAAACGAGTTGGCGGTAGCGGGGTTGAGGGAGTTAGGTCGGGAGGCGGAACGGCGAGCGGAACAGGTGGGAATGGATGCGGAGCGTATGGCGGAACTGGAGGAGCGACTTAATCTGGTTCTGGGGATTCAGAAAAAATATGGAGGTAGTGCGGAGTCGGCCTTAGCGAAGTTGGTTGCCTTAAAAATAAGGCAGACGGAGTTGAGTCAGGCTGAGGGAAGGGGGAAGGAGTTGGCCAAGGCGGTGGAGCAGGCGAAGGAGAAGCATCGGGAATTGTGCCTAAAGTTGGGAAAAGAAAGGGGAAAGGCTGCACCAAAATTCGCAGTGGCGGTGACGGAACAGCTGCGAGGATTGGGATTTCGGGCGTGTCGGCTCGAGGCGGCCTTGGAGAAGTTGGAGGCACCAGGGGCGGAAGGGGGTGAGAGCGTTGAGTTGATGTTTGCGCCGAACCCAGGAGAACCGCCGAGACCCCTGAGAGCAATTGCTTCGAGTGGCGAGTTGGCGCGGGTGATGTTAGGACTGAAAACGGTCATGGCGGAGCGAGATGAGGTGCCGATTTTAATATTTGATGAGGTGGACGCGAATGTAGGAGGCGAAACAGCCCTAGCGGTGGCGGAGCGATTACATAATTTAGGTCGAACTCATCAGGTGCTTTGCCTGACCCATCTGCCGGCGGTGGCAGGAGTGGCCGATGCCCACTTCTGTGTGACGAAGAGTGTGGAGAGAGGTCGGACGTTTGCTCGACTGGAGCGAGTGGAGGGGGAGAGTCGCGAGAAAGAGCTGAGTCGGATGTTGGGAGGCGAGGGAAAAGCCGCTCGGGCGATGGCGCGGGAGTTGATGGGGAAAAGAAAAACTATCAAAGTTTAGAGCGTGGTAGGACGAGCGATGGAGGGGGTGAAATCTGAGGGAAGATTCTTGGATTGAAGAAGGACGTGATGAGATTTTCCAAAAAATGCGGGATGGGTGAGATGCTGAAAGTTGCGTGTCCAGGGTTGGGGCAAGGGTTGATCATCCTGAAAAAGGGGAGTGGCTAAACGAGTCCAGGCGTTGGCGAAATCGACGAGACCGAGGGTGGTGAGTCCATTCTGCTCTCCGAGGGTGGTGAGCTCGGAGAAATTCACATGGGAGGTGAGGTCTTGTTCGCCTGGGAGCGCGAGGGGGTTGGTTGTTGGGGTGTGGCGGCGGAGGGTGGCGAGAGTTCCGTTTGGGCGGGTGGGATGGTAGAGATCGGCGGCGGGCATACCGTAGTCGAGGGTGAGAATTACTCCTTGGTGAATCTGCTGGGCGAGGGTGTGGATCCAGGGTGAGGCGGAGGGGCGAACCTCGGCGGTGAATCCTTCGATTTCGGGAATTTGCCAGCGGCGAATCTGGGATTGAAGGTCTTCAGCTGCGGGAAGATCGATCCAGTTGAACCCTGCTGGGCAGGTGGTGACGAATCGTTCCTGCCATCTGGAGGAGGAAAACCGGGCGAGGCGCACAGGAAAACTGTCGAGGAGTTCACATGAGTAAAAAAAGATGGGGGCGGTGGTAGGCGGTAAGGAAGTGATGTCTTCGTGCCAGAAAATCTGAGTTGTTTCATGAAACGGGGCGAGGTGGGAGCGTTGTTGGGTGGTGAGAGCGGGGAGGGGTTCGAGGAGATGGAGTTGAGATGCGGAGAGGAGTTTTGGGTGATGAAGAGCAATAGCGTGGAGAAGATCGTGGGCGAGGAGTCCACGATCGGCGCCTTGTTCGCAAAGCAGGAAGGGGTGGGGTCGACCGAGGGCGGCATGAAGTTCGTCGGCTTGGCGGGCGAGGAGTTGGCCGAGGACGGGGCCGGCGGATACGGGGGTGAGGAAGTCGCCTTGGGTGCCGGTACGAGTCTGCCCTGAAGAGTAGAAGCCGTGAAGAGGGTGGTAGAGGGCACTGGCCATGAAGTGATCGAAGCGGAGAGGTCCGTTTTGCTTAATCTTCTCGGCGAGGAGGAGGGTTAAGGGCGATGCCATAATGAGGAAATCCTAGGCGGATTGATGGAGTGGGGCGAGATTGACGACTGACTGCGGTGGATTAGTTTGTTGAAAGATGAAAGGCCGATGCATCTTGTGGCTGGGCATTCTCCTGCCGCTGCAATCGATGGGCCAGACTGAGGTGGGAGCGACCCCAGCGGACATTCCTGATCTGCCCTCGGCCAAAGCGTCAGCGAATTTACCTGAAGCTGAAGGGGCGAGTCCGAGCCCAGATATTTCGGGGGCAGTAGAAGGAAGTACGACTTCAATTCCTCAACCCCGACCGCCTGCGGCGGATCCAGCAAAAAGCGGGAGTAAGGATTGGGCGGCGGAAGCGATGATGGAGAAGCAGGCCGCGGCCAAGAAAAAGCAGGCGGAGGATATGGTGCTGGAAGATCAGAAGGCGAAAGAGGCTGAAGTGACCAAGGCCAAAGAAGCTAAGGAGGCCAAAGAGAAATCGAAATCAGACGACAGCGATCTCTCGCAGGCTGCGGTTTCGAAAGGTGCGGTGGAGGGTTTCAAGCCAATGGATGAAAATAAACTACCATCGGTGACGGGAGCGGATGGGGTAAAGCCGAGGGCGATGGGTTCTGGGGATGGTCGAGTGCAGCCAGGTTTTGAATCTTTTACGGGGCCATCTTCGACGGGGCCGTTAGGGAAGGATTATCAGTCGGGGGCAAAGCCAATTATGCCACCAGGCGGCGGGAGTGACTCGCGTTTGGCGTCGGCCTCGAAGGTGCCCGAGGCGCCATCGGGTGGGTACAAGAGGCTTTCGCAGGATCCGTACACGATGCCTGCGGGGAGTGATGATAAAAAGAAAGTTGCGGCGCAGCCCAAGCCTAATCTGCAGGGAAAGAATCCTCCTGCGGGAAATCCTTTAACTCCAGGAGCTCCTGCAGGGTATGCCCCCTACGATAGTGCACGAATTGTGCCTGACCCACGCTCAAGCCGGAGATTTTGAGGAAGGAAGATTTTGCGGAGAGTCCGCTAAGGACGAGATGATTTCGGAGAGTAGTTAGCGTTTGCGGAGAAGTTCGAGGCGGCAGGAGAATCCGCCCAGATCGACGGTTTGCTGAAATTCGAGGCGGAGGGAGGAGGCGGGAGGTTTGATTCGAAGGGGATTTATCCAGACGAGGCGACCGCCTGGGCGTAGGGCGATTGTGGCCACGGCGAAGAGCTCTTCGAGGAGGCCACGGAGATTGGGAATGGGAACGCGTTTACCGAGTGGAGGGTTGGTGATCATGAGGCTGACGCTGGCTGGACCCCAGTTGGGGATGGTGGTGAATTCACGAAAATCGCGTGCGACGAAATCGGCGCGGATGCCAGGGAAGAGGGCGGCGGCCCAGTTGGCGCGAGCGGCGGCGGTGGCGTCGGGGCTGAGATCGGTTCCCAAGATACGGCTGACGCCGGTCAGGCGGACGCGTTCGATGAGTTCGAGTCCAGAACCGCAGAAAGGGTCCCAGACAGTCTCCTCGGAAAAGGGACCTGCGAGGCGGGCCATGGCGGCGGCGAGGGGAGGGTGGGAGGCGGCGGGAACATCTTGCAAGCGGTAGGGGAAGCGCGGATCGGGAGAGATTCGTGGGCGGAGCTCGACAAAATCGCCGCCAGGGCTGGGTTGAACTTCGATGACCCACGGTGCTTCCCGGGAATCGTTGAGAAGATCTGGGCAGAGGGTGTAGGCCCGTTGGGCAACCTTGAGCACGGCGCCGCGTTGATGTCCTTTGGCGACAAATTCGAGGCGGTAGCGGATGGGACCTGCGGTGAAGGCTTGCAAGATACGGCGACTGAGTGGGGAGGTGATCAAGGTGGCGAGGGCTTCTTCCCCGGCGCTAGCTGAGCTGGGAGGTAAAGTACCGAGAAGAAATGATAGAGTAGAAAAACAGCGGAAGGCAAAAAGGTCGCTGAGTCGGAAGGAGGCGGTGGGGGCTAGGGTGAGGAGGCCGGGACGGATTTCCATAATACGAAAGAGGGCACCTGAATCTTTAATTTCTTGGGATAGGATTGGTTCGAGGCCAGTGCGGCAACGGAGGTGGATGCGGGTTTGAGTGGGTTCAGGCAAGGGAACATCGAGTCGAATAGTGGAAGGCTTCTGTTGTCGGGCGAGGTTGGCTTTAGCCCGTTGTTCGGTAAGGGGGGGAAGCTGGGTACCTTGGGAGCGGATGAGGTCGAGCGTGGCGGAGCCGCCGATTTTATTGAGAGCTTGGCCGAGAAACTTTTTTTCACGTTCGACGGGATTCTTTTGGAGGAGGGCAAGAAGTTCACGTTCCTCGGTGCGGCCTGCCCCGATTTTTGGGAGGGCGGCCATGGCGTAGCGTCGGATCTTTTCTGAGGAATCTTGCAGAAGGGAGAGCAGCCAGGTGCGAACGGCCTCTTTGAGGTCGGGTTGCTGGTTCTCGGCGAGGCCGGCTCCGACGGCGCGAATGACGGCGACGCGTTGGATGCGGACTTCGGGAGGGGCTTGATTAAAGCGAGGGACTTCTTCCTGCCAGAGGGTGAGCCAAGGAAGAGTACGAAGCTCGCGGTAGAGGTCCTTGGTGGGTTGAGCGGATTTGTTGGCCATGGAGAAAGGGGAGCATCGGTTTGATCGGGGTGGAGGACAAGGGGGAAAGGAGGGGTGGGGAGGGTTGTGGGAGTGGGGTGGGGAGGTGTTAAAGAAAGTCACCCTAGGACAGCTATTGTCCAGCTAAGGATGTTAGGGTGCTTCCATGAAAGTGGCCAAAGAGTTGTTTGATCCCGAGAAGAGTGGCGCCATCTTTGAAGGAATGCGCGTGGAGCTGATCACAACGGGTTCGGAGTTGCTCTTGGGGCAGGTGTTGAATTCGCATCCGGGTTATCTTTCTACGAGGTTGGCGAAGATGGGGCTGGAGTTGTCTCGGCAGACAGCGGTGCCAGATGGGAGGGAGGCGGGCCGGGCCCCACCGGGGCGCCTTTGGGTGGGTGGGGGTTGGGGTGGGGGTTGGGGGGGGCGGGGGCCGGGGGCGGGGTGATTATAGTGACGGGTGGGTTGGGTCCGACTTCGGATGATATTACGAGGGAGGTGGTGGCAGAATTTCTGGGGAAGCCTTTAGAGGATCGGCCTGAGATTGAAAAAAAGATTTTGGGATATTTTGAGAAGAGGGGGTTGGTGGCGCCGCAGTCGGTCAAGGTGCAGGCCAAGGTTCCGC
>JBGSBI010000011.1:0-21581 GCA_041730685.1 Aliarcobacter sp.
AAACCGGAGAGCAGGTAAAAAAAGTGGAAGATTATTGCCAGAGCCATTTGGCAAGTAAGTCGGTCATCGTGAGTGCGCAAATCGAGTCGGAGTTGGTGGATCTACCTGAGCAGGAGGGGAAGGATTATTTGGCAAGCTTGGGAGTTAGTGAATCAGGGGTGGGCGCCTTAATTCGAGCAGCCTATGATTTATTAGGATTACGAACCTATTTAACGACAGGGCCAAAAGAGACGGACGATTCATGCGGGTGACCGCGCCCCACAAGCCGCAGGGGTGATCCATACTGACTTTGAGCGCGGATTTATCGCGGCTGAAACTGTGGGCTACACCGATCTGCAAGCAGCGGGAACGATGGCCAAGGTCAAGGAAGCTGGAAAACTGCGTATCGAGGGCAAGGAGTATGTGGTGGCTGATGGAGATGTGATGGATTTCCGCTTTAACGTTTAGGACTTTGTCGATTTGAAGAAAAACTTTCATCTCGTTCGCCATCCGCTGGTCCAGCACAAGCTGACCTTGATGCGAATGAAGACGACGAGTGTGACGGAGTTTCGGGCCTTGGCTAGTGAAGTGGCAATGTTGATGGCCTATGAGGTGACGCGCAATTTACCCATGACAACGAAAAAAATTGCCACTCCGATGGAAAGCATGCGGGCCCCTATTTTGAAGGGGGAGAAGATGGTTTTAGTTCCGATTTTACGAGCAGGTATGGGGTTGCTGGATGGCATGTTGCAAATATTTCCATCAGCACGGGTGGCACATATCGGAATCTATCGCGACGAGCGCACTTTGGAGCCAGTGGAGTACTATTTTAAGGCTTCCAAAACGCTGCGAGGGCGAGATCTAATTTTGTTGGATCCCATGTTGGCGACGGGTAACTCTGCTGTGGCGGCTGTCGATCGACTGAAGGGGGCGCAACCGCGTTCGATTCGATTTATGTGCTTGGTAGCGGCGCCTGAAGGCGTGGGCTGTTTCCAAAAAAGCCATCCTGAAGTGGCGATTTATGCGGCCGCTTTGGACAAGAAGCTGAACTCACGCGGATACATTCTACCTGGGTTGGGTGATGCAGGAGATCGGATATTCGGAACGATTTAAAAAGGGAGGCCTCAATGGGGCCATGTCTACGTTGTGGGGTTAGGTAGAGGTCTGGCGGAGGAGGATAACTCCGCCGACGATAAAGCAGAGCCCTAGAACTTTCGGCCAGTGGCAGGATTCTCCGAAATAGAGCATACCGATGGTCGCGACGAGAGCGGTGCCAACTCCAGACCAGATGGCATAGACGGTGCCGACTTCGAGATTTTTCAGTGAAAGAGACATCAGGACAAAGGTGGCTAGGTAAAAAACCACTACGCCGATAACGGGGAGGGGGCGGGTCATTCCTTGGGAAAGCTTTAGGCAGAGGGTGCCACTGACTTCCATTAGGATGGCGAAGGAAAGAATGAACCAAGGGTTCATGCATTGAGTGAAGCGGAAAGCAGGAGCATGAAAAGCAGTGGCTTTTCAAGGTTTGGTTAACCTTCAAGCGGTAAAGAAGACCCGCAGAAGATAGGATTGGTTTGGGTTTTGTTTATGGTTAAAGATGATTGGATGACATTCTGGATGAAAATTTTCACTCTGGCCATGATGGGCCTGGGACTAGCCGGATGCGGAAGGGATGAGCAACTTCGAGAGGCGAGGCGAAATGTGGTGATGGTCGAGGTAACCTCGCAAACTTGGGATTATCGATTGCCGTGGAATCCTGGAACCGTGAGTTCGGCGCGCGGAGCAGGTTTTGTGATCGAGGGAAAGCGTATCCTAACTAATGCCCATGTGATTAGCGGGGCGAGGAATATTACGGTGCAACGGGAAGCGGATCCACGAAAGTATCCTGGAAAGGTCCTCTATGTGGCTCATGATTGTGATTTAGCTTTGGTGGAGATTGAGGATGCTGAATTTTTCAAAGGAACAACCGTCCTGCCACTAGGGGATATTCCTGAACTCGAGTCGGTGGTGAGCGTTTACGGGTTTCCAATCGGGGGGGATCGCCTTTCCGTGACCCGTGGGGTGGTGAGTCGGATCGACTATAACTCGTACACCCATTCAGGTCGGGAATCACACTTGGCCATCCAGATTGATGCGGCGATCAACCCAGGGAATAGCGGTGGTCCAGTGATGCAGGATGACAAAGTCGTAGGGGTCGCCTTTCAAGGGTTTCGCGGTGATGTGGCACAGAATGTGGGGTACATGATTCCGACGCCAGTGATCCGACGGTTTTTAAAGGACGTAAAGGACGGGCACTACGATCACTACGTGGATATTGCGATTCGCTGGATGACATTAGAAAACCATGCGATGCGAAAATATCTGAAGCGTCCTGACGATGGGTTGGGTGTGGTGGTGACCGATATATTTTCGGAAGGATCCTCGGATGGAGTCTTAAAAAATGGGGACGTGCTGCTATCGATTGATGGGCATCCGATCGAGAGTGATGGTTCGGTTCGTTTGGAAGGTCAACCGGTGCAGATGGAGGAAATTGTGGAGCGCAAGTTTGCAGGGGATACGGTGTCGCTGGAGGTGTGGCGGCAGGAAAAGCTGGAGAAGCTGAGCCTTACCTTGCGTCCTGCGGAAATGTTCTCGATGTATGAGAATCTCTATGAAGAAGCGCCGAGGTATGTTTTGTACGGAGGTCTGGTCTTCCAACCTTTGACGGCGAATCTCATGGCGGTTTTGATGGGATCGGCGGATCTGCGTTTGCGGCAGACCTATTCGATGTTCGGGCAGGATCAGCTCTATCGAGAGACACCAGAGCCAGTGGTCCTGACGTCGATTTTACCTGATCCGTTGAATGTTTATTTGCGTGGACTGGCGGGGCAGGTGGTGCGGGAGATTAATGGACGAAAGATTCGGACATTGGCTGATGTGTTGCCCGCGCTGGAAGCGGGAAAAGAGCGAACGGTGATCTTGTTTCTCGGGGATCAGCGCCCAGCGGTTCTAAAAAACCGTGAGGTGGATAAGGCTACGCCGCGCTTGATGGCCCAGTACGGAATCGCAGAGGTTAGCCGAACAGATTTGGGGAATCGAAGATTAGCGAAGGGTTCTTTCCAGAGAGTAGATTCGAAATGAAAAACGTAACGAGACTAGGGATTGTGGCATTGTGGATGGGGAGTTGTCTGTGGGCGGCTCCGGTCGATGAATCGCGGGGGTCGTTGGTCAGAGTGCGGGCGTCGATTCAACCGTATGATCAGTTTCGACCTTGGCAAAAGAAGGCTCCCTTTGGGTTGAATGGGACGGGGGTAGTGTTGCCTGGTGGAAAAGTTCTAGCGACGGCGGCATTAGTGGAAAACCGAACAGAGGTGGGTCTGGAAAAGCCTGGCTCGGCGGAGAAGTGTGCAGCGGAAGTTGAGGCGATTGATTATGAGGCGAACTTGGCACTGTTGAGGCCGACGGATGCGAAATTTTTGCAGGGATTTGCTGGGGTCAAGATGGGGCCTGCGTTGCGTGCGGGGGATACGGCGCAGGTCTGGCAGTTAGATAAAAACGGGGAGATGTTACGGAATCAAGCGGAGGTACTTTCGGCGGGGGTGGGTCGGTATCCTGCGGATGAAGCTGGCTTTCTGGTTTATGGAGTGAGGGTTTCTCTGCCAAAGAGGGACGACAGTTATACTTTGCCGATGATGAGAGATGGAATGTTGGTGGGGATGATGATGGGGTATGATCGGGATTCGCAGGAGGGGACGGCAATTCCTGTGCCGATGATCGAGCATTTTCTGAAGGACGCGGCGGATGGGAAGTATGAGGGATTTCCGACGTTAGGGGTGAGCTGGACGAGTTTACGTGATCCCAATCTGCGTGAGGAATTTCGGGCTCCGAAGAGTGGGGGTATCCTACTGACGAGGGTGAACGCGAGGGGGACGGCTGGGCGAGCGGGATTGAAAGAGGGAGATGTACTGCTCTCGGTAGATGGGTTTGTTTTGGATGAGGATGGAAATTACCAAGACTCGTTGTATGGACCGACTTCCGTGGGAAATCTAATTCGGACGCGACCGATTGTGGGTTCGCCCGCGAAGTTTCATCTTTCTAGAAATGGCAAGGAGATGGATCTGACGGGAACTTATGATCGCCGAGCCCGAGATGAAATTGCGATTCCCACCTTACAATTTGATGTGGCCCCTCGTTATGTGGTGATTGGGGGCTTGGTTTTTCAAGAACTGACCGGGGCCTATTTGCAGGAGTGGGGGGATAAGTGGTCGGAGAGGGCTCCGCAAAGGTTGGTGCAGCTTTTTAGTTTTCAACAGGAGATGAATCTGGATCCATCCAAAAAAGTAGTTTTCCTGAGTCAGGTACTGCCTTCCTCGATCACGATGGGTTATTTACAGCTGTCAGGGTTAGTTTTATCGAAATTCAACGGTCAAGAGATCGACGGCTTGAAGAGCTTAGCGGCGTTGGCCGATGGGGCGAAAGACGGAAACTTGGTTTTTGAATTTACAGACAATCCTGAGAGAGTTGTTTTAGATGCAGCGGAGGTAAAGGCGATAGGGGAGAAGATTGGGAAAGATTATGGTTTGCCTGCCTTGCGGCGTTTGTAGGTAAGTGGGGAAACGATGGGCATGGGAGCTGGTCGCTTGAGTGGGGTGGGGGTTTTTGATTTTGATGGAACCTTGGTGGATACATTAGGGGAAATTACCAGCGCTCTGAATCGCGTACTGGTCAGGCATGGGCGGCGAGGTTTGTCGGAGGCTGAGGTAAAGATTCTTGTTGGGAGAGGACCGCAAACTTTATTGCATAGGGCTTGGGGAGCGACGGGGAAAAGTGCGGAGGGGAGGGAAGTCGGGGGTTTGACAGAGGAGTATTTTGCGGAGTACGGGCGGACCAGTGGTGGGATGAGTCGCCCTTATGTTGGGGTCGATGATGGCTTGCGTCGTTTGGCACAGCGGGGGTGGAGGCTGGGGATATGCACAAATAAGGATGGAGCGACGGTGAGGAAGTTAGTCAGGAATTTGGGTTGGGATCGGTGGATTCGAGTGGTGGTGAGTGGAGAGGATAGCGTGCGCAAACCTGATGCGAGGCCACTACTTTTAGCATTGAGTCGATTAAAAGCAGGTCGGGGGAGGCATCTTTTTGTGGGGGATAGCGGTGTGGATAGGGAGACGGCAAGGAGGGCTGGGGTTGAGGGTGTGTTTGTGGGTTATGGGTATGGCGAGCGGGACGGGACAGAGGAGAGATATTTCGGGGCTGCGGTTGAGCTTTTATCTTGGATGGGGAGAGCGGGTCCGTGAGGGATGACTTCATGCTGGCAGGTGTTTGCGTATGCAGGGAGAATTGGAACTAGCGCGATGAAGAAAAACAGTGGGAAAAAGGTTAAAGACTTAGATAGCTCAGGTGCAACCTTGCGGGCATTGGCGATGACGGCCAATGAGATTAGGATCGAACAGGCGGAGCGCCGTTTATATGCAATTCTCGATCGGCATACGCGACTCATCGAGGGATTAACGAAATCGATTGCGGTGGATGACCTTGAAGAAGATATGGAAAAGAACTTAAAGGAAACGAATGGGATGTTGGACGACTGTTTTTGGCAGTTTCTTGGACCCTTGGAGCCAGGAGATCGCGTTGTTTCGGCCTACGACACAAAAATGCAAGAGGGGACGATTGTGACGATTGAAAAGGAGTCGGCGCATCCAGAGTACGGATCGGCGGTGGTACAATTCCCTGGGGAGCAGGCCAAGACGGTGGATGTTTGTGAGTTAGTCAAAGTTTGGGGATCGGTCCTTCATACGGAGACGGCGGTACCGGGGCAGAATTAGTATCTACTTTTTGAGTCGGAGAAGTGAGTTGCCGGTCATGGCGGCGGGTTTGGGTAGGCCGAGCATGACGAGGAGAGTGGGGGCAATATCCGCGAGAATCCCATCGGCCAAAGTGTACTTGGCTGAATCAGGTGCGACATAGAGCAGGTGGACGAGATTAGTCGTGTGGGCGGTGTGAGGAGAGCCGTCGGCTTCGAGCATTTGTTCGCAGTTTCCGTGGTCGGCGGTGATGAGCGCTTTGCCACCTCTTTCAAGTAGGGCTTGGACAACCCGACCAACGCAGCGATCGATGGTTTCGACTGCACGAATACCAGCGGCAAGAACTCCGGTGTGACCGACCATGTCTGGGTTGGCGAAATTAAGTATGATGAGATCATCGAGTCCGTGCTCGATACGATCGACTACTTTATCGGTTAACTCGATAGCGCTCATTTCGGGTTGTAAATCGTAGGTGGCAACTTTAGGAGAAGGGGCGAGGATTCGTTCTTCGTGTGTGTTGGGAGTCTCTTTGCCGCCGTTAAAGAAGTAGGTGACGTGCGGATATTTTTCGGTTTCGGCCAATCGAGATTGGGAGAGGCCGTGAGCGGCAACAACTTCGCCGAGGAGATCTTTCATTTCGAGGGGTGTGGAAAGATGGCGAATCCCGAGGCGGGCGAAATCCCCTTCGTATGGGGTCATGGTAAAGGTTTTGTTTTTAGGTCGGTGAGGACAGGGGAATAGGTTAAAATCTGGGTCGGTAAGGGATCGAACGATTTGGCGCATACGATCGGCACGGAAATTAAAAAAGAAGAGAACATCTTGATCGCGAATCAGAGGTCCAGCCTGCGGAATAACTTTGATGGGGAGAACGAATTCGTCGGTGATTCCCGCGTCGTAAGAGGCTTGGAGCGCAGCTCGTCCTGAAGCTGCGGGTGTGCCTTTTCCATCAAGAAAGAGGTCGTGGGCGAGTTGGACACGCTCCCAACGTTTGTCGCGATCCATGGCGTAGTAACGACCGATGATGGTGGCGAGGTGGCAACCAGGGAGAAGGGCGATTTTTGCTTCCAAGGTTTGCATGAACTCGCGCCCTGAGGTGGGCGAGCAGTCGCGCCCATCCGTGATGGCGTGAACGTATATTTCTTTTATTCCGGCTGCGGAGGCGATGGAAAGAAGAGCGAGAAGGTGGTCGATATGTGAGTGGACACCGCCGTCAGAAACGAGTCCGATCAAGTGGAGTCGGTGGCCTTGAGAAGCTTGGAGAACTTCCTCGAGGACGGGATTACGGCTTAGCGTGCCATCTTGGATGGCGAGATTAATGCGGGTGAGTTCTTGATAGACGATGCGACCAGCGCCGAGGTTGAGATGTCCTACTTCGGAATTTCCCATTTGGCCCTCGGGCAAGCCGACCTGGAGCCCGCTCGCTTGCAGCCGGGATTGGGGGTAGGTGGCGTAGAGTTGATCATGCACTGGGGTCGAGGCTAGAAGGGTGGCATCTCCTTGGAGGGCGGCGCCCTGCCTGCCTGCTGGATTGATCCCCCAACCGTCACGAATGAGAAGTAAAACCGGTTTTTTCACGAGAATTCAGCCTACCAAGGCAATTGACATAATCTAGTGTGGATGTTGGGCGGAGCGGAAAACTTTGGACGAAAGTCATGAATCGGGCGAAGATACGGCAGTGATCGAATCCTTTGTTTTTAGCGAGGGCCGCCTGGTTAGTCATAACCTTGAGCTGGAAGCTTTACGCTTAGCGCGGGCGGATAAGGGGCTCATTCTATGGATCGACCTGACCGCTCCCACCCCTGAGGAAACGAAGGGGGTTCTGGAGAGTTTGTTTGAGTTCCATCCTCTGGCGATTGAGGACTGTTTGACTTTGAGTGAGCTCCCTAAGATTGAGGATTATGAAGATTATCTTTATATGATTATGCACAGTGTTGGGCTGACCGCTGAAAAGACCTTAAAAATTTCCGAGCTAAATCTTTTCTTGGGAAAAGAGTTTTTGGTGACGTACCATCTTGAGAAAATCCCAGGGATTTCGTTGCTTCAGGATCGATTGATTAAGGGAACTGCCCCTCAGGCCCGTGGGGCGGATCGTTTAGCTCATCAGGTCTTGGATCATGTGGCGGATTCGTATTTGCCAGTGGTCGAGGCCCTGACGGGGGAGATGGAGGATGTAGAGGACAAGGCATTGGCGGGTGGGCGAACCGAAGATCTTTCCAATCGAATTCTCCGAGCGCGTCGTCGTCTATCGATTCTGCGCCAAACGTTACGTCCGCAACGCGAAGTGATCTCGCGGTTATCGCGAGGGGAGTCCAAGTTAGTGCGTGCCTTGATGTTGCCCTATTTTCGAGATGTACAGGACGCAATGACCCGGGTGGACGAGCGTCTGCAGGGCTGTAATGATCGAATGATGGTGGCATTTGATGTCTACACCAACCGCTCGGCCCACGAGGCGAACGAGGGAATTAAAGTGCTGACAGCTCTGACCGCGATCACGATTCCTCCTGTGGTTTTAGGTTCTTGGTATGGGATGAACTTTCATCGGATGCCTGAGTTGGAAAGCCCGCAATCCTATTGGATTCTTATGGGAGTTACCTTGTTTTTAATGATTGGGATGGGAGTTTGGATGAAATCGAAGCGTTGGTTTTGAGTTAGGAGAGCAGACTTGTATGAGGTCATCCTTTTTAGAGAAGGTGATTGA
Organism: Aliarcobacter sp.; assembly: GCA_041730685.1. Taxonomy (GTDB): domain Bacteria; phylum Verrucomicrobiota; class Verrucomicrobiia; order Methylacidiphilales; family Verrucolacustridaceae; genus Verrucolacustris. The sequence goes on from JBGSBI010000011.1 coordinate 8,458, forward strand.
GCGGGCGAATCGGGTTACCCCTGAGGCGTTGCAAACCCAGCTGACTCGACTGGCGGAGGATAAGGGTTTCTTGGAGACCATTTTCAACACGTTGCAGGAGGGAGTTGCGGTAGTCGATCATGAGGGGAAGTTGACCTACTGGAATCGAGCGGCGGGGCAACTCTTAGCGCTTCCAGAGAACGCAGAAGCGGGCGGTTGGAGCTTGCAGCGTAGCTTACGCGGGGTGGATTGGATTGGACTGCTACAAAATAACACGGTTTCTGCAGGAACACTTGAGGTCGACTATCCCGAAGCAAGAGTTTTGGACTATTACCTTGTACCTGTGCAGATCGGAGGAAGGGATGGGAACTTTCATGCGGTGATCTTCCATGATGTGACTAAGAGTCGAGCGGAAACCAAGCAGGCTTTAGAGACGGGGCAGTTGGAGGCCTTGACTCTTTTGGCGGCGGGTGTGGCTCATGAAATCGGCAATCCTTTAAATAGCCTTCACCTTCATCTGCAGATTATGGAGAAAGATTTAAAAGGCTTGGAGGAGACTCCCGCAGTAAAAATCAAAGAGTCGCTTCACGTCTGCCAACAGGAGATTCGAAGATTAGATGGCTTGATCACCCAGTTCTTGCGGGCGATGAGACCACAACCTTTGCAGAAGACAGTGGAGGATCCTGCGAAAGTATTGGCAGAAGCATTGGAGCCTTTGCGGGTGGAGTTAGAGGACCGGGCTATCTTTTTGGAGAAGGTGGTAGCAAAGGATGTGGGAACAGTTCCAATGGATCGTGAGCAGATGAAACAGGCTATTTATAATATTTTACGTAATGCGATGCAGGCCTCGGCGGAAAAAGGAATGATTTGCTTCACAGTAAAGAGAGAATCGGGTTTTTTAGTTTGGGCATGTCAAGATTATGGACCAGGAATCCAGGCTGATGATCTGCCGCATTTGGGTAAACCGTTTTTCACGACACGCCACGGCGGCACGGGCTTAGGGCTGATGATTGTCCAACGAATTGCGCGGGAGCATGGCGGGAGCCTGCAGTTGGAGAGTTCTGTGGGAAAAGGTACGGTGGTGACCTTGCGTATTCCTTTGCATGAGCGCCGTGTTCACTTGCTTGAGGAGGGAGTTGTTAAGGAAAGCGAGAAAGTTTTGTGACCGAAAAGAAGCCTAACTTATTGGTGGTGGATGATGAAAAGAACACCCGAGATGCGTTGCGTCGCGGGTTGGCGGATAAGTTTGAAGTCTACGTGGCGGCAGATCTGAATTCGGCCAAAGCTCTTTTCTTGGCTGAACCGATGGATGCAGTTTTAACCGATTTGCGCTTAGGACATGAGAGTGGACTGGGAATATTAGAGTTGTGCCGAGCGCAGAGACCTCCGCCGGTCTGCGTCGTGATGACGGCGTATGGCTCGGTGGAAAGTGCGGTCGAGGCGATGAGACAAGGGGCCTATGACTATGTGACCAAACCGCTGGATCTTGAGCGGGTGGAAGTTTTATTACGGAGAGCGGTGCGGACGGTGCAGGTGGAAAAAGAAAACGTCCAGTTACGAGCGGAGTTGAAGCGCTCCTTTGGTTTGGAGAAGATTTTGGGGAGTTCGGCGGGGATGAAGGAGGTGCTCGAGAGGATTCGGCAAGTAGCGGATTCGAAAGCGAGTGTTTTAATTGAAGGGGAAAGTGGGACGGGAAAGGAGTTGGTGGCGCGAGCCCTGCATGGACTGAGTTCGCGAAAGAACGCGCCCTTTGTGGCGGTACACTGTGCGGCGCTTTCTCCGCAACTTTTGGAAAGTGAGCTTTTCGGTCATGAAAAAGGAGCATTTACAGGAGCGGTCGAGCGGCGAATCGGGCGGTTTGAGCAAGCGCAGGGAGGAACGATCTTCTTGGATGAGATTGGGGAAATCGATGCTTCGACTCAGGTGAAACTTCTGCGTGTGCTGGGAGAGCGTGCAATGGAGCGGGTGGGGGGAAATAAGTTGATGGAGGTGGATGTGCGTCTGGTCGCGGCGACGAATCGTAATTTGGAGTCGTTGGTAGAAAAAGGGACTTTTCGAGAGGATCTATTTTTTCGGATTCGAGTGGTGCAGATTCTTTTGCCACCACTGCGGGACCGGGCGGAGGATATTCCGATCTTGGCGGAGCATTTTCGCAAGGAGTATGCGCTGGAAAACGGGAAGCCGAGCCTAGAGTTTAGCCGAGAGAGCTTGGGGCTTCTTTGCGATTATCGCTGGCCTGGGAATGTGCGTGAGTTACGTACGGCGGTGGAGCACGGAGTGGTCTTAGCTCAAGGATTGAAGATCGAGGCAGGGGATCTACCTGCCTCGGTAAGACAAGCGGGCCGGGGTTCGACTGGTCGGATGCCATCTTCTGGGGCGAAATTGGAGAATTTGAAACTTGAAGCAATTCAGGGGGCATTGAATCGGACAGGGCAGAATGTGACGGCGGCGGCGGAACAGCTAGGAATTCATCGTCGCACGCTCCACCGGAAGCTGGCAGACTCGAAATCTCGCAAAGTGAAGAAATGAGCACCTTACAAGATTGGGTTTACAATGTGGAGGCGGGTCCGATCCGGCTTTGGCTGGTGCGGATCGCCTTATTTTTAGTTTTAGCGGGGTTGGCCGGTTGGATTGGAATTCGGGAATTTAATGGATTGAGGACGGTTGAAGCGATGGATCTTGCTCAGCAAGCTCGTCAATTATCCACGGGGAAGGGTTTTACGACAAAATTCATTCGTCCCTTGGCGCTTTGGCAGATGCGGGCAAAGATGGGGAATGATGCACCTCCCGTTAGTGCTTTTCCTGAAACTTTAAATGCCCCACTTTACCCGCTGGTTTTAGGGGCTTGTTTCAAGGTTGGGCAAATAACCTCTTTAGTTAAATTTAATCTTTCGGCAGATGATGTTAAGGGTTTCCGGATTTATCCTGCAGACTATCTGGTCTTAGCTTTGAATGTGCTCTGTTTGCTGGGTGCAAGTTTCTCTGTTTATGGCTGGGCGGCGCGTCAATTTGATATCGGCACAGGGGTGCTAGCAGTAGTTTTCTTTTTGGGAAGTGCTTCGGTTTGGGATCAGACGGTAGGAGGTGGATTATCGTGTTTTGTCATCTTCCTCTACGCCCTCTCGGGATATCTTCTGTTTCGTGGTTGTCAACAAGGGGAGAGTCTTGAGGAGGGTGGAGCCGGAGGGGGGGGTGGTTTATGGGTGGGATTGGCTGGTTTGGTTTTAGGTTTAACTCCTCTGGTGCAGATGATTCAGATTTGGCCTGTGTTGGCTTTTACTTGTTTCGGTTTTTACTTCCTGAAACAGGGTCGGGGATGGCTTTTGCTAGGAGTGGGAATCGGACTTGCCCTTTTCCTGGCCTGGATGGGAAGGCTATGGTTGATCACGGGGAATCCGTTAGGGTTGAACTGGGCTTACTTCCTTGCAGATTCGGGGAACTATCCAGGTAACTTGGTTTGGAGAACGTACGCCTTCGACGTTGATAAGACGGATGTTTGGCGGCGAGTCGGGGGGTCAGTACTGCGCGGCCTTACTTCCCTTGTTTCGCAAGGACCTGCACTTTGCGGTAGTGCGGTAGCAGGAACTTTAGCGTTAGTGGCCATGATGCATGGATTTCGAAAAAGTTCAGCGGCACAAGGGAGAAATGTTTGGGGGGTAACTCTTTTAGCTCTTGTGTTGGCTACGGCGTTTATCTACCGGGGGAATGAGTCGAAGGAGAGTCCTTTGCTTTTGGTGCTGCTACCCGTGGCTTGTGTTTATGGTTCGGCCTATCTTTGGATTATTATCGAGCGGTGGAAGTTGCAGATTGATCTTTTGGGTAAGTTATTTGCGATCCTCGTTGCCCTCTTGGCGTGCTGGCCCACGCTTTCTCGTTTGGCGCTACCTGAGCCTGCGCCTTTTAATTATCCCCCCACTTATCCGCCTATCTTTTTGTATATACGCTCCTGGTTTGAGCCTGGGGAGTTGCAGGCTTCTGATCTGCCTGCAGCCGAAGCGTGGTATACTGACCAGCCTACCTTGTGGATACCCTCAACACGGGAAGATTTTCTCAAGATTCATGATCGGGTGACACCTGTTTTCAGTATACTTTTCACGCCAGCAAGTTCGGATGTGAAGATGTACAGCGCAATGTTAGCAGAAAACTCCGAGTGGAGCGCGTGGGCTGACTTGATTCGTCGCCAAAAACCACCCGACTTACCTCAGGCATTTGCCACATCCTTACCTCCAAACAACGACTATTTACTTCTTTCTATTCAGAAACGCTGGAACTAGTTATAGGACAGAGATTTAAGAAAAAACAGTTTCACTTGAGCACAAGTTATTGGATAGTGATAGGCAGCGTGGCACAACATATAGTGTGTTTGCATTGAAATAATTTTCAGAACCACAAGACTTGGGGGATGGCAGACGGCCAAGCTCCTCCACATCAAATACGACTCGTTTTACAGATATTTCTTCTTGGCGTAGCTCTATTTTCGCCTGGAAAATTATCAGCACAAATTGAGGGTTCCGCTGGGCAGGAGGGAACGAAACCCTTCACCGCGACAGTTGCTTTGCGTGAGGGGTATGACAGTAATCCACTCACCCAATCGTATCAATCCACTACGAATGTGGTTTCCTCCACTTACTCGAGCGTCCAGCCTTCGCTTGGATATAATTATACCGGGCTCCAAGCAGATCTGGCCCTTCGTTATGATTTCACTGGCACCTATTTTCCTAGCGTCAACCAGTCATATGACATTCAGTACAGCCAAGCTTTTATTGGGCGATATACTTATGCTTTTGATCCACGCACCAGCTTAACGGTGTCGGACAACTTTGTTTATAGCGAGCAACCCGTGCCAACGTTGGTCACTTCAGGACTAGCACCGATCACGAATACGCAGGGGTTTATTAATAATCTAGGAACGATCCAAGCTGATTATCGAGTCACGGACCGTCTGGCAATGGTCACCCGATGGAATAACTCGATTTTAAATACCGATGGAGCGGCTACTTATAATAATGGTTCGATCGTTTCTGGGAGTGCGGCCGCAAGTAATTATATGAACAATGGGGCTTTTCAGCAGTTTCGTTTGGATTTTTCGCCCGAAACGGTGGGAACCTTTACATTTGATTATCAGCTCTACGATTACCAGAATGATCAGGGATATCGTGATAATCAGCAGGTTTCGCTCTCTTTAGGTGCAGACCAGACGTTTACTCCGACGATCACTTTCAGTGGGCGCGCAGGCATTCAGTTGAACGACAATTATGGTTTGTCCGATAGCGATTCGACAATTTCTTCGGGAGGGTTGGGGAGCGGGGAGCTAGAGATAGGGGCATTTCCTTTTGCTTCGATCAGCTCTACTTGGAACTATGACCAAAGAAGTTTTGTTTCAGGCGGACTTTCAGTTGCAGTCCAGCAGTCCAATCTAGCCACATCCTCCGACTCTGAGGCCTATACTATTAACGCGAATTGGGATCACTACTTCACCGATAAACTTTCGGTGATTCAGAGCATGTTTCTCAATGTTGCGGTTTTCACTCCTCAACTAACTCAGGCACAAAGCATAGCCGTCAGCGGCTCGTACCAAGGAAGTGGTCAGCAAACGACTCTTACCTACCAGTGTAAGTTCGCCTATGAGATCTTCCCTTATCTATCGGCCGAGTTGGGTTGGAGCTATACAAACTACGGATCGTACTTTGATGTAAATAATGGGAATGGAGGGAGTTATACTAGGAATCAAGTTTACTTAGGGGTTCGTGGAACCTACTGATTGCATAATCGCCTAACTGCAAGTAACTTGGCTTAGTGAATGAGGTTCCATCGGCACAGCCAGCCTACGGGTATGGGGCGGGTGTAGCGAATGCAAGTGAGGCCTCGTTTCATGTTAATGATCTATGGCGGGTAATTAAAAACCGATGGCCGACATCGGTTACGATTATTGTTTTGGTGATGGGCACAGGTTTTGTGGTGACCAAGCTCCAGCCCAAGATTTACGAGTCCTCCGCAGTTCTTCGGGTGGAAAAAGAGAATAAGGATCTTCAAGTATTTTCAAGCAGTTTTGAGGGATTTGATCCGGTTTTCTTTCAGACGGAGTTTGAGATGATCCAGAGCAAAAAAGTTCTCTATCCAGTGATCACGAAACTTGGGGTAGCCAATCGTCTTTCAAAAGCGATGGAGTTGCCGGATGGTTCGATTAACGACGATCAGGCGTTCATGATCTTTCGCAAAAGTTATCTCGAGGTGAGACCCTTTCGAAATACCAAGCTGATTGAGGTTGTCTGCACCAGCGTAAAGCCTGAAGAGGCGGCTTTGTATGCCAATACGATTACTGATTCTTATGAAGAGTTTCGGCGAAGTGAAATCACAGGGCGTAGCGATTCGGGGCTTAAGGCGTTGGATGGGGAGGTGCAAAAGCAGAAGAAACTTGTGCAAGAGGCTGCGGCGAGGATTGAAACCCTACGGCGAGATTTGAAAATTGATGAGTTGCCTGGTGCTTCCTCTCAGGTTCAGTCAACCACCTTGTCGGATATGGAAATCCAGAGAAAAGAATCGATGCTCAGTGAGTTACGAGCCGACATGATCTCACGAAAGGTTCGACTAGAGAAAGTCGCCGACTTGAGCATTGAGCAGTTGGAATCCACTTTGCCCGCCTTGCAGTTGGAGGACTCCACCACTGCCTCCACCAAGCAGCAGTATCTGCAGGCTCTGCAAAATGTCGCTTCGATGCAGAAGCAAGGGTACGGCAAGAAGCATCCCGAGATGCAGGGAGCAATCCGAGTGGTTAGTGAGCGCCGAGACCAGTTGAACAAACTTGTGACAGGAATTCGACGTGCTCTGGCTATCGATTTGAGTGTGGCGCAGGCGAAAGTGGAGGGGTTGGAGAAAGAAGTTAATGATTTGAGGACGCAACTGCGGGAGGATCGCACCGACCGTTTAGCACCCTATAACGAGGCTCGACGTGATTTCGAAACGCAGAGCCAGCTCTTGGAAGTCTTAACCTCCCGCTATCGCCAGCAGTCGGTGGAGTCCAGAATTGAGACTCGACCGGTGCAGATTATCAACCGAGCAGAGCCTGGCGTAAGGCCGATCAAGCCGAATATGAAGCTGAATCTTTCTCTGAGTTTGGTGGTAGGACTTGTCCTTGGATTGAGTTTGGCCTTTTTCATTGAGTATTTGGATACGAGTATTAAGACGATGGATGACGTCGAGCGTCACTTGGGAATCAGCGTTCTGGCAGTTATTCCTAAGGGGGCAAAATTCTTAACGAAAGATGATCCAAATTCTCGATTTACTGAGGGGTATAGAATCCTTTGTGCGAAACTTAATCTCACGGGTGCGCGGGAAGTCGCGCGCTCGATTACTGTGCTTAGTGGCGGGCCTGGAGAAGGAAAATCAACCACCTCCTTTAATTTAGGTTGGGTGTGTGCTCAGAGCGGAATGAAGGTGCTGATCATCGACGCTGATATTCGGCGGCCTTCCATGCATGGGGCAGTCGACTTGGAGAATACCCTAGGGCTAGGGGAATTTCTGGCGGGTCAGGCTTCTTTGGATGAGCTGATTCAATCCACCTCGGTGCCGAACTTGGAGATGCTGACGGCGGGAAGTCTCGGACCTGAAGACTTGGGGGGATTTAGTCGTGCCCGCTTTGCCTCCCTCTTGGAGATATGTCGGGTGAATTACGATGTCATTGTGGTAGATTCACCCCCTGTGCTCGGAATTAGTGATGCCTCGGTCATTAGTCAGGAGGTCGATGTGACTCTTCTCCTGATTCAGCATCGACGCTATCCTCGAAATGTTTCCCAGCGGGCAAAGCGGGTTATCGAAGAGGTGGGTGGCAAGCTTTTTGGAGTTATCTTGAACAATGTAAACATCAAGACCGACGACAACTACTACTACTATGCGGGATACTCGACTCAGTATGGCTATAAGAAGCGGGCTCCGAGAGCTCGGAAAAAGTCGGATGGGGCTCCTGCTCAAGAGATCGCCGTAGTTGCTCCAGTAAACGGAACGAGACATGAGAACCATAGCGAAGAAGTGATTTCGGTGGCGGAAGTGGAGGTGTCTCCCAGCGAAGTCGCGGAGGCAATTGTTCCAGCGCCAAGGGTTACTTATGTGCGTCCTCCGAAGGACGAGGATCTTTTTTAGTACTTCTATGAAACGGATCCTAGGACCGCTTTGTGCGGTGATGATGATTTCGTGCATGGCTTTGGCTCAATCGCTTAATTTAGGAGGGGTATCAGCATTCAGCACCAACGGGCCCGCAGAAAATCCCATCGCGCCGACTGGTGCACCTGCGGTGATACTCCCCGATCCAATGTCGGGGATTGTTCCAGCCAGTGCCATCTCGGGTACTTCTTCGGATGACATTAGTGACCTCCTTCGGGGTGGAGATACTTTGATTATTCGACTGACGGGGGTGCCGACGGCGGATCAGGGAATATTCGAAGTGAAAATTGATGAGGCGGGAAAAATATCTATGCCTCACATAGGTAGTCTGGCCGCTGCCAATAACACCACGGTCACTTTGAAAAAGTTAATTGAATCGACCTACATCAAGGAGGAGATATTTACCAATCCCAACGTAACCGTGGATTTGAAGGAGCAGAGGTTTGTCGACGTGACGGGCGAAGTCCGTTCCCCGATGCGGGTTCCCTATACCAAAGATCTGACCGCAATGGGTGCGGTAGCGGCTTGCGGGGGATTCACCGACTTTGCCAATCGAAGAAAAGTGCGTCTGACGCAAAACGGAGTTACGCAGGAGTTTAACGCAAAGGAAATTCAGAGTGATCAGGGGCGTGACATTCGGCTGCGTCCAAATGACAAGATTCAGGTTGATCGGAGTATTTTCTGAGGCGAAGAACGGCCCTGTTTGGCGGAACGTTTGATCCGTTTCATCTTGGCCACTTTTTGATCGCCCGAACAGCTCGCGAGCTATTTTCGCTGGATCAAGTGGTCTTTTTGCCTTGTTCTCAGTCTCCATTGAAAGCGGTTCGCCCGATCGCGTCCGATCGTGCGCGGCTTGGCTGGTTGCAGGCGGGGCTTAAGGGGGAGCGCTGGGCTTCCGTCTCCTCATGGGAAATTGATCGGCACGGTCCATCGTACTCAGTTGAGGCCGCTCGCCACTGGAAGGCTTTGGATCCGAAAGGGGAACTCTACTGGATATTAGGTTCTGATCAGTGGTCGACTTTACCGCGTTGGAAGAGTTTCGAGGAGTTGGGCGGTCTGGTAAAGTTTCTAGTGTTTCCCCGCCCCGAAGTAGCCCAATCTCTTGCTCGTATAAAAATGAAGTCGATTCCTCTTCGTCTTGATATTTCGGCTACCGAGATCCGTAAGCGTCTGCAGGGACGGCTTTCGGTGAAAGGCTTGGTTTTGCCCGCGGTGGAGAAATCCTTGCGGCAGAAACGGGTTTACCGATGAGTGTAGGTGGGGTGGAGTTGGCCCGACTTTGTCGTGAATCTTCGGCTGAAAAGAAGGCGAAAGATCCTGTAATTCTTGATCTACGGAAAGTGGGTGGTCCCGCCGATTTCTTTCTGGTTGTTTCTGGTGATAATGAGCCTCATCTCAAGGCAATTGCCGGTGAAATTGACCGTGGGGTGGAGGAAGCGGGCGGGCGCAAGCCGTATCGAATTTCAGGGAATTCTTCTAGCCAATGGATTATTTTGGATTACGGAGATGTTTTGGTTCATGTGATGCACTCCGCTCGCCGCAACTTCTATCGTTTAGAAAATCTTTGGGGCGATGCGGACCGGATCGATAAGTAGGCCATTTCTCCGGCGCTTAGGTTTCAATTTGAAGGGGGAGGCGGGGAGTTTAGTCTGAGATCACATTTCTTCGAGAGTGGGAATCCCAAGAAGCCCTAGACCGTCTTTGAGAATATCGCCAGTAAGACCTGCGAGAGTTAGTCGGGAATCGCGCAGGGTAGGGGAAGAGGCCTTAAGAACTGGGCAGGCCTCGTAAAACCGATGGTACATGCTAGCGGTTTCGAAAAGGTAACCACAAAGATGGTGTGGGCGGCGATCACTGGCGGCGAGAGTAACGGCATCCCCATAAAGTAGAAGTTGGCGAGCCAACTCCTCTTCAGCTTTTTCCTCGAGCCTGATTGGGTGAACTGGAGTGGTGGTGATTTCTGCTTTCCGCAAAATCGCTCGGGTGCGGACGTAAGCATTCAAGATGTAGGGAGCGGTGTTACCATCAAAGGCGAGGAGCTTTTCCCAGGTGAAAACATAGTCCAGGTTACGCCCTGGCATCTGATCTGCATATTTGAGGCTGGCGATGCCTAGGCACTCGGCTTTGGATTCAAGAAGGTCAGGGGCGAGGTCTGGTCTTTTTTCTAAGAGAATCTTTTTGGCTCGTTCTTTGGCTTCAGCGAGAAGGTCGACGAGTTTGAGGGGGGTGCCGTCGCGGCTTTTAAGTGGTTTTCTGTCTGGGCCCAAAATGGTTCCGAACCAGACATGTTCGAGCGCGACCTTTTGAGCCCAGCGCTGGGCTGTATCGAATAGCCAGCGAAAGTGGAGTTGCTGTCGACCATCGGTCACATAAAGAATTCGGTCGGCATGAAGATCGCGAAGGCGAGATCGCAGGGCGGCTAAATCGGTTGTGCCGTAAAGAAAAGCCCCATCCGACTTTCGGATAAGAAATGGCTCTTCGGCTACGGAGGGGTTGGAGACAACCACAGCACCCTCACTGTTTTCGGCAATTTTGAGGCGGAGGAGTTCATCCACGATTCCAGGAAGTTCCGCGTGGTAGGAGCTTTCTCCTTTCTCGAGGTCAAAGGTTATATCTAGGCGCTGGTAGACCTCACGGAAGTGCTCGGAGGAGCGCACACAAAAGAGTTCCCAATCACGCATTCGTTCTGGATCTCCTGACTGCAGGGCGGCGAGTTCTGCGCGAGCTTGATCCATTTTCACGGGGTCGGATTCTGCTTCCTGGTGGCCTTTTTTATAAAAGTCTTCGAGCTGTTGGATAGCGTTGGTGGAAGAGATTTCGGGACGACCTGCGGCGCGGTAGGCGAGGAGGAGTTTACCAAATTGGGTGCCCCAGTCTCCGAGGTGATTAATGCGGATGACCCGATGCCCGAGTCGTGCAAGGAGACGGGCGAGAGTATCTCCAAGAAGGGTGGAGCGGATGTGACCGACGTGCATGGATTTTGCGATATTGGGGGAGCTGAAGTCCACCACGATGGTTTCGGGTTGCGGATCTGGTTCGACTCCAAGGGAGGGATTCGCGCGCAGGTTTTGTACGGCTTGGGCGACGGCTTTGGGGGTGGCTCGATAGTTGACGAAACCAGCTCCTGCGACGGTGGGCTTTTCCCAATCGGTAGGGGCTAGGCACTCTTCAGCGAGACGAGCGGCGATTTCGCGTGGATTTCCACCGGTCTGTTTCGCCGCGACCATAGGTAGATGGGTTTGAAAGTGGCCATGGCGTGCGTCAGCACACGTTCGGATCCAAGGTCCTTGACCGATGGTGGGAAAGTTTGCGGCGGTCCAGGATTGGACCCGCGCTTCGAGTTCAGCACGCAGGGACATCAGGGGAGTCGGAGGAGTTCGAGAATTTCTGCGGAGCCTGGGGCTTGGAGGATCTTTGATTTTATACCGCGCCGATTAAAGAATTTGGCCACGGTGGCGAGAGTTTGTAAGTGAGTCTGATTTTGATCGGGCGGGACGAGAATAAGAAAAAAAATGGTAACGAGCTTGCCGTCCATTGCTTCGCAGGGGACTCCCTTGGTGCTACGGGCGAGAAGAGTGCAGAGAGAGGGCAATTTAGGAATGGTGGCGTGGGGCAGGGCAAACCCTCCGCCCATGGCGGTGGTCATTTTATCTTCACGAATCTGCAACGCCTGCAGACTGGAGGGAATGAGGTCTTTGGAGATAATTCCATTATTTGCAAGATGTTGAAGCATAAGATCATAAGCGCTTTTTTTGTCCTCTGCTTGGAGGTCAGGCATTAGATTGCCTTCGGTGATGAGATCGGAGACGAGCACGAGCAGGTGATTTTAGGCGGGATGGGGTAGGTAGCGCAAGAGTAGCCCTGAGAGCCAATGAACGATTTGGGTATAGGTCCATGCCCATTCTGAGCCGAGCAGAATGAGGGTTTGGCTAGCGGGGGTGGGTCGAAAAGCGGCCCAAGTGAGCAGGGCGGCCACAAGAAGGTTACCTAGGGCAATGAGGGTTAAAGAAAAGATTCGGCCGTAGACGAGGAAATCGGGTTGGCGGGTGGGGATGAGAGCCAAGGTGAAGGCATAGTGGTATCCCCAGATTGCCCCCCAAATTCCCAAAAAGGGAATGGGGTAGTGAGCGGCATCAGGCCAACAGCGGGTCCCTGCTAGCCAGAGAATTCCCGCTCCCAATGGGTAAAAGGGAAAAATGTAAGGGGCCAAACTAATCCAGGGGGAAACGCGGTCGGCGACGACTTTGCCTCCTTGGTCGCCCACATGGAGTGAGTGGACCCGCCCTCCGCTACACCAGACGGCGAGGGCGTGGGTAAGTTCATGTCCAAGGACGTAAAGACCCCGAGGGCGCGGAAGAAAGAAAAATGCAGCCCAAGCCGCAAGAAGGCCTGACCCAAAAGCAGCTGAACCCATCCAGGGGAAGCTAGGATTTGCCCAAGCCCCAAGGATCAATCGGTGGAGGAAAAGCGCGGTGGCGAAAATCCCTGGCCAGAGCGTGAGGGAGAGGAAGAGGCGGAGTAAGTTCATGGATTGACGCCCCCCCCCGACTTCGGGCAGGATTTGAGGTTATGGCCAACACTGCTTCTGCTGCAAAACAAGCCCGAGCCTCCCTTCGGCGTCGGGTGGTGAATCGTCGTCTTTTGGATAACGCTCGACTGGCGCAGAAGAAGCTTCTTTCGCTGATCACCGCTGGGAAGAAGGATGAAGCCCTGAAACTTTTCCCTGAATTGCAACGTTGCTTGGATCGGGCGGCAAAAGGGAAGGCGATCCATCGGAATCGTTCCGCCCGGATTAAATCCAGGATCTCGCTCAAGCTTCGCTAATTTCATTCGTGACCGCCTAAAAGACGGGTGACTTGGATCCACGTTTCTGTCCCGAAAAATTCATGGGCCTGCTGAGCAGCTTTTTCGGCCTCTTCTTTTCTAGAAAACAGACCAAAGACCGTCGATCCGCTTCCACTCATCCGCGCGGCGAGGACCGCAGGCTG
>JBGSBI010000011.1:21591-49616 GCA_041730685.1 Aliarcobacter sp.
TTTCTAGCCACTCGCGAGCGGACGATATCCAGAAGAACTTTCCTTCGACCGCGGGTTCGAGATCGTTCCTCGGCCGAATTTCGTAATCTTGGCCGTCGAGCGTTTGTAAACGTAGGAGTGGACCTTCGGATCCAGCTTGGGGAATTTGAGCGTAGCGCGCGTAAGCAAGTGCGGTGGGGGAAGCGAAGCCAGGGTGGAGAAGGACAGCCCAGGGAAGGCCGGTCAAGTGGACAGGTTGAAGGATTTCGCCCCGACCTGAAGCGCGCGCTGCGTAGGGTTGTAAAAAAAAGGGGATATCACTCCCTAGCTCTGCTCCGATCTTGCTGAGTTCAGCGTCGGTGAGTGGAAGAGACCAAAGTTTTCGAAGAAGGCAGAGGGCGGCGGCGGCGTCACTACTTCCGCCTCCTAGTCCTGCCCCTTGGGGAATGACTTTTTTGAGTCGGAGGTGGGCTCCTAGGGTTGGCGCGTGGGATTGCAAGGCTCGGGCGGCACGTAAAACAAGGTTGTCTGCTCCTGTGGAGAGCTGGTCGTCTCCCTCGATTTGTAGGGACAGTTTCGCGTCGGTGGTTAGCTCGGCATTCAGACTGTCGGCGACGTCGACACGAATAAAAAAAGTGTCGATGGGGTGAAAGCCGTCGGGACGACGTTTCTGGAGTCGAAGGTCTAGGTTAATTTTAGCGTAGGCGCGGATTGTCATGGGTGGCTGATCCCGATTAGATAGTGAGGATGATTCCCGATCAGTTGATCCTCGCCTTGGACGTGGATACGGCCAAAGAGGCGTTGCAGTGGGCGCATCGCCTGAAAAGTCGTGTGGGAACATTTAAAGTGGGCCTGCAGCTCTACCTGGGAGGAGGGAGCGAAGTTTTGTCGGGTTTGCAAAAACTGGAAGTTCCTATTTTCTTGGATCTTAAGTTTCACGATATTCCTAATACGGTGGGACAGGCGGTGGCGGCGGTGGCGCATTGGCGCCCTCGGTTTCTTACGGTCCATGCCTCTGGTGGGCAGGGGATGATGCAGGCAGCGGTGGCCGCAGCTCCGACTGAGACGAAGGTACTTGGGATCACCCTGCTAACCAGTTTAACTGGGGAGGATGTCAGTGCTGCGGGATGGACGGACGGGGTGGCTGAAACGGTTGAGCGCTTATCGGGGTTGGCTAGGGAAGCTGGGTTAGCGGGAATTGTCTGTAGTCCCCACGAGGCAAAAAAGGAGCGGGCGACATGGGGGCAAGTTGGGGAGATCGTCACTCCAGGGGTTCGGCCTCCTGGGACAAAGACTGACGACCAGGCTCGATCGAAAACAGTTGGCGAAGCACTTGGCGAGGGTGCTAGTCGTGTGGTGGTGGGGAGGCCTGTTCTTCGCGCGGCCAATCCAGAGGAAGTCCTTGATCTCATCTTGGAGGGAAAGGGTTAGGGATTTGGAAGTGGATCCGATCGGTTACATGGTAAACCGTGGCCCAAGGTAAAGGCCGCGGGCCACTGGATCATTGATCAGAAACTCCGCATTTCCCTCACTCTCCACCTTGCCTTCACAAATTAGGTAGGCGCGACTCACTATGGAAAGAGTCTCGCGCACATTGTGGTCTGTAATGAGCACTGCGATTCCTTTCCTCCGCATGGTGAGGATGATTTGCTGAATATCGTATACGGCGAGCGGATCAACGCCGCTAAAAGGCTCGTCGAGAAGTAGAACGCTCGGGCGGGTAACGAGACAACGGGCAATGGCTAGACGGCGTTTTTCACCACCTGAAAGCTGAATGGCTAGACTTTTGACTAGGGCATCAAGGCCCAGTTCGACGAGAAGCTCTTGGCAACGTTCTTTTCTCTCCTGATCGGTGATCGGAAGTGTCTCAAGAATTGCCATGAGGTTTTCCTCTACGGTCAAACGCCGAAAAATTGATTCCTCCTGAGGAAGGTAACCGATCCCACGTCGGGCGCGTCGGTACATCGGCATGCCAGTGACATCTTCCCCCGCAAAGGTAATTGAACCCGCGGTAGGCCGGACAAGACCTACCAGCATATAGAAACTGGTGGTTTTCCCGGCACCGTTCGGGCCGAGTAGTCCGACGACTTCGCCTGCGCGAATATTTAGATTTACTCCATTGACCACATTCCGATCCCCATATCGTTTGACTAGGCCATCGCAAGAAAGGATGGGTTCCCCGGTAAGTGGCTCTGCGCTGGGAAGGGGGGTGTTCAGGGGGCCTTAAGCTCGACCGAGCTTTTCCCCTCGGTAGTCATTTTATCATCTTCTGGATAGATGATGATTTTATCGGCTTTGACGACTTTCTTGTCACTTGTGGTGACCTTGGGTTGACGGGTAACTTTGAGGAGTATGAGTTTCTTGTCAGCCATCTCGTAGACGGCCTTTTCGCTTGAGGTTTCCGAGGAACCATCTTTCCGCTTGATGATGACATCATCCCTGGCCTCGAGGGACTGGACCGCGTCGTTATCGGCAAAGAAAACAGTCATTTCTTTTGCGGTCATGGTGAAGCGTGGTTCGTCGACAGTCACATTACCGCGAAAGAGCCCCTGTTTCTTGCCGTTCGCTTTGCCAAGATTAAGATCAAGAGAATCGCTGGTTATTGTGGTTAGTCCACTGGTTGCGGGGGCAGGATTCGCGGGGGCTGGAGTAGAGTCCTCGCTGTAGAGCCATGATCCCGCTAGAAGAAGAGTGAAAAAGAGGAATTTCATGGAGCAGAACTTGAGAGAACCACGCGGACTCGATTGTAGAGGGTTCCATTTGATTCGGCGACGTTCCAATCGATCCCATTGGAGGAGATGAGGAGAGTGGGGCGTTTAACGATAATGCCACTGTCAGTGGTCAGGCGGTTTTCTTTACGCCAAAAATCACTACGGGTGGCAGTGATAGTGGTCTCGATGGAACCTTCCGAGTTAAAGAGTTCCACCTTTAGATCCTCAATCTTGAGCTGATTTGGGCTGACAACCGTGGCGCGTTTCCCATAGACGACGGCTGTTTTCCGACCGCTGGCATCAGTCTGTGGTAGGGCGAAGTTCTGAATGACTGACCCAATAGGGAACTCGGGTCCGTTGGCTGCGGAAAGAGGGAGAACTCCGCTAAGGAAAATAAAAAAGGGGATGGCCTTAGGAAATTGCATATAGAATCCGATTGATTTGACGGAAGAGTCTGCCGGCATGGCTTAAAGGGAGCATGCTTTCTTTATCGGAGAGAGCTTTTTTGGGATGCGGATGAACTTCAATAAAGAGTCCATCGATACCCACCGCGACGGCGGCTCGTGCTAGCGCTGGAATAAAACGGGCCTCGCCGCGTGTGCTGTTGCCGCCTGCGGGTCGCTGCACAGAATGAGTTGCATCGAAAATGACCCGATGGCCCTGATCTTTCATCGTGGCCAAGCCTCGCATATCCACCACGAGATCCCCATGGCCGAAAGTTGTTCCTCTCTCCGTAATCCAAGCATTGCGGCATCCGCCACGACGAAGTTTCTCCATAACTGAATTGACTGCGGTAGGAGCAAGGAATTGGCCTTTTTTCACGCTAACCCCTTTGCCGGTGCGAGCGGCCGCGAGAAGCAGGTCGGTCTGGCGGCAGAGAAACGCTGGAATTTGTAAGATATCCACCACCCGCCCGGCCAGCCTAGCTTCCTCGGCGGTGTGAACATCGGTGAGAACAGGAACCTTGAGGATTTTTCGTATTGTGTTCAGTTCCTGAAGGCCTTTTTTGAATCCTGGCCCGCGAGGGGAGGTGATCGAAGTACGGTTAGCTTTATCGTAGCTGGCCTTAAAGACATAGTGCCTACCTAGATCTTGGCAGAGATCGTGCAGGGTATGACCTTTATGAAGAGAGGTGGCGCGTGATTCGAGAACGCAAGGGCCTCCGATTAGGAGAAATTTGGATCTAGTTGGTTTGGGCATGAAGGTGAGCGGCCTGGGCAAAGCCGCGGAAGAGTGGATGGGGGGCATCTGGTTTGGAACGAAACTCGGGGTGAAATTGGCAAGCGACGAACCAGGGGTGATCTGGAATTTCGATGCATTCGACTAAGTTGCCTTTTGGGTGAATGCCGCTGATGCGGAGACCAGCTTTTTCTAGTGTCTCGCGATGAAGATTATTAAATTCGTAGCGGTGGCGGTGCCGCTCCTTGATCTCATTTTTGCCATAGGCTTTATGAGCGAGGGAGCCCGCGGTTAACTGGCAAAGATAACTACCGAGTCGCATGGTAGCTCCTTTATCTCCATTGGCGCTTTGCCCTGGAAGAAGAGTGATCACGGGGTCTTTGGTTTGCGGGTCGAACTCGGAACTGTGAGCCTTCTTTAGACCTCCGATGCTTCGGGCGAACTCTATCACCGCCACCTGCATACCAAGGCAGAGGCCAAGATAAGGGATCTTTTTCTCTCTCGCATATTGCACGGCGGCGATTTTACCTTCGATTCCGCGCTCCCCGAATCCGCCAGGGACAAGGACTCCGTCCACTCCTTTAAGAAAAGCTTCTGCCCCCTGTTTTTCGATCTCTTCCGCATCTACTTTTATGAGATCCACGCCGGTATCTTCGCCTGAGGCAGCATGGAAAAGAGCTTCCGTAACGCTTTTGTAGGCATCGGGCACGCCGAGGTATTTTCCGACCATGGCAACCTTTGCACGATATTTTGGGGAAATCATCCGACCGACTAGCTTTTCCCAATCCTTTAGATCGGCAGGGGGTGCTTTTAGCCCTAAATGCAAAAGAACAAGTTCGTCGAGCTTCTCGCGGTGTAACATCAGGGGAACTTCATAAATTGTATGTTTCACGTCCTGTTCTTCGATGACTGCATCTACTGAAACGTTGCAGAAATTGGAAATCTTTTGACGGGTTTCTAAGTCGATGGGGTGTTCGCTTCGACAAACGAGAATCTGAGGTTGGATGCCAATCTCTCTCAACTTCGCCACACTTTGCTGGGTGGGTTTGGATTTCAGCTCTCCCGCCGCCTTGATAAAAGGAACCAGAGTGACGTGGATAAAGAGGCACTGCCCAGGCCCCTTTTCAAGCGCGAACTGGCGAAGGGCTTCGAGAAAGGGTAGTCCTTCGATATCCCCAGTCGTACCACCGATCTCCGTGATCAGAATATCGCAATCCTCATGTTGCCCCATATGATTTAATCGGTTCTTAATTTCGTTAGTCACGTGGGGAATGACTTGGACTGTTTTACCTAGATAATCACCCCGTCGCTCTTTACGTAAAACCTCTTCGTAGACTTGGCCTGCGGTTAAGTTGTGTCTCCGCGTCAAGTGACAAGAGGTAAAGCGTTCGTAGTGGCCGAGGTCGAGGTCGGTCTCGGCTCCGTCTTCTAAAACATACACTTCGCCATGCTGATAGGGGCTCATCGTCCCAGGATCTACGTTGAGGTAGGGATCGAACTTCATTAGGCCGACTTTGAGTCCGCGCCTTTCGAGAACTGTTCCTAAGGCAGCCGCGGTGAGCCCTTTTCCTAAGGAACTGATTACACCGCCGGTGATAAATATATATTTCATATAGAGACACTTTTGGCGCGGTCTGCCAGGGCACGTTCCGCGCGTGGCACGTCCCCCGGCGTGTCCACACCAACGGATATGAAGGTAAGCGGCAGAACTTGAATCGCAATCCCGTTCTCTAGGGCTCGCAGCTGTTCAAGTCTTTCCCGTATTTCTCCTTCGCTGGGAGGTAGGCTGATGAATTCCTTCAAGGTGGCCGGTTGGTAGGCATAAACTCCCACGTGCTGGTGAGACCATTGGGAGGCCTCCGCTGACGGCACTTCCCGTCGGAATCCGAGCGCCTTACCAGTGGGATCGAAGGCAACCTTTACGATATCGGGTCTTGCGAGGTCGGTTGGCAAGGCTAGGGGCGTAGCCACCGTAGCCATGCCGAAGGATGGGTTTAAGCCGCCGACCAGGTTGTTTAAAAAAGAGCCATCGATCAGGGGTTCATCTCCTTGAATATTTAGAATCCAGTCCGTTTTTTCTCCTAGGACAGCCTCTGCAATCCGATCTGTCCCTGAGGGATGGTTGGATCGAGTCATTTTAACTTCGGCACCAAACTTTGTCGCGAGGCCGGCAATTCGTAGGTCATCTGTGGCGATTAGCACCTTGGCAATCGCTGACGATTGGCAAGCTCCCTCCCAAACCCACTGCAGAAGTGGTTTGCCTGCAATCATCGCGAGGGGTTTGCCTGGGAAACGGGTCGAGGCGTAGCGAGCGGGTATGACAGCAGTAATTCTGGGGTGACTCACTTTGGAGAGTCTTTCGATTGTAAAATCCAAGCAGATGCAGCGGGCCAGTCTTTAGCAGAGAAGGTCGCGAGTTCGGTGCATGCTTTTACATCTTCTGGTGGAATCCGAAGTTTCAGAATAATTGTACGACAACCCGCGGAGTGCCCTGACTGAATGTCGCTGAGTCGGTTGCCAACCATAAAAGAGTTATTTAAAGATAATCCGTGTTCTGTTGCGGCCTCTTGCAGCATGAAAGGCGAAGGTTTTCTGCGTTCATCGTAAGGATCGCCTGGCGCGGCGTAGCAGTGGGTGAAGGCCGTAATGATCCCTTTACCCCCGAGAAGTTCCTCCATTTTCGCATCGACCGAGCGGACTTGCGCTTTGCTGATGAGCCCGCGACCCACTCCGGATTGATTGGAAACTATAATTAAGAGCAAACCCGCTCGGTGAAGTTGGGTGATGGCCTCCTTTGCACCCGGAAGAAGTTGAACCTGCGTGGGGTCGCCGAGGTAGGGAACGTTCTCGATGAGTGTATCGTCGCGGTCGAGGAAAACGGCCGCCTTATCCATGGTTCCGCGCTACTTCCATAATTTCTTCTGGCGTGACCGTGGCGGTGCCGATTTTGCCAACAACAATCCCCGCGGCCAAGTTGGCCAGCTCAGCGGAAACCTGCCCGCTCAAGCCCGCGGCCAGTCCCGCGGCTATGACCGAGATTACAGTATCGCCTGCACCTGATACGTCATAGACCTCGCGAGCTCGGCTAGGGATAGAGTAGGGTTTTTCATTATGCTGGAAAAGAATCATCCCATTTTCACCAAGTGTCAGAAGAAGATTTTGGCAGTTCCAGCGGATGAGGAGTTCTTCGCCCGCTACGATCCAATCTTTCGGGTTGGAAGAGTCGGGTTGCCCTAAAGCTCCAAAGGCCTCTGCTCGGTTGGGTTTTACTAAAGTGGCTCCATGCCATTGGAGGGGGTTGTGAACGTTGGGATCAACCGCGGAAGGAATCTTGTGTTTGCGGGCGGCTTCTAGGAGGGAGTCGACGAATGACTGATCGAATAGACCTTTACCGTAATCTTCTAGGATGAGGGCATGGCACCGGGGGAGAACCTTTAAGGCTTTTTTGAGGACGGCGCCTCTCTCTTTTGGCGAAAGATTGCTGGGTTCCTCCCGATCCACTCGCACGACTTGCTGGTGGCGCGCCAGAATTCGGGTTTTGAGGATGGTAGGAAACTTGGGAGATCGGCAAATCCCGGAAGTGCCTATCTTGGTGTGGCGGAGAAGACCAAGGAGGCGTTGGCCAGTTACATCTTTTCCTATACCCCCGCTTAATTCTGTGTGGATATGGAGGGAGGCAAGGTTTCGACCCACGTTAGCGGCACCTCCAGGGTAGACCTGCTCCCTCTCTACATGAACCACAGGAACTGGAGCTTCTGGCGAAATACGAGAAACGCGTCCGTAGATAAACTCATCCAGCATGAGGTCGCCCACAACGAGAACGCGCAGGTTGCGGAAACGGGTTAGAGTTGATCGGAGGCGGGCAGGGGAAAGACGAAGATAAGGTAGGGATGCCATCTGTTAATGATGCCGAAAAGTAGGGCACTGGGCAACGCTGCCCTATGCCCTTGGAAAAGGGCCTTGTGATAGGTAATGTTGAGGGATGCTATTTGACTATCACATGCACACGCCGCTTTGTGGGCATGCCATAGGGCATCCTCGCGAATACGCGGCTGAGGCGGTGCGGAAGGGTCTGAAAGAAATTGGTTTTTCAGAACATAATCCTATGCCCTCAAAATTTGATGATTGGCGAATGGATTTAGCTGACTTTCCTGAGTACCTCCGTCTTATCGAAGAGGCGCGTCTAGAGTTTCCCCAACTTCCGATCCGATTAGGTCTGGAGTGTGACTTTATTCCTGGAAAAGAAGGGTGGATCCGAGAATTAGCGACAAAGGCCCAGTTCGACTATTTTATCGGAGCGGTCCACTACATCACGCCTGATTGGGATGTGGACAATCCCTTAAAGTTAGCCCGATGGAAGAATCAGCCCGTCGAGGAAGTTTGGACGAAGTACTTCAAAGCGATGACTCAAGCCGCGCAAAGTGGCCTTTTTGATTTTATGGCTCATCCCGACCTAGTGAAAAAATTCGGTCATCGCCCCAAAGGAGATCTCCGCACTTACTACAAAGAGACTCTCGATGCGATTGAGGCGGCGGGAATCGCTATGGAGGTGAGCACCGCGGGACTCCGGAAGGAGGTGATGGAGATTTATCCATCCAAAATATTTTTAGAAGAGGCGTTCCGCCGGAGGATTCCAATTTTAATTTCCTCTGATTCCCACGCCCCTCAGGAGGTGGGTTATGAGTTTGATCGGGCGATCTCTCTGGTTCGAGAGGTGGGCTACAAGGAGCTCAATGCCTTTCACAAGCGGAAGCGGAGTGCGGTACCTATCGGCTAAAGGCTCATGATTAAGATACTCTTTTTCACTGGGGTTATAATGGGGCTGGTGCCAATGGAGGGGTGGTCGGAAATAAGTTGGTGGGAAGCGCATCCTGAACCCGCACGATGGGAGCAGGCTAGAAGTGAACTTGGAGAACGGTTGATCGCACAGTTAAAAACAGCAAGAGAGAGTGACTTCAAGCCCGAGAATCTTGAGGCGAGTGAGTTTCGCTTATGGCAGTGGCTCAGCCTATGGAGTCCGGAATTCTCTGAGAAGGATAATGCTGACTTTCGGGCCCTCGGGGAAAATATCGAACTGCGCCGTGCCTTTCTTGAAAACCTTACTTCGGATGATAATGTAACAAATGCCTTAAGGATTCTTTTGAATATGCAGGCTAAAGCTCCTGCGGCGGTACAAGAGCTGCCCCGTTTGGCCGTAGCGTTGTCTCTCGTCTTGGATCAGCCTTTCCCAAAAAGATGGCCTCATCGGCAGGTGACCCCAGCGGCCGTGCCGATTGAGGTGGTTGATCCAGTTCAGCGGCTGCAAAGTATGGCTGAACTGCAGCGAGGGCGGCGCTATGCAACCGATCTCCGCGATTTCAGGGTGAGCGAGTTGAAATTTATTATCGATCATCCTTTGGCGGAATCGGAAATGGATTGGGCACGGAAGAATGTCACAGCCAGTCGAAGTGGATTCAGCAAAGTCTTTAGCAGCATTCGCTACGACATTCCTCGGTTTAAGGCGAATCAGCTTGTTTGGCCCTATCCCAAATACACCTTTGCTGAGATTCGTTCCAAAGGCGGAATCTGTGTTGATCAGGCCTACTTTGCAGCGAACACTGGTAAGGCCAAAGGGCTGCCAACCCTCTATTTTTCGGGCCAGGGGGACGATGGAGGCCATGCTTGGTTTGGCTACATGGATTCACCAGGGCATTGGGAAACCGACTGCGGACGGTATGAATCGCAAAACTATCCAGTAGGAAATGCGATGGACCCGCAAACCTGGAAACCCATTTCTGATACTGAACTTGTCTTTTTGGCTAAAGGAAGGGAACGATCGGGTGGGTATCAGCAAGCTATCTTGCTGACTGATTTTGCTCGTACCTTAGGGCGCCCTGAATCAAAGCGTTGGTTGGATGCCGCACGAACGGTGCAACCTGAGTTTCTCCCTGCATGGAGCTTACAGGCAGAGATCCTTGCGGATAGCCATGCCTCGCCTCAGGTCCAGCAAGAGTACTGGACCGCGTACACCAGTCGTTTCTCAAACTATCCAGACCTGAAAGTTGGGGGGCAAAGTAAGTTACTGCAGTTGGCCAAGGAAAGAGGGGATGCCCTCCAGGTGAAGGGCCTTACTCAGGAGATTCTCGTTCAGAACCGTACTCGGAGGTTTGATTTGGGCATTGGAAGTGCGGCGGGCGATATGGGCGAGAAAATTGCGGCAGGTAAATGGAGCGAGGCAGAAGCCGCTTATCGAAAGGCGTTACGGGATTTCAAGGGCCAAGCGGGAGGGAATCTTTATTACGGATTGGTGGAACCCTTTGTGGAAGCAGCCTTGGCTGATGGACAGGTGGTGATGGCAAAATCAGCTCTTGCGGAGGCCAAGCGTTTGCTCAAGCCAAGTCAGGACAGCTTAGTAGGTCGATCGTTGCTTGAGCTGGAAGCGAAAACTGTTTTGGAAAGGAAAAGAGGAACCTAAAGTTTTAGCTCCGATCAATTCGAGTAATGTCGCGATGAGAAAATCTGATCCCGCCTTAAATGGGACTCTCGAGCATAAAGAAAGCTATCGCAAAGGCTATTTACCCGATTCACCAAGCGTTTTCAGTTGACGATCCGTCACGAGCCAAATGAGACTGTTCTGCTTCGCCAATTTCTTGGATAGCGCCTGTCGCTCTGGCGTCCTTGGATACTCGATGAGTAGCACGGGCTTCTTTGCTAAAGCCAATATTTTTAAATGGCCAAGA
This sequence comes from Aliarcobacter sp., assembly GCA_041730685.1. GTDB lineage: Bacteria > Verrucomicrobiota > Verrucomicrobiia > Methylacidiphilales > Verrucolacustridaceae > Verrucolacustris. Next base: position 32,180 of record JBGSBI010000011.1, read on the forward strand.
ATTTCATCCGTGTGCGAGGCGGGCTGGAGTTTTTTTCCGTTGGTGAACAGATCCTCGATGCCTTGTGCGCTGATGACCTCGACGAAGTCTTTGTCTACAACCAGTTGGGAGCCGTTTTGCGGGATGACGAGTGCTGCGGAATTCTTTGCGCGGGCGCGAGCAGCGATCGCTTTCACCCAGTCCACCATGTCGCGGCGATAGGTCTGCTTGGTCTCCGGGTTCATGCGGTCGTCCAGGTAACCATCGGCTCCCTGCTCGTACGTCTCGAAGCCATCTACGATGTCCAGATAGACGCCGTCGAAACCGCGCGCCATGGCATCGTCAACCGCGGCTAGCACTAGCTTTTGCCAATCGGCGTTCCAATATTTGACCTGATAATTTCCTTTCCACTCCGGATTCTCGATCCCCAGCCACATCGGTGCGGCAGCGGTTCGCTTGCCATTGCTGACCCAATCGGACTGCCAGTAGGACCGGTAATCCTCAGCCTCGCCGATAGAAAGGTAGGCGACCACTTTTCGCCCTGCTTTGCCGCTGCGGATTGTGTCGAGGTCCGCCTGCTCCCACGGCGTGTCCCCAGCGAAGGCCGCGTCGAGCACGATCCAATCGCGGCCGCTCTGCTTGAGTTGCGCAATGGCCGCAGGTTTTGTTTGAGCGAAGGAATCGGCCTGCAGGATGTAGGCGAACGAGGCAGGATTTGATTCCGCGCATGCAAAGTGTGCCAGTATGAAAGTCAGAACGGCGACACTGAGGTGGAGATTTTTCATGGTAGGCTTTCAACGAACGGCTGGCCCAGCAGTGCAGGGAGCATAAGCACTGTGGATCATTCCCCAATGGAATTGCTTACGCTGAATTGGTAGATCGTCTGGGTCTGGTAGTTTTCACCGGGCCGGAGGATGGTGTTGGGGAAACGTGGTTGATTCGGACTGTCGGGAAAATGCTGGGTTTCCAGACACAGTGAACCGCGCTTCAGGTAGGGACGCCCGGATTTTCCGATCAGTGATCCATCGAGGAAATTCGCAGTGTAGAGCTGAAGTCCCGGCTGATCGGTAAAAACCACCAGCTTTCGACCGCTGGTTTTTTCATAAAGGGCCGCAGCAGTCTTCTTGACCTCCTTTTTCGGGTTCAGAACAAAAGTGTGGTCATACCCGCTCCCATTAGCCAGTTGCTCATTCGTCTGGTTAATATCCCGCCCGACCGGCTTGGGTTGACGAAAGTCGAACGGCGTGCCCGCGACGGATGTGATCTTCCCAGTGGGGACAGAAGTTTTGCCAATCGCAAGCATCTCATCCGCATCAATCATGAGTTCGTGATCAAGCACGGTGTTCGAACTTTCGCCCGCCAGATTGAAATAGGTGTGATTGGATAAGTTGACCGGCGTCGCACGGTCGGTCGTGGCTCGGTAATCGATGATGAGTTCGTTGGCATCGGTCAGCGTGTAGGTCACCCGGGCCTTGAGCGTTCCGGGGTAGCCTTCTTCTCCATCCGGAGAGCTGTAATCGAATTGAACGCCGTTCCGAACTTGCTTTGCGTCCCACACGACCTTGTCGAATCCGGTGACGCCGCCATGGTTGTGATTCGGAGCGCTGTTTTGCGCGAGAACATACTCGACCCCGTCCAGAGTGAAACGCCCATCGGCGATGCGCCCGGCGTATCGCCCGAGGGTCGCCCCGAGGTAGGGCTTCTTGACGGATGACCGATAGGGTTCGACGGTGTCGAAGCCGAGCACGACGTCTGCCATGGCGCCGTTGCGGTCTGGCACTTTGATCGAGGTAATCCGTGCACCGTAGGAAGCCAGACGCACCTCCATTCCGTGGGCGTTCTTTAGGTTAAATTGGGCATCCTGGTGATGGACCACACTGGGCACGGAATGGGCTGGCGTCAGGGCCGCCGAGACGACCAGACAGGCGAGTAACCCTACGTGACGTCCCGTGGGACGATTCGGAAGTTTCGGGCGGAGGAGATGATTCATGGAGAGGGGCAGGGGAGGCGACTGGCTTGCTTATAGATATTCGCCACTTCAACCGGTTTTATGACGGACTCGTTTCAACCACATCGGAGTGCTCATGACTTGAAAGCAAGAGGGCGCAGGCGTCAGAGTGTGGCGACTTGTCGACGACTGATTTTCGCTTATCTTGAAGTTGTCGCGGATGTTTCGTCATAATCGGTGTGCCTCCGCTGAAAGTGAGTGAGATAGATCATGGAAGAAACTAAAGCCGATGCAAGCGGCCCAACGCCCGAGTTTGTTCGACTCTTGACGGCTTCGCAAAGTGCTATGTATGCCTTCATTGTATCGCTTTTGGGTGGGGTGAACGACGCCCATGATGTGCTTCAGGAAGCAAACATGAAACTCTGTCGCAAATGTTCTGAGTATGATCCGAACCAGCCTTTCCTGCGTTGGGCCTACGCCTTTGCCCGTTTTGAGGTCATGGCCTGCCGGAAGCGCAACCAGCGGTCTCGCCTGGTTCTGGACGATGCCTTGCTCGCTACCTTTGCTGACGAACTCGAGGAATTCTCCGACGACGCGGATCAGAAATTAAAAGTGCTGGAAATCTGCATGGGGCGCATGACCCCACGACAGCGCGAACTCATTGCTGCGCGTTACGGTCGGGGTGAAGCGGTGCAGGATATCGCGAGCCGGCTTTCTCGCTCAGAGAATGCGATGGCTGCCCTCTTTTACCGGTTGCGCAAACTGCTGGCCGACTGCGTGCAGTCAGTAATCGGGAAGGAGGCGAGGGCATGAGTAAGGAGCATTCATCATTCGAGCACCTGTGCCATGCAGTGCTGGAGGGCACGGCCGACGAGGTGCAACTCGAACAGTTCCGCGCGCAGTTGCGCGCGAATACGGAGCAGCGCCAGGCCTACGCCGACCAAGCACAGATCCATGCCCTACTTACTTGGCAGCAGGGGCGCGCGGCCATTCCTGCGCTCGTTCTCCTCTCCCCAACGGATGTTTCTCTCCAACCGAAGATTCTTACCTTCCGCTTCCATAGGGCATCCCCCCTCCTTCAAGCGGCTCTCGTAGCGGGGGTCGTTCTGATGGTGGGGTTGGCCTTTTGGAAATTCGCCGATCACAGTCGCGCACCCGCCTCCGTGTCCGTGGCGAAAGGGGTATCGGTCGATATCCTTGCCTCGGAAGGCTCGCCGTATCAGGTGGGCGAGCGGGTGGTGCTGGAGAAATTGCGGATGGATACGGGTTCCTTGCGGTTCCGGATCTCCTCGGGTGCGGTGGTGCACGTGGAAGGTCCCGTGGCCTTGGAATTTGAGAATCCCATGCGGATGCGTTTACTCCGGGGAGCAGCCACAACCGATGTTGGAGCCGAAGCCAAGGGGTTCGTGGTCGATACGGCTAGTGCTACTGTGCTGGATATTGGAACGCGTTTCGGCGTGTCCTGCGGGGACGATGGCGCGACCGATATCGTAGTCTTGGAGGGGGAAGTCCAAGTCTACCGCGCCGGTCAGCCCAAAACACCGGAAACTAAGCTGGCCAGCCTTTATGGGGGCGACGCCGCACGCATGACCACCCGGGATGCGAAGATTCAGCGCTTGCAGGAGGCGGCGTTGCATGGGGATTTGCTCACGATTCGCGGTCTGAACGCCCCAGCCTCAGACGTCGTCTCGAACATCAGCGACAACATTAAGAAAGCCAACTTTTACCGCTGCTACACCATCGTGCCCGGCGGCATGGGTGAGGGGGCACCCGCCTCCCTGACTAGGCTGGGCCATAACAAACTCGGGTGGCGTGTGATTCCCGGCCAGCTCTTTCCAGTGGAGTTGGTGGGGGCCGATGTCATCGGGACCTTCCAAGGAGAAGTAATTCGCAAGCCTCTGTCCGACATTAATATCGAGTTGACCCGCCCCTGCGCGGTTTACGTTTTGTTCGACAGCCGGGCGGAGCCGCCCGAGTGGTTGCGGCGGGATTTTCGGAACACTGGGCTACGGGTGCGGAGCGGTCCGTGGTGGCCGAATTTGGTCGCAACCCAAAATCTGCAGCCGGATCAAAACGGTGAAATCAATATTGAACATTCCGTCTGGCGAAAAGATGTCCCCGAGGCTGGGACCGTCACCCTCGGCGCAATGACGCCCAAAATGAACGTCAATCCCTATGCCATGTATGGCATCGCAGTGAAGGCGCTTTGATTATCGGCGGGGTTTTCGGGGGAGGGAGTTGTCTGGCGAGGGTTTTAACTTTTCCCGTCATAATGTGCGCATACGGCTGAAATTCAGTGAGTTTTGTTGCCTATTAAAGCCAGGTAGCCTACTGTTATCTCAAACATAACCCCGAATAGAATCCCCCAAAGATCAGATTTCACCATGCCAAATTGGAGACGCCTTCCTGGCCAAGATGAAGCAGAAGGCAATGATCAAAACGGAAGCTTCCAAAGCTTCAGTCTTCTGGAAGGGGTACGAACCCGTGGCCCAATCGGAAAATGAGCCAGTGGCAATCGTATTAGGAAAACACCAATTTATGAAACAAACCACTTTGAGTCTAATCTCGGCGACCCTGTTGTACTTCGGGTCGTTGTCGTTTGCCGCCCAATCGACCTGGCCGGACATTACGGTTAAAGTTCAAGCTGACCAGCCGGTCGAGACAACGCAAAGCCTGACGGATGAGAAGGACGGTTTCCAACGGCTCGCCATCACCCTGTCCAACAAAGGCTCTAAACCGCTAGCGATCGAGAGGATCAACGTCCGCATTCCCGTGGCCGAAAACCTGACTAATGATCTCGAGATTCTTTACGGTGGCAGTTGTATGGGTCGCACGCCCATATTGCGCCAGAGTGTCGGTGCGGCGACCGCGAAAAGCTCCAGCCATATGTTTGAAATGGTGCGGCTGGCGGACGATAAGTATCTCTTCGCCGGGTCGCTCTCTTGGCGCATCTTCCTGCCCAACTTCACGATGAAGGACGGTGTAATCTTGATCTGGTCCGACGGCGAGGGCCGGCAACTCAAACCTGGTGAAACCATTTCGTATGAGCAAATCGTCCTCAAGCGTGGAGACAATTGGCTGATGACTCTCGACCAATTCGGCACCGCCATCGCAGCGGAGAATGGCATCAAGAAGCTGAAACCTGCCGATTTCAAAGGTTGGGCCACATGGGACTACTATGGCCGAGTTTTCACTGCCAAGGATATCTACGGCAACATGGATGTGCTGAAAAAAATCGCCCCTGAGGCGAATATGGTCCAGATCGACGGTGGCTGGTGGACCGAGCGCGGGGATTACCAGAACATCCGACCGGATCTGCTGCCTGGTGGCATCAAGGAAATTGTTTCCCGCATCACATCCGAAGGCAAGACTCCGGGCATCCACATCGACGGCTTCCGGGGTGATGAAAATTCGGAGATCTACAAAGCCCACCCCGAATATTTCCTGCATGATCTTGATGGGAAACTGATCGTTGATGTGAATGAAAAGTCGGACAAGTTGATGCGGTATATTTACTTTGATTACTCGCATCCCGGAGCGCGGGCGCATATCGCCGACTGCATCCGTAACCTCAAGGACAATTGGGGCGTCCGTTATTTCAAGGTGGATTTCATGCGGTACGGTTTAAAAAACGATACTCTGGGCAAGAATAAATCGGCGAAGGGCATCAAGGCCTACGATCCCACGATCACAAGTGTGGAGCGTTTCCGTCTCGCGATGAAAACCATGCGCGAGGCGATGGGGCCGGATACCTATTTTCTGGGTTGCTCAGCGGTGTTCGGACCCTGCATCGGATTTGTGGACGGTATGCGCACGGGAGGCGACATCCATCCGAGATACGACGCATTCCCGGAGCGTTGCCTAGCCAACCTGAGCAACTTTTATCTGAGTGGCAAAGTCTGGAACGGCGATGCCGATTACTTGGTCTTTCGTGAAGCCGCTGACGAGGACAAGGAGGTCTCCCAAGAAGACGTCAAACACGGTGGTAGCCTGACGCTCAACGAAGCGCAAATGTGGGCCGACTTCAACAAGCTCTACGGCACGTGCCGTCTGAATAGCGATAACCTGATGACGCTCCGGCCAGAACGACAGGCATTGGTGAAAGAAGTATTTCAGTATCCGGCGATGGACGAGACCGTGCCGCTGGATCTCTGGCAACATGGCAAGAGCAAGGGCGACGGCTTCGAGCTGGTACTCGCTCGTAAAGGGGAGGAAATCTACCTCGGAGTCTTCAACTGGGGTGAAAAGCCCAAGGAGTATGCGCTGCAAGCCTTCGGCAAAGCCGAGCCTACCAAACTAGACGGACGTCACTCGGTCATTCTGAAATACGAAGGTAAGGACCCTTTCGCGACACTTTGTGGGAAAATGAAATCCAAATAAGAATCGCGTCTGACAAAACCCTCCTCGTGATGAAAAGGGCTCTACTTGGTCAATTTGCTGCGATGTCCTTTGTTTGGCTTTTTCTGGGGATCGGATCGGTATCTGGCGAATCGGCTTCCGTTGGTGGTAATGAAGTAAAGCCCCGGTTTCTTTTTGAACAGGGTCCGTTGGTGATGACGGCCGACACGCTGCGCGATGCGAACGGAAGCTTAACCCTTGCTCAGTTGTCGACCCCCGAGCCCAAGTGCAAGCTTGAGCTGAATGGCCCCGTCACACCGTTGACGGCGCGGATGTGGACAATCGCCCTCGACGACGTAGAGCGCAATCAGGTCAAAAACGAAGCGGGCATAGTTTATTTCGGGGCGGGTTCCCGATATGGCGACCGAATTTACACCCGCGACATATCCATTGCGGGGGTGCTGGGCGTGAATCGTTTCTACCCAGAGGTGATGCTCTCGTCCCTCAAAGTGACTCGAGACGTCCGCAGGAACCTCGGATACCGGGTTTCCGCTCCGCACGTGATCCCGGAGATTCAAGTCCCCTGGGAGGTGATCGCCGAAGAGGACAAGGAGGTCATGTTGAAATACAAAACCAACTCCTATACCCGGGCCACGGATGATGTGGTCTGGCTTTGGGCAGTGGACGATCTCTTCACAATCCATCCCGAGCTGGCCGACTGGAAGTGGATGCTCGAAAACGGGGACTATTTTTTCAAAGTTTTCTATGAGCCGTGGTTCGATAAAACCGACGGCCTCTTCCGCGGCCAGCCACTCTTCCACGACATTACCAATTCTGCCTATCCAGATGGCATGGAGATTGCCGATTGCGTCTTACTGAAGGCACTTTCCACGAACTGCCTGTACTACCGGGGAATGCTCGCCATGGCCAACGCCTCCGAGAAAGCCGGTCGTCCGGCCAGTGAAAAGCAGCAGTGGCTCGACCGCGCTGCCGCGCTCAAGGCTGCCATTCTTAAGGTATTCACCAAGTCTGATGGCACCCTCGCTTACTACAAAGACCGCCATGGGCAAATCATGCCTAACCGGGATATCCTCGGAACCGCCTTTGCGGGGATTTTTGGCATTGTGGAGGGTATGTCTGCCAAGGCGGCATTTGCAGATTATCCTATGACCGACAAAGGCATTCCTCTCTTTTCACCGTTCATTCCAGGTAACACCGGCCCGCACAACATGGCGAGTTGGCCGTTCTGCGACACGTTTTTCCTTTGGGGAAAAGAGGTCGCCGATGGTGGCGACTATACGGCGCAGAATGCGGCTTTGCTGGGGCGTTCATTAGGAACCGCCTTCGCACCAAAAAAGAAAAAGGGTAACAATGAAAAGGAGTGGGGGGCAGGGCTGGGCTCGTTTCATGAAAAAATCCCGCTCCCCAGCGGATTGATCGACGGCTCCGGCCATCAACTCTGGTCCGCTGCCGCATTCCTCAATGTCTGCATTCGTGCCGGCCTTTTGAAATAAACAGCACTGTGAAGATCGAATGACTCAACCCCCCCGCATCGAAATAATCGCTGCTGTTCTGGCGTGTGCCGTTTTCGGCCTGACATTCGAAGCATCCGCAGAACCTAAGCCGCGCTTTTTGTATGAGCAGAAGCCGCTCGTGATGAATGCGGATTCCGTGCGGGATGTGAACGGCTCGTTTTCGTTGGCCATGCTCCCCAACCCAGAACCGAAATGCCAGGTGCGATTGCAGGGGAACATCACTCCACTGACTGGGCGCCTCTGGAAAATCGCCCTCGACGACGCGGAGCATAACATGGTGACTAGCGAGTCGGGCACGGTTTACTTTGGTGCCGGCAGTCAGTATGGCTTGCGCATCTACGAGCGCGATATCGCCGTTTCCGGGGTGCTGGGCCTCAACCGTTTTTATCCTGAAGTGATGTTTTCGTCGCTTAAGGTGGCCCGCAAAATCCGCAAGGAGTTAGGCTACAAAGTATCTGCGCCGCACGTGGTTTCTGAAATCGACGTGCCCTGGGAGGTGATTGCGCAAATAGACAACGAGATCATGGCGAAATACCGAACCAACTCTTACACTCGGCGAACTGATGATGTGGCCTGGCTCTGGGCGGTGGACGATCTCTTTACGCTCCATCCGGAGTTGGCCGACTGGAAGTGGGTTGTGGAAAATGGCAAATATTTTTTCAAAGTCTTCTATGAACCATGGTTTGATAAAACCGATGGCCTCTATCGGGGTCAGCCGCTCTTTCACGACATTCAAAGTTCCGCCTATCCCGCTGGAATGAGCATCGCCGATTGTGTACTACTCAAAGCTCTCTCGACAAACTGCCTCTACTATCGCGGTATGCAGACCATGGCCAAGGCCTGCGAAAAAAGCGGGCGGCCCGTCGCGGAGAAAAAGCAGTGGCTGGACCGTGCCGCCGCCCTCAAAATCGCTATCAAGAAGGAATTCACCAAGCCCGACGGCACCCTCGCTTACTACAAGGATCGCCACGGGAAACTCATGCTCAATCGCTCGGGTTACGCAACTGCCTTTGCCGTCATTTTCGGGATTGTTGAAGGTGATGCGGCCAAGGCGGCTTATGCGGGCTTTCCAACGCCCGACAACGGTATCCCTCTCTTCTTTCCCTTCATCGAGGGCACCGAAGGCTCCCAGTGGCACAACCAGGCGAGTTGGCCTTTTTGCGACACCTTTTTCCTTTGGGGAAAATCCATCGCCGACGGAAAAGACTACACCGACTACAATGCTGCACTGCTAGCCCGCTCCATAGGCACCGCCATCAAACCGAAGAAAAAGGTGAAGGAGGATCAGGCCGAGGCTGATGTCTTTGGTTCCTTTCACGAATACGTCACCCTGCCGGACGGGCTCATCCACGGATCCGGCCGCCAGCTCTGGACGGCCGCCGCCTATCTCAACATCTGCATTCGTGCCGGGCTCCTGCCGGAAAAACTTACGGAAAACATAGGAAACTAAAATCCACCTATCGTCTTAACAAAATCATGAAAGACCTACACATCAAGCTCGCGGGCTTTGCCCGAAGGAAAAGGAAAAAAAGGCAAAAAGAAGAAATCGGCTGACACCGAGTAATGAATAACCTAAAATTCTGTTCATCATGAATAAAGTATCTATCTGGCTCTTCTTCCTTTTGGTCATCGGTCTAGGTTCTTGGGGGACGGTTCAAGCCGCACCGCTCCCCAGCTCCTTCGGGGTGTGGGATCGTGGAGAGACCATGGATCCCAAAGTGTATCCCTTTCTGAGGGGAACATCATGCGATGCACCTTGGGATGAAGTGGAGAAAAAGCCTGGAGTCTATGACTGGAAAGCGATGGACCAGGCGATTGAGGGCGCTTGTAAAAACAATATCTCACTCTATTTCTCCTTTGAGGCCGGCCCGAAAACGCCCGATTGGGTTTATGAAAAAGGGGTGCCGAAGGTGATGACAGAGGATGCCCGGCACCAGTTCCCTTATTATCCGTACTACCTATCCCCAGAATACAAGACGTATTATCACCGTTTTCTGACGGAGATCGCTAATCATATCAGCACCTACCCTAAGGAAAAACGGGAGCACATTTCCTTTATCCAAGTCAAAACGGGATGCACGGGGGACGAGTGTCCCTACAAGGGTGACGCGGTTGATCACAAATACACCTTGAGCACAAAAGATTCGGCGTGGAGGAAATTCCGGCTAGAGACCTTTGCCTTGTATGCCAAACTGTTTGGTAAGGATTCCGGTCTAGACATCAGCCTGCTCTTAAACTGTGTCTCGCCCGAGTCCGAAGGCGGTAAAAATGACTATGTGGAAGAGTGGAAATGGGCGACCACCACGCTTAAGGATGGCTTTGGCATCAAGAACGGGGCGCTCTCTCGGGGGCACCATCTGAGCGGCGAACGCGCTTCGATGAGCGATTTTCTTCCCTACCTCGTCGACCCCAAGGGCATTACCCTGTTTCGGCGGTCGGAGATGGACCAAACTTGGACGAGGCCAATATATCAGCTCAATGTTCCGCTCAACTTCTACTGGGGCGCCATCAATGCACTGAATTCAGGCCAAAGCGTGTGGGACGTCACCAAGAGCGCCATGGAGGTGAGCAAGGAACAGGGCTTTGATTATTCCTTCTACTTCTTCGATCGTTATGCGGGGCAGATTTATCCCAAGACGGCCACCGATGCGTTCTGCGCCCTGCATAAAGGCTTGGATGCCGCGGATACAGCGGCTTATCCCGAGGCCAAGTTTGGACCGGCTCAGCGCAAGAATGTGGATCGGATGGAGAAAATTGCTGCCGCCTATGCCAAGTATGGCGCGGCGAATGACGACAAAAAAGCCCTCACGCTGGGTCAGGTCGGACAACGGGGCGACCAAGCCGGATTCAATGACGTCGGCTGGGAAATCTGGCCCGACAATTACTCCCGCTTGCTCGACCAGATCGAGCCGGATGCCACCTCCATCCCGCTGTGGCGTGTCGGTGGCCCCATCACGCCGACGTCACAGATCTATTCCCGTTTTGCACGTGGCTTCGAGCACGCCTCCGGCAAAGACGCCCTGTATTTCAAGCTGCACGACGGTTTCTCCCAGGACACCAAGCCCAAGGTCATGTCGATTACCGTCGTCTGGTATGATGCGGAGGCAGGCTCCACCTGGAAACTCGATTACGATGCCGGTGCCACAGCCATGAAGACGGCTCTTTCAGTCGCGGGCAAGGGGGACAAAAAATGGCACCATGAGGCGGTTACCCTGCAAGACGCTGTCTTTCAACATGGCGGAACCAAAGGCGCTGACCTGGCTCTGGTGAACACCGACGCCAAGGATGACATCTTCAGCCTTGTCGAAGTCCACCGTGGCGAGCAGGAACTGCCCGCACTGCGCCCCCCCACCGAAGTGCGTGCCTTCCCCAGCTATGCGAAGGGCACCAAATATGGAAAGGGGGAAAAGGGCGAAAAAGGCGATAAAGCCGGCAAGTCTGGCAAAGAGAAAAAGGGGAAGGGAAAGCAATCGGACGGAGACACAACTCAGGAATAGCTGTTCTTACTAAACTTGCGGCTGCAACAGATAACGACATCGCGAAAAGCTTAATGAACCAAATTGAATTCAAGGCCATTGGCTTGACTAGAACTCTTAGTCTCATCGGGCTAACGGTCGCCTGCTCGTTCTCTATGGTTCAAGCCGCCCCGCCAACCAGCGCCTTTGGGGTGTGGGATCGGGCGGATAGGTTTGACCCCAAAGACTATCCATTCCTCAAAGGGTTTTCTTTTGATCAGACATGGGCCGATTTGGAAAAGCAGCCGGGTGTTTTTGACTGGAGTAGCTTGGATGAGGTTATGGAAAGAGCCGCTCAGAATAAGCAGTTCGTTTATTTATCCTTGAGTGTGGGTCCCGCCTCGCCGGAATGGATTTACGAACACGGTGTGCCAAAAGTGGAGACCTTGGGCGAGAAGATGAAGCACATGGATAAATGGGATGGCTATCCTTACTACTTGGCCCCCGAATACAAAACGTATTATTTCCGCCTGATTAACGAATTTGGAAAGCATATCCGCAGTTACCCCCGCGAAAAACAGGAGCGTATCGCGTTCATCCAGATTAAGACCGGATGTACCGGGGATGAAACTCCCTACAAAGGCAAGGCCATCGAGAGCAAATACGATCTGCCCCGAAGCTCCCCTGCGTGGCGGGAGTTCCGCTTGGCGACCTTTGACTTGTTCGTGAAGATTTTCGCAGGTAGTGCTGATCAGCCTAAAATCGATCTACTTTTCAACGCCGTTGGACCGGTGATTGGCTCGGACGAAGACGCGGTCGAAGCCCAAGAGGGCTTCGTCAAAGAGTGGGAATGGGTGACCAACCACGTCCAAGGCAGCTTCGGCATCAAGAACGGTGCGCTTTCTCGCGGGCATCATCTGGCTGGCGAACGCTCCTTGTATAATCAGTGGACACCCTACCTCATTGATCCCAAGGGGCTGACGCTGTTCCGCCGGTCTGAGATGGATCAAACTTGGCAGAAACCGTGGTATCAGTTGAACGTTCCACTCAGTTTCTACTGGGGCGCGATCAACGCCCTCAACGGCGGGCAGAGCGTCTGGGATGTTACCAAGAGCGCCTTGGAGGCGTGTAAGGAGCAGGGCTTCGACTACTCCTTCTATTTCTTTAACCGCTACGCAGGACAGATCTATCCCAAGACCGCCACGGATGCCTTTTGCGCCCTGCACAAAGGATTAGATGCCGCCGATACCAAGGCTTATCCAGAGTCAGAGTTTGGACCTGCCCGACGTAAGAATGCGGATCGCATGCTGAAAATCTGCGCCGCGTACTCCAAATATGGCGCGGCGGTGGATGACGAGGATGGCCTATTGTTGGATCAGGTCCGCCAACGTGATACGCAAACCGGATTCAACGACGTGGGTTGGGATATCTGGCCAGACAACTACGGTCGCTTTCTCTATCAGATCGATGCCGATGCCACGTCGATCCCGCTTTGGCGTGTGGGCGGTCCGATCACTCCAACCTCTTCCATCTACTCACGCTTTGCCCGCGGCTTTGAGCACGCCTCTGGCAAAGACACGATGCTTTTCAAGCTGCACGAGGGATTCTCTCAAGGCAACGAGCCGAAGGTCATGACGATGAGTGTCGTGTGGTATGACAGGACAGCAGGCTCGACATGGAAGTTGGATTACGACGCGGGCAAGGAGGGGATGAAGACCGCGCTGAACGTCACTGGGAAGGGTGATAAGCAGTGGCACCACGAAACTGTCACAGTCGAGGATGCCGTGCTACGTCAGGGTGGAGTTAAGGGCGCGGACCTCGCCCTCGTGAATACCGATGACAAGGATGACATCTTCAGCCTGATTGAAGTCCATCGCGGCAAACTGGAGGCCTCCGAGGCGACTGAAAAAACGCCCATGACGTCTGATGCGGGGAAGGCGGGTAAGTCCGGTAAAGTGAAAAAAAGAAAAAAGAATCTCTCGGCTGACGGTGAGTAATAAACAATCCAACATCCCGCAACGCTCTATCCATCATGAATAAAATCCCCCTCTGGCTTTTCGTCCTTATTTTCCTCGGTATCGGCTCTGGAGGGACGCTTCAAGCCGTGCCGCCATCGATAGCCTTTGGGGTTTGGGATCGCACATCTACCTTCGATCCAAAGGAATACCCCTTCCTTAAGGGATTGGCGTTCAATCAAAACTGGGCGGATCTTGAAAAACAGCCGGGCGTTTATGATTGGAGCAAACTGGATCAGGCCATGGATTCTGCAGTCAAGAAGGACCAGTTTATTTATCTCTCTTTGAACGTAGGTCCGGACGCTCCGGATTGGGTTTACACCAAGGGTGTTCCGCGTGTTGAGACCCGCGACCAGATCCATGATAGTTGGCCGGCTTATCCCTTCTATCCCTCGCCCGAATACAAATCGCTTTTGCAACAACTCATCACTGAATTTGGTAAACACATCCGTACGTATCCAAAGGAGAAGCAGGAGCGTATCGCTTTTGTTCAGGTCAAGACGGGGTGCACCGGGGATGAGTGCGCTTACAAGGGCAATGTCATCGAGAATAAATATGACCTACCCACAAGATCGCCTGCTTGGCGGGAGTTCCGACTGTGGCAGTTTGATCTGTTTGTGAAGACCTTTCAGGGGGGCTCTGACCAACCCCAGATTGCTCTGATGTTTAACAATGTGGAGCCGGATGGCGAGGAGACGGGCGAGGGTAAGAATGGTGGAAAGGGGGAGGGAAAGAGCGAGGGTGGATTTACCGAAGAATGGAAATGGGTGACAGCCAACGCCAAGGGCGGAGTTGGGATTAAAATTGCTGGTAGCGGACGTGGTCACCACCTGAGCGGGGAGCGAACCAAGATTGAGGTATGGCAACCCCTCCTCATCGCTGCGCCGGGCACTCCCTTGTTTGCCCGGTCTGAAATGGATCAGACCTGGCAGCGGGCCATGTATTATGTGAATCGGCCGCTCAACTTCTATTGGGGTGCCCTCACGGGCCTGCAAAACGGGCAAAGCATCTGGGACATCAGTTCTGGCGCCTTGGAGGCGTGCAAGGAAGAGGGTTTCGACTACTCCTTCTATTTCTTTAACCGCTACGCCGGACAGATTTATCCCAAGACGGCTACCGATGCCTTCTGCGCCTTGCACAAGGGATTGGATGCCGCCGATACCAAGGCTTATCCCGAGTCAGAGTTCGGACCTGCTCAACGGAAGAATGAGGATCGCATGCTGAAAATCTGCGCCGCGTACTTTAAGTATGGCGCGGCGGTGGATGACAAGAATGCATTGTTGCTGGGCCAAGTCCGGCAACGGGACACGCAAACCGGATTGAACGACGTGGGCTGGGATATCTGGCCAGACAACTACGGCCGCTTCCTCTATCAGATCGATGCCGATGCCACTTCAGTTCCGCTCTGGCGCGTGGGTGGTCCGATCACTCCGACTTCTTCCATCTACTCCCGCTTTGCTCGTGGGTTTGAGCACGCCTCAGGAAAAGACGCGATGTACTTCAAATTGCACGAGGGCTTTTCCGAAGGTACCGAGGCGAAGGTCATGACGATGACCGTCGTCTGGTATGACGGGACGGCAGGCTCGACCTGGAAGTTGGATTACGACGTGGGCAAAGAGGGCATGAAGACGGCGCTGAACGTCACTGGGAAAGGTGATAAGCAGTGGCATCATGAAAGGATCACTGTGGAGGATGCGGTACTGCGTCAGGGTGGATCTAAAGGCGCGGACTTCGCCCTGGTGAACACCGATGATAAGGATGACATCTTCAGCCTGATCGAAGTTCATCGGGGCAAACTGGAGACCCCCGTGCTTGTACCTCCTACGAATTACAAGTTGCCTGACAAAGCGCCGCTGCCGCCGAAAGCCGATAAGACTGATAAGGCCGGCAAGCCTAGCAAAGAGAAAAAGGGGAAGGAAAAGAAGTCGGCTGAAGATGCCGATTAGGAAAAAGCAGTCCGATTTGAGGCTGGGTGACATCTTTGAATGGCGGACTGAGGTTATGACGTGCGGGTCTGGGCTCATTTTCCTTCGATTTTGTCACACAACACATAAATTTGCTAAATAGCGAATTGGTAGTATGTTACCTTTGGTGAGTAGGTTTTTTCTTCTCCTTGGCGCTCTGGCGCTTTTTCCGCTTTCCTCGCTCCGTGCCGAGCTTGGATTGCCTAGGGAAGCCTTTGGCGTTTGGGATCGGGAGGGCCTTCATTCGGTCGTGTCTTATCCCTACGCCCGCGGTCAGTCCGTGGACATGTCATGGGGAAAAGTTCAACTCGGTGGAAAAGATTCCTACGATTGGTCGGATATCGATGCCAATCTGGCGTCAGCCGAAGCGCAGAATCAATTGATTACCTGCAAGGTTTCGCCCATCGACTCATCGGCACCGAATAACAGCATGCCGAGTTGGATGTTCGGGCCTCTCACTGGAACGGGTGGGGGCTTGGTAGCATTCTCGGAAGTTGCTGATCCCTTGCAGCCGACTGTTGTTCCCGCGGCCTATGTGTATGCGAAATATACGGAACCGCAATTCAAGGTTTATTTCGAGGCAATGGTGAAGCAGTTTGCCAAAAAGCTGCGCGTCGATCTTACGCCAAGTCAGCAGGCTCGGATTGCCTTTGTGCGTGTCGATACTGGAGCCACCGGTGACGAACAGCCTTACGAAAATCCGAGTTTGATTCCGTCGGCTTATTCTATATCAACCGCAGCCTGGGATGAATATCGCGACTGGGTGTTCGAGCTCTATCGTAAGGAGTTCCAGGAGGGGCCGGGGCGCCCGATACCGCTCCTGTTCTCGTCGGTGGAACCTGTGCCCGGCGGATCGAATCTCAAGTGGAATTGGATCGTCAATAACGTGAAGAGTGGTTTCGGGACCAAGCATGGCGGGCAGATCCGGGGACACCACTTGTCGGAGTCCGAGTCGAATGTGACGGTATATAAGCCGTTGGCAGTGGATTCCGATTTCAAGTTCTTTTCCAGAAATGAAATGGACCAAACTTGGACGAAACCTTACTTCAAGCTCAATGTTCCGTTGAACATGTATTGGGCTTCGCTCGAGCAGTTGAATGTCGGCATGAGCGTCTGGGATTGGAGCGGCACGTGCATGGAGAATGCGGATGGCACTCTTAAGCAATTTTTCGAAAATGGAAACTTTGTATTTACCGCCGAGTTTTTCAACAAGTGGGCGGCGGAGCTGGATCCAGCCACGGCCGGTGGTGGATTCTGCGTTTTCCACGAGGGGCTTGATTCCTCTGACACGGGAAAATTCCCTATCGGCTCAGGTACAGGCAAATATGGTAGCGCCTCGTGGGGAAATACCGCCCGATATACGGCCATTTGTGCGGCCTATGCCGCTCAGGGCGCAAAGATGGACGATCTTAACGGAGCCACCATGGGATCGGTGGCACAGCGAGGCGACACGCCCGGCATGATCGGATTTAATGATGCCGGCTGGAAAATTCATCCCGGCAACTACGACCGTTTCATCACCCAGCTTGATCCCGATAATACAAGCAAGGCGCTCTGGCGTGTCGGTGGTCCGCTGACGACCACGTCGCATCCCTACAACCGCTTTGCCCGGCGCTCCGATACTGCGTCCGGGAAGAACACGATGTATTTCGACATCAATGACAATCTTCTGCCGTCGATTGGCCAGCGAGTGCAGATTAATGTGACTTACCGCAACGATACCGCCGGGCAGTTTCTGATTAAATATGATGCCGCGGGTAACAGCCTGAAGACGCTCACGGTCGACAAAACCGGACTGGGAACCGGCAATCAAATTTGGGCAACAGCGTCGTTCGAGGTCACGGACTGGGTCTTCGGGAACCGCCAGCCGACAAATACTGCCCTGAGTGGCTCGGACCTGCAGTTGGTCAATGTGGGACCTGGCGACACCATCTATCACGGCATCGAGTTGATCAAGATGGTCGATATCAGCGTGGGCATCATCGGTAGCGGGACCGTGACTGGCCGCAATAACACGGCGGTTTTCTCGCCCCTGCCAACCAGCGTTATGGAAGCTCAGCGCTTGGAACTGAAAGCCACGCCGGCACCGGGCTGGGCATTCACCGGTTGGAGTGGCGCACTGACAGGCACCACCCCTTATCCGTTTCTCTTCCCGACCAAGGATACCCGCCTCACGGCCACTTTCGTGCCGGTTACGGTTAGC
>JBGSBI010000012.1:0-43096 GCA_041730685.1 Aliarcobacter sp.
GGATAGGACGGGGAGACGACCGATGAACTCTGGGATCATGCCAAAGCGGAGCAGATCGTCCGGCTCGGTATAGCGAAGGAGTCCGAGGCCATCTTCCTTGACGGTTTGGCTGGGAACGAGCTGGGAACCGAAACCGAGAGAGCGTCCGCCTAAACGTTTATTGACGATCTCCTCCAGTCCGACGAAGCCACCTCCGCAGATAAAGAGAATGTTCTGAGTGTTGACTTGAATATGTTCGGCTTGGGGATGTTTTCTTCCGCCTTGTGGAGGGACGTGACAAATAGTGCCCTCGAGGATTTTGAGAAGGCCTTGCTGAACTCCCTCGCCTGAGACATCGCGGGTAATGGAAGCACTATCTGATTTGCGACCAATTTTATCAATTTCGTCGATGTAGACGATACCCAGTTCGGCACGTTTGACGTCGTAGTCCGCATTTTGCAGAAGGCGGAGGATGATGGTCTCAACATCTTCCCCGACGTAGCCCGCTTCGGTAAGGGAAGTGGCGTCGGCAATGGCGAAAGGGACGTCGAGGATTCGGGCGAGGGTACGAGCGAGGAGGGTTTTACCTGAGCCGGTCGGGCCGATCAGGAGGATGTTACTTTTCTCCAGTTCCACATCGGAATGTTCTGTGGGGAGAGTGTCGGTGGGTTCGCCGCGCACCCGTTTGTAATGGTTGTGTACGGCGACGGCGAGAGTGCGCTTGGCGCGGTCTTGGCCGACGACGTGGCGATCGAGCTCAGCCCGAATTTCACGGGGTTTGGGTAAGGCTTTAAGAATTCCTTTGGCTTGGGCGTGATCGCCAATTTCTCGTGTAAGAATATTCGTGCAAAGGGTGATGCAATTATCGCAGATGTAGACCCCTGGGCCTGCGATGAGTTTTTTCACCTCCGCATGGCTTTTGCCACAGAAGGAGCAAAGGGTAAGGTGATTGGGGCGGGCCATGGAGGCACCAGGACTACTTCTTCGGCTGCTCTTCTTTACGGAAGCTGACGACGTGATCGACGAGACCGTAGGTCTTGGCGTCCTCGGCGGACATAAAGCGATCCCGGTCGGTATCTTTTTCGACGGTCTCAAAAGATTGGCCAGTGTGGTGAGCCATAATTTCGTTAAGGCGTTTTTTGGCGCGAAGAATTTCTTGAGCTTGAATACTGATATCGGTGGCTTGGCCTTGGGCGCCGCCGAGGGGTTGGTGGATCATGATCCGGGCGTTGGGTAGGCAGTACCGTTTGCCTTTGGTGCCCGCGGCGAGAAGGACAGCTCCCATGCTGGCGGCTTGGCCGATGCAGTAGGTGTTCACCTCGCAGGTGATGTACTGCATGGTGTCATAAATGGCGAGGCCTGCAGTGACATAACCACCAGGGGAGTGGACATAGATACTGACGTCCTTCTTGGGATCTTCCATTTGCAGGAAAAGGAGTTGGGCAATAATAGAGTTGGCCATGGTGTCATCAATGGCGGTGCCGATAAAGATGATGCGGTCTTTAAGGAGCCGGGAGTAGATGTCGTAGGCGCGTTCGCCACGGCCGGTTTGCTCAATGACGCTAGGTACGAAGTAGTCAGCCCGAGGTGCGTTGCTCATGGGTAAGACTTAGCCACGAACGGCGTGTTGCAAAAGAAAATCAACCGTTTTTCTGCGCAAGAGAGTGTCAGCAAGTGAGGGTAACACTTCGGATTTATGTAAGCGCTTGGCGAAGAGGCGTGGGTCCTGACCTGATTGAGCGGCGAGGAAAGCGATTTCTTGGAGCACCTCCTTGTCCTCGACTTTAATCCCTTCGGCCTCAGCGATGCGACGGAGGAGGAAACTAAGTTTGACGTTTTCTTCGGCGTTTTGGCCTGCGGTCTTGAGGATCTCGTCTTTATGTTTGATGAGCTCTTCATTGGAGACCCCGCGGCGCTGATTTTCTTCAACGAGGCGGGCGACGAGTCGGCGGCGTTCTTCGTCGAGTAAAGGCTCGGGGACATCCATTTTGGTGGAGGACAGAAGAGCGAGAGTAACCGCGCGGGCATCTTCGGACCGGGCAGAGGACAGGCGGGAAGCGGTGAGATCCTCGCGGATACGAGATTCGAGCTCGGCTTTGGGCATCTTGTAATTCTCTTGGGAAAAAGCCTCATCAACTTCGGGGACGTGCCGTTCTTTGAGTTCTTGGAGGGTCACCTGGTAGCGACCGGTTTGGCCACGCAGGGGGGCTTGGGGAAAATCGGCGGGGAATTTGACTTCCACAGGGCGGGTTTCTCCTGGGTTCATTCCAAAGAGGGCGGGAACGAATCCAGGGAGGAAGGCGTCGGGCTTGAGCCAGAGCCAAAGTTTTTTGGCTTCGGCGACTTGGCCTGAGTCGGGGGCGAGCTCGAGGATCTTTTTACCGCCGCAGGTGCCTTCGAAGTCGACGATCGCGAAATCGCCTTCTTGGGCGGGGCGGGGAGGGAGGGTATGGAAGTGGGCCATGGGCTCGGCCAAGCGGGCGAGAGCGGACGCGATATCAGTGTCAGTGACGACTTCGGGAGATTTCTTGGGAATCTTGAGGCCTTTAGAGGCGGGCAATTTAAATTCAGGGGCGAGATCGACGCGGAGGACGAATTTAAACTTTTTGTCTTTTTCGAAATTGGCCTCTTCGACGGCAGGATCGTCGACGAGGTGAAGCTTCTCGGTTTCGACCGCATGGCGGAGACCGTCGCGGAGAAGATTTTCGCGGAGTTCTTTTTCGATATCGTTGGCGTAGCGGCGGCGAACCATTTCTAGTGGGGCGTGGCCTGGGCGGAATCCTGGAAGGCGGGCGGATTTTTGGAAGGAGAGGAGAACTCCTTCTTCGCGCTTACGCACTTGATCGGATGGGATTTCCCCTTTCAATCGGCGGCGGCAACCGCCCATATTTTCCATTGAAACTTTCATAATTGCTTGGACACACTACGGCAAGAATGCCGGATGGCCAAGGGTAGAGTGAACTGGTGGGGTTCGGTTGGGGACGGGGTTGGTGCCGTCGAGGGATATCCGCTACTTTTCAGGGAAGAGCGGGGACAGTTTCTTTGGCCGAGGGACTGGGATGATGCGACGGGCGGGGGGTTTTGAGGGCTTTGAGAAAACGTTTTACCGCGGGGGAGACGACGCGACTGGCGCGGGAGACGATACCGAGGGGGCGAATAATTTCAGGACCTTGGTGGGGTAGGACGACGAGAGCGCCAGTGGCTATTTCTGCGGCAATGGCAGAGTGGGGGAGGAAGGCTATCCCTGCGTTAATCTCGACAGCTTGTTTGAGAGTTTCGACGTTATCAAACTCCATCATCGGTTGAAACTTGAGGCCACGGGTGGCAAGAATTCGGTCGAGACCTTGGCGGGTGGGCATTTCTGGGGCGAGAGAGATAATTTTCGTCTGGGCCAGTTTCGATAAGTCGACGGGTCCGAGGTTGAGGAGGGGATGCCCTGGGGCGCAGATGATATGAAGAGTATCTTTTTTAAAGGTTTCTACCTTGAGGCCTTTCCGCGGGGAGGGAAAGGCGACGAATCCCACATCAGCCTCTCCTGCAAGGACCGATTCGTAGACTTCGTTGGAGCGTCGATAATCGACCTGAATTTTGACGCGCGGATAGGTGCGGAGAAAATCTTTGATGTAGGGGGGGAGTTCGTGGAGGCCGAGGCTGGGGACAGCGATAAGGCGGATGGTGCCTGAGATAATATTCCGCATTTCTTCGAGCTGGTGGCGAAAGTGTTCAAAGTGGGTGATGATTTCTCGGCTGGTCTCGTAGAGGAGTTGGCCCTCGCGGGTGAGGATAAATTTCTTACTGGTGCGCTCGAGTAAAGGCACCCGCAGGCGTTGTTCGAGGCAACGAAGTTGCTGGCTGACCGCGGACTGGGTAATACCATTAAGCGTGGCTGCACGACTAAATGAATGGCCTTCGACAAGGTCACGGAAAACACGGAACGACTCAACTTGCATATGGGGTCTATTATTATCACTCCTTATCCATGATGCAAACTAAGGATATCTAATCATGGGCCTATCTCTTGAGGAAAACTATCATGGACTGCAGGAGCAGATACGCTTATCGGCGGAGAAGGCGGGCAGGGATCCCCAGGGGGTGAGGCTTTTGGCGGTGAGCAAAAAAATGGATTCGGAAAAAATCCGAGTGATCTGGCAGTTGGGACATCGGCTTTTTGGGGAGAATCGGGTGCAGGAGGCGAGGGTGAAGATTCCTGAGATGCCGATGGGCGGGGAGTGGCACTTCATCGGAGGCCTGCAAACCAATAAGGCGAAAGATGCGGTCGAGTGTTTCGATGTAATTGAGTCGGTGGATCGTCTGGATTTGGCCCAAGAACTCCAGAAGAGATTGGAGACGGCTGGAAAAAAGATGCGGATCATGTTGGAGGTAAATGTGGGTGGGGAGGCGGCCAAGCACGGATGCGCTCCCGAGATGGTGGAGGATCTGCTTCAGAAGGTGATGCCCTTATCTCGGTTGGAGGTGATTGGGTTGATGGCGATTCCGCCGTTCCGTGAAGACCCAGAGATGGCGCGCCCGTTCTTTGCGAAGCTACGGGAGATTCGGGATCGGCTGCAAGATTCGCAAGGGGCTCATTTGCCTGAGTTGTCGATGGGGATGAGCCATGATTTTCCTGTAGCGATTGCGGAGGGTTCCACCTTAGTGCGAATTGGGACGGCTCTCTTTGGGTCACGAAGTGCGTGAACCGAATTCTTTCACGCTCCTTTTACGAAAAGAAAAATCCCGTGATGGTTGCGCGGGGACTTCTGGGAAAGATCATCCGCCTTGCCGGGGATGGTTGTGCGGCACGGATTGTGGAGACCGAGGCGTATGGGGGATCGTTGGATCGTGCTTCCCATGCTTGGAAAGGTAAGACGGCTCGAAATGAGTCGATGTTTGGGCGACCTGGAACGGCCTACGTTTATCTATGCTACGGAATTCACCGAATGATGAATGTGGTTACAGCTCCCGAAGGGGTAGCAGGTGCTGTCCTGATTAGGGGGGTGGAGCCGTTGGAGGGAGTCGAGAAGATGGCGCGGCGAAGAGGGGTTTCCGCGTCGGAGTTTCGGTTGACGGCAGGGCCTGGGGCCTTGACTCAGGCTTTGGGAATATCGATGAAGTGGGATCGATGTGATCTTGTTTGCGGACCGATTCGGATCGAAGATGACGGGATGCGTATTCCGAAAGTTAAAATAGAGGCGGGCCGGCGGGTGGGGGTGAGCTATGCGGGTCCCGCGGCGCGTTTTCCTTGGCGTTTTTGGGTTCGGGGAAATCCGTGGGTGAGTCGGGCTTGAGCATGAAAAAAGACTTTCACATTCTGACGCCCGAAGAGAAAGCTCGGGAGATTAATCATTCCCGGCTCTACTACGGGACGATTGCGGAGATTGGGGCGGGGCAAGAGGTGTCGCGCTGGTTTTTCCAGGCTGGAGGAGCCGCCGGGACCATTGCCAAAAGCATGTCGGCGTATGATATGACATTTAGTAATGCGATTTACGGTACGGCGCATCGTTTTGTTTCTCGGGAGCGTTTGAGGGAGATGCTGGATCATGAGTACGCGCTAGTGATCGAGCGGTTGGGGCAAGAGAGAGGGGATACGACGCGGTTTTTTGCCTTTGCGGATACGGTGGCCGCAAGGACTCCTCGTAGCACAGGAGACGGGAAGGGGTGGATGGGAATTCGTTTTCAACCAGAACCGAACGGGGCTCCTGGAAATATTGTCTTACATGTCCGTTTGAAAGATGAGACTAACTCGGAGCAGATGGAGGTGCTGGGGATTTTGGGGGTTAACTTGATTCATGCGGCTTTCGGGAAATGGCGGGATCCTCAGAAAATTCTCGATCGCCTGCTGGATGGAATTCGTCCTGGGCGAGTGGAAGTCGACATGATCGACTTCCGTGGGCCGAACTTTTTAAAGACGGACAATCGATTAGTCAGTCTGAAGATGGTGCACAGCAATCTGACTCCGGTGGCCCTTTTCTCGGCAGCGGGGGTGAATCTGGAGGCGGAGGACTGCTTTTATGGAAAATCAATTTTGCTCTTACGAGGTCACTATCGGCCGATCACCAATTTCCATTTACGAATGATGGCGAAGGCTTCGGAATTATTCCGCAAGGATCCTGCGAATCGGGATAAGGAGGTGGTGGAGGTTTGTGAAATCACCATGCGAAACTTGGTTCGGCATGCGAAGGCGGGGGTGGAAGACTTTTTGGATCGAGTGGACTGTTTGGGGGCACTAAAAAAGACGGTTTTAGTGACGGGGATTTTTCGTTTCCATCGGTTGGCGCAGTATTTAACCCAGCGAACTAAGGGATCGGTAGGGTTTGTCATTGGGGTTCCGCTTTTGAGCAAGATGTTTGATGAGCAGTATTACGCGGATCTCCCTGGGGGGATTTTGGAGGGCATGGGCAGGCTGTTTCTCCCTGGGGTGAGGTTGTTTGTTCATCCAGGGTATGATCCTGTGGATGGGAAATATGTTACAGGCCACACCTTACAGATTTCTAAGGGTGATCGTGATCTCCATCGCTATTTGGTGAATCGCGGATTGATTGTGGATTTGGGTGGGGTGGAGAAGGATTTGCCAGCCTGCTCTAGTTCGGAGATTTTGCGGAATATTCGTGGGGGTAAAGCAGGTTGGGAGGCAAACGTGCCTCCTGCGGTGGCGGGGTTGATCCGAAGGCGTCGTCTGTTTGGGTATCGAGCTAAAAAAGGTTAATCCGACTTCGGGCTACAATGCTGTGCTCGCAGCATGCTGCGAGCATGGGCAAGTGAGTGATGTGTAGGGCTGTGGGGCCTATTGAAAAAAGTGATTCGTTGGGTAAGGTGCATATATGAGGGTTTCTTTAAGGCTGTTGGGTGCGCTTTTGGTGGTTTTTGCGCCTCTGAATTTAGCTCAGGCGATCGTTTTTTATAGTCAGGGAAATGATTACAATCTGACCAATCCCGGAGGGAACCTGCCTTGGGATAATGTGGTGCAGATGAGAAGTAATTCAGGTCCCATCGGTAGCGGGGTTTATCTGGGGAACCGATATGTGCTTACTGCGGCGCATGTCGCACCCCTCACGAGTGTGAGGGTAGGTTTTGTGGACTACGCGCTCGATTCATCCTCGGCGGTGAGTATCGGCACCTCAGACATGAAATTAGTGCGGTTGGCCAACGATCCCGGACTGGGAAGCGTTCGCCTAAACTCTAGTCCGGCTAGTGATGGTGGATCCGCCTATGTGGTGGGTTATGGGGTGGGACGATCTTCCAGTTCTCTTTTAAATAGTAGCCCAGTTAACTGGGGAGATGACTCTACTGTGGCCAAGCGGTGGGGGACGAATACGGTGGACGCGGCCTATAGTGGGGCAACGGTCAATGGTTATACTTCGGATCTGCTTCGCACCCAGTTTAACACGAATGCAGGGGCGAACGAGGCGGCCTTGACCCGCTACGATTCGGGAAGCGCACTTTTCCGGCAAATCGGGTCGAGCTGGTATCTGGTGGGGTTAGGCGCCTATGTGCAAAACAGCAATTTATCGGGTGCGAGTACCCAATTCGATTCAGCCAACTCGGACGATAATTATTTTATCCGGATCTCGTCCTACTCGATCGCTACTGATCAGATTGGTGCGGTTGCGGTGCCAGAACCTTCTTCCTTTCAGTTTTTGATGGGCGGACTTCTTTTTCTTGGAATTTTAGCTTTCCGTAGGATTCGCCCGCTGAAGGTTTGAGCCTCCCCGATTTTCGTCCCCAGGTTATTCGTTGAGTAGCCTCAGCCTTGGTTGACGATTCTTAGGAGAACCTTAGCGTTTATTTTATGGCGAAACCATCTCTTGGGCGTGGGTTGGGAGCTCTCTTGGGAAGCACACAGGCGACTTCACCGATTGTCGCACCACAAGCTCGAACGGACGAGGGGGAGCGAATTCAGCAGATCGGGATTGGGGAGATTGCCCCAAGTCCCTTGCAGCCTCGGCGGGTTTTTGCCGAAGATAGTTTAACCGAGTTAATCGATTCGATTCGTGCTCGAGGCATCTTTCAGCCGCTCATTGTGCGCCGCTCACCGAAAGGCACTGGATTTGAATTGATTGCAGGGGAGAGGCGTTGGAGGGCGGCCCGAAAGCTGAATCTATTAAAAGTTCCTGTGATTGTACGTACGGCGACCGACCAGCAGGTGCTGGAGTTGGCCTTGATCGAAAATTTGCAACGGGCGGAGTTGGATGCGGTGGAGGAAGCAGATGGGTACGCCACGCTGATCGAAACTTTCGGTTTGAAGCAGGAGGAGGTTGCAGAGCGGGTGGGGAAAAGTAGGGCGACGGTGGCCAACGCCCTCCGCCTGCGTGCGCTCCCAGGTGAGGTGCGAGATCTTTTACGGTCGAAACAGATTTCAGTAGGTCACGCGAAAGCCATTCTTGGGTTGACCGAACCCGCGGCTCAAACCGCGGTGGCTCGCGAAGTGGTCAAGAGAGGGTTGAGTGTGCGTCAGGCTGAAGCGTTGGTGCGTCGGCAAGTCTCTGGGACACGAGGCAGAAAAAAGAGTATGGGGACTCACTCGGCAGATTGGCGAGATTTGGAGTTACGATTGCAACGGGCGACGGGAACCCGAGCGCGGGTGGTGGGGCATGGGGATCGGGGTCAGATCGAATTGCCCTACACTTCACCCGAGGAGCTGGAACGGTTGTCGGTGCATTTGGGAGTTCGTCCCGGATTGTAAGCGAGACGCAAAATCGTCCATGAGCCAAAGAATCCGTCTGTTGGCGGAAGTGGTCGCAAATCGGATTGCCGCAGGAGAGGTGGTGGAACGACCTGCATCGGTGGTGAAAGAGCTGGTGGAAAACGCACTGGATGCTGGGGCGAAAAAAGTGGAGGTGAGTGTGGAGCGGGGCGGACGTTCTTTAATTCGGGTGAGTGATGATGGACATGGAATGGGACCTGAGGATGCGCTGCTGGCGCTGGAGCGGCACGCTACAAGTAAAATCCGCGAGGCCTCTGACTTGCTTGGGATACGGACGTTTGGGTTTCGCGGTGAGGCGTTGCCGAGTATTGCTTCGGTGAGCCGGTTTACCTTGCGCACGCGAGAGACGGATTCTTTAGAGGGGACGGAGGTGGTTATTGATGGGGGGAAAGTGATCCGAGTGGGGCAGGCGGGTTGTCCTACGGGAACGAGTGTGGAAGTGCGGCAGCTGTTTGCCCATGTCCCTGGGCGAAGAAAATTTCTGCGGACGGAAGAGACGGAGTGGGGCCATATCGAGCAGGGGATTCGGTTAACCGCGTTGGCGCGTCCTGATGTTAGTTGGATTTTGCGTCGAGATGGAGCGGTTTTCTGGCAGGACAGTGCACGAGATGGATTGGAAGAGCGATTGGCGGCAGTTTTTGGGAAGAATTGGAGGGAGTCGGTTTTACCGGTGAAGACGGAGGATGGGGGTATGCGACTCCACGGCTATATCGGGCGACCTGGGATAAGTCGGGCAACGCGATCCGAGCAGATTCTTTTTGTAAACGGGAGGCCGGTGCAAAGCATGAGTTTGAATGCGGCACTGCTTGAGGGGTATCACAATGCCCTGATGAGGGGTCGGTTCCCTGTGGCGGTGCTTTTTTTGGAGGTGGATCCAGCGGGTGTGGACGTGAATGTGCATCCAGCGAAGAGGGAGGTGCGATTTCGACAGGATGGAGATGTGCGAAGATTTGTGGCGGGGGCGGTGGCAGAAGTTTTGCGAGGTGGAGAGGTAGGTCCTTTGCCCATGCCGACTCTTCACGGGGGCAGCACGGCGGCGTGGTCGCCCCCTCGATCCTTTACTGCTCCAACATTCCCCGCTCCGCTTCAGCTTGAGACTCATGAGCCTACGACCTCTGGATCTCTTGGTCTCGAGGTGCCCGCCGTGCGGGGTATTCCCGCTGGGTGGCGCTATCTGGGGGTGGTGGCGCATCTTTATCTGGTGGCAGAAAAAGATGGTGGGGTGGTGCTGATTGATCAGCATGCGGCGCACGAGCGGATTCTTTTTGAGCAACTTTTGCGGCAGGTGGCACAGGAGGATGTCCATGGGCAACGACTTCTTTATCCTGTGACGATTGAATTTCCCCCCGTGCAAGCGCAGTTCCTTCGGGAACGAATGGAAGATTTGGGGAAAGTGGGGTTGGGGATTTCGCCGATGGGGGGGAATGCCTTTCTAGTGGATGCCTTACCCCCGCGAATTAAAACATTAGCGGTGGAGGAATTCCTGAGGAACGTGGTGACTGACTTAGAAAAGGGTGGAACCAGCCTGCGCAAGGATCGGAGATTGAGTGAGGAGGTGATTGCGAAGACGGTTTGTCGGCATGCGATTAAGGCGAATGACCGACTGAATGAGGAGGAGGCGGTGCGTTTGCTGGCGGATCTTTTGGCGTGTGAGTTGCCCTACACCTGTCCACATGGTCGGCCGACGATGATTTTGCTGAGCAAGGCGGAGCTGGAGAAAAAATTCGGGCGGACTGGTTAAATGAATCGCGAGCGGATTTATCTGGATCATGCGGCGGGGAGTTCCCTGGGGTTGAAGGTAAGAGCAGAGATGGATCGGGTGTTGGGATGCAGCGGAGCTGCGCCGAGCGGGGGGCATCGTGAGGGGAGAGAAGCGCGGGAGGAGTTAACCAAGGCGAGGGGTAGGGTGGCAGAATTTTTAGGAGCGAAGGATGAGGAGGGTGTGATTTTTACTTCTGGTGGAACGGAGGCGGTTCAGTCGGCCGTGCGAGGTTGGGGCGAAGCGGTGGGTAAAGGGACGATTTATCTGAGCGAGATGGAGCATCCCGCGGTGGAGAGTGTGGCTCGACAGTTAGAAAAGAGGGGTTTTGGGTTGGTACGAATTCCTGTGGACGGGGAGGGAAAATTGAGGTGGGAGGAAGTGAAGGGGATGTCTGGAGAGGGCTTGGTCTGCGTGCATTTGGCTCATCACGATTTGGGAACGGTGCAAAATCTTTCCGAAGCCAAAAGGTTTGCGGAGCGGACGGGGGCGAAACTTTTTCTGGATGGGACACATGGGGCGGGTTGGGTTTCGCTGGATGTGGAGAAAGGGGGGGCTGATCTGGTGGCGCTGTCGGGGCATCGGTTGGGAGGACCGAAGGGGGTGGGGGCGCTTTGGGTAAGGTCTGGAACTCGGTGGATGAGTTGGTTGGAAGGGGGAAGGCGGGAGGGGGATCGGCGGGCGGGAACGGAGAATCTTCCTGCGATTGTAGGATTGGGGGTGGCGGCAGAAGAGTGGATGAAAGATGGAGAAGAGAGACGAAAGCAGGTGGGTAAGGCTCAGAAGATTTTGGCGGGTGGGATTTTAAAGAAGGTGCACACGGCAAAGTTGCACGGGACGAAATTAGGAGCGGAGCGGAGTCCGGCCCATCTTGCCTTTAGTTTTAAGGGGTTGGAGGCGGAGAGTTTGGCACTGGTACTGGATCGGGTGGGTTTGGCAGTGCGAGGAGGTAGTGGGTGTGTCACGCGGGAGATGAAGATTCCTCCCGGGATGAAGGCGATTGGGGCGGAGGAGGGGGAGGCGAGGGCGTTGATTCTTCTTACCCTTGGTCTGAATAGCCAAGCGGAGCAGATGGAGGAGGCGGCAACTCGTGTGGCTGAAGGGGTTGATCGGTTGACGAAGGCCTTGCCTGGCTCACGGGAGCAGGTTGAATAAGACAACCATGAAAAAGACAATCCGTTTCAAGAAAGAGAAAGATACGAAAAATACCGTACGATTTATGGAGGAGCCTGAGGACGGTCAACCTCCGGTGGTGGGCACGCTCTATATTCAGAAGTGGTTTGTGAAGGAGCGGGATCAGGTAGAGGTCACGATCGATCTGGGCGGAGATTGAATCGGTCGCGGAGGGGTTAAATTCTTGAACTGCGAGCTGGGCGAAGCATCTTGAGAGCAGTGAACTCGTTTCTTAAAATCATCGGCACAGCCTGCTGGTTGGGGGTTGGGTTGGTTGGAGAGGGAAGGGGTGCGGCTTCGCCAGTGGGAGTGGAAGTGGATGGGAAGAATCCGATCCGTGATATTCCGAGCGACTTTTGCGGATTGAGCTTTGAGACCAAGATGGTTCTGCCTAATCCGACGACAGGCAAATCCTACTTTTCTGCAGAAAACTTGCCACTGATCAGCGCTTTCCGAACTTTGGGGATTACCCACCTTCGGGTGGGGGGGAATACGGCGGAGCGGGCGACGGTGAAGATACCCGATCTCAAAGACATTGATCACCTCTTTGCCTTTGCTCGAGCGGCGGGGGTGAAGGTGATTTATAGTGTGCGTTTACAGAAAAACAGTCCTGAGGAGGCGGCAAAGATTACGAAGTATGTTACGGAAAAGTACGCGGATCTCCTTTCGTGTTTTATTTTAGGAAACGAGCCGAATAAGGATTTGAAGTATCCGATCTTCCTGGAGGAGTGGAAAAAGTTTAGGGAGGTGATTGTTTCCTCTGCGTTTACTCCTAGCGCCAAGTTTTGCGCGCCTACGGCAACGGATAAGAATCCAGATTGGGCGAGGGATATGGCTGGAGAACCTAGGATGAAAGAGATGCTGGCGATGATTGGTCAGCACTACTACCCAGGTGGGGATGGGCCGAATGTGAAGGATATAGTGAAGGCGAGATCGGACATGCTTTCCCCAGCCTGGCATCCGAAGTATCAGGCTTTTTATGAGCTCTTCGTGCCTGCGGTCTTGCGGAACGGGCTTAAGTTTAGGATGAATGAAACGAGTAGTTTTTCGAAGGGGGGAGCTGTGGGGGCGAGTGATACTTATTCGGCCTCGTTATGGATTTTGGATTATTTGTACTGGTGGGCTCATCATGATGCGAGTGGGGTGAACTTTCATTCAGGGCAAAAAGTGTTACCGGGGATAAACGGACCGGATAAGCCCAATGTGTACACTCCCTTAACTTCCTCGGAAAAAGGTTACACCCTTTTGCCACCAGCCTATGGGATTAAGGCGTTTACACTGGGGAGTAGAGGAAAGTTGCTTCCGGTTAAGGTCATGGCGAATCGGGATGGAGTGAATCTAACGGCGTATGGGGTCAGTGGGTCGGATGGTTGTCTTTATGTGACACTGATCAATCGCGAGTTTGGTCCGCAAGGTAAGGCGGCGGAGGTGACCTTGGATTTAGGGGAATCTTATCTGCGGGGAGAGACGATTTCGTTGTCGCAGGAGAGTGGGGATATTGCGGTGGTGGAGGGAGTGTCTTTGGGCGGGGCTAAGTTTGGAGAGGATGGAAAATGGGCAGGGGGGTGGTCGCCATTGAGTAAAGGTCTGGGAAAGAAAAATGTGAAGGTAGGGGTGCCCTGTGCCACGGCGATGGTGGTGAAGCTATCGAACCCATAGTCGAAAAATCCCTTGGCGGGGTGTTGGATCTTTCTTTTGGATTTTGGATTGGGAGAAAGTTAGGCAGGGTAGAAGGATGAGTGGTGCAAAGGGTCAAGGCTGGCGGGATGAGGTGATGCAGAGATTGCGTCAGGTGAAGTATCCTGGGTTCACGAGGGACATTGTCTCTTTTGGGTTAGTGCATGATTTAGATTTGGAGGGAACGGATCTTAAATTAACCCTAAAGCTTTCGACTCCTGATCCGACTTTGCCGGAGAAGTTGGGGCAAGAGATTCGGGATGGGATGAAGGGGTTGCTGGCGGTGAAAAGCGTGACGATTCGGACAGAGGTAGCGCCTCCGGCGGCAGTCGCGTCGACTGGGGCCCAGGGGATTGAGGGGGTGAAGAAGATTATTGCGGTGGCCAGTGGGAAGGGTGGTGTGGGGAAATCTACGGTGGCTTCTAATTTGGCGGTGGGACTGGCTCAATCGGGATTGAAAGTGGGATTATGCGACTGTGATCTTTATGGACCGAGTCAGGCTTTGATGTTGGGCTGTCGCGAGGGGGTGCAGGTAGAGGAGGGGACGGAGCGGATTGTACCCGCGACATGTCATGGGGTGAAGTTGATGAGCATGGGGATGTTGTTAGGGGATGATAGTCCGGCTGCTTTGCGTGGACCGATGGTGACTCGGTTCACGCAGCAATTTCTTCGGCAGGTGGCGTGGGGGGAATTGGATGTGCTGGTGTTGGATTTGCCCCCAGGGACGGGGGATATCCAGCTGACGATCGTTCAGACGGTGACGTTGGATGGGGCGGTGATTGTGACGACGCCGCAGGAGGTGGCGCTGGTGGATGCGCGGAAGGCGATTGCGATGTTTCGTAAGGTGAATGTGGAGATCATGGGGTTGGTAGAAAATATGAGTTATTTTGTGGTGCCAGGAACGGAGGAGAAGCACGAGATTTTTGGTTCGGGGGGTGGAAAGCGGGAAGCGGCTAGGCAGAAGGTTCCGCTGTTGGGGGAGATACCGTTGGATCCAGAGGCGCGGAAGTGCGGGGATGAGGGAAAGCCAGTGTTACTGGTGCGAGCGAGCGCTCCTGCGGCGATGGGGTTTCTTAATTTAGTCAATTCCGTGACAAAGATTTTGTTTCCAAACTTCTCTGCATAAGCAGTTTAAATTAGAGTATAAAAAAGGAAACTACTTGCGCTTCGTCGTTCCTGCGCCAAGTTTCCCTTATGGGTCCTGCAGTTTCTGTTGGGCAAACGACGGAGTCGAATGCGGTTTTCCGCAATTCGGCTTTGTATCGTGAATTTCTTTTAGAGCGGGAGGAAATTTTGCGCCATAAGTGGCATCTGAGTGAGCAGGCGGGGTATGACGTGGGATTTGAGAAGGGTCTTTTGGATTGGATTGTGAAACATCGGAGTGAGTGGCGGATGAATCGGGAAAAAGAGATCGCTAAAGAGCAAAGTTGATCCTACGATTGTAGTACGACGCATGGCGCGTCCTTTAACGGGAACCTGTGAGTTCCTCAAGGAGGCGGAAATGGCAGAGGTAAAGATGATGGATGGGGAAGCTGTACACCGAGCGGTGCGGCGGATAGCCCATGAAATTGCCGAACGGCAAGCCAAAGGAACTGTTGCCCTAGTGGGAATTCAAACGCGTGGAGTGCCTCTGGCCCATCGTTTGGCCAAGGAATTCCAACTGATCGAAGGGGGTGGGGTTCTGCCAGTAGGTTCTTTGGACATTAGTTTTCACCGTGATGACTTGGCGCAGAATGTGCCCGTGCCAAAGGGTTCGGAAGTGCTTTTTGATCTAAAGGGAAAGACGGTGATTTTGGTGGATGACGTACTTTTCACGGGTCGGACGATTCGGGCGGCTTTGGATGCGTTGTGTGATTTGGGTCGGCCCAAGATTATTCAATTAGCGGTTTTGGTGGATCGTGGGCATCGCGAGCTTCCGATTCGCCCTGATTACATTGGAAAGAATCTACCTACCTCGCAGGAGGAGAAAGTCCGTGTTCGATTGATGGAGGTGGATGGAGAAGACGCGGTGATTTTGGAGAAGGGATCAGGATGAGTGTGACTTGGAAGCGGAAGGATCTGCTCTCTCTGCGTGAGTTGAGCGCGGAGGAGATTGGTAAGGTTCTCTCTACGGCGACAGTTTTTAAGGAAATATTGGGTCGACCGATTAAAAAAGTGCCTGCTTTGCAAGGTAGGACGGTGGTGAATCTGTTTGTTGAACCAAGCACGCGGACGAGAATTTCTTTTGAACTGGCGGCGGTACGATTGAGTGCGGATGTGGTTAGTCTGGACAGGGAATCGAGTAGTATTCGCAAAGGAGAAACTCTCAAAGACACGGCAAGGAACTTGGAGGCGTTGCAAGCAGGAACGATTGTGATTCGGCATCGATCGGCAGGAGCGGCCCACTTTCTGGCGGAGCGTTTGAAAGCTTCGGTGATTAACGCGGGGGACGGCTCGCACGAGCATCCGACTCAAGGGTTGCTGGATGCCTTTACGATTCAGGAGCGGATGGGGAAAATTGCAGGGGTGAGGGTGTTGATTGTCGGAGATATTGTCCACAGTCGGGTGGCGCGTTCGAACCTATGGGCTTTGACGAAGTTGGGGGCGAAAGTGAAGTTGGTGGGGCCGTCAACCCTCTTGCCGAAGGAGTTTGCAGAGCTGGGGGCGGAGGTTAGTCATGATTTGGAGGGAGCGCTGGAGGAAGCGGATGTGATTAATCTGCTCCGGATACAGCATGAGCGGCAGGTCCATTCGCGAGTGCCATCGATCGGGGAGTATGCGGCACTTTTTGGGTTAACTACGGAAAGATTTCGGCGGTGTAAGCCTGGGGTTTTGTTGATGCATCCTGGTCCGATTCATCGAGGGGTAGAAATAGCAAGTGAGCTGGCGGATGGGGTGAACTCTGTAATTCTAGATCAGGTGACGAATGGGCTAGCGGTGCGGATGGCGGTTCTTTATCTAGTCTCGGGTGGTCGGGGAATTGGGGGAGAGACATGAGAGATATCTTTTTGCAAGGGGGCTTGGTGGTGGATCCTGCGACCAAGCGAGAAGCGAAGGGGGATGTCTTGGTGCGGGAGGGAAAGATTGCTGAGGGCAAACCCGCAAAAGATGCCTTAGTCCTGAAAGTTGAGGGCTTGGTGGTGACGCCTGGGTTAATCGATCCGCATGTGCATTTGCGGGAGCCAGGGCAATCGGCCAAGGAGACGATCGCGAGTGGGACGGCGGCGGCGGTGGCGGGAGGATTTACTTCGGTGATTGCGATGCCGAACACTTCGCCGGTGGCGGATGGACCGAACACGATCGCGTGGATGCGTCAAAGGGCGAGGGAAACTGGGGTAGCGAACGTTTTTGCAACGGGGACGATCTCGATGGGGCAAAAAGGGGAGCAGTTGGCGCCGATTGGGTCGCTCCGACAAGCGGGGGTGGTGGCGATTACGGATGATGGGCACTGCGTGCAGAATGCGGAGTTAATGAGGCGTGCCTTGGAGTACGCGCGGATGTTTGATTTGCCGGTCTTGGATCATTGTGAGGATAAATTCTTATCGGCCGGCGGAGTGATGAATGAGGGCAAGTGGTCGCGGATTCTGGGACTACCCGCATGGCCTTCGATTGCGGAGGAGGTGATTGTGGCGCGGAATGTGCTTTTGTCAGAGCTGACGGGGGCAAGGGTAGTTTGTCAGCATATGAGTTCGGCGGGTTCGATTCGGATTTTGCGGGAAGCGCGGGCGCGAGGAGTGCCGATTGATGGGGAGGCTTCGCCCCATCACCTTTGCCTGACGGACGATTTGGTGGAGGGCTATGACACTTCCTTTAAGATGAATCCTCCCTTACGGACACGGGCGGATGTGGAGGAGGTGAAACGGGGGGTAGCGGATGGAACGATCCGATTTTTGGCAACGGACCATGCGCCGCACTGTACCTACGAGAAAGAGGTGGAGTTTGATGAAGCTCCTTTCGGGGTGGTGGGGCTGGAAACGGCATTGGGGATTTATCTGACGGAGTTAGTGCATAACGGGATGCTGTCTCTGCGAGAGATGGTGGTTAAGATGAGTACTTTCCCCTCGGAATATTTTGGTTTGGGTCGGGGTAGCTTGGCGGTGGGAGCGGTTGGGGATGTGACGGTGATTGATCCCGAGCGGAAGTGGACGGTACGAAAAGCGGAGTTTGCCAGCCGTGGAAGAAATACTCCCTTTGAGGGGCGGGAGTTGAGGGGGCGGGCGGTGTTGACTTTGGTCGACGGGCAGATTCGCCATGATCTGGACGGGCGGGCGAGTTCCTCTTAAGGTTTGAACTAAATGGAAGGACTACTTGCCTTAGAGGATGGGACGATTCTGCGGGGCAGAGGTTTTGGCGCGGTGGGGTGGGTGGCAGCGGAAATGTGTTTCAACACTTCGATGACGGGATATCAGGAAATTCTGACCGATCCGAGTTACCGCGGGCAAGTGGTGGCGCTAACTTGTCCTGAGATCGGGAATACGGGAATCAATCCAGAGGATGAGGAGTCGGATAAGCCACAGGTGGCGGGATTATTGGTGAGGCGATTGACGCGGCGATCGAGTCATTGGCGCCAGAGGGAGACGCTGGATATTTATCTCCAGAGGCACAAAATTCCTGCGCTTGAGGGAGTGGATACGAGGGCGCTGACGCGTAAATTGCGGACGGAAGGGGCGATGAAGGGTGTACTGGCGACGAATGGGATGTCGGCGGAGGAGGCGATCGCTCAGGCGAAGGCGTGGCCTGGATTGGGGGCGAAAGATTATGTGGCAGAGGTAACCTGCAAGAAATCGTATGAGTGGGATTCTGAGGGCACTGATTTTCCGGCTCGGCTAGGAGATGAGAAGAGGAAGATGCCTCCAGTACGCCATCGGGTGGCGGCGATTGATTGCGGGATGAAGCGCAACATTCTGCGGTTGCTTCGGGCGGAGGGATTGCAACCGGTGGTCTTTCCCGCGCAGGCCAAAGCGGAGGAAATACTGGCGGCGAAGGTGGACGGAGTGTTTCTTTCTAATGGCCCAGGGGATCCGGCGGTACCGACGTATGTACATCAGACGGTTCGTGATTTGGTGGGGAGAAAACCGATCTTTGGGATTTGTTTGGGGCACCAGATGTTGGCCCATGCGTTGGGGGGGAAGACTTTTAAATTAAAATTCGGGCATCGAGGAGGAAATCAACCGGTGAAGGATTTGGCGACGGGCAAGGTGACGATTACCAGCCAAAATCACGGATATGCGGTCGATGCGGACTCTTTACCGAAGGGGAAAGTGGAGGTGACTCATCTAAATTTAAACGACGGAACGTGTGAGGGGATTCGTCTGGTTTCGGGTGAGGCTTTTTCTGTGCAGTACCATCCTGAGGCAGCGCCAGGACCTCATGACGCGGCTTATTTTTTCCAGCAGTTTGCTGCCCGACTCGACGCGGACGCCAAACGCGCCTAAAAAAGGTTCGCATGCCGAAGCTTATTTCCGAAAGTAAAGAGATTCCGCAGTTGGTGGTGGAGTTAACGGGACTGCGCATGGCGGTGGGGCGGATCGATGGGAATGAGGTGCAGGTGGTGCACGGGAGTATTTCATCGCGCCACGCGGAATTGGTGCTGGAAGGACAGGAGTATCGGGTTAGGGATTTGGAGTCGACGAACGGGACGCGGGTGAACGATGAAAAAATCACCACGGCGGTGTTACAAGATCGAGATCGTTTACAATTTGGGCAGGTAGCTTTTCGTTATGAGGGGGCGGTGGCGCGGGCAGCGCTGGCCCTGCCTTCGGCTGGGCGTGGCTTTCAGGCGGAAATTGGGGTGGATGTGGGCGTCCCAGAAAACTTTCGTAACTTGTCTCCCATCAGTGGGAAAGCTAAGGGGGGTAGTTTGGATTGGCTCCTTTGGGCTGGGGCGGGGGCTGCGGTTTTGGGGTTGGCCTTTTATGTTTTTCGCATGTTTTCGGCATAGCAAAAAAAATATATTTTTTTTTGCAAGAGAGGGTTGACAGGGGGGGGTTGGTTCGGGCATGTTTATCGTTTCCCCTTGGGTCGTTATTTTGTTCGAGTCGCAAGGCTTTGAAGCAGATTTCGTGCCGAAGAGGAAAACGCCGGGCGAATTCCGGAACCTTTTTGGGTTCCACCTCGCCCATGTAGCTCAGTTGGTAGAGCACGTCCTTGGTAAGGACGAGGTCACCGGTTCAAACCCGGTCATGGGCTCTGTCGCGGTTAAACCCCGATCGGGGAGACTGACGACGGAATTCCAATCCGGCGCGAGTGGAGATGGGAAACCGCAGGACAAGGAGAACAGTATTTATGGCAAAAGAGGCATTCAACCGTTCGAAACCCCACGTTAACGTTGGTACTATTGGCCACGTTGATCACGGGAAAACCACTTTAACCGCAGCGATCACGACTATCCTGTCTAAATCAGGATTGGCGGAAGCGAAGGCGTACGACCAGATCGACAACGCGCCGGAAGAAAAAGAGCGCGGGATTACGATCAACACCTCGCACGTGGAGTACGCCACGGAAAATCGTCATTATGCCCACGTGGATTGTCCCGGACACGCGGATTATGTGAAGAACATGATCACGGGTGCGGCGCAGATGGACGGTGCAATTTTGGTGGTGAGCGCAGCGGACGGTCCGATGCCGCAGACGCGCGAGCACATTTTGCTCGCTCGCCAAGTTGGCGTGCCTGCCTTGGTGGTCTTTTTGAACAAGGTGGACATGGTGGACGATAAAGATTTGCTCGAGTTGGTGGAAGTGGAAGTCCGCGAACTTCTTTCCAAGTATGAATTCCCTGGGGATACCATTCCGATCATCAAGGGAAGTGCCTTGAAGGCGTTGGAGTCGGGTGACCCGAAGAGCGACGCAGCCAAGTGCATCATCGAATTGATGGCGGCGGTAGATAAGTTTATTCCGATTCCTGAGCGTCCGAAGGATCAGCCCTTCTTGATGCCGGTGGAAGACGTGTTCAACATTGAAGGCCGAGGCACGGTGGTGACTGGCCGAGTGGAACGCGGAATCTTGAAAAAGATGGAAGAGGTTGAAATCGTTGGAATCAAGCCGACGGCCAAGACGGTGGTGACCGATGTGGAAATGTTCCGTAAACTCCTCGATACTGCGGAAGCGGGCGACAATGTCGGCCTGCTCTTGCGTGGCACGAAGAAAGAGGATGTGGAGCGTGGTCAAGTCATCTCGAAACCTGGAACGATCAAACCCCACACTAAGTTTAAAGCGACGGTTTACGTCTTGAGTAAGGATGAAGGGGGTCGCCATACACCGTTTTTCAACGGGTACCGTCCTCAGTTCTACTTCCGGACGACCGACGTGACGGGCGTCGTCACGCTGAAGGCTGGCGTGGAAATGGTCATGCCTGGAGATAATGTGGACATCGAAGTCGAACTGATCACCCCGATCGCGATGGAGAAGCAGATTCGCTTCGCTATCCGTGAAGGTGGCAAAACAGTCGGCGCCGGACGGGTCACCGAAATTCTGGCCTAAACGCCAGGTAACAAGACCGGAGGGAACGGAATCTCGCTCTTTGGAGTGGGATTTCCACCAGCCGGACGGATGGAGGGCAGTAGCTCAATTGGTAGAGTAGCGGTCTCCAAAACCGTCGGTTGGGGGTTCGAGTCCCTCCTGCCCTGCACCTGAAGTCAGGAGAAAGGTTTGGCAACTATGGAAATGTGGAAAATTGGAGGAAGTTGGGTGGGGACGATCGCTCTAGGAGTACTCTCCTTAGGCGTCGCCTTCCTGCTTTTCCGTTTTCGCATGACTTTAGGGAAATTTCTCGGTGAGGTTAAGGCAGAGTTGATGAAATGTTCGTGGCCTTGGGATCCGAGTGAGACGGGGGTCCGGCGCTATCGTGAGCTGATCGACAGCACGGCGGTAGTGGCGATGACTACACTAGTTTTGGCAGCCTACACCTCAGGATTTGATTTCCTGATCAGCCGGGTGGTCGGCTGGCTGGTGAGGTTTTGAGGAAATGACGATGACTGATGTAGTTACTACTCCTTCGGAAGTCGCATGGTTCGCGGTGCATGTTCTCTCCGGACAGGAGACGAACGTGAAGCGCCATATGATGATGCGGATTAAGATGGAAGAGGTGGGTGAATTTGTGGAAGAGGTGGTGATTCCGACTGAGCGCATTTCGGAAATCAAGCGTGGGAAAAAGGTGGAGACGGAGCGAAAACTTTATCCGGGATACCTGTTTGTGAAGATGGCTCTCTATGATTTGGAAAAGAAGCTACATGAGCGGCCTTGGTATTTTGTCAAGGAAACCCCTGGGGTCTTGGGCTTTGCGGATGGGGATCGTCCCACTCCGATGCGTCCTTCTGAAGTGGAGGGGATGCTGACGCAGATTCGGGACAAAGAAGAAAAGATTACTCCGAAGGTTATTTTCGTGGTTGGGGATCGCGTCAAAGTAGGGGATGGTCCCTTCCAAAATCAAGAAGGGGTGATTGAGGAAGTGGATACGGAGCGAGGGCGGGTGCGGGTGGCGGTTTCGATTTTCGGCCGTTCGACTCCGGTCGAGCTGGAATATTGGCAGGTGGAGAAAACCTAAGGACTATTTATGGCAAAAGAAATCACTGGAGTAATTCGGTTACAGATCCCTGCGGGTGCGGCGAATCCCGCACCTCCCGTTGGACCGGCTCTCGGTCAGCAAGGGGTCAACATCATGGCCTTCTGTAAAGAGTTCAATGCCCGTACGGCGAAGGACGCTGGAAATATTTTCCCTGTGGTCATCACGGTTTACAAGGACAAGACGTTCACCTTCATCACAAAATCCCCGCCCGCCTCGATTCTTTTGAAGAAAGCGGCGGGGTTGGCTTCAGGTTCGAAAGAGCCCAATCGTTTGAAGGTGGGCAAGGTGACGAAGAAACAGGTCATGGACATCGTCAAGGTGAAGCGGAATGACTTGAATGCGGCTTCGGATGAAGCGGCTTTTCGAATCATCGCCGGGACGGCTCGCCAAATGGGCCTGGAGATTGCGGACTAAAGGAGATTTCGAATATGCCGAAGAAACCCAGCCGTCGTTACAGTGAAGCCAGCAAGTTGCTCGAGCCGAAGAAGCGCTATGCGGTCGGTGAGGCGGTGGCTTTGCTCAAGAGTATGCCGGCGGGTAAAAGCAAGGGGAACCCGAGTGTAGATCTTTCTTTTCATCTGGGTGTGGATCCGAAGCAGAGTGACCAAGTGGTTCGTGGCACGGTGAGTTTGCCTCATGGATCTGGAAAAACGGTTCGGGTAATTGTTTTTGCGCAAGGAGCTCCAGCGGAAGCGGCTAAGGTGGCGGGTGCGACTTTGGTTGGATACGCCGATTTGATCAAGAAAGTGCAGGAGGGGTGGGCAGATTTCGATGTGGCGGTAGCGACTCCTGACGCGATGATTGAGGTGCGTAAGTTAGGGAAAGTGCTAGGGCCCCGTGGCTTGATGCCGAATCCGAAATCGGGAACGGTGACGGAAGATACGGCCAAAGCGGTCAAGGAGTGCCAAGCGGGCCGAGTGGAATTTAAAATCGATAAGGGTTCCAAC
Organism: Aliarcobacter sp.; assembly: GCA_041730685.1. GTDB lineage: Bacteria > Verrucomicrobiota > Verrucomicrobiia > Methylacidiphilales > Verrucolacustridaceae > Verrucolacustris. The sequence goes on from JBGSBI010000012.1 coordinate 22,779, forward strand.
CTGCATGTGAGTTGTGGAAAATTGAGTTTTGAAGGCAAGCAGCTTGGGGAAAATGTTTCAGCGGTTTTAGATGCGGTTTCTCGTTCTCGCCCGCAAGGCGCGAAAGGTAAGTATCTACAGAACTGTGTTCTTTCCGCTTCATTTTCGCCTGGCATCCCGATCGCTGTGACTGAGGTAGCCGCTGGCTCGGAAGATTAAGTACCAAGGAGAATATTATCTAATGAAAGAAGAAAAAGCCTTAGTCATTGAAACGCTACGCGAGTGGGTCAAATCCTCGCCGTACCTAATTGTCTTGGATTATACAGGCATGAAAGTGTCTGAATTCTCCGAACTGCGTGGTCGCCTCCGTAAGGTTGGCGCAGCGGTTAAAGTTGTGAAGAACACCCTTTTCAAGCGGGCGATTGGTGAATCCGCATTGTCGGGGCTGGATAAGGATTTTGTCGGCCAGACTGCGGTGGTGGCGGGTGGCAAGGATGCTCCAGCGGCGGCGAAAGTAATTAAAACCTTCAAGGCGGAGTTTACGCGCCCGGTGCTGCGTTCGGGGGTGATGGACGGCCAACTGCTTGGCACGAAAGAGCTGCTGGTCTTGGCGGATCTTCCTTCGATGGATGTGCTTCGTGGGAAAATCTTGGGAGTTATTTCTGCACCTGCTTCGACCTTGGTTCGCCTTTTGGCGGAACCCGGAGCGCGTTTGGCGCGAGTGGTGCGGAGCAAGGCAGACGCGGCACCCGCGGCTGGAGTCTAAAGATGTACATGAAAGGCAATCAACTTGTGTTAGCCCGGGAGCCTTTCCGGGATAATTCGATCACGGGTGTGATCGGCTAACCAGGAGTAAACATTAACACTCTGGCTTGGCGTAATGCGCTCGAGCTGGAATAGGAGAAAACATACTATGGCAATGAATCTAGAAGAAGTCGTGACGACCTTGAGCGGATTAACCGTTCTGGAAGCGTCGGAACTAGTTAAGAAACTCGAAGACAAGTGGGGCGTGAGTGCTGCCGCACCAGTGGCCGTAGCGGCTGCGGGCGGAGCTGCCGGAGCGGCCCCTGCGGAAGAAAAAACAACTTTTGAAGTCATTCTGAAGGAAGCTGGCGCGAATAAAATTGGCGTGATTAAGGAAGTGCGCGTGGTGGTACCTGGACTGGGCCTAGCGGATGCGAAGGCTTTGGTCGAGGGAGCCCCCAAGTCACTCCGTGAAGGCGTGACCAAGGATGAAGCAGCTGAAATTAAGAAGAAATTGGAAGCGGCCGGCGCCAAGGTGGAGATTAAATAACCCAAACCCCCGGATATCCGGGTTAAGGAGTACGTAGCATGTCGAAATCGACCAAAGTCGAGCGGGTGAATTTCGGGCGATTGCCCGAGACGGTAGCCATGCCGAACCTCATGGAGGTTCAGCTTGATTCCTACCGCGCATTCCTACAGGAAGCGACAAACCCGAAACAGCGGAAGAGTGATGTCGGCCTCCAAGCCGTCTTTCGCGAGGTCTTCCCCATCGAGTCATACGATGAGAAGATCAAGTTAGACTTTAGTCATTATGAATTGGGCAAAGCAAAAAATGGCCCAATCGAGTGCCTCCGTGAAGGGGTGACTTATGCTGCTCCCCTCTATGTAACCTTCGTTTTGTATAACGATGGTTCCACGATTGAGGAACGGGTTTACATGGGCGAACTCCCCTTGATGACGAAGCAGGGAACCTTTGTGGTGAACGGAGCGGAGAGGGTGATTGTCAGTCAGCTCCACCGTTCCCCCGGGATCTGTTTTGAATCAAGCATCCACGCCAATGGCAAAACCTTGCACAGCTATCGGATTATTCCAGATCGCGGATCTTGGTTGGAAGTTTCCTATGATACTTCGGACCTGCTCTATGTGCATTTGGACCGTCGGAAACGCCGGAGGAAGTTTCTCTTAACCACCTTGTTGCGGGCGCTGGATTACAGCACGGACGAGGATATTATTTCGCTCTTTTATCGGATTGAACCGATGAAGTTGGCGGAAGATTTGGAAGAGAACGAGTTGAGCCAGAAGGTGCTGATCAAAGAAGTGCGCGATACGGCGAACGCTGATTTGGTGGTGGCACGGGCTTTCGAACCTCTGACTAAAACGGTTGTCCGAAGTCTTTTGGACCTCGGTTTGAAATCAGTTGAAGTGGTCGATATTCGGGTGGATGACACCATCTTGAAGTGCCTGAAGAAGGACCCTTCGAAGGACACCGAATCCGCCCTCAAGGAAATTTATCGGCGTTTGCGCCCCGGCGATCCCCCCACGGTGACGAATGCGAAGGCGCTCTTGAAGCGTCTTTTCTTCGATCCTAAGCGTTATGACATTGGTCGCGTAGGCCGGCACAAGCTCAACCAGAAGCTTGGCTTGCAAACCGATTTGCTCACCCGGATTCTGACTCGGGAAGACGTGGTGGCCGCCACCAGTTATCTGATCAACCTTCGTTTGGGCGAGGGGACGACGGATGACATTGATCATTTGGGCAGTCGGCGTGTACGGACGGTTGGGGAGCTTCTTTCCAACCAGTGTCGGACAGGCTTGAGCCGGACGGAGCGGTTAGTCAAAGAGCGGATGACGTTGTTCGACGTCAATACCGAAGGAATGACTCCGCAGAAATTGATCAACCCGAAGGCCTTGTCGGCTATGATTCGAGATTTCTTTGGCCGGAGCCAGCTCTCGCAGTTGATGGATCAGACGAACCCGCTGAGTGAAATGACGCACAAACGTCGTCTCTCCGCCCTTGGACCAGGGGGTCTGAGTCGCGAACGCGCGGGATTCGAAGTTCGTGACGTGCATCCTTCCCATTACGGGCGGATCTGTCCGATCGAAACCCCAGAAGGGCCGAACATCGGCCTGATCTCCAGCTTGTCGACCTTTGGACGTATCAATGAATTCGGATTCATTGAAACTCCTTATCGCAAGGTGGAGTCTGGAAAAGTCACCGATGAACTCGATTTCCTAACGGCAGACCAAGAGGAAAACTTTATCGTGGCGCAGGCGAATACGGCAGTGGATGGTCACGGCAAGTTTACTTCGCCAAGAATCTCCGTGCGCTATCGCGGCGAGTTTCTCGAAGTCGAACCTGACAAGGTGCATTACATGGACGTGTCGCCGAAGCAGTTGGTCTCGGTGGCCGCTTCGTTAATTCCTTTCCTGGAGCATGACGATGCGAACCGAGCTTTGATGGGCTCGAACATGCAACGCCAAGGGGTACCTCTGCTCATTTCCGAAGCCCCAGTAGTGGGGACGGGGATGGAAGCAAAAGTGGCCAAGGATTCTCACGCAATGATTGTCAGTGAAGGACCAGGGAAGGTTGCCTCGGTCACCGCTCGGCAAGTCATCGTGACGGAAGACGGCACGGCCCCTGAAAACCGCAAACGGATGAAAACCGATGCGGAAAAAGGTGTCTATGTGTACGACCTTTTGAAGTTCATGCGCTCGAACAACGGGACGTGTGTAAACCAGCGGCCAGTGGTGCATGTGGGCCAGCGAGTGAGCAAAGGCACAGTGATTGCAGACGGTCCTTGTACGGATCAAGGGGAATTGGCCCTTGGACGCAATGTGGTCGTGGCCTTCATGCCGTGGAATGGTTACAACTTCGAAGACGCCATTCTTTTGAGCCAGCGCCTGGTCAAAGAAGATGTTTACACCAGCATCCACATTGAGGAATTCGAGATCTCGGCCCGAGACACCAAGCTCGGACCCGAGGAAATCACACGGGATATTCCTAATGTTGGTGACGAAGCTCTCAAAAATCTCGGACCCGACGGAGTGGTTCGGATCGGAGCGGAAGTCAAAGCTGGGGATATTTTAGTCGGCAAAATCACGCCGAAGAGTGAGACGGAGCTGGCGCCTGAAGAGCGTCTACTTCGGGCCATCTTCGGTGAAAAAGCGGCGGACGTGAAAGATAGTTCCCTGGTGGTGTCTTCGGGATCGGCTGGAATCGTGATGGATGTGAAGACAACCGGCGGTGCGATCAAGAAGGACTTTATCAAGCTGGCCCCCGGCGAAGCCAAACGGCACGCCAAAGGGGTGGATGACAAGTTCATTAAGAAACATGCGGAAATGAAGGAAGAGCTGACTCAAGCCCTTTCGAACATTTTGCTGAATGAAAAAATCCCACTCGACGTAGTCAATGCGGAGACTGGTGAAATTATCATTCCGGCGAACCGCAAGATCACCAAGACGCTGTTGCGGAAAATTGCTGACGTCTATAACCACATTGAAATCGATCCAAGTCCTATCCGGATTAAAATCCGCGAAATCATCTCGAGCTACGAACAGAAATTCAATCAGCTCTCCAACGAGAAGGAAATGGAAATGGAGCGCCTGGAGTCTGGAGAAGACATCGATCCAGGGATTATCAAGATGGTCAAAGTCTACGTCGCAGCCAAACGCAAGATTGCGGTTGGAGACAAGATGGCCGGACGTCACGGAAACAAGGGTGTGGTGGCGAAGATCGTCCCTGAAGAGGACATGCCGTTCTTACCTGACGGTACTCCAGTTGATATTATTCTCAATCCTTTGGGAGTGCCTTCCCGCATGAATGTCGGGCAGGTGCTGGAGACCCATTTGGGAATCGCGGCCCGAGCCCTTGGATTCAACGTGGCCACCCCCGTCTTTGACGGAATTAGCGAAACGAAGATTCGGGAGTTCCTGAAGAAAGCGAAGCTCGATGAAGACGGAAAATCTGTCTTAGTCGACGGACGCACGGGTGAACTTTTCGATCAACGTGTGGTGGTCGGTTTGATCTACATGATGAAGTTGCATCATTTGGTGGCAGACAAGATCCATGCCCGGGCGGTCGGACCCTACTCCTTGGTCACTCAGCAACCGCTGGGGGGCAAAGCGCAGTACGGTGGTCAGCGCTATGGAGAAATGGAAGTCTGGGCGATGGAAGCCTACGGGGCGGCCTACACCTTGCAGGAACTTCTCACCGTCAAATCGGACGACGTGGCAGGCCGTACGCGAATCTACGAGAGCATTGTCAAAGGGGACAACTCGTTGGAAGCGGGCACGCCAGAATCGTTTAATGTATTGATCAAAGAAATGCAAAGTCTCTGTCTCGACATTAAGGTCGGCGAGCGGAGTCGGGTGGTGGATGAGGATCTGCAAAAGCCAGATATCCTTATCGAAGCCGCTTAATCTCAATCCAGAAATACCTAAAACCCCATGAACAAACAGACCCAATCGGCTCGTGAAATCCTCGGCATGGAAAGAACCGTCGGCTTTGACCAGGTGAGCATCACCGTGGCTTCGCCAGAATCAATTCTTTCTTGGAGCCGAGGCGAAACGAAAAATCCTGAAACGATCAACTACCGTACCTTCAAACCTGAAAAAGGCGGGTTGTTTTGTGAGAGGATTTTCGGGCCGACGAAGGACTACGAATGTTCCTGCGGAAAGTACAAGCGGATTAAGTTTAAAGGGGTAATCTGCGATCGTTGCGGCGTTGAAGTCACGCTCGCGCGGGTGCGCAGGGAACGGATGGGCCATATTGAGTTAGCGGTTCCGGTGAGTCACATCTGGTTCTACAAATGTATGCCCAGCCGCTTGGGATTGATGATGGATATGACCGCACGAGATCTCGAGCGGGTGATCTATTATGAAGATTATTTGGTAATCGACGAAGGAAAGACCCCGCTCAAGCCCAAGCAGTTGCTCACGGAAACTGAGTACCGCGAAGCGCAGGAGCAGTTTGGCGATTCCTTCATTGCCAAGATGGGTGCCGAGGCGATCCGCGATGTCTTTAAAAAGATCGATCTGGATGAGCTTTGCACAGAGTTAGAACAGCAGTTGGAAACGACGAAGAGCAAACAGACCCGCAAGAAAGTTGCCAAACGGCTGAAGTTGGTCCAAGGATTCCTGACCGCAGGATCGCGTCCTGAGTGGATGATTCTGGAAACGCTTCCAGTGATTCCGCCTGACTTACGTCCTTTGGTGCCGCTGGAAGGTGGTCGTTTTGCGACGTCGGATTTGAATGATCTTTATCGTCGGGTGATCAATCGGAATAACCGGTTGCGTAACCTGCTACAACTGAAGACACCGGAAGTAATTATTCGTAATGAAAAGCGGATGTTGCAGGAGTCGGTCGACGCACTGATGGACAATGGTCGGCATGGACGGGCAGTGACGGGTGCGGGCAATCGTCCGCTCAAGTCTCTTTCGGATATGTTGAAGGGTAAGACGGGACGATTCCGGATGAACTTGTTGGGCAAGCGGGTGGATTATTCCGGACGTTCGGTCATTGTGATCGGTCCAGAGTTGAAGCTAAACGAGTGCGGTTTGCCGAAGAAAATGGCTTTGGTTCTGTTTGAACCTTTCATTATTCGGCGCCTGAAGGAGCTGGGACAAGTGCACACGGTGCGCTCGGCGAAGAAGATGATTGAGCGAAAAGAGGCGATTGTCTGGGACACCTTGGACGAAGTGACTCGGGAACATCCTGTTCTCTTGAATCGCGCCCCGACGCTTCATCGGCTTTCGGTGCAGGCTTTCGAACCGAAGTTGATCGAAGGCGATGCCATTCGAATTCATCCTTTGGTTTGTACGGCTTACAATGCGGATTTCGACGGGGATCAAATGGCGGTGCATATTCCTCTGAGCGTTGAAGCGCAATTGGAAGCCCGTTTGTTGATGCTGGCACCAAACAACATCTTCGGACCGAGCAATGGACGCCCGATCACGACGCCGAGCCAAGACATTACCTTGGGTTGTTACTACCTGTCGCAGAATCCGATGAAGACGACGGAAAAAGCAGGGGCAACGAAGAAGCGTTTGAACGCTTTCTCCGATGCGGACGAAGTTGAATTTGCGATCAGCGAGAAGAGCATCAAGATCCATGATCTGATTCTTTTCAAGAACCCTGATCTTGGACGTGAGACGGTCTTTGGGGATGCCACGAAGAAGTTCATTGAAACCACTCCAGGTCGGGTGGAGTTCAATAGCATCTGGCCGAAAGAGATGGGCTTTATCAATAAGCCCTCTGGCAAGAAGCAGCTGGGTGAAATTATTCTCCGTTGCTACGAGAAATCCGGTCACCAAGCCACGGTGGGGTGTTTGGATAAGTTAAAGGATCTTGGTTTTAGCTCGGCCACACGATCGGGTGTTTCTATCGGGATCAACGACATGATTATCCCCGAGGAAAAACCGGCGGTTCTTGAGCGGGCGCGTGGATCGGTCTCTCAGGTAGAGAAGCAGTACCGCATGGGTGCGATCACTGACGGAGAGCGCTACAACAAGATTGTCGATATCTGGACCCAAGCGACTGAGGAAATTTCCTCTGCGATGTACCGCACGCTTGAGCATAACGAAGGACGGAAAGACTTTAACCCTGTCTATTTAATGGTGGATTCAGGGGCGCGAGGAAACCGGAACCAAGTTCGGCAGTTGGCCGGAATGCGGGGTTTGATGGCAAAGCCTTCGGGCGAAATCATCGAACGCCCAATCACGGCGAGCTTCCGTGAAGGTCTCTCGGTTTTGGAATATTTCATTAGTACCCACGGAGCCCGCAAGGGGTTGGCGGATACGGCCTTGAAAACAGCGGATTCTGGTTATATGACCCGTAAACTTTGCGACGTGGCCATGGATATTATTATTCGTGAAGACGATTGCGGAACTGATCGCGGGATCTGGGTCAAGCCGATCATGGAAGGGGACGACGCGATTGTGCGTCTGCGCGACCGGATTTATGGTCGGACCTCTTGTGATGATATTGTGGATCCAGTGGGCAAGCGGAAGATCGTTTCCGCGGGCGAACTGATCTCCGAGAAAGCAGCAGCAGCCATCGAAGATCTCGGTCAGGAACGGGTGAAGATCCGTTCTGCGTTGACCTGCGAAACGAAGCGTGGCGTCTGTATCTCTTGCTATGGATTGAATCTGGCCACAAATCAGACGGCCAAACTGGGTGAAGCGGTTGGGATTATTGCTGCCCAGAGCATTGGAGAGCCCGGCACGCAGTTGACCATGCGTACCTTCCACATTGGAGGAACGGCCTCGCAGATATTTAAACAGCCCCAGATCAAAGCGAAGAACGACGGCACAGTGCAGTACACGGAATTGCGCACGGTGACCGCCTTAGAGGGGCATGACATTGTTTTGAATAAGAATGGTTTTATCAGCGTGCACGCGGCCGATGGTCGCGAATTGGAGCGGTATCCTGTGGTGATTGGCTCGATGATCTCCGTCCCAGAGGGCGGCAAGGTGAAGAAGGGTCAGAGCTTTGTCCAATGGGATCCGTACAACGTTTCAATTCTGACGGAAAAAGCCGGTCGAGTTGAGTTTAAGGACATCCTCGAAGGTGTGACGATGAAGAAAGAGGTCGACGAGACTACTAAGTCGGTCGGCACGGTTATCATTGAGCACAAAGAGGATTTGCACCCACAAATCGCGATTGTCGATCAGGCCGGTGCAGTCATCGCCGCTTATAGTATTCCTGCGGGCGCCCATATTGAGGTGAAGGACGGCGAGAAAGTTCAGGCGGGGCAGCGGATGGCCAAGACACCTCGTAAGGTCACCAAGACGAAGGACATTACCGGCGGGTTGCCTCGGGTGGCGGAGCTTTTCGAAGCGCGTCGTCCTAAGGATGCTGCGGAGATCGCGAAGATCGACGGCGTGGTGGATCTCCAAGGAAATGTTAAGGGAAAAAAGAAGTTAATTATTCGGGATCCTGTTACCCAGACGGAAGAGGAGCATCTTATCTCTCTTTCTAAACATTTGATCGTTTACAAGGGTGATACGGTCAAGAAGGGGCAACAGCTAACCGAAGGACCGGTGGTGCCTCATGAAATTCTCGAAGTTTGCGGACCGCAAGAGTTACAAGAGTACTTGGTCAACGAGGTGCAAGAGGTCTACCGGTTGCAAGGGGTAGAAATCAACGATAAGCACATCGAGATCATTGTTCGGCAGATGTTGCGGAAGGTGAAGATCACCGAACCAGGCGATACCCAGTACCTTTGGGGTGAGCAGATTGATCGGATGGCTTTCGAGGATGCCAATCGGGAGATCGAACAGAAGGGTGGCAAGCCAGCAGAGGCGACCCCAGTCCTGCTCGGGATCACCAAGGCTTCGCTCGAAACGGAAAGCTTTATCTCGGCGGCTTCCTTCCAAGACACCACTCGAATTCTGACCGATGCGGCGACGCTCGGGAAGGTCGATAAGCTTTTGGGCTTCAAGGAAAACGTCATCATGGGTCATTTGATTCCTGCGGGGACGGGCTTTAGTGCCTACCGCAAGATTAAACTCCTCCATTTGGGGGAGCCTGTGGGAGAAGCTCTGATCAGCACGCAGCCTGAGGAAGAAAGAGCCCGAAAAGTGGCTCTGGATATCCCCGCGGCTCTCGCGAGTTGATGGGTAAAACTTTTCGAAATCGCTTGCCAGAGAAGAGATTCTTGGGCAGGATTTAAATTTCCGCTGTGATTCGGCGGTCGCCTGAAAAGGTTGACTGACTTGATCTGGTGGCATGCGACGGCCCGTGCGGGTCGTCCTCCATGCGAGCGCCTTGAAGCGCTTTCTGGAACCCTTCAGGGTTTGCCGTCGGTCTTGAATCGATCGGGGATGAGGGACTCCAAAGTAGTATATGCCGACGATTAATCAATTGGTCCGACTTGGTCGCTCCCGCATTGAACGCGGCACGAAAGCCCCTGCCTTGCGCGGATGTCCTCAGCGCCGTGGGGTGTGTTTGCAGGTCATGACCCGTACGCCGAAGAAGCCGAATTCAGCGCTCCGAAAAGTGGCTAAGGTCCGTCTTTCCAATGGGGAAGAGGTCATCGCCTACATTCCTGGGGAAAATCATAATTTGCAGGAGCATTCGATTGTTTTAGTGCGTGGTGGGCGGGTCAAAGATTTGCCAGGGGTCAGGTATCATATCGTCCGCGGGACTTTGGATGCGCTGGGAGCCTCTGGCCCGAGCAATTCTAATAAGCTTTCTCGGATGGTCTCCCGTAGTAAATACGGGGTGAAACGTCCGAAGGGTGGTGCGGCCAAAGCGGCCAAGGCAGAGAAACCAGCGGCCGAGGCGAAAGCCTAATTTAAGGAGATTGATTTATGTCCCGTCGTCGCCGCCATCTTTCGCGTAAAACCCTTCCGGATCCGGTCTTTGAAAGTCTCTTAGTTGGCCGGATGATTGGGTATATTCTTAAATCAGGAAAATTTTCGACGGCGAGTCGCTTGGTTTACAATGCGATTGAGCGAGCGAACGAAGGAGGCTCGGGTGGAGATCCTTTGGCGGTGGTGCAAAAAGCTGTGGAAAATGTGAAACCTCGTTTGGAAGTAAAATCTCGTCGGGTGGGTGGAGCGACTTACCAAGTCCCCGTGGAAACCACTCCTGAACGGCAGTTGGCTTTAGCTTTGCGTTGGCTGGTAGACCTGGCGAATAAGCGCAAGGGAATATCCTTTGAAAAGGCCTTGGCCCAAGAAATTCGGGATGCAGCGACGGGACAGGGAAATGCGGTGAAGAAGCGTGATGAAACCCATCGGATGGCCCAAGCGAATCGGGCCTTTGCCCATTTGCGTTGGTAAGGAACTGATTTATGCCTCCCACCCAAAGTTCAGCCCGTAGTTATTCCCTCGAACGGACGAGGAATATCGGGATCTGCGCGCACATCGATGCGGGCAAGACCACCCTGACGGAGCGGGTGCTTTTTTATACGGGTAGCATTCATAAAATGGGTGAGGTGCATGAAGGCACCACGGTGACCGATTGGATGGAGCAGGAGCGGGAGCGTGGCATCACGATTACTTCGGCAGCCACCACCTGTTTCTGGCCGGTTAAGCCAGATGCCGGCTTAGTGAAAAGTTTCGAAAAAACAATGAACCGGATTAATATTATTGATACCCCAGGGCACGTTGACTTTACCGCTGAGGTGGAGCGTTCTCTGCGGGTGCTGGACGGGGCCATCGCGGTATTTTGCGGGGTGGCGGGTGTACAACCGCAGAGCGAGACCGTCTGGCGCCAAGCAAATAAGTACGGGGTCCCACGGATTGCTTTCGTGAATAAAATGGATCGGACAGGTGCTGATTTTGAAAAAGCGGTGCACGAGATGAAGACGAAGCTCGGGGCGAATGCTTGGCCGATTATTTTGCCGCTAGGGAAGGAAGGGGAGTTGGCGGGAGTGATTGACCTGATCAACCAGAAGGTGATTGCTTACAAGGATAGCAAAGAATTTGGCTCGGTTTATGAGGTGAAGGATATTCCTGCGGAATTGCAAGAGATGGCCAAAGTCGGTTTAGATGAGTTGATCGAAGCAATCGCGGATTGCGACGAAGAAGTTGGTAATCTGTTCCTAAACGAAAAAAGGCCTACGACTGAGCAGTTAAAGGCGGGAATTCGTCGGGCCACGATTGCGAACTTGTTTGTTCCCGTGGTGGGGGGTTCTGCTTTTAAGAACAAGGGAGTGCAGTCTCTGGTGGACGCGGTAGTTGAGTTTCTTCCTAGCCCGATCGACATTCCTCCTGCGATTGGGCACAGCACGGAAAATCCGGATGAGCGTGTTCCTGTTCTGGTTGATGATAACGCGAAATTTTGTTCTTTGGCCTTTAAGCTCTGGACCGATCCCTTTGTTGGGAAGTTGATCTTTTTCCGGGTCTACTCGGGGAAGTTGAGCAAGGGTGAATTTATTTATAATTCGCGCACAGGAAAACGTGAGCGCGTCAGTCGCTTGATTCAGATTCAAGCAGACAAGCGTGAAGATATTGAATCAGTTTTTGCAGGGGACATCGCGGCAACTGTCGGTCTGAAGGATATCGCAACCGGCGACACCTTGCGGAACGAAGATTACGAGGTGACGCTGGAACCGCCGAGTTTCCCAGAACCAGTTATCTCGATGGCTTTGGAACCGAAGACGAAAGGGGATCGTGAGAAGATGGGAGAAGCCCTCCAGCGTCTTTCAGAAGAGGATCCTACCTTCCAAGTACAGAGCAACGAAGAGACTGGTCAGACGATTATCAAGGGAATGGGCGAACTTCATTTGGAAATTATTTGCGATCGGATCAAGCGTGAATTTAGCGTCGAGACCAACTCTGGGGCGCCCCAAATTGCCTATCGGGAGACGATCACTAAGAGTTCGGGTGGAGAAGGTAAGTTGATCAAGCAGTCAGGGGGTCGCGGACAGTACGGGCATGTGATTTTGCAAGTGGAGCCACAGGAGCGTGGAAAGGGGATCACCATCGAGAACAAGGTGACAGGTGGGAATATTCCGAAGGAGTACATCCCTGCAGTTCGCAAAGGTGTACAAGAAGCAGTGTTGAATGGGGTATTGCATGGAAGTCCTGTTATCGACATGAAAATTGAGATTATTGATGGTTCCTATCACGAGGTGGATTCGAATGAGTTGGCGTTTAAGATGGCGGCCATTTTCGCGGTGAAAGATGCGATGCAGAAGGCTGGCCCGATTCTGCTTGAGCCTATCATGCTGGTGGAGTGTTCTACCCCCGATGAGTACCAAGGGGATATTCTAGGGGATATCAACCGTCGTCGGGGCAAGATTATGAATGTGGACTCGAAAAATCTAACATCGGTAGTGAAAGCGGAAGTGGCCTTGGCGGAAATGTTTGGTTACGTCAATACCATCCGTTCCCTTTCTCGCGGTCGTGCCGCCTATTCGATGGAGCCCTCCCATTTCGAGCAAGTACCCGCCAGTGTGCTGGCTCAAGTTACGCAACAAAAGAAAGGCTAAACCTATGGCCGCAACCCGCATCCGCATCCGTCTAAAGTCTTTCGATTTCCGCCTGCTAGATAAAGCAGCTGGAGAAATTGCTGAAACCGCCTCGCGCACAGGTTCACGAGTGGCTGGTCCGATTCCTTTGCCGACGAAGATTGAGCGTTACACTGTCAATCGTTCTCCGCATTGCGATAAAAAGAGCATGGAACAATTTGAGATTCGCACCCACAAACGGCTCCTGGATATCTTGGAGCCCTCCGGCAAGACGGTTGATGAGCTGAAAAAGCTTAACCTGCCTGCGGGAGTCGACATCACCATCAAGATCTAATTCCAAGGAGCCTAACCCATGATCGAACGATTTGGCATGATAGGAAAAAAGCTCGGCATGACCCGGATCTATGATGATCAGGGCTTGGCGACTGCGGTCACGGTTATTTCTGCAGAGACCAACACGGTTTATGAGGTGCGGACAACGGAGCGTAGCCGAGTTAATGCTGTGGTCATGGGGATGGGCGAGCGTAAGGCTTCTCGGACGAACAAACCTCAGCGGGTGGCTTTCGAAAAAGCTGGCCGTAAAAATCCTCTCTTTTTGCGTCAATTCCGTGCCGCTCCTGCCGACCTTGTGGTGGGTTCGGAAGTTGCAGTGACCCGGTTTAAACCTGGTCAGTTGGTGGACGTTTTAGGGCTTTCCAAGGGAAAAGGGTTTCACGGGGTCATGCGGAAGCACAATTATGCGGGACAAGCCGATGCACACGGTTCGACTACCCACCGAAGGAACGGGGCAATCGGTTGTCGTTCGACTCCTGGTCGGGTCTACAAAAATGCGGGAATGCCTGGGCATCTCGGATTGGATAACTGCACCATCCAAAATTTACGGGTGATGCAAGTACGAGAGGTGGAAAAGCTTATATTGGTTCGTGGGGCAGTTCCCGGACCCAACGGGAGCGTAGTGCTGGTGCGTGATGCGATTAAGGAACCGGCGCAAGCCTGAGGTATTTATGAGCCAAGCTAAACCAGTCAATCTAGTTGCGGCGGAGAAGGCCTTGGGAGTGGAGCTTTTCAAGAATCGGAAAGCGAGTCAGGCCTTGCACGAAGCGGTTACGGCCTATCGTGCCAACCGTCGTTCGGGAACTCATTCCACGAAGACGAAGGGCACGGTGGATCTTTCTGGTGCCAAGCCCTGGAATCAGAAGGGCACTGGGCGGGCTCGGGCTGGATACAAAGCTTCGCCAGTTTGGCGTGGTGGAGGTGTGGCCTTTGGTCCGCATCCGCGCAGCTACCGCAAGGATGTTCCGAAAACGGTTTTGCGGACTGCTTTGCGACGTGCTTTGAGTGACTTGGCTGGACAAGGAAAATTGCTTACGGGAACGATTCCCAGCCTAAAAGCTCCAAAAACAAAGGATCTCTTGGCTTGGTTGAAAGATGCAGGATTACCTCTTTCGGTTTTGTTGATTCTGGCGAAACCTGAAGGAACCCTTTTGCAGGCGGCGGGTAATCTACGTGAAGTAGACGTCCGTCCCGCCCGTGAGGTGAATGCGGAAGATCTTCTGCGTCGTCAGCAGGTTTGGGTTTCGGAAGATGCCTTCGTGGAACTTGGGCGTCGTCTGCAACCGAAAGCAAAACCTGAGGTGCTCTCATGAGAAACCCAACCGAAGTTATTTTCCGACCAAGAATTTCAGAGAAGGGGACTCGTTTGGCGACAGCGCATAACCAGTACCTTTTCGAAGTGGCGCCAAACGCGACAAAGTTAGAGATTCGCCAGGCGATCACCTCCCTTTTCGGGAAAAAAGTGATTCGGGTGAACACTCTGCGTCGCAAAGGAAAGTTCCGCCGTTCTCGTCGTGGGGAACCCGGTCGGACCAATCATACGAAACGTGCGATCGTCACACTGGCAGAAGGCCAGAAAATCGAACTCGCCTAGGAATAATTATATGGCCTTAAAAGTATTTCGCCCTCTGACTCCATCGCTTCGTTTTACGATGCTCCATGATTTCTCGGAGTTAACCCGTGATTCGCAGCCTGAAAAAAGCTTACTGCAGAAAAAGAACCGTACGGGTGGACGAAACGCTCATGGGCGGACGACCTGCCGCAGTCGTGGGGGTGGGCATAAAAAGAAGTTGCGGATCATCGAGTGGAATCGCCGTGCACGAACAACCGCGGGCAAGGTGATTGGGATTCAGTATGACCCCAATCGCACCTCACGCTTGGCATTGGTGGAGTACGGGGCAAAGGATCGGGCCTACATGCTAGCGCCTGAAGGTTTATTGGTTGGGATGACGGTCATCGCAGGAATGAAAGTGGCGGCAGAAGTGGGCAATGCTTTGCCGCTTCGCTTTATTCCTCAAGGTTTGCCCTTGCACAATATTGAGTTGGTCCCTGGACGTGGGGGTCAAATGGTTCGCTCGGCGGGTGCTTCTGCGATTTGTACCGCGATCGATAAGGATTATGCGTTGGTCCGACTGCCTTCGGGCGAGTTGCGACGGTTGCATGCGGATTGTTACGCCACGGTCGGTCAAGTGGGCAATGTTTCGCATGAGAAAGTCAGTTTAGGAAAAGCGGGTCGCTCTCGTTGGATGGGGCGTCGTCCCCACACTCGAGGCATGGTGATGAATCCAGTGGATCATCCGATGGGGGGTGGACAAGGAAAGAGCAAGGGGGGTGGAGGTCGTCAGCATCCAGTGTCGCCTTGGGGTCAGTTGGCCAAGGGATTGAAAACCCGTCACCGTCACAAGCCTTCCAGCCGATTTATTGTGGAAGATCGTAGAAAGAAGAGGTCCTCATGAGTCGTAGTCTAAAAAAAGGTCCGTTTATCGACGACCATTTGATGGAGAAGGTTCAGAAGATTGGTTCTGGGGCAAAGAAGCCAATCAAGACTTGGTCGCGCCGCTCGATGATTCCGCCTGACTTCGTCGGTCATACTTTCCTTGTTCATAACGGGAAGGTCTTCAATCCTGTCTTTGTGACTGAAAATATGGTGGGTCATCGTTTGGGTGAATTCTCGCCTACGCGCATCTTTAAGCGGCACGGTGGGCATACGGAGAAGGTGACGAAGTAATGAAGTTCTTTCTCCTTCTTGTCAGTTGCTTAGCGCCCTTTGCTTTTGGGGAAGTGCCTTCGTCGAGCAAGACGAATGAACTCCTAATGGCTCAGGCGGAAGCTCAAGCCTATCGGGAAGCGTGGAGCCAACTCCAGAGGCGGGATGAGCTTCTTGGGCTCAGTTCCTTGAGTGGGGACGTACGGGATAGCCATGACAAAGTGGTGCGACTTTCGGGTGAGTTGATTCGTGCGGAGAAAGCGCTGCAGTCCCTAATGAGCCAGGCGAAGAATGTAATGGCCAGTGCCACTGCGTGGGCGGGTGAGACCAGTCCAGTGAAGAAGGCGGCGGCGCGAGCGGAGTTTGAGTCGGCCAAACGGACATGGGAAGCGCAGATGGTTGCGGGCAGTAGGCCACGGGCCCTAGCTTCTGGGGTGACGGATGCACAAATTGTGGCGGTGGACCCCGCACAGCAGTCTTTAGTTTTGAATCTAGGAAGTCGGCAGGGAGCCCGCGAGGGGATGCCGTTCCGGATCGTGCGTGGGGATCAGGTGATTGGAAATTGTCGTCTGTTGGAAGTCCGTGAACTCATTTCTGCTGGAATGACGGAAAAGCTGACGGATGGCATTCAACCCAAGGTAGGGGACCGAGTTTCGGTTCTCGCACAAAAATGAGTACAGAAATTCGCACTGCTCGCGCAGAAATGAAGTACGCGCGTATGTCCGCCTTTAAAATACGGGATATCGCCCGCTGCCTACGAGGGCTACGCGCTCCAGAAGCAGACGCCCGTTTGCGTTTTGCCCCGCAGAAATCAGCTCGTCTTTTGGTGCAGACACTGCGTTCGGCGGTGGCCAATGCAGAGAACAAGCATTCGATTCCCGCGGAGAATCTTGTGGTGCATGAGATTATGGTTGGGGAAGGTCCTACTTTTCATCGTTTTCAACCGAAAGCCCGAGGCAGTGCAGGTCCGATTCGGAAGCGGACCAGCCATATTCGGATGACCTTACAGGAAGCACCGCCCGAGGCGGCCAAGGCGGAGAAGAAAGAAAAGAAAGTGGCCCGAGCGAAAGCTCCGGCAAAGGAATAAGGCGTTATGGGACAAAAGACTCATCCAGTTGGTTTTCGTTTACCCCTCCGGCGTAACTGGAGCTCGGTGTGGTATGCGAATAAAAAGAATTTCCCCATTTTTCTGCATGAGGACTACACCATTCGTAATTTCATTAAGAAGCGTCTGGAGAGTGCGGCGATTTCCAAGGTGGTGATTGAGCGGGCTTCGAACCGCGTGCGGGTGACCTTGCACACCGCTCGTCCCGGACTGGTGATCGGGCGCAAAGCGAGTGAGCTGGATAAGTTACGCGAAGATACCCAAGCGCTGACGCCGAATCGCGAGTTGCTCATCGATGTGAAGGAAATTAAGAATCCCGAGTTGGACGCTCAGCTGGTGGCAGAAAATATCGCTTTGCAGTTGGAGCGCAGGGTTTCGTTTCGTCGCGCAATGAAGAAAGCTCTGCAGACCACCCTGGATTTCGGGGCGGCTGGGGTGAAGATTCGGGTAGGAGGACGTTTGGGTGGGGGAGAAATCGCGCGGACAGAGCAGTACCACGAAGGAAAAGTTCCGTTGCACACTTTGCGTGCGAATATTGATTACGGATTTGCTGAGGCCCTGACGGTGGCAGGAAAAATCGGGGTCAAAGTCTGGATCTGCCTAGGAGACGAAGCCGCTTAACTGGCGGATCTACCACTATGCCTTTACTCCCCAAACGCGTAAAATTCCGCAAAACGCAGCGCGGTAGTCGCAAGGGCTTCGCCACGCGATGCATTACTTTGGCCTTCGGCGCCTTCGGTTTACAATCGCTTGGTCGTTGCTGGTTGACGAACATTCAGATCGAAGCGGCGCGAGTTGCGCTGACAAGAAACATGAATCGGAAGGGTAAACTGTGGATTCGGGTGTTCCCGGACAAGTCGGTTACCTCCCGCCCCCCAGAAACCCGGATGGGAAAAGGGAAGGGGCAGCCTGAGTTTTGGGTGGCAGTTATTAAACCAGGGACTATCCTTTTCGAGCTCGACGGTTTATTGGAACTTGATGCAAAGGAGTGCTTTCGGCTAGCGGCGAGCAAGCTGCCGATGGCGACTCGCTTTATCACCCGTGAGAGGAGACTAGTATTTTGAAGATCGAAGAATTTAGAGGCCTGAAAGAGGCCGAGTTGGAGCGCAAGACGGAAGAACTCCGTCGTGAGCGCTTTCAGCTCCGTATCCAACAGCAGTCTGGGCAGTTGGAAAAACCGACTCGGTTGCGAGAGATTCGCAGGACGATTGCTCGGATTGAAACCGCCCGCTCGGAGTCTCGTTTGGCGACTCCAAGGAAAGGCGCGTAATGACAACCACTCCAGAACATATCTCCGTACTGAAGGAGCTGACTGGCGAAGTGATCTCCGCCAAGATGGAAAAGACGATTGTAGTGCAGGTGGAACGCCGGATGCCTCATCCCAAGTACAAAAAGATCATCCGCCTGCGGAAAAAGTTTTATGCTCATGACGAAGAAAAGAAAGCGAAAGAGGGAGATATGGTGCGGATCGTAGCCTGCCGTCCGCTCAGCCGTCTCAAGCGTTGGAATTTAGTGGAAGTGGTTAAACAGGCGGAGAGCAAAGCCGAGGTTCTGGTATGATTCAAATTCGTTCTTGGATAAATATTGCAGATAACACGGGCGCTCGTCGGGCCACGATGATCGGGGTGATTGGTCGTAAGACGATGGTAGCGCGGATTGGTGATATCGTGACGGCCAACGTAAAAGAAGCAGCTCCTGACGGTACAGTGAAGAAGAGTGAAGTGGTGCGTGCTGTAATTGTGCGCACGCGATATCCGATTCGTCGCACGGATGGATCTTATCTTCGGTTTGATAGCAATGCCGCAGTGATCATCGACAAGGATTCCAATCCGCGGGGCACCCGTATTTTTGGTCCGGTGGCGAGGGAACTGCGTGATCGGAATTTTATGAAGATTGTTTCCTTAGCGCCTGAGGTTCTCTAAAATATTTTATGACAACTTTCCATGTACATAAAGGGGATGAGGTTTTGGTGATTAGTGGCTCGCAGCGGGGTCGCAAGGGCAAGGTGCTTGAAATTATCACGAACTCTTCACGGGCATTGATTGAAGGGGTGAACATGATTAAGAAGCATGTTCGGCCGACCCAAGAGAACCCGAAGGGCGGGGTAATGGAGCGTGAGGGCACGGTGCACATCTCGAATTTGAAGCTGATTTCTCGGCCCAAGGGTGAGAAGGCGGTGGCCAAGAAGGGCAAAGAGAAGACGGTGAAGGGGAAGAAGTAAGTTATGGAAAACGATCTTAAAGTTCATTATTTGAAAACAGTGGTTCCTGCGATGATCAAGATTCGTGGGTATAGCAACACGCACCAAGTTCCGAAGCTAGAAAAGATCGTGCTGAACTGCTCTGTGGGTTCGGCGACTGACATTAAAGTGGCCTTAGAAGATGCCTTGAATGACCTGACGATGATCACAGGACAAAAGCCGATCAAAACTCGTTCGAAAAAGAGTATCTCGAACTTCAATCTTCGTTTGCACCAAGAAATCGGCTGCAAAGTGACTTTGCGGGGTAAAATGATGTATGACTTCCTCTTGCGCTTTATTCGGGCGGCTTTGCCTAGGATTCGTGATTTTCGTGGGATCCCGAATGGTGGATTTGACGGGCGTGGTGGTTATACGCTCGGGGTGAAAGATCATTCGATTTTCCCAGAGATCGAAATTGATCGAGTGAAGCGTAATCTAGGATTTGATGTGACCTTTGTGACCTCAGGCAAAGACCGGGAAGAAACCCGCGAGATGCTGGTGCAAATGGGTATGCCTTTCATTGCGAGATCCCACTCGCCAGACCAAGCCGCCAAGACCGGCAATAAGGAGACACCTCATGGCCAAGAAGTGCTGGCGGCTTAAGCAAAAGAAGAAACCAAAGTTTTCGACCCGGAAGTACAACCGGTGTTCGATTACTGGCCGTCGTCGTAGTTATATTCGGCGTTTCGGTGTCAGCCGTATTCAGTTCCGGGAAATGGCCCTGCGTGGGGAAATTCCTGGGGTGACGAAAGCGAGCTGGTAAGGAATTTATGGTAACTGATCCATTGGCAGATTTTATTACGCAGATCCGAAACGCTTCGGTGGCTGGGCTGAAAAATGTCCGCGCTAAGCATTCTCGGATGAGGGGGAATGTTTTGGCCATCTTGAAAAAAGAGGGGTTCATCGAAGATTTTGAGCTAAAGAAAGAGGGGAAGCATAGTGATTTTCATATTTCCATGAAGGTCCCCAGTGCGCGCAATGGGAAGGCCATCACCTGCATTCGTCGTTTGTCCAAGCCCGGATTGCGGCGCTACGTTGGGGTACGGGAGATTCCGAAGTATTTGGGTGGTTTGGGTGTTTCGATCCTTTCCACTCCGCTAGGGGTGCTTTCTGGTGAAGATGCAAAAAAGCAAAATGTAGGCGGGGAACTTCTCCTCGTAGTCTGGTAATATGTCCCGCATTGGCAAATCTCCTGTTCTTGTGCCCGCGAATGTAAAGGTTTTCCTAGAGGGGCGTCGCTTTCGTGCGGAAGGCCCTTTGGGTAAGCTAGGCATGGAACTCCCTCCCAAG
>JBGSBI010000013.1:0-42448 GCA_041730685.1 Aliarcobacter sp.
CTTGGAACCAAAGATACTTGGCCCCTCCAAATTTACGTGGCTACGTAAAACACACCCTTCCCCCAACTCCACCTCAGCCCCCACCACACAGAACGGTCCAATCTCCACCGAGGCCGCCACCTTGGCTTTCGCATGCACCACGGAAGAAGAATGAACCGCCACGCTGGTCGCCTCCTCAGCGATCGATGATCGCAAACATAAGCTCCGCTTCCGAAACCACTTCCCCATTCACCAAACACTGCCCTGCAGCCTTGCCAATCTTCCCTCGTGATTTGGTCAATTCTACATGCATGGTCAAGACGTCTCCCGGCATGACTGGCTTGCGAAACTTAGCTTTATCCACGCTCATAAAATATCCCAATTTCCCTGCATTCTCCGTATTCCGTAACAGAAGAATACTGGCCACCTGCGCCATCGCCTCGATCTGCAACACTCCAGGCATAATCGGATGATCAGGAAAGTGTCCTTGAAAATAAGGTTCGTTGATCGTCACCAGCTTCATCCCGACCGCTTTAGTTGCCCCTTCAAACCGAAGAATCCTGTCGACCATCAGAAACGGATAACGGTGAGGCAGAATCTTCATCACCTCGTTCGTATCCATCGACCTCTCGCCCACTGGAATATTTTCCACCGGCATCAGCGCGGACTGGTAGGCACGGTACGCCTTGTAGAGGGCTTTAGCGAAAAGTAGGTTCAGTCCGTGACTGGTTTTCGATGCCAAAATATGCGCACGAATCGGCACGGGGAACAAAGCCAGATCCCCCATGATATCCAAAATCTTGTGCCGAACGAATTCGTCTGGGTAGCGGAGCGGTTCTTTACTCATGACCGACTCGCCTCGAATCACGATGGCGTTTTCCAAACTCCCACCCTTAATCAGCCCCTTCGCCAATAGAGGTTCCACTTCTTCGTAAAAAACAAAGGTTCGCGCCCGACCAATCTCCTTCGCGTAATTTGCCGCTCCCACCTCGATGCTCAGATACTGAGTATGGAAAGGAGTATGATTGGCGTTGGTACAGGAAACCTTGAAACCATCGTGGGGCAAGGCCGCCATGTAGCCTCCATCAGGAGTCGTCACCCAAACTGGCTCGCGAATCTCAAAAACAGTTCGCGGAGCTTCCAACTCTTTTCGACCCGCCTTGGCCAGCATCTCCAAGAACGGAGCGGCACTCCCATCGCCAATCGGAGGTTCGTTCGCATCCAACTCAATCAGTGCGTTATCAATCTCCAAACCGCGCAGCGCCGAGAGAAGATGCTCCACCGTGCTCACCTTGACACTGCCTTCAGCCAAGGTCGTAGCACGCTCCACCTGCTTCACTTTCTCTAAAAAGGCGGGAATCGTCGGTTGATCCGCCAAGTCCATCCTGCGGAACTGGTATCCCGACCCCGCTAGCGCAGGTTTCACCGTCAAACGAACTTTAGCCCCGCTGTGCAGGGAGGTTCCCGTCATGCTCGCCTCATGCTCTACGGTGGATTCACGTGGAGTTGCCATTCCACTTTCTACACATTTTTTCCCCTTGAGTCATCCCCCTTATCTCCCCCGTTTCACCCCTTGGCCTTCCTCTGCTAGGGTACCCCCGTGAGCCAACCTGTTCAGGATGAGGGGATTCTGTTTCATCTTCGCCGCCAAGGGGAGACCAGCTTCCTCGCTGTCTGGCTCACCCGCCAGCACGGAGTCGTTCGTACCCTCGCCCGTGGTGCCGCCAAACCCGGAAATCCCCTAAAAGGGCACCTCGATCTTTTTCACGAATGCGAGATTTCTTGGGACCTCTCCCGCCGAGGCCACCTGCACCACCTCAAAGAGGCACGGCTCAGGGAAACCCACGCCGGACTCCGCCAATCGTATTCGCGCCTTCTTGCCGCCACCTACTTCTCCCAAACCATCGAGCACCTTGCAGAACCCGACGCCGATCTCGGTTCCCTTCATACTCTTCTCCAATCCGCCCTTACGTGGCTGGACAAGAAAGATCCCCACGCCCTAGTCATAGAAAGATTCGAACGAGCAGTCCTAAAAACCCTCGGCACCAACCAGGCCAATCGTACTGCCCGCTCCCTTCTTGACGACCTCTCCCATCGTCGCCCCAAGTCTCACGCCGCACTTATGAAAACAGTCTCCGCTTTCTCTGAATAAGCTAGATCCATTACTTCCCCTTCTTGCCCTGACTCACCCCTTCTGCCAGCGTCCAACTTGTGAATTGCCCATCAACTCTTCCCTCTTTTTTTCTGCGAAGGCGCTCTCAGCTCGGCTTAGCCTTATGAAATCTGATCTCCCCGCTCCTCATCTCGAAACCTGTATTCTGAGTCGGCCCGAACTTCTTGCTCCAGTTCGCGCGATGTTGGAAGAACTTGCTGCACGCATCGGTTTCGACGAAACCGCCTGCGGTCATCTCGCGCTGGCCATCGATGAGGCCCTAACCAACATCATCCGTCATGGCTACAACAATGACCCCAACCAAAATATTTGGATTTCCGCTTGGGAACTATCCGACCCCACTGGATTACGCATTCAGATCGACGATCTAGCTCCCCAGGTCGAAGTTTCACAACTCAAAGGTCGCGACCTCGATGATATTCGCCCAGGCGGCCTCGGGGTTCATCTCATCCACTCCCTGATGGATCTTGTCCAGTTCTCCAAACGCCCGGGAGGGGGGATGCGACTGATCGTCGAAAAGTACTACCCCAGCAAAATCACACCTCCTTTGCAACCAAGTTAAGCCCTCCCAACACAACCGCACCCCACAATTCTTCTCGCGACCCACTCCTACCTTCATTAAATTCTTTTATGTCCCGCGCCACTGAACTCATCGTTGATATCGAAACTCTCACCGACGGCTTTCTTCTTCGTCCACATGGAGATGTCGATATGGCCCGCTCCCCCGCTTTTCGGGCTAAACTCACCGAAGCACTGAAGAATGGCCCCGCGCGTCTCGTGGTCGATCTGGCTCTAGTTCCCTATATGGATTCTTGCGGTCTCGCGACTCTCATCGAAGCCCTGCAAATCACACGCGTCCAGAAGACTAAGTTCATCGTTTGTAATCTTTCTGCCCGAGTGCGCAGTGTTTTTGAACTATCTCGTTTGACCACTGTCCTGACCGTCGTCGATAGCCACGAGCAAGCCCTCTTGGCATAGCCCAACCTTCCCTTTCAACCTTGGAAGGACTTACGGTTTGGGGTGGGTATCAGCTCCCTCCACTTTTCAAAGTCGCCAGTAATTCATCCAGCGAGACAGTAACGATGGTCGAGGCCAGATCACTGACCGCAAAAGGTAAAATTAATTCCCGCCCATGCACCATCGAACCACAGCTATAAACCACATTCGGAACATATCCCTCCCGTTCCGCCCCCTCGGGCGCCAAAAGCGGCTCTCGCAAACGCCCAATTACCCGACTGGGGTCATCAAGATCCAAGAGAGCCGCCCCAATACAATATTTCCGCATCGGGCCAACCCCATGGGTGATGACCAACCAACCCGCTTCGGTCTCAATCGGGGATCCACAGTTCCCAATCTTGACCGATTCCCACATAGCTGCAGGTCGCAAAATAAGCTGAGGATCCGCCCAATAATAAGGGCTATCGGAATACATCAGAAACAGATTTTCATCGTCATAGCGAGAGAGCATGGCGTAGCGACCACCAACCCGACGCGGAAATAGTGCCATTCCCTTATTCTGCACTCTACCCCCATTTAAAGTCAGAATCCGAAAGTTAAGAAAATCTAAGGTCTCAATAAACTGAGGCAGGATCGCCCGTCCGTTGTACGCAGTGTAGGTTGCGTAATACATGACCGATCCATCGTCCTCAGTAAAACGAACGAAACGCGCGTCCTCAATTCCGTTCGTCTCGTTCGGAGATACTGGAAAGATGATCCGTTCACTCAAGGCCAAGGTTTCGGGAAAATGCAGTTCATAATTAGAATCCGCTAACCATTGAATACATTCCAAGGTGCGCTTCAAATCGCGGGTCTCCGGTTTGGTTTCCTGCCGAACCACCCTGAGCATTTTTGTTAAATCAACCAGCGTGAAAGTCTCCCCCAATGGGATCATGACTGCGTCGGCATAGCTATTATCAAATCCCATTTCCGCCAACTTAATGCTGAAACGCTTCTTTTTATAACTAGGATTTGCCACGATTTCAGGCGCAGTCACATAATCAGAAATAGGATCCATCGCAATCTCCCCTGAAGGCGAAATTAGTCCCGTACGAAACTCAATCGACGAGATGTGCCCTTCGCCCGTCGCACGCAGGCTCATGAGGAATCGCACCGCCCCTTTGGCTACTCCACTCTGGTCAGGATGGGCCACCATTGATGGGTTAAAGATCGCCGCCGATTCGAGAGCATACTCCCCGGAAAAAAGCGCCCCAAGGAGTAGCTTTCTTTTTTCCGAAAGCGGTCGCTGGGTAAAAACATGTCCCTCTACTCGCTTGAAGTTCGCCAAAAGGAGTGTTCCCAGGTCGCGATGGCGAGATTCAAAGTCGTTCCAAACCTTAGCTAATTCCTTTACTACCTCATCTTCAGTTAAGGCGAGAACTCTTCCTAGGGTCGTGGTGATTCGGTGTACCTCAGATGGAATAAAGGGCCGCAGGAGCACTCTTCTGCTCTGAGGGACGATGGACAATGCGTGGCGACGTAGGTGAATGGTATTCATGGGGTTGAAATCGGCGGACGAGTAATTAATTGCTCCGCATAGTTCATTTCTGCCAAAGAAAGATGAAAGGCTAAAGTAGACTCCGCCCCCTGATTCTCATTCACCCGATCGGCATGTAATCCGTCACTACAACCCCCCGTTCCTGAGTCATACAAGGCCAAGCCAAGATCGTTTCGCCCCAAGAACCACTCAAACGCTCTTCGCGCCTCTTTTGTCCACTGAGGGTCTTGGGTCGCCCGGAAAGCTTCATGGCAGGCGGACACCATAGCCTGAGCTTCCACTGGTTGCTGATCAAAATCCGCCCGTGCCCCATCCTTCTCATAGAAACCATTCGAACCAATCGGCCGAAAACACCCAGCCTGTGTTTTCTGAATCGATACCAGCCAACGCAACGAAGCTAATCCAACTTGCAGAGCATCTCCGCACGGCATCCACTGCCCACTTAGAATGAGCGCCTGGCAAAGCCGCGCATTTTCATATGTCACACTCGATTCGAACCAAGGCCACTCCTTTGATTGGCAATCCCGCCAACGTTGCATCAGCTTTTTAGTCAGATTGGCTCGAATCACCTTCGTTTTTTGGTCCTCAGGAAAAGTACGCAAATATTCATGAATTCCCAAAAGAGCAAAACTCCAGGCCCGCGGGGAAGAAAAGGTTTCTACGATGGGTAGCCCCGCTTCGAATAGTCGAGCCGCCAATCGCCGATGGCCTTGATGCTTGGAACGTCCAACACCTGAGCCCAAAGCCCACAACGCACGCCCTTGACTATCCTCACTCCCAAAAGGCTCTAACCACTCTCTCCCGTGGCTCATGAAGTTGCGAAACCGGCTTTGGTCAGTATCCCAAGCTGCACTCAGAAATGCTAGATACCTCGTCGCCAACTGCTCCAAGACTCCCTCAGGGGCAGGATCCCCAAGCTCTTCCAGAACATGACAAAGAATAAACGCTCTGGCGTTGTCGTCCGTGCAGTAGCCATGGCTAAAGTTTGGAACCGTGAAGGTCGCATGCTGGAAGATGCCTGTGCCATCGCTCATATGGATCAGGTGGTCCAACCGACTCGGTGGCAAGTCATAGGGCCGATGATCAAGGGTCCACCCCCCGAAAGCCGCTCGCGGGTTTGCTTTGCGATCTGCCCGGGCTCGCTGAAATGACTCCAGATAACGCTCTCCTACCGCAGGCCAAATCATCTCCCGGCCCAGAGCATAGGCGTTACGGCGCATCTTGTTCAGATGGGCAGGATCGTCCAGAAGAGCACAGACACTTTTGGCAATTGCCCCAGAATCTCGAAACGGCACGAGCATCCCCCGCCCTTCCGCCAACAGCTCCTGCGCATGCCAATAGGGAGTGGAAATCACCGCTTTGCCCGCACCAAAAACATAGGCCAGCGTGCCCGAGGTAATTTGGCTCTCCTCGAGATAAGGGGTCAGATAGATATCCGTCGCCCCAATAAACTCCTGCAACTCCTCCAACTCTAAAAACTGATTGTAGAAAATAATATGCTCCTTCACCCCACGATCGTCCGCCAATCGCTCCAAGCTTAAGCGATAACTCTCCCCCTCTTGCGCCAAAAGATGGGGGTGCGTCACCCCTAACACCAGATAAACCACCTCGGGATGCTGCTGGACGATCTTGGGCAGCGCCTCAATTACATGCTCGATTCCTTTGCCTGGCCCGATCAAACCAAAGGTGAATAAGACCTTTCGACCCTCGACCCCCAATCGCGCCTTAAATAAATCTGAATCGATAAACTTCGTGTTCGGAATACCGTGCGGGATGATATCTACTTTCTGCATCGAGACTCCATAGATCTCCTCAAGAATCTCTGCCCCCTTACGTGCCATTACGATCAATCGGTCACTCCGCTTAATTAACTCCTGCATCACTTCGCGCTGGGCATCATTCGGCTTCGTTAACACGGTGTGCAACGTGGTTACGACTGGCATGCGCACCTCTTTCAATAAGGCTAAAAGATGACTCCCCGCCGCTCCTCCATAAATTCCAAATTCATGCTGCACACTTAAAACATCTGCATTGTGAAAATTAAGAAAGTCGGCCGCACGCCGATAGGAATCCAACTTCTTCTCCGCCATTTGAAACCGTACCCGAGTAGGGTAAGCATAGCCTTCCGCCCGGTCATTGACTGCTCCGACGTAACAATCCGATCCCAAGGCAGCGCCCGCCACCGCTTCGCATAAATCACTCGTAAAAGTCGCAATCCCACAAAGCCTCGGCAAATAGTCCCCCAGAAATGCTATGCGCTTGGGTACCAAGGAAGTGTCGGTACCGGTTTTCACTTTCGCGCCGTCGTTCCGCTTTGTTTTTCCTGTTGATTTGGAAAGTTTTCTGAACCGCCCAGAACCATTCAATGAGGTTGTCTCTGTCTCTTTAGACTTTCTCGGATGACTCGACTGCCTTCGCTCCTTTTTTACCCCAGAAGAACTCATCGTCATAGGATACCTGAGAATTCACTGGAGTCCGTCTAAATAGGAAGCTCATCAATTCGGCGAGCCCAGCAACCCAACGATGAAATTGCTCCCGATTCCTAGCTCAAACAACTACAGGGACGCCACCCACGGGAGCATCGACCCATTTGCCATGTTCCCGAATCAAATCCTGCAACCGCTCCACCGCCTCCGCCTCAGGAATATTAAATTTTACTGGCGTCCGGCCCACGTAAAGATTGATCTTCCCAGGAGCTCCTCCTACATAGCCAAAATCCGCGTCCGCCATCTCTCCCGGTCCATTGACGATACATCCCATCACTGCAATTTTCACCCCCTTCAGATGCTGTGTTCCCGCCTTAATCTTGGCCGTTGTGCTTTGCAGATCAAAAAGAGTCCGCCCACAGGAGGGACACGCCACATAATCGGTTTTAAAGATCCGACTTCCCGCCGCCTGTAAAATATTGAACCCTAATCGCAAACAGGCTCCTGGCGCTGGCTCACCCCTAACCAGAATCGCATCCCCAATTCCGTCGCAAAGCAACGCCCCAAGATGAATCGAGGCCCGAATGAGCCCACTCAGTCCACCCTCTGAGGCATCTGGCTTCAAAGTGTCCTTTAAAAGAATCGGGTGCCTTGCTGGAATTCTCGCCGCCAGCATGCGCGTGGCTGAAACGAGATTCAAATCGAGCCCATCCTTAACCGCCACAACCACCTCCTCATTCATCGCCTCCAAAGCCGCGATCTCCGCATCGTTACGCGGATCTATTTCCACCACCGAAGTTTTTTCGTAGACCAACTCAGGCGCCAAATCACCCAACTGCGCCAAACGCGGACGCAGAGCCTCCTCCACCTTAGCCGAAACAAAAACCCTCGGCGGCTCCTCCCCTCCCATGGTTACGCCAGATCGCACCACCTTCGAACTCGCCCGCTTTGTAAAACTAAACGGATCATAGGAAAGGCTAGTCTCCGCATCGAAACTCCCCTCAGCTCTCTCTTCCAAGTATTTTACTAACGCCCGCCCCACGGGAATCTCGTGAATGCTATCCTCTGTCAAACTCACTCGAATGGTATCGCCAAGACCATCCAGCAGGAGCGAGCCAATGCCTATCGCACTCTTAATTCTCCCATCCTCTCCGTCCCCCGCTTCCGTCACCCCAAGATGCAAAGGATAATTCCAATCTGCCCCCTCTTTCTCCAGCGCCACGGTCAGCAGACGGTACGCCTCAATCATAACCTTTGGATTGGATGACTTCATCGAGAAGAGGAAGTTATGAAATTTTAGCTTTCTCGCGATTCGCGCAAACTCCAGCGCACTCTCCACCATTCCGTGCGGAGAATCCCCATAGCGATTCATAATCCGATCCGAGAGGGATCCATGATTCGTCCCAATCCGAATCGCGATCTTTCTCTCGGCGCAGATTTTCACCAAAGGGGTAAACGTGTCCTCAATTCGGCCCAGTTCTTCCGCATACTGCCCATCGGTATACTCCCGAATCGCGAACTTTTTCTTATCGGCAAAGTTCCCAGGATTAATCCGAACTTTTTCGACCCACTGAGCCGCCTCCAGAGCCGCATCAGGCTTGAAATGAATATCTGCGACGATCGGTACGTCACATCCAGCGGCCAGTAGCTCCTTTTTTATTTTCTGAAGATTAGCCGCATCCTTAATCGTCGGTGCCGTAATCCTTACGATCTCACATCCCACTTTTACCAGTTCGAGGGTCTGCTTGACCGAAGCCGCCGTATCCATCGTGTCCGAGGTAATCATACTCTGAACCCGAATCGGATGACTTCCTCCAATCCCGACCTTTCCCACTTTCACTTCACGAGTTGGGCGCCTTAAGTAGCGATAAGCACTGGCACAGTAGCTTTTCATTTCGTCCTCTTTTGAAAAATCGGCATATCCGCGCTCTCCGTAGGCTTTTCCATCCGCCTCTTTAAGCGCATCGAGTCATGGTAAGTGACCAAAAGAAAGAATCCAGCCAGCAGAACGACGAAGCAGGTTTGAATCATCCCAATAGTCTTGGCTTGCAGCTGTCGCCTCCGTACCGCTTCCACTATCGAAAAAAGGATGTGCCCTCCATCGAGAACCGGAATCGGCAGAAGATTGAGCACCGCCAGATTCACATTCAAAATCACACTAAAATAAAGCACCAACCTCGGGTCAGTACGCAGAAGAGAAACTAGCCGTTCAAAGATTCCGAGCGGTCCACTCAGATGTTGCAACCCAACGCTGGAGGCAGGCGTGACCAACGCACGCAAGGTGCGCAAGACCAGCCCCGCCGCCGAACTCACCTGCTCCTGCGGGGTCGGGTGGGTAATCTGAACCTCGCTCGGCTTCCAGATCACCCCGATCATTCTATCCTTCCGATTCGTCGCCTTTTCTGGCCTGACATTCACCGAGATCCCTCCGCCCGAAGCCCGCTCCACCTTTAGAGCAAGCACCGCTTGGCCCGCATCCACCGCCGCTTTGACCGCTGCAGGACTCCATAATTTTTTCCCGTCCAACATCACTATCCTGTCCCCACCTCGGATTCCCGCACGGTCAGCTGGGCCATCCACAATAACTTTATCCACCACCGCTGATTGGGCGGGATACATCTCAAAACCCAATCGCCTCAGACCTTCCATCTCCGCATCTCGCTCGGGTAAAATCCGCGCGGTCACGATCTCTCTGCCCCCCCGATCCAATTCGAGCAGAATCTCTTTGTCCGTTCCCAATAAAATGCTCTCAACCACCGCCCCGGGGCGACCCGCCCAACGCTCAGGTCGCTGCTGGTCAATCGCCAGAATTACATCCCCAGGCAAAATCCCTGCTTTGGCCGCAGGGGTGCCTGGCTCCACCCAGCCAATTGTCGTCGTCCGATAAGTCATATTCGTCGGCACTCCGAAAATCCACACTCCCACCGCACAGACCACCCCCAAACCCAAACTGGCCACTGGACCGGCCAATGCCGTAAAAATTTTCGCTCCTGGAGATGCTGGAGGCAGATCTTGGACGTCCTGTTCCGATTTGCCTTCAATCCCCTCCGCAGGACTCATCTGCGGTAGCTGAACAAATCCCCCAAGAGGGAGCAAGTTCACCTGCCACTCCACCCCGTCCACCACCTTACCATAGATCTTAGGCCCGAATCCGATAGCAAACTTCTCCACCACTAATCCCGCCCTGCGAGCAGCACAAAAATGCCCGAACTCGTGAGCCGCCACCGTCAGGCCAAAAAGAAAAAGAGCCAAAACAATCGTTCCCGCCACCGTGAAGATTTCCAACCAAGGCAAGGAAGCAAGAAAACTCATATGGCTCCCTGCAGGGCGGTTTTGGCCTGAGCGCGAGCCCACTGATCGGCCGCAATAATTGCTGCCAGATCAGGCTTATTCTCGTTGGCGTGAGCCGCCATCACTTTTTCCACCATCTCCCATATCCTCGGGAAAGAAATTTTTTCTTCAAGAAAAGCCTCCACCGCCACCTCGTTAGCTGCGTTAAAAACTCCTGGCAACGTCCCCCCAACCTCTCCCGCTTCTCGAGCTAAGCGCAAGGCAGGAAACCTTTTCTCGTCAGGGGCCTCGAAGGTCAGGGAGCCAATCTTCGCTAAATCCAAGGGTGGCAACCCGCTGGGCATGCGCTTTGGATAGGTCACCGCATACTGAATCGGAAAACACATGTCGGTCACACTCAGTTGGGCCAGTACCGATCCGTCTACAAACTCCACCAACGAGTGGACCAGACTCTGCGGATGCACTACCACCTCGACTTGGCTCATCGGCAACCCGAAAAGCCAGTGAGCCTCGATCATTTCAAGCCCTTTATTAAACATCGTCGCGGAATCGATCGTGATTTTCTTTCCCATCGACCAGGTCGGATGTTTCAGCGCCTGCGCCACCGTCACCTTCTTCAACTCCTCCGCTGAGCTCTTTCGAAACGGCCCGCCCGACGCCGTGAGAATGATTTTCCGAACCTCTTGGCTCTTGGAGCCTTGCAAACACTGAAAAATGGCGTTGTGCTCACTATCCACAGGCAAAACTTGGCGTTGATGCTTTTTTGCTTCCCCCATAACTGCGGAACCCGCCAGGACCAAAATCTCCTTACTCGCCACCGCCAAATCTTTTCCCGTTCGCAGAGCCGCCAAGGCAGGAGCTAGCCCCGCCGTCCCCACCACCGCCACCAGCACCATGTCCGCCTCTGTCTCTTCCACCATTCGAGTCAAACCTTCCGATCCTGAATAAAACTTTGTTCCTTGGGGTAAGTCGTTTTTCACCTTCTCCGCCGCGCCTAAATCGGAAACTGCTACTGCCTTCACCCCGAACTCCCGCGCCTGAGCCAAAACTCGCTCTCCGCTTTTGGCCAACCCCAAACCCACCAGCTTCATCGTCTCGGGTAGCGCTCGTGCAACCTTGCAGGTGCTCTCCCCGATCGAACCACTCGAGCCCAGAAGGATAACCCGCTTCATATTCTGCCCGTGAAAACGAGATATCCGTAAAAGACAGGCAAACTAAAGAGCAAGCTATCCACTAGATCTAAGGCCCCGCCAATTCCTGGGAGAAATTGCCCCGAGTCGGTTACCCGAGCATCCCGTTTGACCACCGACTCTCCCAGATCTCCGATCACACTGACCACCGCCAAGCCGATTCCCAAAATCCAGCCATGCACGCCCGCTAAAATGCCCAAGGACTGGGGAAAATAGTGAATCAAGCTCAAGCTCGTAAGCAGAGCCACCAGCACCCCACCCACCAGTCCTTCCCAAGTCTTTTTTGGACTGATCACTGGACTCAGTTTTGTCCGCCCAAAAAGGTTACCCGCCACATAGGCTCCAACGTCGGTGAACTTGGTCACCGCGACCGCATAGACTAGGAGAGCCACCCCACCCCCCTGAGGGACACAGTAAAGAATCTTTGTCGCATAATTCAAAAGGTACGGCACGTAAAAGAACCCAAAAAGAGTTAGGGCCATCGCAGTTGTCGCACCCTCCACTTTCGGATGGAACACTCTCCGCGTCAGCGCCCCTAAAATTACCAAAAGCACTAAGACCGCCTCGCCCGAGAAAGCATCGGGGAACCCTCCCGTGGGAGAGACCACCGAGAAAAAGGTTGCCCCATAAAGTAGTGCCCCCGCCAGGAGCCCAGTTTTTAAGAAGACGGTGCGCCCTGCCGTCCGTTGGGAAAGATAAAATTCTCTCTGGGCAGCCAATCCGACGATGGCGATGAGTAGAAAAACTCCGGTCGTATAACGCAGGGTGACCAGCGTAAGAATAATGCCCCAAAGCAGGAGCGAGGAGAGAAGACGCCAGCCCAGCATG
Organism: Aliarcobacter sp.; assembly: GCA_041730685.1. Lineage (GTDB taxonomy): Bacteria > Verrucomicrobiota > Verrucomicrobiia > Methylacidiphilales > Verrucolacustridaceae > Verrucolacustris. The sequence continues at coordinate 12,382 of JBGSBI010000013.1, forward strand.
GCTATATCCCTCCAAATCGGCGGTCACGCCCCGCATAATCCGCCAAAGCTTTCGCAAATTCATCTTTTCCGAAATCGGGCCAGAAGACAGGCGTCACATAAATCTCTGCGTAGGAAATCTGCCAAAGCATAAAATTACTGATTCGCATTTCGCCGCTGGTGCGAATCAAGAGATCGGGATCAGGAATTCCCTCCGTGTAGAGGTTCGCCGAGATCGTCTCCTCCGTGATCTTCTCAGGATCTAGCTTCCCCGCCTTGACTTCGCGCCCCATCGCTTGCATCGCCTCGGTAATTTCCACGCGGGAGCCGTAACTCAAAGCAAGAATCAGATCGAGGCGAGTATTCTCTTTGGTTCTTTCGATCGCGCCCTCCAGTTCCTCCCTTACGGCTTCGGGTAAATCTTGCGGTCTCCCAATTGTTCGCAAACGAATCCCTTCTTTCCCCATTTCGTTCAGCTCCTCCCGAATCACCCCCCGGAGAAGACCCATCAATCCCTGCACCTCATCCCTCGGTCTCTGCCAGTTTTCCACTGAGAAGGCGTAGAGAGTCAAATAACGCACACCATGATCGATGGCGGCTTGCGCCACAGCTTTTACCGATTTGCGCCCTGCCTCATGTCCGCTGAGACGAGGCAGGTGGTGCTGACTCGCCCACCGGCCATTGCCATCCATAATGATGGCGACATGGGCGGGAATCTCTGCCGAAGTAGATTTCTTACCCATGCCGAAAGGTCTGGTCACGGCCAGCTCCCACAGAAATCAGGCCGAGGGGAGCGCCAACCAAATCCTTGATCGCGGAAAGATATATTCGTGCCTTGCGAGGAAGCTCTTTCCAGTGACGCGCTTCCGTGGTTGGCTCACACCATCCTTCGAAATTCCGATAGATGGGACGACAGCGACTCCAGTCAGCCGCATCAACTGGTGGCTCTTTCAAATACTTTCCTCGGAGACGATAGCCCACGCATACGGGGATTTTTTCCAATCCATCCAGACCGTCCAAATTGGTCATGGCCATCTCCGTCACCCCGTTGAGCTGCACCGCCCGCCTCACCAGAACCGCATCGAACCAGCCGCAACGGCGCGCTCGACCCGTCGTCGAACCAAACTCACGGCCCATCCCATGAAGGAGATGTCCCAGCGTTCCATCTTCCGTGACAAAAGGACCACCTCCGACCCGCGTGGTGTAGGCCTTCAATACTCCAACCACTCGGTGAATCGCCGTCGGTGGCACTCCCGTCCCGGTGCAGGCCCCGCCCGCAGTGCAATGGGAGCTGGTCACGAAGGGATAAGTACCATGATCCACATCCAGAAAAGTTCCCTGTGCACCCTCGATTAAAATCCGTTGCCCCGAAGCCACGGCGCGGTGAGCCAAGGTCACCCCATCTGCCAGGTAAGGCCGAAGAAATCGAGCCGCCGCTTCCACTTCTCGGATCGTCTTGGTCGCCGAGATTTTTATCCAGCCTTGCCCACGAGAGGCGCGGTTATACAACGCCACCCGCTCACGTATCCGCCGAGCCAGGTCGCGGGACGGCAAGGCCAACTCTCCCGCACGAAGTCCCACCCGAGCCGCTTTATCCGCGTAGGCTGGCCCGATCCCCCGTCCTGTCGTGCCAATTTTTCCGTTTCCCCGCCGTTTTTCGAATCCCTGATCCACCGCCCGGTGATGCGGGAGAACAAGATGTGCCTGCGCAGCCAAATGCAAACGACCACGGGTGCGAATTCCCCTCTTAGTTAGTCCCTCAATTTCTTTGACAAGCCCCGTCGGATCAACCACCGCACCCCCCGCAATCAGGCAGGAAACTTTTCCGCGCAAAATTCCCGATGGAATAAGGTGCAAAACGTACTTCTCCTTACCGATTTCAACTGTATGGCCGGCATTATTGCCCCCTTGCGCCCGCAAAACCCAATCTGCCTCCGCCGCCATCACATCGAGGATTTTGCCTTTCCCTTCGTCTCCCCACTGGAGACCGAGAACGATCGTGACGGTGGGTTTCAACGTCCGATGCTCGTGTACTCGAAACCAAGAGAGATCATTTCCGCAGGATTGAGCAGGTTCCGGCCATCGAATATTCTTGGGGTTCTCATTAAAGTTTTGATCTTACTCCAATCGAGTAAACGATACTCAGGCCATTCTGTCGCTATAATAAGCACATCCGCTCCTTCCGCTACTTGATGCGCATCAGGCGTAATCTCCACATTTTTCGGTAGCAGCTCCTTGGCCTTCTCTCCTCCCTTGGGATCGTGGCAGCGGATGATGGCACCCTCCGCTGCCATCCGCCGAATCAGCTCGACCGCCACACTACACCGCACGTCGTCCGTGTTTCCTTTGAAGGCTAATCCCAACTGCCCAATTTTTTTATCCCGCATCGTCCAAAGGGAGGCCCGAATCTTTTTCAGAAAACGCTCAGGAATTGCCGCGTTGATTTTCTCTACTTCACGCATCAACCCGAAATCCACGCCCATCTCTTCTGCAATCCGAATGAAGGCACTGACATCCTTTGGAAAACAGGAACCCCCATATCCGAGTCCTGCGTGCAGGAAAGCCCGCCCGATTCGTGCGTCCGACCCCATGCCCTCGGCGACTTGCGTCACATCGGCCCCGCCCGCCTCACAAACCGCTGCGACCAAGTTGATATAAGTAATCTTCAGAGCCAAAAAGCTGTTGGCCGCATGCTTTATCAGTTCCGCGCTATTCAAATCGGTGATGATAATCGGGGCTTTGAATGGTTCGTAGACCGCACGCATCGCCGCTACGGGACGCTGGGAAGCCACCCCAATGACAATTCGATCAGGTTTCTGCAAATCGGCCACCGCACTTCCCTCACGAAGAAACTCAGGATTACTCACCACATCAAATTCGATTCCTTTCGGTCCGTATCGGCGAATCGTTTCCGCTACCTTTTCCCCTGTTTTAACTGGGACGGTGCTTTTATCGACAATGATCCGATAAGCAGGCAGCGCCTCAGCGATTTCACGCGCCACCGCTTCCACATAGCTCAGGTCAACCGATCCGTCATCTTGGGGCGGAGTGGGCACAGCAATAAAGATCACCTCCGAATTGGCCACCGCCTCTTGGGTCGAAGCAGTGAAGGATAATCGCTTCAACTGCACATTCCGCCGAACGAGCTCCTCTAAACCTGGCTCGTAAATAGGAATATGACCTGCCTGCAACTCCTTCACTTTGGCCTGATTGTTATCTACGCAAAGCACCGTGTGCCCCGCCTCCGCCAAGCATGTCCCTGTGACCAACCCAACATAGCCCGAACCGATAATCGATAATTTCATATTGTAAAACTCTCGGTAAAGAAAAGTGACTTAGTTCGAAGCACCCGAAGATGCCGCGTCACGATATCCACCGCCCACCCCTTGCTGATATCCTCCGATTCCCACTCCGGAACTGGTTGGATTTTGGTTGAAACCCAGCGGCATTTCAGGAAACGCTTTTAAGGTAAGTGTAGCCAAAGCGATTGTTTCCGATTGCGCACCTTGATTATTTCTTTGACCCACTGTCACTCCAATAATCCATGCTCCGATATCGCGGCAAAGCCCAAAGTTAACTCCTTGGACTAGACCAGGGTTAAGTGAATAAGTGACCCCCCCATTGACCAACCAGCTTTCATTCAGCCGATAGCTGGCCAACGCGTTGACTAAACTGGTCTGCGTATTGGTCAAAACCTGATTATTCAGAGCATCCAAATAGGAAAAGCTTTCCAAATACGAGTAGCTGCCCCCTAATTGCAGGGCTGGCATCACCTGCCACATGCTTCCAAGGTTCAGCGAATTGAATCCATTACTGCTTATCGCCGTCGTCGCCCCCACCGTTGCCGTCCACCAAGGCACTGGCATGACATTGAGCACATTATAAAGTTCAGGCAGAGAGGAGGGCACTGTCTCAGGAACCTGCACGCTGGCATAGTTCAAGCTGGTCAGCTCGGGCCGAATCGGCTGGTAATCGGTATAGATTTTCCAGTTGGCCAACTCATACGGTGCACCGTCTCTTTTCGTCATCATCCGATTCATCATTCCTGGTCGAACGATCAGCAGTTTGTCGATCGAATCGATCGAGTTGTAGAGAGAGGAATTGAGCGGCTGCGATTCGGTTGTATTCACTCGATTATCGAATCCAGCAAATTCGTTTGGCCGAACATTGGGCTGTGGAATATAGCTCGCTTGAATAAAAGGTTCGAAGACGTGGCGGATGCCGTCGATGGCCCATGCCTTGTTTTTAATATCGGTCCAGGTGGCGTAGGCTTTGGTCGAGGCATCAATCCCGAAATTAAATACATATCGCAGGAGTGAAGTGTCTGAGAGGGACTGGTTATTACCCACATTGTACCCCGCTCCACTTGCCGTGTTCTGCACGGCCCCACTCTGGGTCAGGTTGCTTCGCGTGTAGACCGTTCCTCGAATTCCCGCACGAGGCGCCACATTTAGCCAATCGAAATACTGCCGAGGATAAATCAGCTGATGAAAAGTGTCGTAGCGAATTGCAGTGTAGTCGGTCTGATTGGCAATCTGATTCCACTGCATTCCTAGGTAGCCCACACTCGATTCCCCTTCGTAGGCCAACCCAGGATTGGCAGTGGGATCCTTGAGCAATTCTTCCTCATCGTAGGTTCCCGGAATGTACTGGCGCTTAAATTCGATTTTAGCCGAGGGCTTCTGCTGCTGGGTTTGGAATAGATTATTGATCTGGGTCCGAGCGTTGGCCGTCACCGTGAAATTAGGATCCTGATACATCGCATCAAGATAAGTGTTGGGCTGCTGATCTCGCATATATTCCTCTGGAAAGAAATCTTGGGTCACATAGGCGTCACTCAAAACATTGAGATGGGATCTTGAAGTCAAAGCGGGGGTGTCGAAGGCTGGGGCACGGTCTGCATCCACTGGGTTGCCCCCCTTGAGAATCGTGGTGTTGTGTTTGTAAGGAAAATAGTAACGGCCACGGGGCGGAGCTGCCGCTACTGGACGATCGGTGTCTCCATCATAAATCTGGTAACCGCGATCGTTAATATACCAGCCACGGAGGGCAACTTCAGTCACCGGATGATCCGAGTTTTTACCTGGAGTGATATACGATGCTTCCGCACCTCCCGCCCAGCCTCGCCGGCCATAATTGGCTACCGTCACCCCACCCTTGAGTTTGTCGGTGATGGCAAAGCGGTAGGTGCCGATGACATAGGTTCCAAGACGTGTGACCGAACCGAAGGAGATGTCGGGAGAGTCTCCCAAGTCTCTTTCGTAGAGAGCGAGGGATGGAAAGTAGAAAAAGGGAACATCCCCGAAGTACCCCACCGAATTTTCCACAATGGTTTTGTCGTTCGGGTAAATACTGAGGGACGATGCCTTTGTTTTCCATCCGGGTGTTTCTCGGTTGTCAGTGCTATAAATGCCATCTCCGATTTCATAGTGACCCAGTTCGGGGGTATTGATCGAATCCCCCTCCACCATCATTTTCCCCTCTAAAAAACGAAATTTTTCTGAGAGCATTTTCTTCGTACGGAAATTATAGGTAAGCAGATCCCCTCGATACATCTGCCCCGTCATATACAACCGCACGTTCCCCTTGGCTGTGGCCTCTTTACTCTTGGGATTGAAATGGACTTCATCTGCCATCAGAAGGTCACCGCCGTAGGTCACCACTACGTTGTCTTTCGCGTAGTAAATTCCTCCCTCATAACGATTCGCCCCATCCGAAGTAATCTGTAGCGGTGGTTCCACCGAGTCGGGACTCTCTTGGGTCTGCGCAACACCCCACCCCACCGGAGCCAAGGACAGGATCAGGGTACAGAGAACAACCATCCATGAAGCGTTTATTTTCATGAGATTACGTAAAAAGTACTAGCGAAATTTTCCCGTCTGCCCAGCGAAATCCTCCCGCGTATTACCACTTGGGATTATTAACGCATAATTCTTACTAGTAACTAGTTACGACTCCAATCTAGCATTCTCTCAATTGGTAATCGAGCCTTCTCGATCGTTTCCTTACTCAAACTCACCTCTGGCGCTAAGCTTTCCAAGGCACCTAATGCCTTTTCCAATGTATTCATCTTCATGTAGCGGCACTCTGCACAAGCGCAGCGATCGGTTGGCCCCGCCAAAAACTCCTTGTCCGGCATCTCCCTACGCAACCGATGGAGCATCCCCTCCTCTGTCACCACAATAAAGGAACGGACCGAAGAATTCCGACAGTACCCCACCATCTTTTCGGTCGAACACACCTCATCCGCCAAAGCCCTCACCGCCCTGGTGCACTCTGGATGGGCCACCACCAGCGCCTCAGGATGTTCTTGCCTCATCCGATCAATCGAAGACGCCGTAAACTCCATGTGCACATAACAATCCCCATCCCATAACCGCATCGGCCGACCCGTTCTCTCGATCACCCAATCCCCCAAATTCCGATCGGGTAAAAAAAGAATTTCTCGGTCCGATGGCACTTTCTGTACGATCCGTTCCGCATTGCCCGAAGTGCAGATCACATCGCTCTGCGCTTTCACCGCCGCCGTGCAGTTCACATAGGAAACAACGTAGAGACCAGGATTCTCCTCAAGGTAGGTCCGCAGTTTATCTGCGGGACAAGAATCCGCCAAAGAACAACCCGCATTCAGATCGGGCATGAGAACTTTCTTCTCCGGATTCACAATCTTGGCTGTCTCCGCCATAAAATGAACCCCGCAAAAAAGAATGCATTTTCCCCTCGCCTTTTGCGCCTCGTAACTCAGCCCCAGCGAATCTCCTACATAGTCTGCCACCTCCTGAATTTCCCGCGGCTGATAATTGTGGGCCAAAACCACCGCCTCCCGCTCTTTCTTTAAGCGAATAAATTTTTCCTGCAATGGAGTCATTACCAGATTTTGCCCCAGATCGAGCCCGCTGACAAACCTCACCGCATTTGTCATTCGCCGACCCCACCTCCAGACCCCTACTTTGCTTAGATGCTTAAGTGTGGTCTCTCTGCGGCGACCTTTGTTCGCTTGGCCTTCGCCGTTATTCTTTTCAGCCCTCTTTCCACGATTTTCTCTCAATCGCCCTCCCCTGATTTCGGATTTCCCCTCCTCCCTCCAACCACGTGGGAAAAGACCTCTGGCAAGGAGTGGGCCACCACCCTCCAACTCCCCGTGGAATCCGAAACAAAATATCAGTCCAGCTACCGAGCCTATTGCACTCCCCTAATCCAAGTCCTCGGAGCCAACCCAAAATCCATCGCCCTCATAGCCAACGAAGACCACCCCGATCAATTAACTTTGGTCTACGCCAACAAAGGGGATTCCGCTGGGCAAGGGATGCCCTTCAAAAATGGATCTGTCCGCGTTTCTTCTTTAGAAAAAGCAGTCGCCCAAGCCATCGCGGCTGATGCCGATTTCCTCCGAGCAAAACTCTCCTCCCTCCTCGGCCCACCCAAAAAACAAATGTTCGGCAACTTTGGCAAAACTCGGGAATCGGCCGAACGCTGGGACTGCGCTGGCACGGCGATTCTTCTCATCGAAAAACCCAGCGAATATGTTGCCCTTCGCGTTCTACCATCCGTATCGGTTGACCTCGGAGAAAAACCCCAACGAATCTCCGATATCGCCATGCGAGAGCGAATGAAAGCAAACGTCATCCACCGACCCAACGGAGACATCGTGGTCGAAAACATTCCCATGGTCGACCAAGGCCCCAAAGGCTTCTGCGTTCCTGCTACCTACGCACGGGCCCTGCTTTATGCGGGCGTCCCTGCGGATCTCTACCTCCTCGCCCTGCTCGGTCGCACCGATGTCGGTGGAGGAACCTCCGTCTTTGCGATGGAAAGTTCCGCCCGTGCCCTCGCCGCCACCTACGGTCGTTCCATCACGTCCGTATCCCCCAGCCTCGACCTCGCCAAGCTCGAGTCCTTTTTTGAGCGGGGCATTCCCCTGACCTGGGCTATGTGTGTGGACGAAGAAATCAATCGCGACCTCTCGCTTCGCCTTAAAGAAAGGGCTTCAGCCGATCCCGACGCTTGGAATAAGATTCTCGAACCGAAACGCAAGGCCGCCCGCTCCATTCGCAAAAATCCGAAAAACGGCCACGTGTGCCTTCTCATCGGCTGTAATCGTAAAACCGGAGAGCTAGCCACATCCGACTCCTGGGGACCCGAATTCACCGAACGCTGGATCACCGTGGAAGAAGCCCGCGCTCTTTCCCAAGGCGACCTCGGCGCCATCGTTCCCTGAATCGGTAGATGACAACGCCCCCCCTTTTCCCCTAAAGAAGATGAATGGACGAAGGACACACAGGATTAGGCCTCATTTTTCTTTTAGCCGCCTTCGCACTCTGCGGAGGCATTGTCATCTGGCTGATCATCTCCGAGGGCCTTCGGCACAGCCAGCAAAGCACAGATCTCCCCGCAAATCACAAATAGTCAATTGAGTCGACTCTGTTGGGCTTAGGAAAGCCAAGCACAACACTTTACCCCTTAGTGGACATAAGTTTACCTGCTTTATTCTGACTTCAGATTGTCACACATTTTAGCAAGTATAATTTGCTTTTTGCAAATAGTGTGCTTAAGTGTAAATACGCGTGCAAATTCTGTTTATAAAATCTCGGCTTGTTCCACTGATCGCTTTGGCTGTTGGCCTATCCACCCAACCCAGTTTTGCCGATGTCACGAGCTATGCCCGCTTTGATTTCAACGCTGGATTCTTGACTTCCGGACCCCTTTCCCGAGGCAGTTCCAAAGCTGCTGGCAACCAAAAAGTCGTGGCCCAAGACATCTACAACGTCAATTCAGGCACCTCCGCCGCAACCTACACCTCACCCGATTCCTATGTAAAATACGATCACTGGGCTAACGGTCTTTCCGCAGGAGAAGGGCTGGCCTCTTTTAATATCTTCCTTTATTCCGACTACGCCAACGCCTCCAGTTGGGGGCAGCAACTCAAACTGAATCCTTCAAACAACGCCTCCGTCCTCTCCGCCACTGCAGGAGCGGGATGGAACTACAAAGTCGTCAGCATGAATCAAAACAATGCAGGGCTCACCCCAGGCTCAACCACCTACGGCTACTCCATCCAGTGGTACACCACCAACGAGAACTCCCGAATTCGCAACGGTTCCGATTTGGCAGGCTTCTCCTTTACCGCGCCCGTTGAACTTTTCGACTCCACCACTAACGATACTTGGGCCGTTAAAAACGGCGGAAGCTACGCAGTCTGGTTCGGCACCCAAAACCGCCCTGGCGACACGCTCTTCACCGCACCAGATAATTTCATTCAACCAATCAAGTTCGACAACAACTGGGAAGGCGGCGCAACCGCAGATACCTTCGCCTCAGGCGTAAACTCCGTCTGGAACGGGACTATGATGCTCAGTGCCGCAGTCATTCCAGAACCCACCACTGGTTCGCTCGTTCTTGTCTCACTTACTATCGGCGCCTTCCTCCGTCGCCGTCGCACTCCCTCCCTTTAACTTCACCACCCCGCTCTCAGAACAACCTTCCTGGTTGTCTACACTTCTCCCCGACTCGTTTTCCTCAGCATTTATCGCCCCCCCTCTAAAAGAGCTCTGTTCAGGATAGAAAATCCTAACTTTGCTTTATACATATAAACAAGTTTTTATGTAAAAATTTTAATTGACCCCACCCCACCTACTTGTAGTTTCAACGCAACACAAGGAGTAGTATGAAATGTCCAAAATGTAATGTTGAAGAAGATAAGGTAATCGATTCACGACCATGGAAGGATGGCGCCGTCGTCCGCCGACGCCGCGAATGCCTATCATGCAACTACCGCTTTACCACCTACGAAGAGATCGAGCGTGAAGACCTTCGAGCCGTCAAACGCGATGGACGCTACGAGCCCTTCGATCGTCGTAAACTCGTTCTCGGCTTCCAAAAAGCATGTGAGAAACGACCCGTCAGCCCCGAACTCATCGAGAAAACCGTCGATAAGGTAATGGAGGAACTCGAGCAAAAGTATGGTCGCGAAATCCCCACCACCGCCATTGGCGAAAAGATCATGGAGTGCCTCAAGAAAATGGACGATGTCGCCTATGTCCGCTTTGCCTCCGTCTACCGCCAATTCCGCGATGCCCGCGACTTTGTCAGTGAAGTAAAAAATCTAGGTGCTCGCTAAAGATCCCATCCTCGAACCCCTGCCCCTGGTGGCCATCCCAGGCGCTTCCCCGACTCGTCTCAACGAGACTTGGCTGGTTCTCTCTCTTGAGAAGGCCGCCATCCGCGCAGGACACGAAGAGTGGCCCCTAGCCACCGATGTCGCCCGCGCCATTCTTCACTACCTTCGCCACGACTTCGCTCGCCCCAATATCGAACGTGCCACCCTCGAACTCATCCTTCGCCGCTCTCTCATTGGTATTGGATGCCCCGCTATTGCCCGCCATTTTGAACTCGTCTCCTCCTCTCCCTCCATCAATCTCGCTGCCCTTGCCAAGGAAGCCCCCCTCGAAATCCTCTTCTATCATCACCTCGCTAATCTTGTGGATGAAAAAATCTCCTCCCTAGCCTCCGTTCTTCGTCTCGAAGGACTGCGCTCCTGCGTCCTCTCCCTCACAGGTTCCGCTTCCTGGCGCACCTCATGCCAACGCCTCAGCGACGACATCGTTCACTTTATCCGAGCCCGCGCCCGTACCCTCAGTCCTTCCCTTCTCGAACTCACGATCTGGTAACTGGCCCGATGGCCAAAACCATCTTCGAGCGGATCGTCGATCGCGAACTCCCCGCCGATATTCTCTACGAGGATGATCACGTCCTCGCCTTCCGTGATCTCGCCCCCCAAGCCCCCGTCCATATTCTTATCATTCCAAAAAAACATCACTCCCGCCACGGCACCGTCCCTCCTGAGGATCATCCCCTCTTCACTCATCTTTTCGTCGCCGCCCAACGGGTCGCTCGCCAGTACCAACTCGAAAAAACCGGTTATCGCCTCGTCATCAATAATGGCCCCGATGGCGGCGAAACCATCCCCCACCTTCACCTCCATCTCCTCGGCGGTCGCCCCCTCTCCTGGCCCCCAGGATAAGTAGGACTCTACTTCCCGTTCGCCAACTTTCCCTTATTCTGGAGAGATGAAAAACCTACTCCTCTCCCCTTGGACAGCCATCCTCGTTTGCACCATCCTCAGCACCCTCACCGATACACTCGGCACGCTCTGGTGGGAACGAAAACAAACTGCCCTCCTGATCGCCACCATTGCCCTTTCCCCACTCGTCTTTCTCTCCTTCGGTTACATTGGCAGCCACCTCGGCCTAGCCCGCGCCTCCGGTCTAACTAATAGCCTCATAGTTGCTGGCCCTATTCTCATCGGTATCACATTTCGCCATGAGCTCCGCCAACTAGCCCTCCCTCAGATTTTTGGAATGGCCTTTGTTCTCCTCGGCATCACCCTTCTCGCCCTTTTCAAGGCAACCCCAGCTTAACTCAAATCTTTACAAAGAATCTTCGAGTTTCGTCCGCTCGCCTCATAGGTCGATTTCCTCTCCCCCGGCAACATCTCTGCCGCCCCCTCCACAAAACCGCCCTTGCTCTGCAAATAATTAAACGCCTGCGTGGATAAAGCCAACAACCGCTTCATTCCTAACTCCTTCGCCCGATTTTCCGCATAAAGCATTAATTTCCGACCAATCCCGGTGTTCTCATGGCCTGGCGCCACAAAGAGGCAAGCCATCTCCGCCGTCTTGCCCTCAAGCGGATGCACCGCCACGCAACCCACCATATTTCCATCAATCTCAAATACGCTGTAGTCCGCAATCGCCGCAGAAACCTCCGTCCGATTTCTCCGAGCCAACTCCTCCGCCGCAACCGAACTTCCAATCAACCGCACAATCGACCGCACATCCTTTTTTAACGCCTTCCGAATCTCGGTGTACTCATCCGCATAAATCATCGTCCCCACCCCCTCACTCGAAAAAAGCTCCTCCAATAAAGCCTCGTCCTCCCGCCCATCCAAAATATGCGCCCGACTCACCCCCTCTTTACACGCCCGTAACCCATGCTCCAACTTTGAAGCCATCTCTCCACTAATCTCGCCCTTTCTCTTTTTCAACCACTCCGTCGCCTCCTCTACCGATAACTGAGCCGGCTCCTTCCCCTTCATCGGCAAAGATCCACTCCCCGTCAGAAAAATCAGTTTCTCCGCCTTCAACGCTTCCGCCACCTCTAACGCCACTCCATCCGAGTTCACCCGATAAGTCCTCCCATCCCCATCTACTCCCATCGGCGGGATCACCGGAATAATGCCATTCTCCAACAGGGTCTCCAAAAACCGCGTATCCACCCGCTCCACCCGACCTGTCCATAACTGATCTACCCCACCCAAAATACCCGCAGGATGCGCTATGACCGCATTCGTCACCGCTCCCTTCAGATCAGCATCCGCCAAGTTCTGCAAAATGTCGTGACTGTAAGAATTCGCCGCTCGCTCCGCCACCCGCAATGTGTCCAAATCCGTCACCCCCAACCCATCTAAATTCGACGGCTTCACCTTCATTTCCGCCGCCATCTTCTTAATCCGCGCACTCGCTCCATGCACCAGCACCACCCGAATATTCAGACTCCGCAAAACCGAAATATCCAAAAATAAACTCGCGGCTCTCTCGTCTTCCAAAACAGCACTGTCCACGCAAAGCACGAAAAGCTTATCCCGAAAACTCGGAATGTAGGTCAAAATTCCCCGCAGATCAGACGCCTTCATAACTTGTTTTGTAGCATCTTTTTGAAGTCTTAGACAAACTTAACTCTCAGGCAAACATCCTCGCAAAAAGCCCAAGTTCTCCCTGTCCTCAATATCCCCTGGCGGCAACTCCCCCACCCGCGGAACTCCCCGCCAAATCTCCTCCCGCAAAAAAGCCCGTAACCCCGCCGCCCCAATCTTTCCCTTCCCCAAATGCTCGTGCCGGTCTACCCCCGAGCCACACTCCGTTTTTGAATCGTTCGCATGGATCACCACCAAATTCTCCTGCCCGATCTCTTTCCCCATCTCTCCCAACAACCGCCCCCGCCCCTCCTCTGTCCGTAAATCATAACCCGCCGCAAAAGCATGCGCCGTATCCAAGCAAGCCGCTCGCCTCCCCGTCGGCAAACTCCAAACCAACTCCCCCCACTCCGCCAAGTCCCGCGCCAAGGCTGAACCCTGCCCCGCCGAGTTTTCTAAAGCTAACCGCACAACCTTCGTCCCCGAACGCTTCAAGGCTTCTCGAAAACCCTCTGTAGCTGACCGCCTCGCCTCCGCCGCCTCTCTCTCTCCACGACTCCCACAGTGCACCACCACTGCATTCAAGCCCAACTCCTCCGCCCGCCTAATCTCCTCCGCCAAAGCGTGGATCGACTTCTTCCTCGTCTCTCCTCCCCCCGCCACATTAATCAAATAGCCTGCGTGCGAACATATCCACAAATCATGCGCTTTCTTTCCTTGCCGAAATTGACCCGCCTCCTCCCCATCTAACTCGGGCATTTCCCAGCGGCGATTGCTTTTTACAAAGATCTGCGCCGCATCTTCACCCAAAGCCTTCGCTCGAATCAGCATCTCCCCTAAACCGCCCGCCACTGAAGTGTGTAAGCCGCAACGCGTTTTTTTGTCCGCTGGCATCCTCACTCCTCGAAGTTACGCGCTTTCCAGACTGGGTTTTTCAAAGAACCACTTCCCTCCACCTGAAATATCTGGCTCACGAAGAAAAAAGGAACTCCCGCAGGACCTCGCAGATTCTGTCGCATGATAAAGTTCTCCAACTGATCATTGGCAATATCGTAAACTCCACGCCCCGTCGTTACCACCATCAGCGAGGTAATTTGCAACTGTCCCACATCCAGCTTCCCCTTCTTCAAAGCAAATTCCATATCGGCCTCTTGCCCAGTCGCCCCCACCCACTCCGCAGGAGCATTCATCGCTTGCGCGAAGGCTCCCATCCCAGGCAAAACCCCATCCTCCACCGTTAATTTTCCGCTCCCCTCCCAGTTCCGCCAATCCTTCGAAGGCCCCTCCATGAAAAAGGAGCCACTCATTTCCCCCGCATACCCCGTGTTGCCAAAATAAGTTTCCACAAGCGGACCAAACCCTACCCGCTTCATTCGTGCCCGCGTCATCTGATGCGTTTCACTCCCCTTCCCCTTCGACTCCACCTCTACCTCCACCTCTACCTTCCCACCTAAAACACTCGCCAACATTTTTGGAATTGTCTTCACCAGGACTTTTTTTCCTACAATCTCCACCGTCATATTTAAATCTGTAAAGCGAAGATTCCTTCCCGCCACCCCATAATCCATCCCCTCTTTGCTCACCACCGTCGCCCGCATATCCGATCTCCCTTTTTCCTCCAGATCGACTTTTCCATCCAGCGTGATCGTAGGGCGATCTACAAAGATGTACGGTTTCATGCTCGTCACAAACTTTTCCCCGAAAATCGGCGCAACCTTCTGCACAGGTAAGGTCGCTACGATATTTTTCAGAAGCACGCTCTCAGGCGAAAGTTCGTAGATAAACTCCCCACCTCCCCGACCCCCACCCGAACTGACCTTTAAATCCGTCACCACCACCTGGTTCCCGCCCCAAACAAAGTTCGCCATAATCTCATCTAACTCTACCCCCTTATATTTTACTCCACCCCCTTCTAATCGTCCCTCCACTCGCCAAAGATTCTCCGTTAGGCTCGCCCCCGTAACCTTCGCCTCAATCTTCGGTGGCGTCGCAAAATCAATACTCTTCCAAAACGGTCCCGCCCCTGGGCCAAAAAGTAAAGCCAACCCCTTCGGATCGAGACTGCTGTTCAAGGTTCCTATCACCTTCGCCTTTCCATCAAACGCCAAGTGAGCAAGCAAACTCCCTCCCGCCCCAGCCTCCAGTTTCAACCCCTGAACCATCCACTGTTTCCCATCGCTCACCCACGGGAAAACTAAGCTCTGGTACCGCGTTCGCCCTAAGCGAAATTCTCCCAATTCCAAGCGGCTCTGCCAAAGAAAACTTGGCGACTCCTTCCAAGCAAACTCCATCTTTCCCGTAATTTGGGGCGGTCCCTGACTTCTCAACTCCGCCAGAGCTGGTCCCAGTTTACCTGCCGCGGGCGCCCATTGGGCCAAATCCGTATTCGCCGTGTACTCGACCCCGCCTCGCCCCGCTTGTAGTTCGGCCCACCCCACCACTTCCACTTCTCCTTTCTCCAACCCAATCCTAAATTTCTCAAGTTTAATCCCGCCTCCCGCCATCGTCGCCCGTAACTCCACCTGCCGCAAAGCCACCCCCTTCCACACGTTCCGACAGGCAGTCATCAGAATCTCCGCCCGACTCTCCTCAGGTCGCCCAATCTCCAAATCAAACTCCGCTTGAATCTTTGGCGCTGGCCCTCCCAAATCCTGCAGTGCCCTTTCTAAACTTCGCCAAATCGAAGCCAAAGGTATCGCTTGCGGAGGAACCATCCTCCCCATCTCCGTCCCAACCCTACCCTGCAAATCCAAATCAAATCCCAGCACCTGTCCACGCAAACGCTGGATCCGAATCTCATCAGAACGAAACTCAATCGTCGCTTCCACCCTTCGCGCCTCCACCTCCACACCTTCCCCCAAGGGCCAAGCCACATGAGCATCTCGAAGACGCGCCCCCGATAAAATCGGCTCCCCCTCTCTCCATGAGAGCCAATTTAAATTCAACTCCACCCGACCGATTCGCAATCGCTCTTCTTTGCGTGCGGCATCCCGATACACCACCAGATCCCTTGCCACCAACCCACCCAAAGGATCAATCGTCAGCTTCCTTGTCTCCACCTCCAACCCGCGCAAGGACAACTCCCTGACAAACCTGTTCTTCCAAGAATCAGGCACCCCCAACAGGCGCCCAAAAATCGCCAGCCCCACAAATAGTCCCACCCCCATCCACCCCACCCTCTGCATCCAACGCCAGGCCGACCCCGAGGTCGGGCGTTGTATCCTCCGCCGGATCTGACTTAATATTGGAGTGTTCATCCTTTCCGATCATCGCTAACAACTTCTTTTCTAGAATCCAAAAAAACATATGAAAACCGATAACCGTATGGAAAAGATTGTCGCTCTTTGCAAGCGCCGAGGCTTCATCTTTCAATCATCCGAGATCTACGGCGGCCTCAACGGAGCTTGGGATTACGGTCCCCTCGGCGCCGAACTCAAACGCAACCTCAAAGCGGACTGGTGGCGGGCCATGACCCAACTCCGCGACGATATCGTCGGCATGGACGGTTCCATCCTCATGAGTCGTGCCGTCTGGCAGGCCAGCGGACACGAAGCCACCTTCACCGATCCAATGGTCGATTGCAAAACCTGTAAGAGCCGCTTTCGCGCCGATCAGCTCGCCACTACCCCCTGCCCCCAAAAACCCAGCAAATTAGTTAACTCCTGCGGAGGTGAGCTCACCGAGCCTCGCCAATTCAACCTTATGTTCAAAACTTACGTCGGCCCCGTGGAAGACGAACGTAACCTTACCTACCTCCGCCCCGAAACCGCCCAAGCCATGTTCGTCCAATTCAAGAATGTCCTAGAAGTCTCTCGCAAGAAACTTCCCTTCGGCATCGCCCAGATTGGTAAAGCCTTTCGCAACGAGATCAATCCTCGCAACTTCACCTTCCGCTCTCGTGAATTCGAACAGATGGAAGTAGAATTCTTCGTCCGCCCCACCGAGGGCAAAGTCTGGCTTGATAAATGGCTCGCCGACCGCCTCGCCTGGTATGAGTCCATCGGCATCCCTCGAAGCAAGATCACTGTCCTCGACGTCCCAGAGGCCGACCGCGCTTTTTATTCCCAAGGAACCTACGACCTCCTTTACGAATTCCCCTTTGGCACCGAAGAGCTGGAGGGCATTGCCTACCGCACCGATTATGATCTAAAACAACATCAGGAAGCCAGCGGCAAGCCCTTGGAATATTTCGACGAAGAAACCCGCGAAAAGTTCTTACCCCACGTCGTGGAACCCAGCGCAGGTGTCGATCGCACTGCACTCGCTCTCCTCTGCCAAGCCTACGACGAAGAAGAAGTCGCCGACGATAAAGGAGCCAAAGAAACCCGCGTTGTCCTTCACTTTCACCCACGCATGGCCCCGATTAAAGCGGGCATCTTTCCCCTCCTCAAAAATAAGCCGGAACTTGTCGAAAAAGCTCGCTCCATCACCGCAACTCTTCGCCAACACTTTCCTGTATTTTATGATGAGGCTGGCGCCATCGGCCGCCGCTACCGCCGCCAAGACGAGATCGGTACACCCTTCGGAATCACCGTCGACTTTGAGACCCTCGAAGGCTCCAAGGACGGTCCCCTCGCAGGCCAAAAAGGTACAGTCACCCTCCGCCATCGTGACTCCATGAAGCAGGAAAGACTGGCCATCGCTGATCTGCTTCCCCGCTTGCAAGCCGCCCTCGCCTAATTCTTATGGCGAGCCGTCGCCCCTCTCGCGCTCTTCTTCCTCGCTCATTTGCCGAGCTCGATCTGCAACGACAGCAACGCCTAGGCGCCCCAGAAATTGTTTACGGCGCAGGCAAAACCGTTTCACAAATCGCCGCAATCACTCGCCGCCTTCATGCCGAAAAACAGCCTGTTCTCGTCACTCGCGTCGAATCTGCCAAAGCCCGCCCCCTTCGTCGGCTTTTTCCTAAGGGAAAATATCATTCCACTGCCTGCACCTTCACCCTTGCCGTCTCTCCCCAGCCCCGCACTTTCACCCCCTCCCTCCACGTTGCCATCTGCGCCGCCGGAACCTCCGATCATCCCGTGGCCGAAGAAGCCTTCGTCACCCTTCAGTTTCTCGGCCACCGACCCGAGCGCTTTTATGATATCGGGGTCGCTGGCCTCCATCGCACCCTCCGCCATTTACCTAAACTACAATCCGTTGACGCCCTCATTGTCGTGGCTGGAATGGAAGCCGCCCTGCCCAGCGTCCTCGGGGGCCTCCTACGCCACCCACTCATCGCTGTCCCCACTTCCGTCGGCTACGGTGCCCACCTGCAAGGACTCACCGCCTTTCTCGGTATGCTCAACTCCTGCGCTCCTGGAATCACCGTTGTGAATATCGATAATGGATTCGGGGCAGCCTACGCCATCCATCGCCTCGCTCTTTCACGGCACCCAAGACGCTGACCGTCCTCTCGCTCCTTTTTATCTCTTCATTGCCGCAAATCCACCCTTTCTCCATTTCCTATTCTCGCCCAAGATAAATCGTGCCCACGATTCTCCTCGCCCAAGAGGATCCAGAAGCCGCGGCGAATCTCGCCGCCCTTCTTCGCGAATTCTTTCCCACCGCCATACTCGAACCCCTCTCCGATTTCGCTGCCCTCACCACAGCGCTCACTTCAAACCGCCACGCCGCCCTTCTCTTGACCGATATCTTCTGGGCTGATCAAAACCGCGCTGAAGAGATTCTTCTCCTTGCCGAAGCAGACCCCGAGATATCCGTTGGACTCATCAGTCGCTTCGACCTTCGCGGTACTCTGCCGACAGCTTTCCCCATCCCCTGCCTTCCTACCGAGGAACAACTCCCCCTGGCCATGGCTGAACTTATGGAGAATTTCTCAGGTCGTAGCTTCGGTCCCTACCACATCATCTCTCCCGCAGGTCCTCATCCATTGGGTCGACTCTACTGGGCTCGACACCATCAACTTGAACGCAATGTTCAAGTTCTTGTCCCACCTGCTGGATCCCCCCATTTTACTAAAGCCATTCGCAGCTACGCTCGTCTCAATCACGCCTCCATCTACTCACTTTACGAATCTATTCCATCTGACGAACGCATCTTTGTTGCCCTAGAACCCGTCGCCAACTTCTCCCTTCTTCACTTCCATCTCACAGGAGAAAAACCCGATCTCGTCTCTTGTGCTCGCCTTACCTCTACCCTTGGCTCTGTCCTCTGGGAAATGGAATCCTCCTCGATCCCCGCCCGCCTCCTTAGCGCCTACGACTACACCCTCTCAACCCGTGGCACCCCACGCCTCCGCAACCCCGCCGCTTACCCCGGCGCCCCCGAATCTACCCTCCATGAGAATTCCAGTCACCTCGCCTCTATCTTGGAACCGCTTCTTCCCGAATCTCCCCAATCCGATTACCTCCTAAAACTTCTACGCGACCCAGGCACTTCTGCCTTCGATCTCATGCGCCGAACCCGTGACTTCGAACGTCAACTCGCAGGAGTCCAAGCCGTTCACGTTCGCCAAGAAGAAATTGAAGCGACCCAAAAAGCCATTCGGGCTCGCATCCGAAGGAAATGGACGATACTCATCGGATCCATTGCCGCCGTCGCTTTTCTCGCTCTTTTTGTACGCGTCTTTTACTGGGCTTTCGTCACTGATCTACCAGGGAAGCTAGGCAACGAATCCATCCCTGTGCCCAAAGGTAAATATCTTTCAGGCCAAGAATCTATCCATGTCCGCGAGTTCGAACTCGATCGCCACGAGGTCACCATCGGCCAGTACGAAAAGTTTCTCACCGCCATGCAGTCGGAGAAGAATTGGAAAACCTATCTTCCTTTTGGTACCGCGGCATCCAAAACAAAACCTGAAGATTTCCGACCCAACGATTGGCATGAGATGATCACCCGCGCCCGTAAGGTGGACAAATACAATGGCCAAATCCGTATTTCTCGTGATACCCCCGTTTTCGGAGTCGACTACCCCAGCGCCTGCGCCTACGCCAAGTGGCTTGGTCGTCGTCTCCCCTCCAAAGGCGAGTGGATCCGTGCCGCCTCAGGAAAGGACAACCTCCCCTACCCATGGGGCACCAACGCCACCGCATCCAACATCAATCTCGGCATTCATCGGCCCGCAGGTACCAGCCCTGACACCTATGTTCATATCCTCCCCGCCGAATCAGTCCCCGACGACACCGGTCCATACCAACATCGCGACCTCGGTGGTAATTTGAGCGAATGGATCGACTCCCCAAATCCCCTCGAACCCTTATTCATCGGTGGAAATTATTTAGACGAAGCTTCCGTGAGCAATTCGGATGCTGTCCGCTCAGCTTCTAAACCTGGGGGCTCAACCCGTATCGGTTTCCGTACCGCCAAGTAGTAGCCTCTTTTATTGCTCCATCTAAAATTAATATATTTTCAAATATACTAATCTATTCAGGCGGTTCTGATTGTTTTACGTAGAAGATTTTCCAAATCACTTACCTTCTGCACTGGCTGTTGGCAGCACTGGCCTTCACATAAATACGCGGTCACAAGGTTAGCCTGCTTAGCTAGGGTCCTCACAAATTCGCTCGGGTGATCGTCCGTCGCCCACGTCACTAGTACATCAGGCCGATACACTTTTCCTATAGCCGCAGCCCAACTTTCCCTATCCATCTTCGGTCCCGCCAGCACCAACCGTGCCTGCCCCTCACTCACCCGTTGCAATGCCAACAGTCCATGAGGCACCGCCTGCGGCAATCTCCGCATTCGCTCACCCAGCCAATCCAAAATTCTCTTTGCCGCCTCCGTCCACTTCGGCTCATCCGTCAATCTTCCCAACTCCGCCAAAACCAAGGCCGCAACCGCATTTCCACTCGGCTCTGCCCCGTCATAATCATCCTTCATTCGAGCGATCAAATTACCATCGACACTCGCCCACAATCCACCCCCCTTCCCGTCTTCAAAGGTTTCCAACATCTGCCCCGCCAAAACCACCGCCTTTTGCAAATACCCTACCTCCCACGTGGCCTGATGCAGATCAACCAGTGCCTGCAACATACCCGCGTAATCCTCCAACAACCGAGCATTATCAACTTCCCCATTCCTCCATCGATGCCTCGGCGTTCCATCCTCCCGCACAAGATTCTTCTCCAAGAATTTCCAAATCTCTTCCGCCCTCTTGCCATACCTCTGCCCTCCACCCCACCTCGCCGCCCGCGCGTAACCCGAAATCGCCAGCGAATTCCACGAGGCTAATACCTTGTCATCCTTGCTTGGCCGAATTCGATTTGCCCTTCGTTCCTCCAACTTCCCTCTTAAATCCTCCAATCGGTTCCTCTCTTCTAATCTTGGATTTCGTTTTCGAGCTAGCACATTCCAACCCTTCACGGGCGCATGAGGATCCATAAAGTTCCCTTCCTCGGTGATGCCCCACAAATCTGCCGCCAACTTCATCTCCTCAGCCGTTGTCAGCTCCGCCACTTCCTGCTTTGTCCAAACATAAAATTTTCCCTCCGCACCCTCACTATCTGCATCTTCTGCTGAGGCCACCCCCCCTCCCTCCACCGCCAAGTCCCTCTCCAAATATCTCGCAATCCCCGCCACCACCTCCCCAGGCCAATCTTCCCCCGTGGCCACCCCCAACTCCGCATACAATCCCATCAACTGCGCATTGTCGTACAACATCTTTTCAAAATGGGGAACCGCCCATTCCCCATCCACCGCATACCGATGAAATCCTTCTCCCACCTGATCATATATTCCCCCCGACCTCATCGCCATCCCCGTATGCCGCACCATATCCAATAATCTTTCATCTCGCTCAGCCCACCATCTGCGCAGAAGAAATAAAGGCTGACTCGGCCTAGGAAACTTGGGGGCCCCGCCGAAACCCCCGTTCTTCCGATCATACTCCCTTGCCATTTCATCCGTTCCCGCCCGAAGAATCTTCTCCGCATTCTCGATCGCAGACCCCTTCGTCCCCTGCCCCAACCCACGAATTCTCCAAGTTAACTCCTCCGCCCACCCCACCACCTCTTCCCGTCGCTCCCTCCAAGCGGCACCAATCTGCTGACAAACATCCGTAAATCCTGGTCGCCCATGACTTCCCACTGGTGGGTAGTACGTCCCCCCATAAAACGGCTTTCCCTCAGGAGTCACCCAAATTGATAAAGGCCAACCCCCCTGTCCTGTCATCGCTTGCACCGCCGTCATATATACCCGATCCACATCCGGCCTCTCCTCTCGATCCACTTTTACGGGAATAAAATGACGATTCAACAGTTCCGCAACCGCCTCACTTTCAAACGATTCTCGCTCCATGACATGGCACCAGTGACACGTGGAATATCCTATACTCAAAAAAACTGGCTTGTTTTCCGCTTTCGCCTTCGCCCAAACCTCCTCCCCCCACGGCATCCAATCCACCGGATTTTGGGCGTGTTGCAATAAATACGGACTCACCTCTCCCGCCAGCCGATTCTTTTTCGTACTCACCCATCCACCCTAGACCCGCTTTATCATTTTCGCACTCTCTCCCTCCAAGCACCTCTCACCGCCCTTAGCCTCGCTCTTATCGAAGACTAAAGGGCAAATTCTTCTTGAGCATCCTCAACCACAGGTGGAGGTTCACCCGCTTTACAGAGATATTCATCGGCCACAGGACGACATAAACCAGCCGATCCTTGCTCCAGCCAGGCCGCCCCATCCTCAGCAGTCAGAATCACCGGCATGCGATTGTGTACCTCCCCCACCAATCCGTTCGGAGTTGTTGTAATGATAGTGAAACTCTCCAAAGGCTCGCCTCCTCCCATCCATCGATCCCACAATCCAGCCATGAGAAACTCGTCCCCATCAGGTCGAGTAAACTTCCATGGAACCTTTCGTGATCCGATCTTTTCCCACTCCCAAAAACCATCCGCCGGAACCAGACAACGCCTCTTTTGAAACCCCTCCTTGAAAGCTGGTTTTTCAAAAAGTGTCTCCGCTCGAGCATTCAAACACCGTACCCCCATAGCCACATCCTTCGCCCAAGAAGGCACCAATCCCCACCGCAAAGTCGACTCCTCGATCCCCTCCGCCCCCTGCCTCAACACCACCGCGCGATCCGTCGGTCGAATCAAGCCTTGGGGAGCAGATGAAATAACGATTCGACGCCGACCTACCTTGGCCTGACCTTTTGTCCTCGAATATCGACTACACATATTCTTTACCTAGGGAACTTTCGCTCTTTTCCCATCAAAAACAAAAAACCCCGAGAAGCAGAAGCCTCTCGGGGTTTCTTAAAATGAGCTTCCTTTAGAAGCTGTAGACTACTTCAGCCCCCGCATAATGGGCGGGCCCATTCTGCCCTTCGGGTTGCGCCGCCCCACTCTGCACTTGATAAAGATTCGATCCCCAATCCAACCGGTACTCCGCCCGAATCAGCAGATTGTCGATCACGTTAAATCCTGCCGTTAAAGTGTACTCCCAAAGATTGACTCCAGTGACGTGCCGCGTTGGATTATTTGCCTCTGGCGTGTTGTGAGTCGTGCTCGCCCCAACGTAGCCGATTACTCCATCATTATTACTTCCTAAGTACTCACCACGACTACAGAGGCTAAACCAATCGTTAAACTGGTACTTTGCATAGGCTCCCGCACCGTACCAATGGGTATTGATGTTGGCCGGACCACTTTGAGCTGATCCACTGAGATTTCCAAAGACCGTATTAAAAGCGAATAGGAGCTTATCCTCGGCAAATTTCGGCGCCCAATTTCCCCAAGAATTATAAACAAGCATGTAAGCGGAAATATTTCCGTTGTTGGAGCGAGCAGGTTGGCTGGTGGATGTCAGACTGCTGTTCGTTGATCCGGTCGATGTGTTGTTGTCATATCCCGTGCTGTACTGAAAATTATTACTCCAGTTCGCATTTCCCCCGGGAGCCGTCACATCGAGGGAGGCTAACAGGGCCACCCCGTCCCCTGCATTCGGGTTCAGGGTAGTGTTGTTGTCACTATTCGACCCGTTGACCACCCCAAGTTTCCCATCAAGATAATCATCAAATTTGTACGAAGACAGAACCCCCGTGTAGTAAAGGGGCATCACATTAAACAAAATCCCGAAAGTTGTGTTCATATTCGCAGGACGCTCCATCACCTCATAACCCAGCGTGGAGACAAACTTGCCTACCTTGAAATCCCACCCATTACCCACTGGAGCACGGATCGAAACATAGGCTTGCTCTAAAAAGAGGCTATTCGAGTTGTTGTTCGTATTATAGCCAGCGTTTGGACTCCGATTAATGAAATAGGAAGCATCCTCTCCGATCATCACGTCAGTCCGAAATCCAGCTTGCGCTCTGTTTTCCGACGTCATCGACTTCTCTAAAGCCAGTTTTACTGCATAAAGGTTAAAGTCGCCCCGTTGAGCTGTATCTGTGGCGTATCTCGTCGAAACCATCGAATTATTTCCCGAACCAGTGAAGTTATAACTATAGCCTGCATCAACATATCCACTCAACTTCACCCCTTTTTGAGCTGTCTCGACAAAGTTATTTTGCACCATCTTTTTCGTGTCTTGCGCCGAGGCCTCGGGCACGCTGTCTGCCCTAGAAAGGGATGTTGTGATCACCAAGGAAGTCAGAAGGAGTGCGGTGAGCTGTTGAATATTCATAAGTTGAATAGAACAAAAGTTAGCGGTTCGAGTCGAGGAAAACCCCGTATTTTATCCACATCGAGACCGATTCCGATAGGTTCCGGAAGAATCGGCCACTCTTCCCTGCCCTTTGGCTACTTCAAATCTGTGCTAAAGACATCATCCCCTGAACCAGGAGTGGCATCTTGTTTTTGATCTTTGCCAAAACTAACCGCTAATACCGAAATCCCAATCGTTTTGGTATTGTAAGTCATCGAATTAGAATCATCCGTATCCACTAGTATGAAGTACTGTGTTTTCCAAGGATCCTTCATCGTCCCATCCGTTTCAGCACCTTCGAGAAAACGCACCGATTTAGGATTCTCCACTAAGGTGTTATTTGTTCCGCTAAGTGCAGCCAGCAGATATTTTGAGTCGTCACCCTCAAACTTCTGATCACTGGGCGTATTGTTACCTGGCCAACGTCCATACTCCTGCTTGTACGCTTTCACTGCTGCAACAATCGCCGTCAACTCCCCCTTCGCTTTAGCTTTCTTACCACTCTCCATCGCCTTGGGAATCGCCACCGACATTAGCCCCGCCAGCATTCCAATGATCGAAATCACCACCAGCAATTCCACCAAGGTAAAAGCTCCTTCTCTATCTTTTAAAGCAATCCATTTATTCAAATTTAGTTTATCCATACTGCTTTTTACCAGCTCGCCACCCACTCGCCAACTCCTCTTTCCTTCCCACCTCCCCTAATCCCCGTGCCAGACACGTGTCTGACACGTGTCAGGCACCAATCGAAAAAATCACCGCAACTTTTCCCGATATCTCAAGTTTAATCACGTATGGGACGACCTATACGCAGATTCAACCCTGGCACCCTGCTCCACATCTGTAATCGTGGTTCGCGACAAGAAAAAATCTTCGCAGACGACTTTGACTACTCGATTTGCGAACAGATCCTGCATGAGGCCATCACCCGATACTCCATCTCTCTCCTTTGCTACTGCTTAATGCCCAACCACTGGCACCTGCTTGTTTCGATCAAGGAGACACGCAACCTCTCCAAAATGATGAAAATGTTTACCTCCAATCAGGCCCGATATTGGCGCTGGCGACACGACACCATCGGCAACGGCGCCGTTTACCAAAACCGCTACCGAGCTCACGAAGTCGCTCGAGGACGCGGATTTCTAAAAGTAGCCCATTATATTGAAAGAAACGCATTCGCCGCTGGCCTCTGCCCTTCCCCATCCCAATGGGCTTGGGGCAGCGCCCACACCGAGTCCCAACTCCTTGCGTTCCTCTCTCCCTGGCCTCAACCGAAACCGCCAAACTGGCAAAATCTCCTTCTCCGCCCCCCATCCCCATATTTAGCCATTGAAATTGCCCACGCCCTGCGTACAGGCAAACCCTTCGTACCCGGAAAACGATCAGTTCCCTAAACCCAAAGATCGGACGAGATAAAATTCCCCCGCCCGCCCCAAAATCTCCCACTGCGTGGCATTAAACTCCTCACGAAAAATCTCTCGCAAAGTAATTCCCTCCACCCTCTCCCCTGCCCCCAATCCCTTGCGCAGTTCATCCGGCTTCTCAAACAATCTCCCCTTGGCCTCTTCTGATGACTCCACCACCACATCTGCATCCCGCCGATTAATCCAGACGTTACGATCTAACCTAAAAATAAACCCCGACGCCCTTGCTCGATAAATAAAAAGCCGCGCCGGCATCCGCTTCTCCACCAACCGAGCCAAAGAACGCACACTCGCCTGTCTCCCCAGCAAATCATTGATCCTCTCCATCTCCCCACTCGCCCCATGCCACAGCAGCAACGCTACTCCTGCTACCCAACCCACTTTCACCAACACATCCCCTTTCCTAACTTTTATCCACCACCCAAAAATTAAAATCACCGCAAGACCTGTCGCCCCACCTAAGTACATCGCAGACGGAACAACCTCCGTCGCCTCAATCCAAAAATGTCGAACCGACCAGAGTCCAGGCCCCAACAAACTCAAAAGAGTTAAAGCCATCCCCCAGCCCAACTTTTTCCAACCCCCGCCCAACCCCCTTCTCAACCCCATCGCCAAGGCTAACGCCAGCGCCGGGTAGATCGGTAAAATATACGTCAGCAATTTCGATCCACTACAACTCACCACCACAAACGGAATAACGATCGCACCTCCCAGCGCCCACTGTACAGATGTCAAAGAGTTCTCCTTTATTTTTTCCCATGTCGCGTTCCCCAATCCGAGCAAAAATCCCGTCCACGGCACCGTTCCAATCGCCAAAATCGGCAGGAAAAACCACCACGGTTTCGAACGCCCATGCGTGGTGCTGGCAAAACGCTCCACCAACTCATACCCCAGAAAATATTTCCACAACTCAGGATACTTCAGGCAGACCACCACAAACCAACTCAGCGCCACCCCAAAAGTCAGCGCCATCCCGCTTTTCCACGGAAGAGTCAGTTTCTGTCCACTCCTTTTATCTGCCCACCCCCATATCCATGCCGCCGATAGCGGAACCACCCAAGCCATTGGACCTTTAGCCAAAAATCCCATCCCCATACAAAAGAAAAATAGATAACCCCACCCCCTCCACCTCGCACCCAACCCTACCTCCACCAAACAAGCCATCGCCGCCGTCACCCAAAACGTCAGGCTCATATCCAACGTGATCTGACGCCCCAGCGCATACGGTTCCACCATCGATGCAAAAATCAAAGCCGCCATCCACCCCACCTTCCGCCCTCCCACCCGCCAACCCATCCAACCCACCAGCCAGATAATTCCCACAAAGGCCAAGGCCGAAGGTAACCGCGCAGTCCACTCCGAAACCCCAAAAAGTCGCATCCCCACCGCACTAATCCAGTAGACAAGCGGTGGCTTGTAAAATTGCTCAATCCCATTGAGCCGAGGAATCAGAAAATCCCCGCTCGCCGCCATCTCCCGCCCAATCTGTGCGAATCTCCCCTCATCAGGTTCCAGTAATCCAAATGATCCCAAAAATGGAAATGCCACCGCCACCGCTAGAACCAAAAGCAGGAGTCGTTCCTTCCATTGGGGCCGATTTTCCATTTCCCGATCCTGCCAAAAGTTTTCTATCGATCCAAGCTCGAGCCTTGAATCACTCCTTCTTTCCATCAATCATCCTATCCTATGTGCGGCATTGCTGGATTTACCACCAACCGACACCACCCCGCTAAACCGGAGGCGGCCCTCTTCGCTATGACCAACGCCCTCCTTCATCGAGGGCCCGACGCCGAGGGCGCCTACGCTGATCCCGCCGTCCGCCTCGGCCACCGCCGCCTCAGCATCCTCGATCTCGCCGGCGGAGCCCAGCCCATGTCTTCCGCCGATGGACGCTGGCACATCGTTTTTAATGGGGAGATCTATAACTACATCGAACTCCGCCGCGATCTCGAAGCCCGCGGAGCCACCTTCCGCACCCAGTCGGATACGGAAGTCCTCCTCCAAGCCTGGGCTGAAGACGGGGCCGACTGTCTGCCTAGACTCAACGGCATGTTTGCCTTCGCCATCTGGGACTCACGCGAGAAACGCCTCGTCCTCGCTCGCGATCCCCTGGGCATCAAGCCACTCTACTACGCCAACCACCGCGGCGAACTTCTCTTCGCTTCCGAACTTCGTTCACTTCTCCGTTACCCCGATTTTCGGCCCGGCCTCGATCCATCCTCCGTTAACAAGTATCTCGCCTTCGGCTATATCCCCGCGCCATCAACCGCCTACGCCGGGGTGCGCAAGCTCGAGCCCGGCCAACTGGTCACCTGGTCACCCGCAGGTCGCCGTACCGAATATTTCTGGGATCTGCCCATTGAGGACAATCCTGTCGGAGCAGGAACTTTTGATGAATCCGCTAAAACTACCCACGACCTCCTCCGCGAAGCTGTCCGCTACCAGCTCCGTAGCGACGTAGATGTCGGTATTCTTCTCAGCGGTGGCATCGACTCAAGTGCCGTAGCCGCCCTCGCCGCTCCTCTCGCGGGTCGCAAGCTCCACTCCTTCTCCATCGGCTTCCAGGAGGCCTCCTACAACGAACTCCCTTTCGCCGAAGAAGTCGCCCGCAAAGTTGGCACGCAACATCATCACCAAACCCTCACCGCAGGGGATGTCGTAGGCGCCTTACCAAAAATCTACAAAGGACTCGATGAACCTCTTGGTGATGCCTCCCTAGTTCCCAGCTGGTTTCTCGCTCGCCTCGCAGCCGGTCGAGTCAAAACCGTGCTTGGTGGAGACGGCGGGGATGAACTTTTCGCAGGGTATCCCAGCTTTCAGGCTCACCTTCTTGTCGAACGCCTCTCCTTTCTTCCCATCGGTATCCGAGACGCCATTAACCATATCCTCCAACGCCTACCCGTCTCGCATAACTATAAGAGTGTGCCCTTTATTCTCGCTCAGCTTCTCAAAGGACTCGGTCTGCCTCCCGAAATCCGCTTCCTGCTCTGGATGGGCGCTTGCGGCAATACCGAACGCAACGATCTACTCTCCCCGGATGTCCGCAACGAACTCCAACGCCATAACCCCTTTGAAGATGTCACCCGACTCGTTCGTCGTAGTGGTCTCTCAGGTGGACTCGAACGCATCTTTTATCTTTGCACCAAACTCTACCTACAAGAATGCGTCCTCATGAAAGTAGATCGCGCCAGTATGGCCCACTCCCTCGAAGTGCGAGTTCCCTTCCTCGACCCCGATCTCGTTACCCACGCCTTCGGTTTGCGTACCGACTACAAAATGCGCGGCCGTCAAACCAAACTCATCTTGCGGGAAGCCCTCAAAAACGATCTCCCAGAGTCGATTCTTCGACGTAAGAAAGCCGGCTTCGCTATGCCCGTCGCCTCTTGGCTCCAGCAGGATCTCAAAGGCTGGGCGCAAGATCTCACCGATACCTCCCTCGTGGCTTCCACTGGCGTGATGGATCCCATCGCCGTGCAGCGAATGACCCACGAACATCTTTCTGGTCAAGCCGACCATCGCCGATCCCTTTGGGCCGTCCTCGCCTTCCTTGCTTGGTGGCGCGAAGCCAAATCTTAACTACTCACCTAGATAGTGCTAGGTGCGCAAGCACCCAAGCCACAATCCAGGCAAAAGAGTGATTCCACGATAAAAACGAAATCCCATGTTTGTAGCCAAAATCCTATCTCAGACCGTAATACAAATACAGGCCTACCCCGTAAACCGCTTTCACTCATCCCAAAAAAGCATCTCCACATTCTTGGGAATGTCATAGCTTCGTTGCGCCCGAGAGGATTTGAACCTCCAATCTTGGCTACTTTCGTCAGTATGAGTATGCGTATTCATTGCGTATGTTTTTCTTGCTAGGCGAACAAAGCGTATGCTACGTTTGTTTCATGGCCTCGATATATAAACGAGCGGGCCAGAAGACCTACTCGATCCGATATAAAGCGGACGGGATTTGGAAGGGAAAAACTACCCATTGGCAAACTGACTCCCAACTGCACCGAGCTAAGGCGCTGGCCGAGGCGGCCGAGCTGAGCGTCCACGAACAGGAAAAACTTTACGAGCACCATGGCTGGGTTAGATATCATATAGAAAATTGGCCTGCAAGTCATTTGACGATTTCCCACTACTTGAACTCTTGGAACTGGCTCGAGCTTTTCCTTTCGGAGCACGGTCTGCAACTCAGCCAGTTCGGCCCGGCGGCCGCTGAGGCTTACATCACCTGGCGTTGCGGTGATCGACGGCCCGCCGATGCCCACCGCCACCGATCCGGCCATCAGGTCCACCGAAACCAAGCCTGCCGCGACGTTAAGATGATGAAATGGATACAGAGGCAGGGCAGGCTGTTGGGCCGCTTGCAGACGCACGCCCTCGACGAC
>JBGSBI010000014.1:0-21256 GCA_041730685.1 Aliarcobacter sp.
CGATCACGAAGTAGGGTTCTGCTATGTCCTGCATTCGGCGCTTGCGGGACGCGCTTACATGCGGATGTTTGATTTTTGATGCTGAATTTTTGATTGGGGAAGGAATTGCTCACGCTAAGGACGGAAAGGAGATCGGGGATGTTTGATTTTGCCCCGCAGTTGCGGGACGCGCTCTCGCGCGGATGTTTAATTTTTAATTATTTGTAGTTGGCAGTTTAGGTAGGGGCGACATCTCCGAGGCCGCCTTGATGAAAGGAACAAAACCTAAACTCTGGTCGGGGCGCTACCGGTGGACGGTGGACGGTTTTGAGTTTCTATCGCAGGCGTTCTCGGAGAGACCGCTCCCGCGCTTGCGGCCCCGACGCTGGTCGGGGTAGAGACGCAGACGCGCCCTGAGGTGATGAGTCGCGAGTAGCAGGGGTGGAGGAGCGGAAGGAACATTATGGCTTTATGCATAATGTCGAAATGTGGGGGTGGGGAAAGTGGTGCAGGCGGGTTTTAGGGGTAGCCACTAGGTAGGGCGGATCTATTGGTAACCTCTTATCGCTCCGCTTTATACGATAAGCTCCCTATAGAAATATAGACAAATTATGCTAATGTTTATGTGATGAAGGTTTTTACTTCTCAAAAGGGGTGTGTCTTGGCGTACTGCTTGGCAATCCTTGGCATTTTCGGGAATTCTTCCCGTGCGCAAGATATTCTGATCGGTTGGGATCTGCCGACGAACTCGATAACCAACACGGTAAACTCCAGCATGAATGCACTCGGGGTTGTGGGCCCGAAGGCTTTCGCCATGGCTTCAGGGCTTTCGCCGAATATATTTTCTTCTGATCCTATCGCGTGGGGTGGGGCTAATTGGACAGGGAGCGGGTCAGGTCCTGGACCCAACGGCACGACCAACAACGACTATTTTTCTTTTGAGATCAAGGCAGACACTGGAAAAAAAGTCACAATCGCTGGAATTTCTCGGTTGATCCTGCAGGTCAGTGCATCCGGGCCTAGGAAATGGTCCCTTCTCTATGCGGAAACGAATACGAATTCGGCCTTCGATCCCAACCCCTTGCGCAGTTACGGGCCCTTTGACGTGACGAACCCCACGAATTCAGGAGTGGTTACGAACACTGATATCACTTCACTCGTGAGTAACGCAATCTCTACAAGCCCCATCATTCTTACGGCGGGAAAAGTAGGATATTTTCGTTTGGTTGGCTTCGGTGGAACCGGCACGAGCGGGAGTGGTCGGATTGTGGCCAATGCTCCAGCGGGCACGTGGGACTTTGCCCTGACTGGAAAGGTAGAGGATATGCCCAAGACTTCACAAACGATTACTTTTTCATCTTTCGGACGTGCGCTTTTGGGAGACGAGCCGCTGCCGCTAGGTGCGTCGGCCAGTTCGGGGCTGGCCGTCACTTATGTCTCATCTGATCCTTCTATTGCACAAATTTCTGGGAACTATGTGATTTTAAAAAAGGTAGGAACTGCCGTCCTCACGGCCATTCAGGCTGGCAATATCGATTACTACTCGGCTGCGGATGTCAGCCAAACTCTCACCGTCACTCAGCCACAACCTTCCGATTATCTGACCTCTCGTTACCCCGTCACCACTATCTCCGGAATTCAATATCGGACTGTGAGTGACTACAAAGGGGTCCCTACCAATCTTGCTTTCGATCTGTATCGGCGGACGAGCACCCCTACCGTTGCCCAACCTGTTGTTATCTTGATTCACGGTGGAGGGTATAACGCCTCGTCAGCTGACCGGACGCAGTCCTACATCGTCAGCCTAGGGCGCGAGTTGGCTGCGCGCGGATTTCAAGCCCTCGCCATCGACTACCGTCTGCGGGCGACGGCCGACCGAACCACTGATGCCACCCAGCTCCCGGCTCTGCGGGATGCGGCCGCCGACGCTTTGGAGGCGGTAAAGTTTGTCCGAGCCAATGCTGGAACTTATGGGTGGGATCCGAACGCAATCTTTATTGCAGGAGGATCGGCGGGCGGACGAATTGCCGCTTGGCTCGCAGTTAGGGAAAGTGGGGACCAAGGAGGGCTTTCCACTTCGGATCCGATGTCCACCACTACGCCGGCTTCCTCGGTCACTTCCGATGCCACTGCCGTCTACAACCGAAGTGGCATAGTGGCCTCCGCCGTTCTCTTTGGAGGTCCTGAGACCAGTTTTCGAGCTTATACAGTAAACTCATCCGACCTGCCTTGTATCATGATTCACGGAACGTATGACGGGAATACCGATCAGGTCGGTTCCATCGCCACCTCTGGTTCCACGGATCTCTACAACCAACTCATCGCGGTGGGGGTGCCATCGGAGCTTCATTTGCTCAATGGTTATGGTCACCAGTTTGACACCAGTTCGGGAGCCTATGCATCGGTTGATGCAATTCCTACAGTCGCAGATCTGACGGCGCGATTTTTCGTTAAGCAGTGGGATCGAAAACTGGCGGGTGGGACGGAGGTATTTTCCCCCACAATCAGCAAGTCTGGGGGATCCAGTCTGACTCTGACCGCACCTGTGACAAATCACAGTGCCCCTGGGACGACCTATCAGTGGAAGAAAGACGGGGTGAATCTGGTGGGAAAAACAGGTGCGACTCTTGTTTTGAATCCACTTTTGGCCAGCGACAACGGCAGCTATACGGTGGTGGTGGGGAATCCGGACAGATCGTGGTCGCCCTCTGATGTTTCTTGGCTGACTTTTGTCAACACCCCGATCAGTGGGGTGAACTACATTTCAGCTGGGTTAAATGCGGTGCTTAGTCATCCCACGAGTATGACTTTGTCGGTGGCTACAGTGAACGTGCCTTCGTTGGCGACGTCTTATCCAGGGGAGTCGGCGACAAGCGATGTCGACGGGGATGGGTGGGGGGCGCTGGTGGAATATGCCTTGGGATGGAGTCGGGCCCAAGGATCGGTGGGGAAGTCTGCGATCTTTCCGCAAATGGTGGTGGAAAATCAGCGACTTGTGTTGAACTATCAGGTGCGGACGACTGATCCCAAGGTAGAGGTGACAGCGGAAACAAGTTCTGATTTGGGGAATCCGTTGAGTTGGAACTCTACGGGGGTGAATGTGAGTGCTGTTGGATCGGTAACGATTGGGGGAGAGGTGCTGGAGAGGAGGTCGGCGAGTGTGCCGATGGATGTGGCGACCAGATTGTTACGGTTACGGGTATTACAAAATCCGTAGGATCGAAGGGTGGCGTGCGGATTGGGCAGGGGTAGAGGCGGTGGAATTAGGTTACACAATTTGCTTTAACACTTAATGCCTGATCAACAATTCAGGTGACTAATGTAAAGCTCTACCAATTAGAGGTTAGTAGATTTGACGGCTTATTTAAGATTAGTTATCGATAAGAGAAAATAGGAGCTTCTTATACTTAAATAAAGGCATCGACATCCAGCTCGCTGGGGAACAGAGGTTGTGGGAATGAAATTAAATCCAAGTGAGTTTTTAAAGACGGTTGTGGCTCGGCATCCATCGGAAGCAGAGTTTCACCAGGCGGTGGAGGAGGTGGTGCACTCGGTTGCACCCTATATCGCGGAGCATCCTAAGTATCTGAGCGCGAGAATTCTGGAGCGAATGGTGGAACCGGAAAGGGTGATCACTTTTCGGGTTGTATGGATGGATCGTCAGGGGGAGGTGCAGGTGAATCGGGGGTATCGGGTGGAGATGAACAGTGCGATTGGTCCGTACAAGGGTGGATTGAGGTTTCACCCTAGCGTAACGATGGGGACATTAAAGTTTCTAGCCTTTGAGCAGGTTTTCAAGAATGCGTTAACGACCTTGCCGATGGGTGGAGGCAAAGGGGGTTCAGATTTTGACCCGAAAGGAAAGAGTGATGAGGAGGTAATGCGTTTTTGCCAATCATTCATGAATGAGTTGTATCGGCATATTGGGCCAAACACGGATGTCCCAGCGGGGGATATTGGGGTGGGTGCGAGGGAAGTGGGTTTTCTCTTTGGGCAATATAAGAAGTTAAAAAACGAGTTTACTGGGGTGTTGACGGGGAAGGGGATTAATTGGGGAGGGAGTAGGATTCGGTCGGAGGCAACGGGGTATGGACTGGTCTATTTTGTGGAGGAGATGTTTCGGCATGCGGGGGGGAGTCTGACGGGCAAGGTGATTGCGATTTCTGGATCGGGGAATGTGGCGCAGTATGCGGCCGAGAAGGCGATGCTGATGGGAGCCAAGGTGGTGACTTTTTCTGATTCGGATGGTTCGATCTATGATTCGGAGGGAGTGGATGCGGACAAGTTAGCCTATCTGAAGGAGTTGAAGGGGGAGAAACGGGGGCGGATTGAGGAGTACGCCAAGAAGTTTCGTTGCGAATATTTTTTGGGGAAAAGACCTTGGGGGGTGAAGTGTGATGTGGCCTTGCCTTGTGCGACTCAAAATGAAATCACGGGAGAGGATGCTAAGACCCTTTTGAAGAATGGATGCCAGTGTGTGGCCGAAGGGGCCAACATGCCGAGCACGCCAGAAGCGGTGAAAATCTTTCTCGAAAAGAAGATTCTTTTTGGGCCAGGCAAAGCGGCCAATGCAGGCGGGGTAGCGGTCAGTGGCTTAGAGATGTCGCAGAACAGTCTACGTCTTTCTTGGACTCGGGAGGAGGTGGAGAAGCGGTTGGCGGAGATTATGACGGCAATTCATCGTCAATGTGTGCACCACGGGGAGAAGAGGGGTTTTGTCAGCTATGTGGATGGGGCAAATATTGCAGGCTTCCGCAAAGTGGCCGAAGCGATGTTGGACCAAGGTTTGGTCTAGGTCTGGACGCTACTGGGATTGAACCAGTGACCTCCTGCGTGTGAAGCAGGCGCTCTACCACTAAGCTAAGCGTCCGATAGGAGGGAAAGAGTAATCCAGAGATGGAAAAATGGCGAGTCTAGGAATTGTCTGCTGGAGCTGACCACGGTTTCGAGGAAGGATGGAAGAGTGAATTGTAGACTATTATGGCCTTTGCTTGGGTTGCTTGTTTTAGGGGTGGGCTGTCAACGCCCGATCCGAGTGAAGGCTCCGACGGATGAAAAACCTGAGGGGATGGTTTGGATTCCGGGTGGGAGGTTTTTTATGGGCGGACCTGGAGAGTCGGCCTGTCAACAAGCTTTGGCGGCTAGCGATCCCAAGAAACCGACCTGCAGTTTATTGCGGAGTGGTTTTACTGATTCTCAGCCATCGCACGAGGTGGAGCTGAGCGGGTTTTGGATGGATGAGACTGAGGTAACGAATGATCAGTTTCAAAAATTTATTCAGGCGAGCGGTTATGTGACGGTGGCGGAGCGGAAACCTAAGGCGGAGGATTTCCCAGGTGCTTCCGAGGAGATGCTGGTGGCGGGGTCGGTCTGTTTTAAGGCACCCGATCATCCTGTGGCTTTAAATGATTTCACAGCTTGGTGGAGTTATGTGCCTGGGGCTTGTTGGAATCATCCTTTGGGACCGAAGAGTGATCTAAGTGGGAAGGGGAAATTTCCTGTTGTGCATGTGGCCTATGAGGATGCGGAAGCATATGCCAAGTGGGCAGGGAAGAGGTTGCCGACTGAGGCGGAGTGGGAGCGGGCGTCTCGGGGTGGGAAGGAGGGGCAGACGTATCCTTGGGGGAACGAGTTTCGGCCAGGTGGAAAGTGGATGGCGAACACTTGGCAGGGAAATTTTCCGAGCTCTGATACGGGGCAGGACGGGTGGAAAGGGGTTGCTCCTGTGAAAGAATATCCACCGAACCCGTACGGGTTGTATGATTTATCGGGGAATGTGTGGGAGTGGTGTTCAGACTGGTACCGAGCGAACAGCTATGAGGCAGATGCCAAGCGTGGCGTGGTGCGTGATCCTAAGGGGCCGAAAGATGGGCTCGATATGGAGGAACCTGAGGCAAAAAAGAGAGTGCATCGAGGTGGCTCGTTTCTTTGCTCTGACCAGTTTTGCGCCCGCTATATTTTGGGGACGAGGAGTAAGGGGGAAATTAGTACGGGAACTTCACACCTCGGATTTAGATGCGTAAAAGCTCCCTAATTTAATAATACCTCTGACCCCACAGAAGTAATTAGGGATTAATGATTTCCAGCAGGGATTTCGGAGATTTTCTCGATTTTGTTGTTAGGACCAAGAAGAACTGCTTTGGCGCGGTGAGTTTTAATTTCATCGGGCGTGAGCTGGGCAAAGGCCATGATCGTGAGTAGATCCCCTCTTTTTCCGAGATGAGCTGTGGCGCCATTTAGAACAATCGCGCCTTTGCCCGCAGGGGCTGGAATCAGATAGGTTTCGAATCGTGCCCCAGTATTGATTACCCCCACGAGGATCTTTTCACCTACCCGAAGGCCTGCGGCCTCAATCAAGTCGAGAGAGACCCCTAAGCTACCCTCGTAGTCAGGAGATCCATCGGTCACCGTGGCTCGGTGAATCTTGCCGCAAAGAAATGTTCGAAGCATCACCTACCTTAGCAAAAGAGGGGGATGGATGGAGAGAAAAAAGGGGGCTAAGCCTTAGCTGCTACGGGAAGTGCCTGAGGTTGGCCTGGGGGTAGGATCGATACAGGGGGGTGCGGGATGACTTTCCAGAACTTCTTGGAGTAGGTTTCCCATTGCGCGAGGATTTCTTTGGCCTTCTTGCTTTCGGTGGCTTCGAGGTGCTGGTAAATAATCGCCTGCAAAACTTTTCCGTCTTCAGCGCCCGAGATTCGCTCCAAGTTGACCATGCCCGGGTTATAGCGCTTCTGAAACCCACCGTCTTCGTCGAGTACATAGGCGAGTCCTCCCGACATGCCTGCGCCGAAATTTTTGCCTGTCGGACCAAGGACAACGATGGTGCCGCGGGTCATGTACTCGCAACCGTGATCGCCGACACCCTCAACGACAGCGGTGGCTCCGCTGTTGCGGACAGCAAATCGTTCGCCAGCTTGCCCGTAGGCAAAGAGTTTTCCGCCAGTGGCTCCATACAAGCAGGTGTTGCCACAAATGGTGTTGAGGGAGGGATCGAAGGTCGCGGCTTTGGCAGGAATTAAAATGATTTCCCCGCCCGACATCGATTTACCGACGTAATCGTTGGCTTCACCCTGCAGGGTCATCTTGACTCCATTGACGAGGAACACGCCGAAAGATTGTCCACTGGAACCGTCAAACTTAAGGGTGATGCTACCATCCGCTAGGCCTTCGTCTCCGTAGCGGTAGGCGATCTCGCCACTGAGACCAGCACCGATGGAACGATGAGCGTTATTCACTTTGTAGGAGAGTTTCGCCTTCCTCTTTTTGGCTAAGGCATCTTTGGCGTCTTGGAGAATGCGGGCGTCGATCGGTTGGTCTTCCAATTTATCGTTTCGCTCCCAAGTGTGATGCCGTGGGGCCAAGGAATCGATATCGGGAACGGTGAGGAGCGGACGGAGGTCGACTAAGGCGGCTTTGGGATGATCGGCGGGAACAAAAGTTTCCAACATTTCGGGATGACCAATGATCTCGTCTAATTTCCGTGCTCCGAGCGAGGCGAGAATTTCGCGGACCTCTTGGGCTAAGGCATTAAAGAAGTCGACGACGGCATTGGGCATGCCGCGGAACTTGGCACGAAACTTATCGTCTTGGGTGGCGACGCCGGTGGGGCAGTTGTTCAAGTGGCACTGGCGAACGTAGACGCAACCGAGAGCAATCAGAGCGGTGGTGCCGAAATTAAATTCCTCTGCACCGAGCAGCGAGGCGATGATAATATCTTGCCCTGTGCGCACCCCGCCATCGGTTCGAAGGGTGATGCGGTTGCGCAGACCATTGAGCAATAGAACTTGTTGGGTTTCGGCCAAGCCGATTTCCCACGGTGAACCGCAATGCTTGATAGAAGACCAAGGCGATGCGCCTGTGCCGCCGTCGTGGCCAGCGATGAGAACGACGTCGGCGTGGGCTTTGGCCACGCCGGCGGCGATGGTGCCGACGCCAGCCTCAGCGACCAGCTTGACGCAAATCTTGGCGCGAGGATTGACCTGTTTGAGGTCGTAAATAAGTTGAGCGAGATCTTCGATGCTATAAATATCGTGATGGGGAGGGGGAGAGATGAGAGTGACGCCCGGTGTCGAGCGGCGGAGGGTGGCGATGAGCGGGGAGACTTTATGACCAGGAAGTTGTCCGCCCTCGCCTGGTTTAGCGCCTTGGGCAATCTTAATTTCCAACTCGGTGGCGCTAGCGAGATATTCAGCAGTGACCCCGAAGCGGGCGGAGGCGACCTGCTTGATTCTGCTGTTTTTCGAGTCGCCATTTTCCATGGTGGCAAAACGAGTCCGGTCTTCGCCCCCTTCACCTGAGTTGGATTTCCCTCCAATACGGTTCATGGCGATAGCCAGTGCTTCATGAGCCTCGGGGGAAAGGGCGCCGAGAGACATGCCAGCGGTGGTGAAGCGGCGCCGGATCTCTTCGATCGGCTCGACCTCATCTAAGGGAATGGCGGAGCGACCTTTTTTCAGGCGAAGGAGATGGCGAATGGTAATGGGGGTATTTTTGGCGAGAGCATCGACGTAGGCGGTGTACTGGGCGGGCTGGTTTTTCTGGTCGGCCCCTTTGAGTCCGACAAAAGC
Source organism: Aliarcobacter sp. (assembly GCA_041730685.1). Taxonomy (GTDB): domain Bacteria; phylum Verrucomicrobiota; class Verrucomicrobiia; order Methylacidiphilales; family Verrucolacustridaceae; genus Verrucolacustris. The sequence continues at coordinate 8,550 of JBGSBI010000014.1, forward strand.
TTGGAGGGCTTGAATGGCAGGCGGGGTGATGGCGTGAACTTCCCCGTCTCGGCGCCAACGATAGAGTCCCGCGTCGGGCAAGCGATCGGTGACGGAGGCGGCGGCGGTGTAGCCTTCGGTGTGGCGGCGAATGGTTTCTGTGGCGAGTTCAGCCACGGTGAGGCCCCCGATTTGCGAGGGAGTGCCAGGAAGATGATCGCGGATGAGATCGGGTCCGAGACCGACGGCTTCAAAGAGTTGGCTGCCGTGGTAACTGGTGAGCATGCAGATTCCCATCTTCGACATAATTTTAAGAAGTCCCTTGTCGAGAGCGTTGCGATAGGCGGCGAGGATTTTTGCGGGATCGAGATCGGGGAGAGAACCGTCTGCGTGCCAGCGAGCGGCGAGCTCCCAGACAAGGTAAGGGCAGATGGCGGAGGCACCGAAGGCGATGAGACAAGCAAAGTGGTGGACGTCCCGCGCATCGGCGGTATCGGCGATGAGGGAGATACGCATCCGCAGTCCTGCACGAATCAGGCTGTGGTGGACAGAGGAGATGGCGAGGAGCATGGGGAGTGCGGACTGGGTGGCATCGGTTCCACGATCGGAGAGGCAGAGAATGGTGACCCCTTCCTGGACGGCGGTGGCGGCTTCTTCGCTGATCTCGCGCAGACGTTTTTGGAAGGCGCTGGGCCCGCCTGAGACAGGGAAAAGGACGGAAAGAGTGCGAGAGCGGAGATGAGGTTCTTTGCTGGTGAGAACGTGAGAAAGTTCTGCAGGAGTCAGAACAGGGGAGGAGAGTTGCAGGAGGCGAACGTGATCGGGGCCATCGGTGAGCCAATTGGGGCGGGTGCCAAGGTAGACTGAGGTGGACATGACTAACTTTTCTCGGATGGGATCGATGGGAGGATTGGTGACCTGGGCGAAAAGTTGGCGGAAGTAGTGATAAAAGAGGCGAGGCCGACGAGAGAAGACGGCAAGGGCGGCATCGTCGCCCATGGAGCCGGTAGGTTCTTCGGAGTTTTTGAACATGGGTAGAAGAACGACTTTGAGTTCCTCATCGGAATAGCCGAAAGAGAGGAGAGTCGATTGGAGAGTGGTAGGCACGGCGGGGAGGGTGGGTGGCAGAGTGGGGAGCGAGCGGAGACCTGCTTGAATCCACTGGGCGTAGGGTTGGGTGGAAGCGGCAAAGTTTTTGATATCGGCGTTGCGGAGAAGTTTTTTGGCTACGGTATCGACGGCGATCATTTCGCCAGGAGCGAGGCGACCTTTCTCGATGACAGATTTTTCTGGGATATCGCCAATGCCGACTTCGGAGCCCATAACGAAGAGGCCATCTTTAGTGATTTTGTAGCGGGCTGGGCGCAGGCCGTTGCGGTCTAGGCAAGCGGCGACGATTCGCCCGTCGCTAAAAGCGAGGGCGGCGGGACCATCCCAAGGTTCGTTGAGGCACTCATGATATTCGTAGAAGGCGCGGACTTCTGGGGAGAGGCCATCCTCGGAGTGAAAGGCGGAAGGGACGAGCATGAGCATGGCATGGAGAGGGCCGCGGCCTGAGATGGAAAGAAGTTCGAAGGCGTTATCAAGGCTGGAGGAGTCGCTTCCGCCGGGCTGGATAATGGGGTGGAGGAGGGGGAGATCGGCGGGGTCGAGACCTGGGTGAGAGAGATCGGCTTCGCGGGCATGGACCCAGTAACGGTTGCCGCGAACCGTATTAATTTCGCCGTTGTGGGCGACCATCCGGAAGGGGTGGGCGAGGGGCCAAGTAGGGAAGGTGTTGGTGCTGTAGCGTTGATGGAAAACGGCCAGAGCGGTTTCGTAAGCGGGATCTTGGAGGTCGAGGTAGAAGCTTTTGAGTTGAGTGCCCGTGAGCATGCCCTTGTAAACGAGAAGGCGGGAGCTGAAGGAGGGAATATAGAAGGGAGGGGTACGATCGGCAGCGCAGCGGTGCTCGATTTCGTTGCGGGCCAGAAAGAGGGAAAGTTCAAAGGCATCGTCGGAAAGTTTTTTTGCGTCGGGTCGGGCGACGAGAAGCTGTTCGATGCGTGGGGCGGAGGCAGCGGCTTTTTCTCCGAGGATGCGAGGGTTAATCGGGACAACGCGCCAACCGAAGGAGAGGAGGCCGCGGCGAGTGATGACTTCTTCCGCGATGCGGCGGATGTGGGCTTGGGCGTAGGTGTCTTTGGCGGGAAGAAAGAAGAAGCCCACCCCGAGATCGTTGTCTTGGTAGAGGCGATGGCCGAGTTTTTCGATTTCGCGCCGAAAAAGTTTAGAAGGAATTTGGGTTAGAACACCGGCGCCGTCCCCTGATTTGGCATCGGCATCGAGGGCGCCCCGATGGGCAAGTTGGCAGACGCAGCCCAGAGCGCGGTCGAGAATGGTGCGTGAGCGACGGCCTTGGATATCGGCGACGACACCGACGCCACAGGCATCGTGTTCGTGGTCAGGCGAGTAAAGCCCTTGGGGTCGGGGCAATTGATGATTGAGACGGAATCTTGCCATGTGTCTTTGACAATACTTGAGGAGAGCGCTGGCGCAAGAGTGGGAATCATCTTGAGGGTAAAGGCTTTTCGGTGAATGTTACTTCATGGCACAGGGCGGACCTTCTCGGGTAAAGCGGATGCGAAGGGTGGTGGTTTGTTTGCGTCGAGGTACGCGTGGGGGTTTGGGAGTGGCGCAGGTTTTGAAATTGATTTTTCGAGAGTCGGGGGTGAAGGCGAGGTGGGTGACGGAGGCTGGTTTAGCCAAGGCGGTCCGGAGGGGGACGGATGCGGTGGTGGTGGGGGGTGGAGATGGGACGATGTTGCATGCGGCGCAAGCGACAATGGGCTCTGGAGTTCCGCTGTTGGGAATTAATCTGGGCTCGCTGGGATTTTTGACTTCGATCAAGGTGGACGAGATTCGGGAGATTTTACCAAGAATTTTGAGTGGGCGGTATGGTCTGAGCTCCCGTTCGGTACTTTTGGCAAAGTTGAGTGGAAGGAAAGGTGCGTGGTGCAGTCTGAATGAGGTATCGGTGGCGCCGGCGTCGGGGCGACAGATGGTGAGAGTGCGGGTGACGGTGGGTAAGGAATTTTTAACGGAGTACCATGCGGATGGGTTGTTGGTGGCGAGTCCGACGGGATCGACGGCCTACTCGCTTTCGGCAGGCGGGCCGTTGGTCAGTCCGCGGGCGCGGGTAATGTTACTCACTCCAGTGTGTGCGCATGCCATGGCGCAGAGGCCGGTGGTGGTGGGGGAGCAGGAGGGGGTGGAGTTGAGTTTAGGCGAGGGGGAAGTAGCGGCGGTTTTGCGATTTGACGGGGTAAAAATGGGGCAATTAACCAGGGGTAAAAGTCTGCGGGTAACGGTGGCCAGCCAAGTGATTCGGCTGGTTCATCCCACGGGTTTTGGTTTTTATGGGTTAGCACGGCGCAAGTTGGGGTGGAGCGGTACGGCAGGAGGGCTAGGACGATGAAGCTGGGTGAACTTTTACAGCCGGGCTTGCTTCTTCTGGAGTTGAAGGAGACAAAGAGGACGGCCGCGATTCATGAGGTGGCCAGTCTTTTGGAAAATGATTCCAGCATGATTAACTTTAAGGGATTTTACGATGAGTTGCTGGCGCGTGAGCGGGTGGAGCCGACGACCTTGGGTAATGGGGTGGCCTTTCCTCATGCACGGACGGATCATGTGAAGCGGCTGGTTCTGGCAGTGGGACGGAGTGTGAGCGGGGTGAATTTTGAAACGAGTGGGGAGACAATTCATTTTATTTTTGTGATCGGGACACCTCGGCGGATGGTGACGGAGTATTTGGCTTTGGTTGGGGCGATGGCGCGGTTGTTGCGGCACGATGAGGTGAGGGCGAAATTGTTAGCAGCGAAGAGCGCGGAGGAGTTTTTGACGATTTTGGGGGAGGATCCCGAAGCGGTGTGAGGGTACGTTTACGCGATTTGGCGGAGGGATTGGGGCTCTCGGTGATGGCCGTATCTAAGGCATTGAGGGATGCGCCGGATATTGGGGTGGCGACGAAGGCGCGGGTTTTAGCGGAGGCAGCAAAACGGGGGTATTGGCCGAATGAGGCGGCGCGCAGTTTGCGAGTGAAGCAGAGTGGGTTGGTCGGGTTGCTCCTGCCTGATTTAGCCTCGGAGGAGGGGGCGATGGTTTCGGGAAGTTTAGCCGAGGCAGCGCAGGAAGCGGGGATCGCGCTGTTGGTGGGAGTTGCGCGAAGTGGGAAAGAGGAGGCGGAGCAGGTACGGGCGATGATGGGAAGGGGGGCCGAGGCGATTTTCTTTTTACCACGGATTAGCACGGAGCATCGATCGGCGGTACTGGAAGTGGTGGGTCGGGCTGGGCTCCCGCTGATTTTCTTCAAACGATATCCTGCGGATGTGGATGGGGGGAAGGGCAAGGTGAGCTGGGTGGTGCGAGATATGGTTGGGGCGGCGAATTTAGTTTTGGATCATCTTCATGATTTGGGGCATCGGAAGGTGGCGTATTTAGGTGGGCATCCTGCGGCACGGAGCTCGGCAGAGCATTTACGGGGGATGGAGGAGGGCGTGGCGGCTCGCGGAATGGTGATGTTGGGCGGAGCTCAGATGGTGGGATTGGAAGCGGAGGGAGGGGAAGCGGAGATGAAGAAGATGCTTGGAAAAAAAGAGCGACCGACGGCGGTGGTTTGTGTGAATGATGCGATTGCGGCAGGGGCGAGTCGGGCTCTTTTGGCGGCAGGAGTCTCGGTGGGTGGGGAGGTGAGTGTGACGGGGGTGGGGGACGGGGCGTTAGCGTGTTATGGGCCAGTGCCGATGACGACGGTTTGTTTTCCGAGTTTGGGAAAGGTTGGTTTTTCTCTGTGGCAGAAGGTGCGAGAGGGAAAGGGAGAGATGAAGCCAGAGATTGTGAAAGGGGAGTTAGTGGTGCGAGAATCAACGGCCAAGGCATAAACCATGAGTACAACCAAAGAAGATTTGAGATGGATAAAGGAGGCGGAGGCGGAAGCGAGGAAGGGATTGGCGGAAGGTGGGATTCCGATTGGGTCGATCTTGGTGCGAGGGGATAAGTTGGTGGGACGGGGGCACAATCAACGAGTGCAAAAAGGGAGTGCGATTTTGCATGGGGAGATGGACTGTTTAATGAATGCGGGGAGGCAAAAAAGTTATTTAGATACGGTGATCTATTCGACTCTCTGCCCTTGTTACATGTGCTCGGGGACGATTGTGCAGTTTAAAATTCCGCGGGTGGTGGTGGGGGAGGCGGTGAATTTCCCTGGGGCACCTGAATTTTTAAGGTCGCACGGGGTGGAGGTGGTGATTCTGGATCAGCCTGAGTTGGTGAAGATGATGGGAGATTTTATTCAGGCGAAACCGGAGTTGTGGAACGAAGATATTGCGGAATAGGGAGGGGCGGCAGGGGAGAGAATTTTTGATTTCGCCCCGCGGTTGCGGCCCCGACGCCGGTCGGGGTAGAGACGCGCTTACGCGCGGATGTTTAATTTTTAATTATTTGTACTTGGTAGCTTAGGTAGAGGCGGCATCTCCGAGGCCGCCTAGTTGGGCGAACAAAGTTGGAGGTTGAGCGCACGCGTTCTCGGAGAGACCGCCCTACCTGAGTTTTTGGGTGCTAAGGTGAGAAACCCCGAGTGGATCGGGGTAGAGACGCAGACGCGCCCTGGGATAGGAAGGTTAGAGCGTGGGGAGATGTGCCCTACCGAGTTGAAGAATTAAGAGGTGGAGGGGAGGGTGCGGATGGAGGGGAGGGCGCGGTAACGTTGATCGAGGTCGAGACCGTAGCCGACAACGAATTCGTCCTTAATGACAAAGCCGACCCAGCGAGCTCGGACGGGGCGGACGCGTTTCCTTTTTTTGCTGAGGAGAACGCAGATTTGGACGGAGCGTGCGCCGAGTTTTTTGGCGTGAGCACGGGTGCGATCGAGGGTGAGGCCAGAATCGAGGATATCGTCGATCAGCAGGACGTCGCGACCGCGAAAGTTTCCTCGGCAGTGGTTGAGTCCACGGATCTTTCCTGTCGATTGGGTGCCTTGGTAGCTGGAGACGTTCCAAAATTCGACTTCGGTATCGATGGGGAGGTGGCGGAGAAGATCGACGACAAAGAAGACGCTACCTTTGAGGAGGGCGACGATGGTGAGGGGGCGATTGCGGTAGCTTTTGCGGATGGAGCTGGCGAGGGTGCGGACACGCCGCCGAATCCGCGGGGCGGAGAGGTAGGGTTGCCCGGGGGGGCGGGTCACTTGCCGGCAGCCGTAGGGGTCAGTTGATCTAGTTCCTGAGTAATTTTAGCGGTGAGTGGGCCAGAAATTTTTAGGTCGAGGCCTTTTTGCCAGGAGTTGCGGGCATTTTTTTCTTCTTCGAGTTGGGCAAAGCAGAGGCCAGCGTAGTAGTAGATGGCTTGGGAGGTAAGGGGGTCGAGGCATTTGGGATTTTGGCTGAGTTGATCGACTAGCTTGCGGAAGTCGTCGCGGGCGATGCTTCGGCGATTGAACAGGGTGGGCAGGTGGTAGTTATTGATTCCGCGGATGAAGCGGACGTTGGGGTCTTCGGGGCGGAGGGCGACGGCCCGATCCATGCAATCGCGGCCTGACATGAGGTAGCGGAGTTTTCCTGGTCCGATGAAGGCATCGCGACTAGCAAGAGTGTAGGCACTGCCGAGGTAGACGAGGAGGATGCCGTTTTCTGGTTGTTCGGCGGTAAGTTCTTCGAGCCAGGCGACTAAGCGGCGAGTGGCATCCTCGTTGCCTGATTCGGCGAGGGAGTGCATTTCATAAATCTGGTTGAGGAGGGGGTGGGAGTAGGTTTCGGAAACTGGTGCGGTGGAGGAGGCTTGGGTGACGATGGCGCTGGTGAGGAAAAGAAAAAGTGTGATGAGGGGGGATGATTTCATGGGTGGGTTATGCGCCCTTGAGATACAAGTAAGAAGCGGTTTGCGAAATAGCAAGAGGAATTGAGAGAATAACACAAGATGTTGGGTTAAAACTCCTTGGAGGAGGCTAGATCTAGAATTTTAGTTGTTGCGACGACCTGCGAGAAGGGGAAGAAGGTGCCAGAGTAGATAGAGTAGAGAGGTGATGAAGGCGGCGACGTAGGTCCAGGCGGCGGCGCGCAGGACATTGTCGACTGACTGGAGTTCGGTGCCTGGAGCGATGAATTTCATTTTGGGCAAAATTTGGAGGGCACGGCGGGAGGCGTCGAACTCGACGGGGAGAGTAATGAGATTAAAGAGCATGATGGTGCCCCAACCGACGGCCATGATGACGAGGTAGGTGTGGGAGCGGAAACCTCCGAAGCCAGAGAAGAGGCCGAAGAGGGGGAGCCAGGTGACGATTTGGCTGGCGAAGGTGGTGGCACCGACGGAGGCCATGCGCCACTGGAGAGGGGCGTAGGCAATTTTGTGTTGGATAGCGTGACCGCATTCGTGGGCGGCGACGCCGAGGGCAGCGGCGGATTGGCCTTGGAAGTTTTGGGTAGAGAGAACGAGTCGACGATGCATGGGGTCGTAGTGATCTCCGAGAAATCCGTCTTGTTCGACGATTTCGACATCGCGAATTCCAGCGGCATCGAGGATGCGGGCGGCGGCCTCGGCTCCAGTGAAGCCTGAGGAGACGGGAACTTGGCTAGCTTTGGCGTAGGCGATTTTGACGCGGGCCGCGGCCCAAAGGGAGAGGGCCATCGTCCCGATGAAGGTGAGAAGGAATAGGAGATTCATGAATTTATAACTTTAGAACCAGTGCACGGGGAGTGCAAGTGGGAGTGATCTGCCCCAGGAATAGCCGCGTGGCGGAGGGTTATTTACAGAACTTGGCCAGGCGGCGGGCGCCTTCTTCGATCTGATCGATGGAAGTTGCGTAGGAGACGCGGACGGTGGAATCGTCTCCGAAAGCCTTGCCTGGGACGACGGCCACGCGTTCTTTTTCTAGGAGCTTTTCCGCGAACTCGGCGGAGTTGAGTCCGGTGCGTGAGATATCGAGCAGGAGGTAGAAGGCTCCTTGGGGTTTGACGAAGGAGAGTTTGGGGATGAGTCCGAGGAGGTCACAGAAGCGACGACGACGTTTATCGTACTCGGCGACCATTTCGGTGACGCAATCTTGGGGGCCACGGTAGGCGGCGAGGGCGCCTTTTTGAGCAAAGGAGGTGGGATGGGAGGTGGTGTGGCTCTGGATGGATTCGATCACCTTCGCGAGAGCGGTGGGGGCGGCAACGTAGCCGAGGCGCCAACCGGTCATGGCGTAGGGTTTGCTGAAGCCATTGACGGTGAGGGTTAGGTCGTAAACTTCCTTACTAAAGGAGGCGATGGAGGAGTGTTTAACATTATCATAAACGAGTTTTTCGTAAATTTCGTCCGAGAGAATGTAGATTTCCTCGTCGAGGGCGACTTCGGCCAAGGCGGCGAGTTCATTTTCGGAGTAGACGGAGCCGGTAGGATTTCCTGGGGAATTGATGATGACCATTTTGGTCATGGGGCTCATGTATTCGCGAAAGAGTTCAGGGGTAAGTTTGTAGCCATTTTCGGCTTTGGTGGGGACGATGACAGGTTCGCCGCCAGCGACACGGACCATTTCTGGGTAGCTGAGCCAATAGGGGGCAGGGATGAGGACTTCATCGCCTTGGTTGATGGTGGCGAGGATCGCGTTAAAGCAGGCGTGTTTAGCGCCGCAGGTGACGATGACTTGGGACGGTTCGTAGGAGAGGTTGTTGTCGGCCTTTAATTTTTCAGCAATTGCGGAGCGGAGTTCGGGGATACCTGCGGCGGGGGTATATTTTGTAAAGCCGGCGTCGAGGGAGCCCATGGCGGCGGCTTTGATATGTTCAGGGGTATCGAAATCGGGTTCGCCGGCGCTAAAGTTAACCACGTCGAGGCCCTCGGCTCGCATGCTTTTGGCACGGGCATCGATAGCGAGAGTAGCGGAAGGGGTGAGGTGAAGAGTACGTTCGGCGTTATCGAGGGGCATGATGATTGTTCCTTTGGTTTGGGTTAATGACTAGATCGAGCGAGACATCGTATTGAAAAGCTGGAGAGGAGTCGAACCTTTTCGATGGAAAGGCGTCAGGCACGTGTCTGACACGTGTCTGGCACCGAGGGTTAACCGAGGCGGCGGAGGGCTTCGCGGACGAGATCGCCTGGAGGGAGCGTGGAATCGAGGCCTGCGAGGGCTTTTTGGGCTTCGGTTCCCTTGTAGCCGAGTGCGAGGAGGGCAAGGAGGGCGTCTTGGGCATGGCCGGAGATGTTGGGGGTGGCGTTGGCACGACCTGGAGAAGTTCCACCCGCGAGGGAATCGAGGGCGGGGAGTTTGTCGCGGAGTTCGAGGACGATGCGTTCGGCGGTTTTTTTTCCTAGGCCCTTGAGTTTGGCTAAGGAGGAGGTATCTCCCGAGGCAACGGCGTCGCGGACGGCTTGGGGGGTGGTGCCAGCGAGAATGGAGAGGGCGGTTTTGGGGCCGACGCCTGAAACATGATGAAGGAGGAGGCGAAAGAGATCTCGTTCTCCTGAAGTGAAAAATCCGTAGAGGGTATGAGCATCTTCGCGGACCACGAGGTGGGTGAGGAGGCGAACTTTTTCTCCAAGCAGAGGAAGATGATCGAAGGTGGTGACAGGAATGAGCAGTTCGTAGCCGATGCCTTGGCAGTTAATCACGGCGCGAGTGGGCCAAGATTCGGCGAGGGTGCCTTCAAGGAAGGAGATCATCTTAGGAGACTGCCGGAACGGTTCGGGCGGAGAAGGCTGTACGGCGGAGGTGGGTGAGACCGACGGCGAGGGCATCGGCTTCATCGGGTTTTGGATTATGGAGAAGACCGAAGAGGGCGCGGGTCATAAAGGTGACCTGCTCTTTGCGGGCGCCTCCTTTTCCTGTGGCTGCTTTTTTAACGAGTTTGGGTGGGTACTCGTGGACGACGAGGCCTGCCCGGGCGGCAACGAGAAGGGCAACGCCGCGGGCGCCTCCGAGCACGATGGCGGTGCGGGTGTTTTGCACATAGATGATTAATTCGATGGCGAGTTCTTGGGGAGCGTGGCGCTCGATCAGCTCTTGGAGGCGGTCGTGGATTTCGAGAAGGCAGGCGGGGGCGGGTCGAGAGGGTGGATTTTGGATGGTACCTGAAGCGACGACGATAGGTTTATCGGCGGTACCTTCGAGGATAGCGTATCCGGTGGCTCGGAGGGACGGGTCGAGGGCAAGAAGACGCACGGGGGGAGCGTGCCAAAAGGAGTTCGATTGTCGAGGGAACCCCGCGGAGCTGGGTTTGACCGATAAAAAATGGCAGTTAGACTAGCAACATGAGATGGGTATGGATTTTTGTGGCATGGAGCACTCCTTTATTAGGGGTGGTTCAGGCTCAAACCAATGATGCGACGGCGGGCGGTGCGGTAAAAGCGGTGCCGGCGAAGAAAAGTCCGCTGGCAGGAGCCCGAAGTGTGAATTCTGGGGGGAAGACAAGTACGAAGGGGGAGGATCAAGATAAGGTGGAAAACGCGGTGGCGAATCCGGAAGAGGAGCAGATCCGAGGAATTCAGCCTGAGGATAATAGTCCAGACGTAGGAATGTTTGTGGTGATGGCGAACAAGGGCTGGGATTCGGTGAATCCTGCGAGCCCGAATAAGCCGGTCTACCAGCAGGTGATTCAGGAACGCGGGGTGGCACCAACCTATAGTAATAATATGATGGATTCGCCCGATGGTTCGAGTCGGCCGAATGACGGGTGGAAACTGTTTGGTTGGACGTACTGATTAGGGAGGCGGCGAAAGCTGCGCCCCGCAGTTGCGGGACACGCTTACGAGCGGATGTTTGATTTTGCCCCGCATTCGCGGGACGCGCTTACGCGCGGATGTTTAATTTTTAATTATTTTCACTTGGAAGTTTAGGTAGAGGCGGCATCTCCGAGGCCGACTAATTGGGCGATAGATCATACAGAATTGAGCACAGGCGTTCTCGGGGAGACCGCCCTACCTAGGTTTTGTGGCTTTAAGGTGGGTTGGGGTAGAGGTGCTCAGGGTAGATTGAAGGGGAGAGAGGAAGTGCAAAGGTGCGTTACAGGAGCGGGGGGCTCTGTTTGAATTCGGTATTAAACGAATTACGGTTCTTGGTGGGGGTCCAGCAGGTTTACGCGCGGCCGAGGTGGCGGTGGCGGGCGGGGCGAAGGTTACGGTGTACGATGGCAAGGCTTCGGTAGGGCGAAAATTTTTAGTGGCGGGCCGAGGGGGATTAAATCTTACGCATACGGAGGTCAGAGAACGTTTTGTTTCACGTTACAGCGGTGGGAAGGATGCGGGTGCGTTATGGAATTCGCTTTTGGATGATTTTAATTCTGAGGCGTTGAGGGATTGGGCGAAGGAGCTTGGGGTAGAAACTTTTGTGGCGACGACTGGTCGGGTTTATCCCAAGGAGATGAAGGCGGCACCGTTACTGAGGCGGTGGGTACAGCGGTTACGGGCCACGGGGGTGGAGTTTGCCATGGGCCACCGCTGGACTGGATTGCGAGCGGGTGTGGGCTGGCAGGTGGAATTTCTGGTGGGTGGAGAGGAGAAAGTTTGTGAAGCGGATGCGGTAGTGATGGCGCTGGGTGGAGGCACGTGGCCGGAGACAGGTTCGGATGGCGGATGGGTTTCGGTTTTTGAGAAAATGGGAATTGCGGTGGCTCCGCTGGTGTCGTCGAACTGTGGATGGGAGGTGGGGTGGGCCGATGCTGTTTTGGCGGAAGCGGAAGGAAAGCCGTTAAAAAACATAACGATTCGGGCGGGGGAGACGGTGGCCAGCGGGGAACTGATGGTGACGCGTTATGGACTGGAGGGTGGGGCGATTTATCAGCTCGGGCCCACCTTGCGAGGAATGAAGGATCCAGAGATCGTGATTGATTTTAAGCCGACCCATAAGGTGGAGCAGTTGGTGAAGAAGTTGGGGAGCTGTCAGGAGAATTATTTGGGGGAGGCTCGTGCACGTTGGAGGTTGGGGGAGGCGGCGATGGCAATTTTAGGAAACCAAGATGGGGCCGGTTTGGTAAAATCAGCTGAGCAGTTGGCGAGGGTAGTGAAGGGGTGTGTGGTGAAGTTAAAGGGGCCGCGGCCGTTAGCGGAGGCGATATCGTCGGCGGGTGGGGTGAGCTGGAGTGAGTTGGATGATTCATTAATGCTGAAGCGGTGTCCTGGAGTTTTCTTGGCCGGGGAGATGATTGACTGGGACGCTCCGACTGGGGGTTATTTAATTCAAGGATGTTTTGCGACAGGGACGAGGGCGGGTGAGGGGGCTAGGGAGTTTACTCACGCCAAGGATGCGAAGGGGGGCAGGGATGTTTGATTTTGGATGTTTAATTTTTAATTATTTGTAGTTGGAAGCCCAGGTAGAGGCGGCATCTCCGAGGCCGCCTAGCTGAGCGATTGGTTGTACAAAATTGAGAGCAGGCGTTCTCGGAGAGACCGCTCCCGCGCTTGCGGGACGCAGACGCGCCTTGGAGTTTGGGAATGCAAGCGTTTGAGGTTTGGGTTCGCGCCCGGGTGGATTCGAACCACCGACCCGCGGATTAGAAATCCGCTGCTCTAGTCCCCTGAGCTACGGGCGCAGTGCATAGATTTGTAGCAGAAAGAATCCTAGGGGGCGAGGCGACGAAAGGGATTAAGGGGTGATCGGAAGAGGGATTTAGGGGTTAAGGGGTGGTGGGGAAAGGGATTAAGGGATTAAGGGGTTAAGGGGCGAGGGGTGAGGGGTGGTGGGGAAAGGGATTAAGAGGTTAAGGGGAGAGCTGAAAGGGGGG
>JBGSBI010000014.1:21266-28634 GCA_041730685.1 Aliarcobacter sp.
TTTTGTGGTTGGTTTTTTTTGGTTTTTTTTGTTTTGTGGTTGGGTTTTTTTTTTTTTTTGGTTTTTGTGGTTATGGGGTTGTGGGTTTTTGGGTGGGTGGTTAATGGTTTTAATCGTTTATGGGTATAGCTGAAAGGGGGGTTAAGGGGTGAGGGGTGAAGGGATTAAGGAGGAGATAAATGAGTGAGTGACAAGGCCGTTAGGTTTTTTTTGGGCGGAGGAGGAGGCCGAGGTCGGGAAGCTTCAGGAGTTTGGCGGTGAGGAAGTAGGCGGCACCTCCCAAGATGACGAGGGCGATCGTTCCGCCGAGGCGGACGGGGATGGGTCCGCTGAGGGGATGGATGAAGTGCATGCCAGTGAGTAAAACTCCAGAAAAGATAAGGCAACAGAGTAGAATTTTGCCGATGCCTTGAAGAAAAGCTATCTCACGGAAGCTACCGACATGGCGGTGGGCGGCCCAAGTGAGTTGGAGAATGTTGAGGGTGGCAACCGAGGCGGTGGTGAGGGTTAAGCCAAGGATTCCGAGGTGGTAGACGCGAATGAGGAGGTAGTTGAAGATAAGGTTGAGGAAAATTCCAGTCAGGCTGACTCGAAGTGGGATACCTGGTCGATCGATGGTTGAAAAAGCAGGGGCGACAACTTTCATGCAGGCGTAGGAGACGAGTCCGAGGGAGTACCCGCGGAGGGCGAGGGCGGTAAGGGAGGTGTTTTCAGCGCTAAAGCGACCGTACTGAAAGATGGAGGCGGTGATGGGATCGGCCAGAAGGAAGAGGCCAATGGCGGCGGGGAGCGTGAGAAAGAGAGTTTGGCGTATCCCGACGAGGAGGCGGTCGCGCACGGCAAGTGGATCCCCCATCGCGGCGTGGCGAGCGAGATGAGGAAGGGTGACGGTGGCGACGGCGACGCCAAAGAGGCCGATGGGAAGTTGAATCAGACGGAAGGCGTTGTTGAGGCAGGTGACGGAGCCATCGGCGAGGTAGGAGGCGAAGTAGCCGTTGATCATGACGTTGACTTGGACAGCGGCGGCTCCGATGGAAGCGGGGCCGAGAAGTCGAAGTACCTGTTTGAGGCCAGGATCGTTCCAGACGAGGAGCCAACGGGGTTGGTAGCCGAGGGAGATGGCGCGTGGAACCATGACGAGCCATTGGGCGAGTCCGCCGACCAGGACGCCGATGGCAAAGCCGTAGACGGAGCGTTGACCGAAAGTGGGATCGAAGATCCAAGCGAGAAGAAGGCCGACAGTGATGGAGACGAAGTTAAAAGCGGCGGAGGCGAAGGCGGGGAGACCGAAGTGGTGGAGGCTGTTGAGCAGACCCATATAGACGGCGGCGAGGGAGAGAAAGAGGATGAAGGGAAAAAGAATTCGGGTGAGTTCGACGGTCAGAGCGATTTTTCCGGGGACGGCGGCGAATCCTGGATTGAGGAGTCGGACGAGGGGATCGGCGAAGATGATCCCAGCAGTGACGATGAGCAGGAGGGCGATAAAGAGGAGAGTGTTGACGTTGCTGGCGAGGCGGAAGGCGGATGCTTTTCCCTCTTTGGCCAGTTTTTGAGAGAAGGTGGTGACGAAGGCGGTGGAGAGAGCCCCTTCGGCAAAGAGATCGCGGAGGAGGTTGGGTATGCGGAAGGCGGCGATGAGGGCATCGAGCTCTTTGCCAGCCCCGAGGAAGGTGTTGAGGAGAATTTCACGGACGAGACCGAGGATTCGGGAGGATCCGATGGCCAGCATGACGCGGGAGGTGCCTTTGGTGCTCAATTGACCTCCAATATGGAGAGAGCGTTTTTCGGTAGTACAGCCTTAATGGGGGAACGGACATAGTCGCGTAGGTTGCGTGTGACAATAAATTGAGCGGAGAAGCACTCTGCACTAGAAACCTGCATCGCGTCCTCAAAATCTCCGATGCCAAAGGTAAAAGCACGGTGCAAGTGCTCTGATCCGGTGGGGGGGACAATAATAAAAGATGCTAAACGGCGCATAAAGGGCACACAGGTTGGGCCTCCTAAGTAGTGAATGTTCGAAAAGGTGTGCCAAGCGACTCCGGCGCGGCCGGGATGAGCTTCGGCCCAATCCACCAGAAGGGAGCTAGCTTGTACGTGATTGGGGCGGGCTAAAAAGACATCCAGAAGGACATCGCAATCGATCAGTATACGCAATTCTCGTCACCATATTTTTCAAAGAGCCGGCGAGCGCGTGGGTCGCGCCGATCACGGATCAGCTTCATTTTCCCTCGCCACTCCTGAGAGAATGTTTTGGCAGGAGTTTCTTGAACGATAGAGCGGTCCATCTGCCGGATCAAATTTTCCACAAAAGCAGAAGTACTAAGACCATTTCGACGGGCCAATTGGCGGGCGGCGTGGGAAACCTTGGGATCGAGGGTGTAGGTGACGCGCTCTTTCATTTATTCATACTTTATCTTTTAATTCATACTCGTCAAGTGGTGGAGGCAAGGGGTGAGGACTTCCTCGGGGGTAAGGCGGGTCATGCAGCGGTGGTCTAGGGGGCAGGTTTTGAGGAAGCAGGGGCTACAGGAGACTTTATGTTGGGCGATGGAAACGGAGGAGCCGAGGGGACCTGTCCAAGCGGGTTCGGTGGAGCCGAAGATGGCGACGGCGGGTTTTCGGAGGAAGGCGGCGAGGTGCATGGGTCCGCTGTCGTGGCAGAGGATGAGCTTAGCATGGGCTAGCCAGTGGGCGAGTTCGATAGTGGTGGTTTTTCCTGAGAGATCGGTGATGGGGGAGTCGAGGGATTGGGCAACGGCTTGGCAGGCGGTTCGATCGTTGGAGCCGCCGAGGAGGACGGGTTGGAGAGAGTGGGATTTCTGGAGGGCGCGAATGACGGAAGCGAAGGAGGATGGGTTCCATCGTTTGGCGGGTCCGTAGGCGGCGCCTGGGAGGATGGCGAGGTAGGGTTGGGCGGGGGCGTCTTTGGGTTTGGAGAGGGTGGGGGGAGGTGGGAGTTCGGCTTTGGCGGAGGGAAGTCCGAGATCTTGGAGTAGGCCGATATACTGATCGGAGAGGTGGACGTAGCCGTTGGGGGAGGTGCGGCGTGGAGGGTGATCGGTGAGGAGAGGATTACGGAGTTTTTGGTCGAAGCCTGCTCGGTAGGGAATGGAGAGAGTTTCGAGGGCGGTGCGGATGGAGTTAGGAAAAAGAACGGCTGATGCAATCTGGCGATTTTTTAAGGTGGGGTAGAGAGAGAATGGGAGGGGTGGAGTGGGAAGGTATTCGAGTCCTGGCAGAAGAATGGGAGCAAGAGGGGCGAGGGAAGAGGGGCCGAGGAGGATGAGAGGGGCGCGATGGTTGAGCCAGCGTTGGTAGAGGTGGACGGCTGGCAGTGAGAGGACGAGGTCGCCGAGCCAGTTGGGCAGGCGAAGGAGGTGTGGGTGGCTGGGTGAGGCGGGGGCAGGAATCACAAGGTGAATTCCTGTGACGGATCAGTCTGAGGAGTGCTCCTAGTTAACGTAAGATGCCTGGAGAAGCGCGGCGATTGGCGTTGTTGGCGGAATCACTTTCTCCTTCGGAAGCGGGACGGTCTTCGCCGTAGCCGACGGTGCTGATGTTGTTGCCACTAGAACCAAGTCCGATGAGGTACTGGCGAACGGCATTGGCCCGCTTCTCGCTGAGGGCGAGATTGTACTGGGGAGTGCCACGAGCATCGGTGTGGCCTGCGATGACGATTTTGGTGTTAGCGTTATTGCTGAGGTAGTTGGCCAGCTTATCGAGTTTGGGGCGTTCTTTGGCTTCGATGGTGAAGCTGTCGTAAGCAAAGAAGACGGTATCGGCTTTGAGGGTTTCGTAGTCGGCGGTATCGGGGTTACCCGAGCGTTGGGGAAGGGATTGATCGTAGATATTATCGGTGCTGTCACCGAAGGCGGCGCCGTCGCCTTTTTTACCGTCGTTGGAGCAAGCGGTAAGGATTGCGAGGAGGGTGAGAAGTGAGAGATAAGTATATTTCATAGTTTTCAGCGGGTGGTATTGGGTTCGGTGTTCCTACTCAAGTTATTGGGTACTTTGATAGCTTCCCCTGTAAGTGAGTCAAGCAAAACAAGCGTCCCATTTTGGGAGCAGACGAGGTGGCGAGAGTTGCGGGTCCAGGAAGGACTTTCGAGACCTGAACCACGACTGACGATTCGGGATTTTTTGGAATCGACATCATAGACGCCGATTTGGCCGCCGCCTGAGGAGATGCTGTAAGCGATTTTTTTCCCATCGGGTGACCAGTCTGGTTCGGTGCTGTAGGAGGATTCGGTATTGATCCGTTCGGGGGAGCCACCAGTGGCGGGGAGTAGGTAGATGCTGGGACTGCCGCGTTCATCGGAGACGTAGGCGATTTGGGTTCCGTCTGGCGACCAAGTGGGAGAGCAGTCGGTGCCGCGGGCATTGGTGAGGCGGGTGGGTTCGCCGCCGGAGGAGGACATGGTGCAGAGTTCTGGGTTACCGAATTTGGAAAGGCTGAGGGCGAGCGTCGATCCGTCGGGAGAGAAGGCGGCTCCAGTATTTTGGCCAGGGAACTGGGCGATGATGGATCGTTTTTTGGAATTGAGATCGATGACGTAGGTGTCGCGGTAGCCGCTTTTGTCGGAGCTGTAGGCGATCTTATTTCCATCCGGGGAAAACTTGGGGCCGTAGCCGAGGGCACCGTCTTGGGTGAGTTGGCGGACGTTTTCTCCGTCGATATCGGAGAGGTAGATCTCCTTTTTCCGGTTTTTACCTGCGGAAGCGGAGGCGAAGGTGATTCGACTGGAGGCGAAGCCAGGGGTCCCGGTGAGGGCTTGGATGAAGGCATCGGCGAACTGGTGGGTGGCACGGCGGGCGTCGCCGTTGAAAGAGGATTCAACGAGAGGGGCGCCGCCTGATTTAGGAATGGCGCGGCCGGCTAGGCCAGAGGGGGTGATCGTGCCAGAGAGAGTGAAGGCGGCGGTGGCGGGGTCGACGATGCGGCAAGCGCCGGAGCGTTCGAGATCGTTTTGGAGGACTTTGGTCATGACGGGACCTTCAGATCCAGCGATGGGTAAGATGGCGACGTCGACCTTACGGGTTTGTTCGATGACGATGACTGGGGCGGAGGATTGGGCGAGGAGGAGGCAGGGGGCGAGAAGAAGTATGGGGAGGATTAATCTCATCGAGTGAGACAAGAGCATGGGAGGCAAAGTGCGAGAGGAAAATATGGATTGCCAATTATCGGTAACTTAGTAATTATTTACGTCGACGCGTATTTCGGAAATGAAAAACTCAAACAAAGGAACATTATAAATGAAGAAACTAAGCTCAATCCTCCTCGCCGCGAGTGTGGCGCTAACCTCCATCGCACTTGCGGACAGCGCGCCTGAAGCTTCCGCTCAAGATACTAAAAAGATGGTGCAGAATAACTTCGTTGAGACGGCCCAAAAAGGGATCAAGCTTTCTGGGTACGTGGATGCAGGGTACAGCTACAACTTTACGGGTTCGGCTTCTGGAGGGCAGGTGAATAGCCGATTTGCAGACGATTCAGTGCAACAGGGTGACTTCAATCTGTATGCGGTAAAAATCGCATTAGAAAAGGCGATGACATCTGAGAACAAGGCGCAGGCAGGGTTTCGAACCGATGTGATAATTGGAGAGGACGCCCAGATGTTGATTAATCGTGGTCAACCTTCCAACGCCGGGTCTGGAGTTAATGCTAATTATAATGGTCAGGGTAATTCGAATGCACTCTTCCTTGAGCAGGCTTACGTCGAGATTCGTGCGCCCGTGGGGAACGGCTGGGATTTTAAAGTTGGAAAGTTTGTCACCATTCTTGGTTACGAGGTGATTGAGCGGCCGGCCAATATGAATATTACCTACGGCCAACTTTGGCAGAATGCGTTTCCTCTAACCTATGTCGGTGTGCTTTCCTCGTATAGGTTTGACGATTATTTGGATGGAAAGCTGGGAGTAGTGAATGGTTCCAACACCGATAACAACACCACGGTAAATGGAAATAGCGATGGAGTGGCGCTTCTGGCGGCGTTGAATGTGACTGCTCCTGGTGGCAATGCGAACTGGAGCAATAACTTCCAGTACAGCACCGCTTTGGAGAACAACACGGGCTACCAAAATAGTGGGCAACCAACTTCAAGCTATCCAATCGACAATTTTGCATCGCCCGCTAATGGGTTCGCTGTTGTTTATAATTCCTGGGGAAATTGGGCGCCTAAATTTGCCAATGACAAACTTTTGTTGGCGTTCGATACGGCGCTAGGGAATGCCTCGTGGAGCTCTACTCAAAATATATCAGTCAATACAACTTGGTATGGTGCTGCAATTTATACCAAGTATCAGTTTAATGACTGGTTTAGTTTGGCAAGTCGGGCCGATTACTTGGGAAGTAATAATGCTGGAAAATTCGGCACAACAGGTGCCATCTCCACTTCGACCAGTGCCAATGACTTTCCGACCTTCTCGCGTGGTCATCTGACGGGAAACAACTATTGGAGCTACACTATCACTTCGGCATTCAACGTGATCGACAACCTGCTGATTAGGGCCGAGTACCGGCTGGATTGGGGTACTGGGATCACATCCGATCAGGTCACACCTAACAGCAATGCAGTAACTGGAATTCAATCGGGAGGACCCTGTCACTACGCTGGGGCTGAAATCGTATATAGCTTCTGATTGAGAATACTTTTAAATCCCCGGGAGGCTTAGGCTTCCCGGGGATTTTTATTATATTTACTCCAGTTTAAATTGAATGATGACGATGTAGTCGGGGGAGCCGAGTCCAGGGGGAAGGGGCTTTGGAAGGCGAGGGGTAGATCGGACGGCTTGTTCGACGGAAGCATCCATGGCGGGATCGCCTGAGGGGCGGGAGAGTTTGATGAAGGTGACACTTCCATCGAAAGCGATTTTTATTTCGACTTCGGTATAGATCTTTTCGCCTGCGGGAATGGGGGGTTTTTTCCAAGCGGATTGAATCGATTGTTTGATCAGGGCGCGGTACCAGGAGAAGTCGTCGGCGACACCATCGGGACGTCCAGCGTTGCCTACTCCGTCCCCTCCGCCGCCGCCCTGTTCGGCAGGAAGTTTGGAGGCGAGACGATTTTTAATATCGGAGGCGGTTGGGCCAGCTGGGACGGTGGATTTTGGGGAGGAGGTTTTGGTTTCGGAGGGGGAAGCAGAAGAGACGGAAACTTTTTTCTTGGTGGTACTTACTTTGACTTGGTGTTTCTTTTGGATTTCAGGCTGGGGAGTTGGAAGAGGTTTTGTTTCAGGAATGGGGGTGGGCTCGGTTTTTGGGGTGGGCTTGGGTTCGGGTTTGGGTTCGGGAGTGGGTGGGGTGGGGGTTGGTTCGGGCTCTTCCGCAGGGGCGGGCTGAGGGGGGAGATTTTGGATTTTAGATTCTTGATT
>JBGSBI010000014.1:28644-41764 GCA_041730685.1 Aliarcobacter sp.
GGGGCCTTTTCCATTCGGGGGCCCCCGCCGGGGGCCGGGTTGGGCGGTGTGTCGGGGGGGTGGGTACCCGGGGGGGGGGCCTGGGGGGGGGGGGGGGGCGGGGCCCTGATTTTGGTTTTTAGATTCTTGATTAGGAATTTCGGATGGGGGTTGAGTTGGATTGTCTTGAGCTGAGGATGGTGTGGGTGAGGGCAGGCCGGGGCCTGGGCGGAGGGAGCCGAGATCAACGATCTCGACGGGTTGAATGGTCGGAGGTTTATGGCAAGAGGCGAAAGGAAGTCCGACGAAGAGTAGTAGCCCGAGGTGGAGGCCGACGACAATAAGAACGGTACGCCGGAAGGGGCGACCGTGGGGGTTCACTTGTGGGTGTCCGGAAAATTCGCGAGGTCAAGGCGAGCGCCCGCAGAGCGGACAGCTTCCAAGGCGCGGAAAACGGTTTCGTAGGGGAGAGAGGAGTCGGCCCGAAGGGAGACAACGAGTTGGGGGTCGCGTGCTTTTCGTTGGGTGAGAAGGGAGGTGAGTTGGTCGATGCGGATTTTTTCTGAGCCGAGAAGGGTGGAGCCGTCTTTGGCGAGGGTGAGGGTGAGAATGGATTTGGGGTCGGGCAGGGAGGTTGCGATGCTGGTGGAGGCTTTGGGGAGATCTACGGGGAGCTGCTGTTCCATGAGGGGGGTGGTGATCATGAAGATGATGAGGAGGACAAAGACGAGGTCGAGAAGTGGGGTGATGTTGAGTTCGGCCAAGGCGAGGCCCGAGGAGGAGCGGGAGGAGCGTCTCATGAGCGTGCGGTGAAGCGGTGTTCAAAAACGGCAGCGCATTCGGCGGCGAAATTTTCCATTTGTAGATTCAGGCTACGGATGGAGGTGGTCAAGTAGTTGTAGCCGAACATTGCGGGGATGGCGACGAGCAGGCCGACCACGGTGGTGATGAGGGCTCCTGAGACGCCAGGGGCCATAGCGGCGAGGCTGGCTTGGCCTGCGAGGGCGATATCGCTGAAGGCATCCATCACGCCCCAAACCGTACCGAGGAGTCCGAGGAAGGGGGCACCGCTGACGGCGGTGGCGAGGAGGATGAGGTTGGCTTCGAGTTTGAGAGATTCTTCGCCGACGGCGCGTTCCATGGCGGTGCGGACGGAGTTCATGCCCGTCTCGCTGATGGAGCGGGCGGAGGATAGGCGGGTGGCGAGGGTGGAATCGATGGCGGAGGAGCCGGTGAGATGGAAGCAGAGTTCTTTGGCGCCGGCGTGGTAGATGATGGCTTGAGGAGATTCGCCTGGGGGCCGGCCTGAGAGGTAGGGGTCGAGGGGTTCGGTAGAAGAGCGAAAGCCTTTGAGGAAAAGTAGAGTGGAACGCTGAGCGGCGCGGAGTTGGGTGAATTTGGACCACATGACCGACCAGCTGAAAATGGATCCGATCATGAGAAGGAAAATGACGCCCTTGCCTGCGGCGTTGGAGTGTTCGAAGGCGAATAAGATTCCAGAGGTGGCGAACATGAAATGGCTATAACGGATGGCAGGATGGAGACAAGAGCGGAAGGTGACGGGAATTTTGGAATTCGGATTGCGGAATCGGGGGAGGTGATTGACTCCACTCTTTTTGAGGAGCATTGTTTTATTGCGGGGTGGAGCAGCCAGGTAGCTCGTCAGGCTCATAATCCCGCACTTGCGGGACCGCAGTTTTGGATCATGAGCCTAATGTAATTTTTAGCACCAGAGGATTGAGACCCAAACCGCCTTTTTGTCGTTTGAGTTTATTTTCAAGTTTTCTGGCTGCGGAGAGGCTCATGGGATTACTTAGCCAAACGATCGTCCAAGGACCCTTGCCTTTGGTCCAACGAGAAATTCCATAATTGTGTTGGAGTAGGCGGGTCTGAGGATATTGTGAAAGGCCGATGTACTTTTGGTCTGCAGAATTATTGAGAACGTAAACTTGATACATCAAAAAATCGTTGCGGGGGCAGGATTTGAACCTGCGGTCCCGCGTACGCGGGATTATGAGCCTTTCACGTGGGTTAGTGTCTCAAGCCCCAAACCGCCTTTTTGTCGTTTGAGTTTATTTTCAAGTTTTCTGGCTTCTGAGAGTTTCATGGGATTGCTTAGCCAAACGATCGTCCAAGGGCCCTTGCCTTTGGTCCAACGAGAAATTCCGGAATTGTGTTGAAGTAGACGGGTCAGAGGATCTTGTGAAAGGCCGATGTACTTTTGGCCTGCAGAATTATTGAGAACGTAAACTTGATACATCAAAAAATCGTTGCGGGGGCAGGATTTGAACCTGCGGCCTTCAGGTTATGAGCCTGACGAGCTACCTGGCTGCTCCACCCCGCATAACAACCATGCGGGGTAGAGGAAGGGTAGTCAATCGTGGTGCGAGAGTTGTTTTGTGCAGGAATAAATAACAACAAGCGGCTCTTCCACTTCAAAATGGGCCGGCGTGATTCTGCGGTCCCGCAATTGCGGGATTATGAGCCTGACGAGCTACGTGGCGCGGATAATTTTTAGGAGTCTTTGAGGAAGGCGGGGAGTTGTTCGATGCCGAAATCGGCGAGGATGCGGCCATTGATATCGAGGACGGGGGCTTTCGATTGGCCTGAGATTTCTTTCATTTCCTTGAAGTAGGCGGGATTGGATCGGACCTCACGGCGTTCGTATTTTACGCCGAGTTTTTGAAGTTCGGTTTCCGCATCCTCGCACCAAGGGCACCCCTCTTTAACGTAAAGTACCGCGGGCACTAGGAGTGTTAGGCGGCGACCGCTTCGCGTGAGGATTTCTTTTGTGAGAGGGCGGCTTTGACGAGATTTTGGCCGAAGTCCCAAAGGGGGCCAGGGAATTTGCCGAGATCGTTGAGGACATCGTCGAAAGCGTGAACAAAGCGATCGATTTCCTTCTCGCCGATGATGAGGGGGGGGAGAATTTTCACGATATCTGAGTTGTGGGCGGCGACTTGGGAAAGGATACGATGTTTTTGGAGAAGCGGGGTGACGATCATTTGCGGGAAGAGGCCTTTATCCATGGCGTGGATTGCTTTCCAGGCGAGTTTGAGTTTGAGGGAGCGTGGTTCTTTGAATTCGATGGCGATCATGAGGCCTTTGCCACGTACTTCGGAGATGACGTCGTGTTTTTCTTGGAGGGCGCGGAGTTTGGACATGAGTTGCTCCCCGCGGAGGGCGGCGTTTTCGACGAGGTGTTCGGTTTCGGTGACGTGCAGGCTGGCGAGTCCGCAGGCCATGGCGAGGTTGTTGCGACCAAAGGTGGTGGAGTGGGCGACGCAGCGATCGAGTCGGGAGAAGATGCCTTGATAGATGGGGCGACGCATGACGATGGCGGCGCAGGGGACGTATCCACCCGAGAGGGCTTTGGCCATAGTGACGATATCGGGATCAAGGTTCCAGTGTTGGAACCCGAACCATTTTCCGGTGCGGCCCATGGCGGTTTGGACTTCGTCGGCAATGAAAAGGGTTCCGTATTTGCGACAGAGTTCTTGGGCGGCGGGGAAGTACTCGTCGGAAGGATATTTAACCCCTTTTCCTTGGACGGGTTCAAAGATGAAAGCGGCAATGTCGCGGGAGCGGAGTTTGGCTTCGAGATCCGCGAGGTCATTGAATTTGACGAATTCGGCTCCAGGGAGAAAAGGGCCGAAATCCTCACGGAAGTTGCCCGAGTGGGTGATGGAAAGGGCACCGTAGGAAAGGCCGTGGTAGGAGCCTTCTTGAGCAAGGATGCGGGGGCGTTTAGTAAAGGCGCGGGCGAATTTGAGGGCGCCTTCGACCGCTTCGGTTCCCGAGTTGCAGAGGAAGCAGGCATCGCGGGAGGGGCCGAGTTTTTTGACGAGGGCTTCGGCGAGAAGGCCAGAGAGGATGGAACAGTCCATCTGGACCATATTGGGGAGATCGAGTTCGAGGACGTCTTGGATCGCTTTTTGGACGGTGGGATGGTTACGACCGAGATTAAAAACGCTGTAACCGCTGAGGAAATCGAGGTAGTCCTTACCGTCGAGATCGTAGAGGTAGGCTCCTTCGGCGCGGGCGTAGATTTTATCGAAGCCGATGGTGCGTTGAACTTTGACTAGAGTACGGTTGACGTACTTGTCGTGCAGATCATAGTTCTCTCCTAGGCGGGTGAGAATGGTGTCTTTGAGATCGAGCGACTGCATGGAGAGTAGTTGATAGCTGAAAATACTCGATTCGCAAGAATGGGGTAGGAAAAAAGGTCGAGAGCAGATGATGGGCCTACTAAAAAATGCTTTGCAAGTAGTTCGCTATGAGCAATAAGGGATATATAGAAGTAGTCCTCCTAATAGTCGAAGTCCAAGAGGCTGAATAACTTTTTTCGGGAGGGCATTCCCGTTTGCAAAATAACGATATGCCTCTAATGATGTTTTATGCGGTTTTTTAAAATTTTGGTTTTTGGACTGATCCTGAGCGGAGTCCAGCAAGTGAGGGCGGCTACGGTTCAAATCAATGCCAATGCTGATGCAGATGAGTACATCTTCAATCAAACGTACACCGCCACCAGAAATTATATGAACGTGGGTCAGTACTATGGCGGATTTAGCACCCACTATTATGTCGGCTTAGCCAATTGGAATAACGCAGTCCTAAGTCCTCTGTCTGGACAATCCAGCGCCGCGTTGGCGTTATACGTGCAAAACTTTGTTAATCCAGTTTTTGGAGACGGCGTGAATGCCCAACCCACCAGTTTTACCTATCCCACCACCGGAAACTTCACTTTGAAAGTTGTGGCGATTTCCGGAACGCCTAGCACTGCTACTATGAACGATGCTTGGGTAAAAACGAACATGATTGATGCCACCGGAGTCGGCTCGGTGACTTTGACCAAATCGGGTTACAACACGGTCAATATTGGAAGTACGGTGTCGAACTGGATTACTGCTGGGAACGGTCCTCGTTGGCTGGGTTTTGTGGGAACTAGTTCGACCACGTCGCTTTATACCTCCGTCCAACTTGGCACTCTTGAGCCAACACTTGATTTAGATGGCCTACCCACCTCCCCTGCCGCTCCCATGTATTTGACTATCCCCGAGCCATCGGTTCTTGGATTGTTTGGCTGTGCTTTCCTTGCCTTTTGGGTGGGGCACGGTCGTCGTCTCCAAGGCTGACAGAGCCTTGCGAGGTTTAAGGTTCCGTGCGTAAACGGTCGCTTTCATTTTCCTGCGCTTTCACGTTAGTGGAGCTCTTGATCTGCGTCGCAATTATCGGGCTTCTGGCTGGGTTGGGGAATGCGGCCTATCAAAAAGCCAACTCATCAACCCGGCAAGGAGTGGAGATGTCCGCGGCGAAAAATTTAGGACAGGCTCTGCAACTTTATATTCAAGACAACGACGGTTCTATTTTGCCGGGCTACCTAGATCCGCGTGACTCTCGCGTGGCCGACGCCCGCAACGACAAAGGCAAAGCTATCGCCCCGGCTCATGCCGCCCAGCGCTATCCTTGGAGGCTGCTACCTTATATGAATTATCAGATTCGTGGGGGAATTTGGGTTAATAAATTGGCTTCGCAAATCCCCGAGAATGACCCGTATCGCGACTATCTCGTCAGCTTGGTTCCAACTTTGGGAATGAACATCACGTATGTCGGGGGCGATACCCGAAACGTCCAGTTGCCGGGCCGATGTGTGACCCGTATCAACCGGGTTGCTCAGCCTGCAGGACTCATCGCATTTGCTTCCGGGCAATATGAGGATCCGAATTATGGAAAATTGGACGGTTACTTTGAAGTCAGGCCACCTTCGGGAAACTCGTCTCTAGGGGCCGGTTTGGCCACCCGCTACAACGGAAAGGCTGTCGCGGTGATGCTGGATGGTCACGCGGAAGCACTGAATAGGGATCAACTCAAGGATATGCGGCGCTGGTGTGATGAGGCGGCGGTCCAAAACAACCCGAATTGGGCCCCTTAAAAAATCAGCCGGCGTGGATTTCGTCGTCGAGAGCTGAGATAGCAGTGAAAGTGGTTTGGGCAGATTTGACCATTTGCTCTTGTTCGGATGGGGACCAGCTGAGGGCATCCATTTCGGTTTTAAACTTTTGCCATAGGCTGCGCTGCTCCTCGCCGTGAGGATCGAGATAGCGCATGGTGGTGGTATCGGTTTTTGACCAAGCTTTGGCGAGAGCGCGGGCAATGTAGCGGGCCCCGTTTTTACTACCTTCAAAGACGTAGTAGATGCCCATGAGGGCGGCGGGGGACGGGGCGTTTTTAATTTCTTGCAGCAGAGTGGTGGCACCTTGCATAGGCTGGATGTTGTGGAGCGGGGTCTGGAAGAGGGAGAGATCAGCCTCGAGATTCTTTGTTTGGTAGAGAGAGGGGAGGTGGAGAGAAGCGAGGCGGGGATCGCGGGTGATGGCCCGATCGGTGGCAGCTTCGAGATCGCGATGAATGAGCCAGCGTTGGGAGAGGTATTTTTTGTACTGTTCTTGGCCGATATCGCCCGAGATGAGGGCGGCTTCGAGTGGTTTGGATTCGGCGACGGCATGGAGGGCGGCGGTGCCTGCTTTAAGTTGGGCCATGATTCCTGCGGATGGAGTAGGGAAAATGGTGGTGGATTTCATTTGGCGCAACTTCCGATGATCAAACCTGGAATGAGAAGCCAAAGGATGCCTTTGATGAGGAAAAGAGAAGCAAGCAGAAGCCCAGCGATTTTGCCATATTTGGCAAAGCGTTTACGAATGAGGACAGATAACATTAGGGGAAATAATGGATGGGTTTGAGTCCAAGGCAAGGGGAAGGTGCCAGAGGAGTGCCACAGTAAAATATCATATTTGTGATATCGTGCTGCGAGCACGAGTAGAGGTTACTGGGGCTAGAGGTTGGTACGGCCGAGTTGGTTCAGTTTGCGACCGTCGGAGTTGGAAGGTAGGGCGGCGGCGGGATCCCTCATGGTTTTGGGGATAAAATCTGGAAGTCCAATTCCAGGGAAGGCGACCTCGCTGTCGTTGGTGTTGGCTGAAGAGGAGGTGGCGGTCGAGGATGGCGCGGGTGGGGCGAGTTTGGCTCCGTTGAAAACGGCGCTAACCGATCCAGAGGGGGTGGTGACGATTCCCAAGCCTCCAAGGGTGGTGGATTCGCGTAGGAGATTATCACGGTGGCCCGAGCTACCCATCCATGCCTGAAAAATAGTTTTTGCGGAGACCGGTCCAGAGACGGGGCCGTAAATATTTTCGGAAAGATTTTTCCAGCCATGAAGATTAAGTAGATCTTTGGTAAGAGGTCGATGCTTCTGAATATTTTTTGCGGCCATGACTCCAGCCCACTCGGTAGCGAGTTGGTCGACTTGAGGATCGCGGGTCAGGGGATTCAACCCCGCATCGATCCGGGCTTGGTTGATTAAGGAAAACAGATCGGCACGAGTGTCGGCTGAGCAATTCAACACGGGCAGACCCAAGATGAGGAGAGCCAGGGTAGCGGGCAGGAACAAAAGGCGGGGCACTTGGGCTACCAGAAGAACCACTGACGAGATACTAAGACATAGATGGTGAGACCCAGATTAGCGGCGGCGTGAAGTAGAATGACGGAGCGTAAGGATTTGGTGTGGCAGAACCATGCGCCTGCAATTAATCCGAAGAGAACTGCGGATCCCCATTCCGCATGGACAGCGGCAAAAACGAGGGTGGTGATATAAAAAGAGAGTGGCTGGAATGTGCCGAGGGGGACTTCCTCGAATTCAGGTTTGATAATGGTGCGCATAAGAAAGCCGCGCCAAAAAAGTTCTTCGACGATAGGGACGATGAGGACCGCGCCTAAGGCACGGAAAAGGATGGAGAGAACTCCAGGAATAAGGCCTATCTCGAAGGCAGCGGCGAAAGGGAAAGCGTTGTTCCGTTCTCCTGAACGGGGCATCCAAGGATCGAGAGCAATCCAAAGAACGATGGCTCCAAGGCCGAGAAGAATAGAGTGAAGAGTGCGGGGATTGGCAAAGTCCTGGCCGCGGTAGCGGGGGCGTAGCCAGAGGAGCAATCCAAGAACGAGAAGAGAGGAGACTCCATAGAGCCACCATCCTTGGGTTGGGAGGGATTGGCGAAAGTAGAGGAGTCCCATGAAAAGTAGAAAGGGGGCAACAAAGGGAAAGCCTGGGCCGTGGATCAACCGTTTCATGAGATTCTTTTTATCCGCGAGATAGGATTTGGCGAGAACGGAGGCGTGCTAGGCGGTGGGGAGATTGCCCAAGGCACTGGCGGCGGCTTTGGATTCGGCCGATTTGCGACTGCGCCCCGTGCCGCGGCCGATCTCTTTCTCGGCAAGGAGAACGCGAATAGTGAAAATCTTTTCGTGGTCGGGTCCGATCGACTCGACCATTTCGTAGATTGGCATGGGGCCGTTACGGGATTGGAGGAGTTCCTGGAGTTGGCCCTTGGGGTTGGCTTGGTCAGCAAGTTTTTTGGCCTGTGCAATTCGATCTCCATAAACCCTGCTGACCCAGGCACGGGCGATGTCGTAGCCCCCATCGAGAAAGATAGCTCCGAGAACTGCTTCCCAAGCATCGGCCAGGACGCCCGGGGATTCGTGGATTTTATCGCGAGCGGCATCAATTCCGACTCGGAGGGAGGGAGAGAGGGACAACTCGGCACCGAGTTCAGCTAAGGTATGACGGTTGGCGAGACTGGCGCGCATGGCGGTCAGTTGGCCTTCGTGGGCGGTGGGATGTTTTTGGATTAGTAAATCGCTGAGGGTGGCCTGAAGAATTGCGTCTCCCAAAAATTCTAACTGCTGATTATCGCCTGATGGCCCTGGAGCGGTGCGGGCGGAAGGGTGGGTAAGGGCACGGACGAGAAGATCGCCGTGCTGAAATGTATGGCCGAGGGGGGGGGGGTTCATGGCTTCGTAGAACTCTTCTGCGCGCGGGGATGAAATCGGTCAAACGTTGTTGCAAGTCGATCTTCGTCCACATGGGTATAAATTTCCGTTGTGGCGATGCTGGCGTGACCTAGAAGTTCTTGGATAACGCGAAGATCGGCTCCGCCCGAGAGCAGGTGGGTGGCAAAAGAGTGGCGGAGGAGATGAGGATAGACGCGGGTATCAAGCCCAGCGGATTGGGCGGCTCTTTTCACGATTCCCCAAAGGTGGGCGGTGGTGATCCGGCGTCCGTGATTCCCCAGGAAAACTTCCCCTCCTGATTTTGCGCGAATCAGTTTAGGTCGGGCGGTATCGAGGTAGCGGCGGATTGAATCCTCAGCGGCTTTTCCTAGAAGAACCAGGCGCTCTTTGTTGCCTTTGCCGATGACGCGGGCACTGCCGCTTTGGAGATCGAGCTGCTCGAGGCGGAGAGAGAGGATCTCGGCGGCGCGAAGACCTGCGGCGTAGAGGAGTTCGAGGAGGGCGCGGTCGCGGAGGCCAAGGGGGGTTTTGACGGAAGGAGTATCGAGGATACGAGCGACTTGTGCGGGGGTGAGAGAGGCGGGGAGTTTGCGGGAAAGTTTGGGCGAGCGAAGTCCGATGGCCATATTGGCGGGTGTTCGACCCATGCGGTTGAGGTGGGTGCCGAGGCTGCGGAGGATGGATGTTTCGAGACGTAAGGTGGTGGGACCGACGCGACCCGAGTAGCGTCGATAGGTAAGAAATTCACGGAGGTCGTCGGGTTTGAAGTGACGCCAGTCTTGGTTCGGTTTTTTACGCTCGAGCCAAGTGATGAGGCGTTCGAGAAGTTTTCTTTGGATGGACTGGGTGCGGAGGGCGTGGCCTCGTTCCATAGCGCCAGAAGCGAGAAAATCCTCGATCGGGCGGTGGTCGAGTTGGCTCACGAGGTGGGCAGGGCGGGCTCGGAGCCGGTTAGAAGACGGCAAGCTTGGCGGTAGCGACCGAGAGTTCCTTGAATCACGGACAAGGGGAGGGTTGGACCTGGGGGTTGACGGTTCCAGTCTTTGAGAGTGGTGAGGTAGTCGCGAACAAACTGTTTATCAAAACTGGGTGGGGAACTGCCGGGACGGTACTGATCGGCAGGCCAAAATCGGCTGCTATCTGGAGTGAGCAGTTCGTCGATAAGGAGAAGTTCTTTTTTGTCGTCGAGGCCAAATTCAAATTTGGTATCGGCCAAAATAATTCCCACCTTGGCGCAGTGGATTTGGGCAGCTTGGTAGAGGGCAAGGCTGCGAAGGCGAACTTTTTGGAAAAGATCTGAGCCCAGTTCTTTTTCAGCTTCGGCATCGGTTAGGGGGAGGTCGTGGCCTGCCTCGGCTTTGGTGGTGGGAGTGAAGAGGGGTTGGGGAAGTGGGGAGGCCTCGAGGAGGGAGGGGGGTAGGAGTCGGCCCCAGGCGGAGCCATGAGCTTGGTATTCGAGCCAAGCGGAGCCCGCAAGATAGCCGCGGACAACGCATTCGACGGTGAGGGGAGTGGCGGAGCGGCATCGGGTGAGGCGGCCTGAATATTTTTCTGGCTGGGGAACGGTTGGCGGGACATCGAATCCGAGGACGTGGTGAGGTTGGGCGGCGGGCAGTGAGGCAAACCAGAACTGGGAGATGGAAGTGAGGAGAGTTCCTTTGCCTGGGATGGAATCGGGGAGGATGACGTCGTAGGCGGAGATACGATCGGTAGCGACGAGCCAGATTTCTTTTTGCCAACGATAGATGTCACGTACCTTGCCAGAGCGGAGAAGTTGAGGGGACTCGGCCATGGGTGGAGAGTGGCGGTTTCTGTGGTTTCTGGAAACTGAAAGATATTGAATGGTCTTAGATATTTTTCTAATTCCTTTTTTGGTTTTGGATGGGGAAATGGGGTGGGAAGGGTCTGGTTAAGTCCCTTGACCGCAGGGCCTACTTCTTGAATACTTTCTTTGCGCTTCTTATCGAGAGCAGTGGAGGGGCTGGCCCTGTGAAACTGCGGCAACCGGATCCCATCTTCGGATGGGGTTGTTAGGGTGCCAAACCCAGTCAGGCTCGTTCCCGAAAGGGGATGCGTCGGAAAGGATGAGAGGATTCGCAGTCCGCGTTTTGTCGCGGCGTGATCCCCTATTCCTTGCAGGCGAACGGACCGGCCATGACCAGGTTCGACATCGGGGGGGAGCGCGAGAAAGAGCTATGGCCGAAAAATTCTTTTCGCAGTTGAAGTGCCGTGAGTGTGGCCGGACCTATCCCGCCTTGGCGACGCACGTGTGTGAATTCGACTTCGGCCCCTTGGAAGCGGACTACAACTACTCCGCGATTGGGGCAGCTTTGAATCGCAAGGTGATCGAATCTCGTCCTGGGACGATGTGGCGGTATCGGGAGCTATTACCGATTGTGGGAGATCCAACGGTGGGTCAGCAGGTTGGGTTTACTCCCTTGGTAAAAGCGGATCGGTTGGCCAAGGCGCTTGGGGTGAAGGCGTGTTATGTGAAAAACGATACAGTGAACCACCCTACTTTGAGCTTTAAGGATCGGGTGGTGGCGGTGGCGCTTTCTCGGGCGAGGGAGCTTGGATTTAAAGTGGTGGCGTGTGCCTCGACAGGGAATCTGGCGAACTCGGTGGCGGCGAATGCCGCGAGTGCGGGGATGGAGAGTTGGGTGCTGATTCCAGCGGATCTCGAACAGAACAAAGTTCTCAATAGCATTGTCTACGGGACGAATGTGGTAGGGATTGAAGGGGCATATGATGCGGTGAACCGCCTTTGCTCGGAGATCGCGGGTAAATACGGTTGGGGGTTCGTGAATGTGAATTTGCGACCGTACTATGCGGAGGGTTCGAAGACCTTTGGTTACGAAATTATGGAGCAGTTGGGGTGGAGAATTCCGCGACACACGGTGGTTTGCATGGCGAGCGGGTCGTTGTTGACTAAGATCCATAAGGCGTATGGGGAGTTCACGAAATTAGGCTTGGTGGAGAAAGATGGTTTCTCGATTCACGGTGCGCAAGCGACGGGTTGCAATCCGATCTCGGCGGCGCGGAAGGGCGGAACCGACTTAATTCGGCCAGTGCCGCATCCTAAGACGATTGCGAAATCGTTGGCGATTGGGACGCCGGCGGATGGGTACTATGCGGTGAAGTCGATGGCGAAGACGGGTGGATGGTCGGAAGATGCCACCGACGAGGAGATCATTGCGGGGGTGCAGTTACTCGCAGAAACGGAGGGTATCTTTGCGGAGACAGCGGGTGGCGTGACGGTGGCGTGTGCCAAGAAACTGGTGGCGACGGGCAAGATACCGAAAGACGAAGAGGTGGTTTTATGTATCACGGGCCACGGATTAAAAACGGTCGAGGCGTTGACGGGGCATCTGGCGGCTCCGTCCAAAATAAAGCCGAGCCTGAAGGAGTTTGACTCGCTGATTTCCTCTGGACTCGCCAAGACCCGCGTGAAGGTCTAAAGATTAGGGTATGCCGATTTCCATTAGTATTCCCACTCCCTTGCGTGCTCTGACGGGTCAAAAGGACACGGTCGAGGTGGAGTCAAAGGATGTGCACGGGATGCTGGGGGATTTAGAAAAGGCTTATCCTGGAATCTATGAGCGGTTGGTGGACGATCAGGGGGAAGTGCGGAGGTTTGTGAATATTTATGTGAGCGGGGAGGATATTCGTTTCTTGCAAAATCAGCAGACTCCGTTGAAAGCGGGGGATGAGGTGAGCATTGTGCCAGCGATTGCGGGAGGGTAAAGGGATGGCGACGAAACGAGCAAGCCTCCGCTACTGGCTGACCTTCGATCCGGAGACGGGGAAGAAGCCTTTGCTTTATCTGATGAGCAAAAAGTTTGATGTGGAATTTAATGTGCGGTCGGCTTCGGCGGATCGGGATGTGTTTGTCATGGCCTTAGAGTTTACGGGTCCGCACGAAAAGATCGATGAAGTGGTGCAGTGGTTCACGAAGCAAGGGGTGCAGGTGGAGCCGGTCGAAATCAATACGATTGAGGGATAGGCGGACGGTGAAGGTCCTGATTCTGGGAGCCGGCGGGTTGACGGGAAGATATCTGACGAAGGAGGCGAAGCGGCGGGGGATGGAGGTGGTGGCTTTGGCTCATCGAGATTTGGATGTGACACGGCTGGATGGAGTGAAGGAAGCCCTCGTGCAGTGGAAGCCCGATTGGGTGATTAACTCGGCTTCTTGGACTAGTTTAGAAAAGTGCGAGGAGGATCCTGCAGGAAGTAAGAGGATTAATACGGAAGCGCCGCGGGAGTGGGCAAAGGAGTGTGGGAAGGCGCAGGTTCGTTT
>JBGSBI010000015.1:0-41571 GCA_041730685.1 Aliarcobacter sp.
TCCAACGCAGATGGTTTCTTTTCTAAGAAATCGGATGCCACCTGCCCCCACATCAACCGATCACTTTTCAAAGCGTAAAAGGAGTACAAGTAAGGGGCCGCCGCTAGACCCAGTGGAATCACTCCGGCCAAAGGTTCTAACCCTCCCAGCACATCCCCTTTTTCCGCTTTGACCAAAAACCGTGTGACCACCCGAAATCCAACATCGTTCATAATCTTGGATGCCAGACGAAAACTCCTGCGCTCGGGCTCCTTCTCCTCTTGTAAAACGGTCTGCAACTGTTTCCGAGTGGCCGGCAAGGTCAGATACGCGGAAAGCTCCTTATTTAACCCGCCCTCAGGCGATCGCCAGAATTCTAGAATCTTCCCGCTCGTAACCATCTCCACCGCATAGCGAGCTTTATCCAAGAAACTAATCTCCAGAGGGTTTTGTCCTGCAAGGAAACGATTCACGATCCCTAAAATAAGCGCCGACCCACGTGGCGCTTTATGTCCGACCTTTTCACGAAGGAAATCGAAAATAATATGAAAAAGTCCGTTAACCAGTCGGGCAGGATCACCACCGCATCCATGAACGATCCCCCTGCCTTCCGCTACGCCTCGTAGAAATGACTCCGCATCCTTCGCTCCAGCAACCTCCGTCCAAACTCTGCCAGCATACAAACCGCTATGATCGTTCGATCCGCCCATGAAAGATTTGCGCCAAGGCTCCGGACTCAGCGGAGTTAAACCGTGTCGTCGAGAAAGCTCTTCCACCTTGGCTTGGGTTAAGGCGAGCAGACAAGTAGTCGCTATCTCCTGCCCAAGCGGAGAGCGTAAACCATTCTTACTTTCAAATACCTGAAAAAGAAGGATCAGCTTCTCGAAATGCTCTGGCCGCATTTTCCCATCCAGATTAAGCAAAGGGTGGGCGACGGCGTGAATAATCTTTTCCCGATGGAGAAACTTGGCTAGGTCATAGAGGTTGGGGCGTAGTTTCTCGATCTCCGCAAATTGGCCGTCGTCCAGATTCCAGGCCAGGAGATGAATCTTACAATGGTCTTCAGGAAAATAAGTGGTGATCTCGATCCCTGGGATGAATCCATCGAGCCCCTGCAACTCCCAAGCCGCTCCTAAGGTGTTATGGTCAGTAAGGGTAACAAAATCGTGTCCGGATTGCCGTAGCAACTCATAAAGTTTGCGGGGTTGGGAAAGACTGTCGGGTATGCCCAGCTTCCGTAAGATCCATTCGGAGGGACGGTCGGAATATCGGGAGTGGAGATGAAGATCAGCTTTGGACATGTTCGGCGTAGGAACAGCTACGATAGCCACGACGCCCCAACTCTTCGAGCAAAACGCCTACCTGTCGCCGCACAAAAGGTGTCTCTAAATCACGGGGGTGAAGGCTCAACCTCACTACCTTCTCCCCTGCCCAGATCGCCTTCCATATCGGGTGCCACCCTCGCGCCACTACCTTACGCCAGCCAGATCGGAGACTGTAGGTACCAGCCCATGCTTGATCGCGGTGGCCACTAGCGAGATTGATCACTTCCCGTAGCCGACAGGTGTAGGTAAAGCCACGTTCCGCGAGAGTCTTTTCCAACGGTTCAGGATAGAGCCATGCGGGCGCCACAAAACCTGCGATCTTCCAACCCTGCCGCTGCCAGAGCCCCATTGCTCGGTCCACACGCTCCATCGCGTCTTGCTGTGGCAGATCGATAAACTCAGCCTCACCACTCGTGTAGATTTTTGTCCACCACCAGGAGCCAGCAGGCCGATCTTGTCGATCGTGATAGTAGCCATGAATCGCGAGATCGTGTCCTTCGTCCTGCCATCCTCGCAAAAGAGTTAAGCACTCTTCCGAGGACTCGACCGACCCACCGTGATGATAGTCGGGAATCACTAGGACCGAGGCATGACCTGGGCAGCGGTGTAGGCAAAACTCCATCTGCTCTTCCAGTTGGGTTCGACTGCCTGAATGAAAGTCGTGCAGAGAAAGAAGCAACCGCTTTTCCCCCATCGGTGGTGCGGGCTTACGAAACTTTGCCCCCCTTCTGCGAACTTGGACTAAAGTACAAAGAAAGACTGGCTCCTTATGCTGCTCTCTAAATTTAGTGACTTCCTTCCGTTTAGTAATCGTGAAGCCGTAACGACCAAACATCCTCTCGGTGCGCCTATCTCCCTTCACCACCACCTGCCCAAAGACGCAAGTTTCCCCAAGTTCCGCCATCCGATCTAAGAAAGTCTCAAAGAGAAGCAATCCAACCGCACCTCCGCGCACCTCAGGAAGCAGGTTGATATGAAAATGCACTCCATGAGGAGGAGTGCCTGGGGTCTCTTTTCGCCCCCGAAAAAGCAACCACCAGAGATACCGGCGACTCTCGGGCCGATAGCTCCACAACAGACCGTTTAAAGCCCGCCACATCCAACCGAAAACATGCCGCAGCAGGTAGCCTCGATGGAGCTTGGCGCTACGCGACCCCATAATAAAACCGAGGATTTTCCCCTCGGCGTTTTCCAGGACAAAGGCGTTTTCCGGCTCTGCATCTGTGTAGGGGGCGGTTAAGAAATCAGCGAAAAGTTCGCGGTCTTCAAAAAGCGGGTCTATGGGATTTCCCAAGAATCCAGTGTCTGCACATATCCGCCGAACCGCTTGCCGATCGCGCACCTGATAGGGACGTACGGTAGCCTTGGTCTGAGATTCAAGATTCATAAATCTTAATCTGGCGGGAGAAGGTTTTATCCCAGCTAAAGTTATCCGCGACAAACTGGGCCACTTTAGTCCGCTCCGTATCACCCAACGAAACTAACTTTCGTAGAACCGCAGCGCTCAGGGCACTGGATCCTTTTTCGGTGGGCCAATCCACTACATCCGATGCCTGCTCATCCATCGCACCCCCGCGAAAAGCAATCACTGGCAAGCCGCACGCTTGAGCCTCCAGTAAAACTAGTCCAAAGGTCTCCCATCGTCCTGGATGAATTAAAAGATCTGCCGCTTGATACCACTCCGCGAGCTCCTCCGTCTTTTGCAAATACGGGATTCGTTTCACCTTCGGATGATTTCGAATGTACCCATCGACCGCTCCTTTCATCTGCCCTTCGCCCACCATAACCCCCATCCAAGGCAAATTAGAGTTTTCCTCCATCTTCTTCCACGTGCGCAAAAGAAGCGCCGTATCTTTATCGGGCGAGAAACGTCCGACGTATAGAACCACTAGAACATCTTTGGTTATCCCTAGCTTTTCTCGTAACTCGGATCGTCGCTCCTTGGTTGCCGGATGAAATATCTGCGTATCAACACCTAAGGGCAAGTGCAGCAGACGCGGTATTCCCCAGTTTTGTAGGACACCGATAAGGTGGCGGCTTGCTACAAAAACTCCCTTTCCAGTTTGGGCGAGATTACGCAGATAATCTCCCGCCAACTGCTCCGTCACTGCCCTCGCCCAGTTCCCTGCGAACTTTAAAACCGTCCGCAGAAGCGCATCAGGAAAATGGGAGTGGTAAAACATATAAAACTTCGAACCCCTTCGATTCGACCAATTCCGCGCTACGAGAGCGGCATGATAAGGATCTCCCGCTTCTACAATCTGGGGCTTCTCCTGATAAAGAATGCGGAGGAGAGCAGGCAGATCGAGCATCCAGCGATAACGGGAAGTGGCGTTAACTAAGGGACCTCGCACCGTCCAAATTTGCGTACGACCACCTTCCACCTGCTCCGTCCTTTCTCCAGGCACAATCAGGAGATGCTCGTGGTTCGTGTGTTTACGAATATACGCCCTTTTGGCCATTAGATATGAGCGAACCCCACCTCCCATCGGAGAATACACTTGGGTTAAGTCACAGATCTTCATGCAAACAGCCTTGGAGCATGCCTCTTTTCGTGATAAAATGAAAACTAATGAGACGGAACGATTTTCTGCGCCTGCTCACCCTCGCTGGGGCCGGTTTGGCTACCCCCTCCTTTGCCCAGCCTGGTCCCAATACCATCGAGGGAGAATCCGAGGTGAATCCCCACTTCATTAATAGTGGACCAGGATTTGGCAACCGCCTAGCCCTCACCTTTGATGACGGTCCCACTCCAGGAATCACTGAGCGCGTGCTGGCAGATCTCTCCAAATACAATCTTCATGCCACCTTTTTCCTTATTGGATCGAAAGTCGATGCCTCCCCAGCCCTCGCCCGTCGCATCGTGGAAGAGGGGCATGATGTGGCCAACCACTCCTACACTCATCCCCGTCTCGCAGGCATGTCCGATAGTGCCGTCGATCAGCAGTTATCGAAAACTCAAGAAGCCATCATCCGTGCCACTGGAGTTACCCCTGTCTGGTTCCGTCCTCCCTACGGCGCCTTCCGCCGTGAACAAGGCCCCATCGCTGCCAAGCTTGGTCTCGGCGTAGCCTACTGGTCGGTTGATCCTAAAGATTGGTCTCAACCAGGAAGCAGTGCCATCGCCTCGCGCGTGCTCTCAGCTTGTCAGCCTGGATCAATTATTCTTCTCCACGATCTTCACCCCCAAACGGCCGACGCTGTTCCCACCATCTTCAGTGGCCTGATCGAACGCGCCTTCACCCCCGCCCCCTTTCACAGTTTTGTCGGTGCCCCCTACGCCTAGATCAATACCTTACTTCGCACCCGACAAGATCGTTCCGGGAAGAACCCGTGCATTTTTTAAAACCAGGCTTCCTGGGTTCAAAACGCTGTTACAGCCAATCGCCGCACCATCTCCAATAATTGCGCCGAATTTACGCAAGCCCGTCTCGTAAACTTTCCCTGCCAGACGCACTCGGATGGGCATTCCATCAAGTCGATAGTTCGAAAGAATCACCCCCGCTCCCAGATTCACATCCCTTCCTACCAGAGAATCGCCCACGTAGTTAAAGTGCGGGGCGTGCGCCCCAGCCAAAAGAACACAGTTTTTAAACTCAGAACTATTACCCAAAACACATCCGTCCCCTGCGATAACATTTTCCCTCAAATAGGCCCCATGACGGATCTGACAATTGGCCCCAATCCAAGCTGGCCCTTGAATATAGGCCCCAGGCTCAACCACCGTTCCTTCACCCAAAAACACATTTTCACCAATTACGGGCGATCCCAAAAGTTTCCCCTTCAATCCCTTAGGTAAGTTCTTTTTTAAGTAGCCGGCAATCTTGGGCAACACTTCCCAAATATGTTTCACCCCAGCGAAAAGCTCCTCATGCCCCTGGCCGTGGGCATCAAAGTAGTCGCTAAACTGCGTTCCCAAAGAGGACATCGATCTACCTTGCCTTGACTCGCCCTTGGCCTCAAGCCTTGCCACGCAGGGCTTGAGCCACCGCTCGCTGGGTAACCTCTAAATCGATCCCATCATGCATTGAGGAAACAAAACAGCTTTCATACTGCGATGGTGGAAAATAGACCCCGCAATCCAGCAAAGTGTGAAAGAACCTGGCGTAGGCCTCGCGCGAACAGGTTTTGGCCTCGGCTAAATTACGCACCCTTCCTCCCTCCTCCCGAAAAAAGAGGCAGAACATCGACCCGATTCTCACCCACGGGTACAGCAATCCAGCTTTGCGCAACTCCTCGACAAAGATTGCCTCAACCGCCAAGCCCGTTGCCTCGAGCTTCTCGTAGATTCCGCCACGCTCCAGAACCTT
Organism: Aliarcobacter sp.; assembly: GCA_041730685.1. Lineage (GTDB taxonomy): Bacteria > Verrucomicrobiota > Verrucomicrobiia > Methylacidiphilales > Verrucolacustridaceae > Verrucolacustris. Next base: position 5,615 of record JBGSBI010000015.1, read on the forward strand.
CAGTTGGGCCAGCCCCGCCGCCATCGCCATCGGATTCCCTGATAATGTACCCGCCTGATAAACCGGACCATCAGGAGCCAGATAATCCATAATCTCCGCCCGCCCACCAAAGGCCCCCACAGGCATTCCCCCTCCAATCACTTTACCAAACGCCGTCAAATCAGGTCGGACTCCAAATAGACCCTGTGCCCCACTCAATCCCAACCGGAATCCAGACATCACCTCATCGAAGATTAGCAGGGCCCCGCAGGCTTTTGTTTCCGTGCGTAGGAAGGAGAGAAAACCCTCCTCTGGCAAAATAAGGCCCACGTTTGCAGGAATCGGTTCTAATAAAACAGCCGCAATCTCCGCTCCGTATTTTTTTAAACAGGATCGAATCGCATCCTCGTCGTTAAATGGTAGAACGAGGGTGTCTTGCACTGCTCCAGGCGTTACCCCTGCACTATCGGGTTGCCCCAAGGTCAGCGGGCCAGAACCTGCTGCGACGAGCAGAGCATCACTGTGCCCGTGATAACAACCAGCGAACTTTATGATCTTATTTCTTTTGGTAAAACCGCGCGCCAATCGAATGCATGACATGGTGGCTTCAGTTCCACTATTGCAAAAACGAACTTTCTCCATACTCGGAACTAGCCGACAGATTGTTGACGCTAGTTCCACCTCCCCGGCATGGGGAGTTCCAAAGGTGATTCCCTTCTCCGCCGCCTCCCTCACCGCCGAAACCACCTCAGGATGAGCGTGACCTAATATCGCAGGGCCCCAACTGCCAACATAGTCCACATACTCTTTCCCATCCACATCCCGCATTCGCGAACCCTTGGCCGACTCCATGAAAACAGGCGTTCCACCTACTGCGCGAAAAGCTCGCACTGGAGAGTGCACACCCCCCGGCGTTACCTTTTTAGCTGCCGTAAAAAGCTCTCTTGATTTCTTTCCACCCCCATTTTCCATGCACTCACCCTACGGGAACTCGTCCCGAATTCCAGCCTAGGTGAACTAGGCTTTAGTTTGCGGCAAAATCAGCCCGTGCTCTCTTCTCCGCCTCGACCAAGCCACTCCACTCCTCCCAGCCGCCAACCATCTGCCGCTGGGCTTCCGCTTGTGCCTTCTGCAGTAGGGGCAGATCTTCCGGTAAATAGGCATGTCGAAATCGGGGTAATCCACTCTGGTCCGCCCCTAAAATATCTCCTGGACCACGAATTCGATAATCCTCCTCAGCAATCAGAAACCCATCTTGGTTTTTTTCCAAGAACTCAAGTCGCGCCACCGCATCAGGTTGGCCCGTCCGATGAATCAAAACACAAGTCCCGTTGCGACCCCCACGCCCGATTCTACCGCGGAGCTGATGCAACTGAGAAAGTCCTAATCGATCTGCGTAATCGATCACCATCCAGTTGGCCTCAGGAACATCCACTCCCACCTCAACCACCGTTGTTGCCACCAGCACCGAAATCTTCCCCTGCCGAAACTGTTCTAGCACTTCCAACTTCTCCGCTTCCTTCATCTTCCCATGAAGCAGCGCTACCCGCTTCGCACCGATCTGCGCAGCAAGCTGCTCGTGTGTTCTGCGCACCGAAGCTTCCTCTGCGGGATCCTCTACCTCATCTCCCAAGCGGGGCACCACCACATAGACTCGGTCTCCCTGCTCAACTCGATCCTTCAAATGAGCCCATATTTTTTCTACCGCTGAGCCATCCCGAACCAAGGTCCGTACTTTTCCTCGTCCTGGAGGCATTTCCTTCAAAAGAGAAACATCCAAATCTCCATGCATCAACAGGTCGTACGTCCGCGGGATCGGGGTAGCCGTTAGTACCAGCAGATCGGGCCGTTCCCCTTTCGCTAAAAAAGCCGCCCGCTGCTTGACTCCAAATCTTTGCTGCTCGTCGATCACACATAAGGAAAGTCGCGAAAGACGGGCCTTCTCCGCAAACAGTGCATGAGTTCCGATGGTAATCCTTGGAAACAAACCAGCTGGACCAGGTTTCGATGCGGAGGTCCAAGTAACGATCTCTAGATGTTTCGTCGGCAACATTTTCCTCAAGGAGGTTGCGTGTTGCTCCACCAATAGGGTGGTGGGAGCCATCAAGGCCACGTGAGAGCCGTGTTCCAGTGCTCGAAGTAACGCATGGGCGGCCACCAAAGTCTTTCCCGAACCGACATCGCCTTGGAGCAGTCGGTGCATCGGCCTCATCAGAGACAAATCTCCATCCACCTCCGCACACACCTTAATCTGATCTCCGGTCATCTCCCACGGAAGGGTCCTAATCCAAGGTTCCACCAGATCCCGCACCTTAGGAGGACGCTCCACCCGAATCGCCTCCCGGGCTGCACGACGAACCCGTAGCGAGAACTGGATTCCAACCAGCTCCTCGTAAGCCAGTCGTCGACGCGCCTTTTCCACTTCGGCCAGCGATTCAGGAAAATGAAAGATCCTCCAAGCCTCTTCCCGTGTGGGCAATCCTTCCAGTGTCGGAAAGCATTCAGGAACCACAGGAGGAAAAGATTTTAAATAGTAGTAGATTGTCGATCGCACTCGCCGCTGGGTTAGTCCAGTAATCAACGGATAGATCGGCACCACGCGATCGAGGTGGATTCCCTCCTCTTTGCCTAGCTCGATCGACTCGGTCTCAGGGTGAGCCAAGGTGAAGATTCCTTTCTTTTCTTCCACCCGTCCATAAGCCGCTACCCGTTTTCCCTCGGGAAAAGCTCGAGCCAGAAAGGGTAAGTTATAATAAACCAACCGTACCCGCTCCCCCACGCTTATCCCTTTCCCTGCTACCTCAAGATTGACCTCAACACTGCAACGCCTCCCGCGCCAACGGTTGAGCTTCGATTGAGTGACGACTCCTTGAAAATGAACCGGACCTATGGGCAAACCATCCGAAGGATGCCACCCCTGTCGGCGATCTTCATGTCGGCGCGGGAGATATCCCGCCAACGCCTCAGGCCCAGCAAGTCCTAACTTCTCTGCTAAAGCCGTCGCCGCACGAAGCTGGCGAGCCATCTCTGGCGCTACTGCCAGTCCGTCATTCGCCATCGTGGCCCATCCGTATACTCATCCCACTCCCAGGATCCCGCCAAGTTAAAGACAGAACGATCAGGGGTACGTCCCGCAAAATCGAAACCAACCACCTCAAATCTCTTCTCCCCCACCTTGGCACGGAATTTAAGATGCCTCTCCGCAAAGACTTTGGGCGCTCCCGCTAAGCTTACCCCATCCAACCGAAAGATTGGCTCAGGGTTTCCTTTGCCAAAGGGAGCCATCTCCGCAATTCCACGAGCCATTTCTGCCGTCAGATGCTCAGGAAGTAACTGCATCTCAATCGAAAGAGTCTTCTCAAAAACATCCAAAGCCACGTGTTTCTCGATCCATGCTTGGAGGAGTTCTCTAAACTCCGAGACCCGATCCGCTTGAATGACAATGCCAGCGGCCGCTTCATGTCCTCCGAAACCTTTTAAGCAGGGAGCACAGGCCCGCAGGGCATCCATTAACGAGAGTCCAGGCAGGCTTCGCCCACTGCCCTTGCCTTCGCCACCATCGGTTAAAGCAATCACGAAACTCGGCCGATGAAATTTTCTGACCAATCGAGAAGCGACAATTCCCACAACCCCTGGGTGCCAACGATCACTCGCCGCCACCAACCCGAGGCCAGTTGGAGCGTTTCCAATCTGCTCCTCCGCCTCCCCCAATGCGATGGCCTCGAGCTCCTGCCGCTTCCGATTCTGCAGATCCAACTCTCTAGCTAATTGCGCTGTCTCCGTTGGATCGTGGCTCAGTAATAAATCCAAACCCGAGGAAGCATCGCCCACGCGGCCTCCCGCGTTGATTCTCGGACCGAGTTGGAATCCTAATGTAAAAGAGGTCGGCGTCCGCTTCAAAGAGCCACTCACTTCCATTAATCTTTTCAGACCAGGATGAACAGTCTGGGAGAGCCTCTTTAAGCCTTCTCGCACGAAGATCCGGTTATCGGCTTTTAAAGGGACTAAATCCGCCACCGTCGCTAAAGCCACCAGATCAAGAACCTCTCGTAGATCAAACTGATCTCGCCCCCCTTTGGCACGTAAGTAGGCGTGGCAGACTTTGAAAACCAGCCCTGCGGTACAGAAGTGATGATCCTCCTTTCCTTTCTGAGGATTGACCAACGCATCCGCAGGGGGACGTGGATCACTCAACTGATGATGATCGACCACCAAGACCGAAATACCCGCCTCTTTTAACTGAGTAATTTCCGCGTGGCTATTTGTTCCGCAGTCCAAAGCGATGAAAAGATCTGGAGTTACGCCACCCTCACGCGCCCTTTGCAAGGCAGCCAAGGTCAATCCGTACCCCTCCTGCTTTCGATCAGGCAGAAAAACCCGCACCGAAGAAAGGCCTAGAGCGGTTAAAAATATCTTCATCACTGCCGCACTAACAATCCCATCTACGTCGTAATCGGAAAATATCAGCACCTTGCCCTTTTTCGATATGACTTGGGCCAGCAGTTCGACCGCATCAGGCATACCTGGAATCCCTTCAGGATTACCGAGATCCGATAAGCGAGGATGCAAAAAAGACTCCTGAGCTGTGCCCGCAGCGAAACCTCTCTTCTCAAGCATCCGCAAGAGAAGTTCATCCTTCCCCGATTGGGGAGGCAAAGTCTCAGAGGTACTCGACCAACGCATCCTCAAGGCATACGGCCAAAACTACAGGGTGCAAGATCGCCCCGCCTAGCTCTTGGTTTTTCCGAAAAGCAGGACGATTGGGCTGGCAATAAATATCGAGCTGTATGTCCCCACCACAATTCCGATGAGCAAGATCAGCGCGAAGTCATTAATCACCCTTCCCCCAAAGAGAAAGAGCACCAGCACCGCCAAGAAGGTAAGCCCCGAAGTCAGTAAAGTTCGACTCAACGTTTGGTTGATCGCGGTGTTCATCACCCCTGCTCGATCCCCACCAACTCCTCCACGAAAGTACTCTCGAATTCGATCAAAGATTACGATGGTGTCGTTAATCGAATAACCAGCCACCGCCAGAATCGCCCCAACCATTGGCAGAGAAAGCTCTCGGCCGAGCAAGGCAAAGATTCCTAAACTGATCAAGACATCGTGCACTAACGCTACGATCGCACCTGCTGCAAAAGCGCTTTCAAAACGCCACGTGGTGTATAAGAAGATTGCGATAATTCCTAGGATGAGTGCGGTTAAGGCCTTCTGCTTTAACTCCGCTCCAACGACGCCAGCCACCTTATCCAGTTGGAGTTGACGAAAACCCGCCTCCGGGAAAACTTCCGCCAGCTTAGATCCAGCGATTTCCCCGTTTCCGAAGCCTGTACGCAGGGAAAGAACTTCCTCTCCGCCTACAGGACTCCGCTGGTACTGCACCACCTCCGCCATGTTGCCTAGTGCAGAACGGATTTTTCCGTCATCTACCTTACTTTTAAAACTAAAAGTAACTAAATCCCCACCTGTAAAGTCCACACCTAATACCTTTTCCCCTTTTATGCCAACCACTACTAGACCAGCGAGTAGTAGTAGACCCGAAAGGACAAAAGCAGGAACCCTCAACGACAAGAAGTTGATCTTGGTTCCTTCTAAGAACTTCATCATGTGGAAACGACCCTTACCACCTTTACCGGCCAACCACTCCGCTCCAGTCCGACTAACCACCAACGCGGCAAATAAGCTGGAAAATATTCCCAAACAAAGGACGGTGGCAAATCCTTGGACTGGCCCCGATCCCTGCCAAAACAGGATGGCAGCCGCGATCACCGTGGTGACATTTGCATCTAAAATCGAGCTGAAGGCACGCTGGAACCCGGAGCTGACCGCTTCCAATCCGGTTCGATGGTGAGCTAACTCTTCCCGAATTCGTTCAAAAACAAGCACGTTGGCATCTACCCCGATACCGATCGTCAAAATCAAACCTGCCAAGCCAGGCAACGTCAGGGTAAATCCGAACTGCGCCAGCAAACCTAAGAGAATAAGGATATTGATGCACAAACCCCCTACTGCCACTAATCCCAACCCACGATAGTAGATCAGCATGAAAAGACTCACCGCCACCAGACTCATCCAGCCTGCCCGAAACCCACTTTGCACCGAACTCGCTCCTAGGCTGGGATCGACCCCACGCTCGTCCACGATTGAAACTGGATTCTCTAATGGGTTCTTAAGAACACTGGCTAACTCTTCCGCCTCAATGGAGGACATGCTTCCACCTGAAATCTCGCAACTCCCATAAATCGCACTACGAATCACCGGGGCGGAGTAAACCTCTCCGTCCAAGATAACCGCCAAGCGGCGCCCGATATTCTGCTCAGTTAGTCTGCCGAATTTTTGACGTCCGTCTGGATTGAACTCAATAATGACTACTGCTCGCCCAAGTTGGTCTACACTACGAAAAGCGTTTGCCACACTTTTCCCAGAAATCTCCGTCCTACGCTTCACCACAATCGGAGTCTCCACCACCGTTCCATTCGGTTTACGATCGCGCAATTTCAGCACCTGATACTCGATCGGCACTTGCGGGGTCTTCCCCTTGGCCTGCCCCACCAACTCATCACTCTTCTCGTGCACCAAGGTAAACTCTAGTTTTGCCACCCGCTCCAACTGGCGCCGATAGGACGCCTTATCCGCTTCACTCACCCCAGGAATCTGCACAATAATTCGATTGCCCCCGACCGGCTGAATCACCGGCTCCGCCACCCCAACTGAATCCACCCGTTTCCGAATGACTTCAACCGCTTGGTCTAAGGTGCTCTGGGTGGTTGTGCCCGCTAACTCCAGCAAGAACTGCGTCCCACCCCGCAAATCAAGCCCTGGCTTGATCTTTATCTTCCATGCGCCCGACTCGTCTTTTGCCAAAAGAGAACTCAAACAAAGACCGACCAGCGCCAGCGTCAGCACCACGCTCAATCGCATCCGCTTGCGGGTGTCGGTCGTTAAAAAGTAGCCAATGAATAGAACAAAGAATACCAAGCTTAGGCCGAATTGAATTCCGATCATAAAATATTCCTCCCCGCTTTACTGAGCGGTCTTCTCCTCAACTGCTTTTTCTACCGAAGTGATACTGGAACGAGAAACTTCAATCTTCACGTTATCCGCGATTTTTAGAATCACGATTTGTTCCTTAAGATTAGCTACGGTTCCATAGATCCCACCCGCCGCCAACACTCGGTCCCCCGTCTTGATCGAGCCAATCAACTTCTCTGTTTCTTTCTGGCGCTTCATTTGCGGTCGCAAAAGCACGAAATACATCAGGACGAACAGGATTACCAAAGGAAGGAGTTGCACCCAGGCCGGAGGGCCACTGCCATCCGCAGGGGGTTGTGCCATCATCATCGGCATCGCTTCAAACCAATTCATCTCAAATTTCATTCTGTGTTCTCCTGCTCCTTGGATTTGCCGCCTCGCTGGTACCGCTCCAAGAAAACGCGGGACCAACTTTCCCAACGACCCTCGAGGATCGCCGTCCGGGCTTGCCGGATTGTCTCCAAATAGAAGTGAAGGTTATGCAGGGAAATCAGCCGCAAACCCAGCAGTTCTTCCGTCTTAATCAAATGTTGGATATAGGCACGACTGAACCGCAGACAAGTATAACAGCCACACCCCTCGATGATCGGCCCAGGATCGCGGGTCCAATTAGGCTTTCTCACAGAAGTCGGCCCCATCTCTGTACAGGCTGTCCCGTTGCGCGCTACCCGAGTCGGCAGGACACAGTCGAACATATCGATTCCCTTCCCAATCATGCGCACCATCTGATCGGGATGACCCATCCCCATAACATACCGCGGGCGATCTGTGGGTAGATGACGCTCCGCCGAATCGATCGCCGCCATCATTCCCTCTTCAGGTTCGCCCACACTCACTCCACCAATGGCGTAGCCATCGAACCCAATCTGAAGGAGCGCTTCGATGCTTTCCTGACGCAGATCGGGCTGATCCCCGCCCTGCCCAATTCCGAAAAGTAAATTCTTTGTCCCCGTGATGCCCTGCTCCTCCCGACAGATTTTCGCCCAGCGTAAAGTCCTTTGCAGACTCTCGGCTAATCGATCCCGCCCGCACGGCCAAGGCGGGCACTCGTCAAACGCCATCATAATATCCGATCCCAAGGTGACTTGGGCCCGAACCGCTTCGCGTGGCCCTAAAAAAATCTTTTTCCCATCAACATGACTCGCAAACCAGACCCCCTCCTCCTTCACTTCTCTAATCTTCGCTAAGCTAAAAACCTGAAATCCTCCGCTATCCGTCAAAATCGGCCCATTCCACCGCATGAACTTATGTAAACCCCCCATTTCTGCCATCACCTCGAGCCCTGGCCGAACAACCAGGTGGTAGGTATTGCCTAAAATAATTGGGGCTCGCATCTCGATCAACTCATCCGGGCTGACTCCTTTGACCGATGCTTGGGTTCCTACCGGCATAAAAACAGGGGTCTGCACTTCCCCATGGGCTGTGAAAACGACTCCCGCCCGCGCCCTCCCATCCGTTTTCTCTAAACGAAAAACTTCGGCCGCCGTCTTCATGGAACAATCACCTCCAGCGCCTTTCGCTCCACTCGGAATGTGACTGGAGTCTCCCCGCTGTACTCCCCATCCACCTCTAGAGCCACCGGTTTGTCCGCCTCCACTTTTAATTCAGGCACCTGCAGGTAGGAAACATCCGGCAACGACTGGGGACCACCCAAAAGAACCGCCTGCAAATACCAGAGCAGATCGAGGGGACCCGACTTAGGAAAAATACATACGTCCAATAAACCATCCGCCATATCTGCCTTGGGGAAAAACTGAAACGGGCCCCCATAGTGCCTTCCATTTCCAATTAGAACCATCGCACCCTTTAGCTCTTTTTTTCCAGAAACCTTCACGCGCAGAACTGGTGCGGGTGCCACCATCAACTGGGCGGCGGTTAATAAATAACTCCAAGGCCCCCACGCCCTTTTCGCATCCGGCGGTGTTCTCCGCACTGTCTCCGCATCTAACCCCACCCCTGCTAGCTGAATAAATTTTTTCTGATTCGCCCAACCCAAATCCAACTTCTTCCGTTTCCCCGATCGAATGACCGCCAGTGCTTTTTCTAGTTGGGGCGGAATCCCTAATTCAAGGGCCAACACGTTCATCGTTCCTACCGGAATTACCCCTAAAGTAGACTTCGTCGCGTCCAAGCCATTAACCACCTCGTTGACCGTCCCATCCCCACCCGCCGCCACCACCGTGGTGTACCCTTTTTCCGAGGCCTCCCGCGCTAGCTTTACGCCGTGTCCTGGTTTTTCCGTCAAATAAACCTTCGCTTCGGGCGCGAGATGCGCCACCCGCTTCAAGGTTCGCCTCGCTTGATCTCCCTTGGCGGCGGGATTCAAAATGATACACCACTTGGGTTGCAATGAAGAAGGCATCCTTACGTCATACGGAAAAATCAGCCCCATGTCATCCCCGGCGAGGGGCTGGCTTTCTTCGTATCACCGGGGGCACCCACTCCAGTCGCCGCCTCCAAGTCCCCGATCTGCCCGATCTCCGCCCAGCCCAAGATCGCGTCCGTGCAGCTGTCTTCTCAGCACTAGGCGCCCTCGTCCCTGAAGCCCGTATCCTCGATCTCTTCGCTGGAACCGGTGCCTACGGACTGGAAGCCCTCAGTCGCGGGGCCGCTTCCGCCCTCTTTGTCGAACAAGACTTCCGTACCGCCGCGGCTCTTCGGCAAAACATATCCTCCCTGCAATATGATTCGCCCGTTATCGAGTCTTCCGTCGAATCTTGGCTTCCCCGGGCCAACCCCACTTCTTTTGATCTTATTTTTCTCGATCCTCCCTACGACAAAACGGGCGCCGAACTTTCTCTTTGGCCCATAGTCCAAGGCCTCCATCTTCTTCTCCGTCCAAACGGCCGAATTATCTGGGAACACTCTTGCTCCTCAAAATGGAGCCCTCTCGCCCCAATCGAAACTGTCTGGCACCGAGAATATGGCCGTAGTTCCGTTTCATTTCTTGCCCATTCAGTCGTTCGTTGACGCATCTCCGCCGCTTCGCTACGTTATTCCACTTCTATGGCTAATAAAAAAATTGCAATCAATGGGTTTGGACGGATCGGCCGCCTTGTTTTCCGTGCACTCTGCCAGCAAGGCCTTCTCGGAAAAAAGTTCGATGTTGTCGCCATCAACGACCTCGTTCCCGCCGATAACCTAGCCTACCTCGTGAAGTACGACTCCACCCAAGGACGATTCCCTGGGCAAGTTCATAGCGAAAAATCCTCCCCTTCGGCTGCCGAAGACGATGTTCTGGTCGTTGATGGTCATAAAATCAAGTGTCTTGCAGTCAAAGAAGGTCCCACCGCCCTGCCATGGAAGGATCTCGGCATCGACTACGTTATCGAATCAACAGGCCTCTTCACTGAAGCAGAAAAGGCTAAGGGCCATCTCACCGCAGGCTGCTCCAAGGTCATCATCTCCGCCCCTGCGAAAGGCGAGGACATTACCGTCGTCATGGGCGTCAACCACCTCAAGTACGATCACGCAAAACATCACATTATCTCCAATGCATCCTGTACCACCAACTGTCTCGCCCCCCTCGTTCATGTTCTCCTTAAAGAGGGATTCGGTGTGGAAGAAGGACTCATGACCACCGTCCACAGTTACACCGCCACCCAGAAAACAGTCGATGGTCCATCCCGCAAAGATTGGAAAGGCGGGCGATCCGCCGCCATTAACATTATCCCTTCCACCACCGGTGCCGCCAAAGCCGTCGGCCTCGTCTGCCCCGAAGTCCAAGGAAAGCTCACGGGCATGTCCTTCCGTGTTCCCACACCCACCGTCAGTGTCGTCGATCTCACCGTCCGCACCACCAAAGACACTTCCTACGAGGAAATCTGCCAAGCCATGAAAAAAGCTTCCGAGACTTATCTCAAGGGCATCCTCCTTTACACCACCGATGAAGTTGTTTCTTCCGACTTCATTCACAGCCCTGCCTCAAGTATTTTCGACGCCACCTCAGGAATGGGCCTGAATAAACGCTTCTTTAAACTCGTCAGTTGGTACGATAACGAGTGGGGTTACAGCAACCGCTGTGTCGACCTTCTCCGCCACATCGCAGGCTGATTCTCCGTGTCCCACCTCACCGTCCAAGACCTCCAAACTCAAGGGGAACAGGTCTTTGTCCGTTGCGACTTCAATGTTCCCCTAGAACCATCCCCCGAAGGGCCGCGCATTTCCGACGATACTCGCATCCAAGAAACCCTCCCTACCCTCAAACTTCTTCTAGAAAAAGGTGCCTCCCTTGTTCTGGCCAGTCACCTCGGTCGCCCCAAAGGTCAACCCGTAGAAAAATATTCCCTTCGACCCGTTGTCGCTCATCTCAGCAAACTTCTCGGACGCCCCGTTCTTTTTGCTTCCGACTGCGTCGGCCCCGAGACTGAAAAAATCCGCGCTGCCATTGCTCCTGGGCAAGTTCTGCTCCTGGAAAATCTTCGGTTTCATTCTGAGGAAGAGAAAAACGATCCTGCCTTCGCAAAAAAGCTTCTCGGTTCCGCTAAGTTCTACGTCAACGACGCCTTTGGCTCCGCCCACCGCGCCCACGCTTCTACTGAAGCTGTCGCGCACCTTGCCACTCATGCCGCCCCAGGCCTTCTTCTCGCCAAAGAGCTACGCTACCTCGGCACCGAACTTTCTCAGCCCAAACGCCCGTTCCTTGTCATTCTCGGAGGAGCCAAAGTCGGTGATAAGATCGGAGTGCTCCGTTCCCTCCTACAAAAAGCTAACACCATTCTGATTGGGGGAGGCATGAGCTACACCTTCCGCCTCGCCCAAGGCAAAAAGATCGGTAAGTCGCTTTGTGAACCCGACAAAGTCCCCCTCGCCAAAGAAATTCTCGCTGAAGCCGCCCAACGAGGCGTCAAACTCCTTCTCCCCGAGGACACTTTTATCGTCGAAAAGCTCGACTTCGCCGTTCGCCAAGTTTCCCCAGGAAAGTTCACCGCCCCTGGGGAGGATATTCCCGACGGCTGGGAAGGTGTTGATATCGGTCCTCAAGCGCGCATCACCTACGCCAAAGAAATTTCCTCCGCCGCCACCATTCTCTGGAATGGTCCCATGGGCGTCTTTGAGATACCCGATTGCGCTAAAGGAACCTTTGCCATCGCTCAAGCCGTTGCCGCCAATCAAAAAGCGGTCTCCATCATCGGAGGCGGAGACTCCGTCACTGCCATCAAACAAGCGGGCTTCAGCCAGCAGGTCACTTTTATCTCCACAGGAGGCGGAGCCTCTTTAGAGTTTCTTGAAGGCAAAGTACTCCCCGGTGTTGCCGCCCTCCAAAAACACGCATGAACCGCAAAAAGAATATAATCACCCGACGTCCCATCGTGGTCGGCAACTGGAAGATGCATCGCACTGCTTCCGATACCCAAGACCTCTTACAAGATATCGTGAGACGCGTAAGCCGTGTCGCCACCATGGACCTCGTCGCCTGCCCGCCTTTCACCTCCCTGCCCGCCGCCTCCGAATCTCTCGGTCGTCACGGCATCCTCGCACTCGGGGCTCAAAACATGCACCAAGACAAAGAAGGGGCCTTCACGGGCGAAATTTCTGGATCGATGCTGCGCGAATTCGGAGTCCGCTACGTCATTCTTGGCCACTCAGAACGTCGGCAACTTTTCAATGAAACCGATGCCCTTGTCGCCGCCAAGGCCATCACCGCGGTCGAATATCACCTCCGACCCATCGTTTGTGTCGGAGAATCCCTCGTCCAACGCCAAGAAAAACAGACTATAGCCGTCATCGAATCCCAAGTCCGCGCATCTCTTGCAGGCTTTCCTGCGGATCAGATCGAGGAGCTGGTTGTCGCCTACGAACCCATCTGGGCGATCGGCACGGGAAAAGTTGCCACCCCCAATCAAGCCAATACGGTCCACCACCAGATCCGTGCCCTACTCACCCAACAGTTCGGCAGCAAAGGCGCAGATGTTCGTGTGATCTACGGGGGCAGCGTCAAACCCGACAACGCCACCGCCCTCATGTCCGAGCCCGATATCGACGGCGCGCTCGTCGGCGGAGCAAGTCTCGACGCGGGAGCATTTTTCGATATCATCGAAAGTGCTCGAACCCTTCGGGCATCCTAAAATGATTAATCTCGCCATCTACGTTCTACTGGGAATCAATATCCTCGTTTGCACTCTTTTGACCCTGCTCGTCCTCATGCAGAAGCCTCGCTCCGAGGGTTTAGGCGCCGCCTTTGGTGGCAACTTCACCGAGTCTATCTTTGGAGCCCAAACCTCAGACGTCCTCACCAAAGCCACCATCTGGCTTGGAGTCATCTTCATGACCCTAACCCTCACCCTAGGTCTCCTCTACAGTCACCGCAGTCTGGGCAACAGCAAACTCCAAGAAGAACTCAGCAAACCGCTCCCCACTGCAGTCACCAACAGTACTTCCACCAACCTGCCCACCGCAGCACTACCCACAGCGACCGAAACCCCTCTTCCGCCCGCTACGCCAGTCGTACCAGCCAAACCCTAATGACTCTCTGCCGGGGTATCCCCGGTCTGCTCGCCCTACTTTTCCCTGTCCTCCTTTTAACGGGCTGCCATTCCCGTCCTCGCGCTGATCTCATTATCTGCAACGGAGCAGAACCCCAATCCCTCGATCCCGCCATCATCTCAGGCCAACTCGAAGGACGACTCACTACCGCCCTACTCGAAGGTCTCGTCCGTCGCGACGCTCGCGCCCGTCCCGTCCCAGGTTGTGCCGAAAAATGGACAGTTTCTCCCGATGGTCGTGTCTACACCTTCACCCTCCGCCCCAACTTACGCTGGTCCAATGGAAATCCCTTAACCGCCGAAGACTACCGCTATAGCTGGCTCCGTGCTCTGAGCCCTGCCACCGGTTCTCCCTACTCCGAAATCCTCTACTTCATTGCTGGTGCAGAAGATTACCACTCAGGAAAAGTTCCCGCCTCTTCTGTCGGAATCCAAGTCGTAGACGATAGAACCCTTCGCGTCACACTTCTGAATCCAACCCCCTTCTTTCCCGCTCTCACCTCCTTCACCACCTACCTGCCCGTCCATCGTTCCACCGTAGAAAAATACGGCGACCGCTGGACACGCCCCGAAAACTGGGTCGGGAACGGTCCCTACCGTCTCCTTGACTGGAAAATCAATGACCGCGTTTCCCTTGAAAAGAATCCGTTATATCACACCCCCGACCGCGTTGCCCTAAACCGCATCGATGCCCTTGCCGTCAATCGCGCCAGCACAGCCTTCAATCTCTACTCAGGAGGCCAAGCCGACGTCCTTCTTGATAAAGGGCTCATTCCTTCTCTGATTCTTCCCGAACTGCGAGGACGGGCCGATTTCCACCCTGGCCCGCTCCTTGCCACCTACTTCTACCGGTTTCAAGTCACTCGACCCCCTTTCAACGATGCCCGGATTCGCCGCGCCTTCGCCATCGCCTTAGATAAAGAAGCCATCACCGACAAAATTACCCGCGGAAATGAACCCGTCGCCACCGCACTCTGCCCACGTGGCATGGCCGACTACCAACCCCCCGAAGGTCTCTCCTCTGATCCCGATACCGCTCGTGGCCTCCTCGCCCAAGCAGGCTTTCCTAATGGAAAGGACTTTCCCCGAATCTCTCTTCTCTACAATAAATCAGAACTCAATGAACAGCTAGCCATCGAGATTCAAGCCCAGTGGAAACGCGAGCTCGGCGTCACCGTAGAACTCCGCAATCAAGAGTGGGCTACTTATCTTCGCTCGCTCGATGAACTCGATTTCGATATCGCCCGCTCCAGCTGGGTCGGAGATTACGACGACCCTAATACTTTTCTCGACTGCTTTGTCACAGGTCGCGGCAATAATCGTACGGGTTGGTCCGATCCCACCTACGACTCCCTCCTCGCCTCCGCTCTCGCCGAGCCGAATCCCGCACGCCGCCTGCATCTCATGCAGCAAGCTGAAACCATTCTCGTCACCCAAGCCCTCCCTATCATCCCCATTTACCATTTCATCGGTTGTCTTATGTTCGACCCAACGAAATGGGCCGGTCTCTACCCCAACCTGCTCGACGACCACCCATTCTCAGAAATCAAACGCGCTAAAAACTAGCTCATATCTAATTCCTTCATGATCTCCTTTCTATTTCGGCGCATCCTCTCCTCAATTCCCGTCGCCCTCGCTGTCATTGCTATCTGCTTTCTTCTAGTCCGCCTGGCCCCTGGCTCTCCTTTCTCATCAGAGCGCGCCCTCGATCCCGCCACCCAAGCAATGCTCGAGACTAAGTACGGCCTTTCCGGATCTCTCCCCACCCAACTCTTCCGCTATGCTTCGAACCTTCTCCACGGAGATCTGGGGGACTCTCTCAAGTTTCGCGGTAGAACCGTCAACGAAATTATCGGCCAATCCCTACCGCGCTCCATCCTTCTCGGTTCGATCGCATTTACCCTCGCTCTCGCCTTTGGCATTCCCTTAGGGGCTTGGTCCGCCGCCCGACAAGGAAAACCCTCGGGAGCTATCCTTAATGGCTTGGCGCTGCTCACTCTTTCCATCCCCACTTTTATTCTAGCTCCCGTCACCGTCCTTCTTTTTTCTTTCTATATCCGCTTATGCCCGCCTGCAGGCTGGGGAAGCCCCTCCCAACTCATACTCCCCTCTCTTTGCCTCAGCCTCCCTTTTGTCGGCGTCTGTGCTCGACTCACCCGCTCGGGACTCCTCGAAGTTCTTGGCGCGGACTTTATCCGCACCGCCCGAGCCAAAGGGGTCACCGAACCCAACCTCGTCTTCCTCCACGCCCTCCGCCCCGCCATCCTCCCCCTCGTCGCCTACGCTGGCCCGCTCGCTGCCAGTATTCTCACTGGTAGCCTCCTCATCGAAGAAACCTTCGCGATCCCTGGGATCGGCCAATTCTTTGTCAGCGGCGTTATTAACCGCGACGTCTTTCTCGTCTCAGGCGTTGTCCTCGTCTACTGCTTGCTCCTTCTTTTCTTTAACCTGATCGCAGACTGGCTCACCGCCCTTCTCGATCCACGCATCAGTCTCTCCTCATGAAGTCGCGCGCGCTCCATCTCTGCTTAGCCGCTCTCGCTTTCCTGACCCTCGCCGCAATTCTCGGCCCCTACTGTAGTCCCTACAGCGTAGACCAGATTTCCCAAACCCGCTTGGCCTCGCCCGACGCCACTCACTGGCTTGGCACCGATCTTCACGGTCGGGATCTCCTCACTCGTCTTCTTTTCGGTGCCCGTATCTCCCTTCTCGTTGGGCTCGTCGGAGCCACCATCAGCCTTTTCGTCGGCGTCACCTATGGCCTCATCTCAGGTTATCTCGGTGGCCGCATCGATAACGCCATGATGCGCTTCGTCGATATTCTCTACGCTCTTCCCCGCATCGTTCTCGTCATCGTCCTTATCAGCCTCTTCGATTTAAAATTAAAGCATCTTCTCGACGGCACTTTCCTCGCTCCGCTTGCTTCCCATGCCCGACTCCTCCTTCTTTTCGTCGGCCTCGGACTCGTTGAATGGCTCACCTTAGCCAGAATCGTTCGTGCCCAAGTCCTCTCCATCAAAGAGCGAGCCTTCGTCCTCTCCGCACGACTCATCGGACAAAACACTCCCACTATTCTCTTTCGCCAAATCCTTCCACAAGTCCTCCCTATCGTTCTTACCTATCTCACCCTCGCCCTACCCGCGGTTATTCTCGAAGAATCATTCCTTAGCTTTCTAGGACTCGGCGTCCAAGCCCCCCTCGCCAGTTGGGGCACCCTTCTTGCCGATGGTGCCGCCCTCCTCAACCCCATCAGAACTCCATGGTGGTTGATCGTCTTTCCCTCCCTACTCCTCGCCTTCACTCTTCTTTTACTTAACTTCCTGGGCGACCAACTCCGCAAACTCCAAAAATAGACCTCCCAACCCCTTCCCGTGCAACAACATGCGCTGGGTCGTAGGTCAATGCTCTCATCATTTGACACCGATCTATTGCAAGGTAGTACCTATCGAATGAAATACATACTATTAACCCTAACCTTCCTAACCTTATCCCTCGCGCCCACCTACGCCCACTGCGGTCACTGCGGTGACGATTCAACCAACAGCGACGCCACTGGAAAGAAGTGCGCGAAGTGCGGCAACGTCGAAGGTTCTGCTGCTTGCAAAAAAGCCTGCGCAAAAAGCTAATCCTTACGCAACACACTTCCTAGAGAAGTGATCAACTAGCCGGTGCTGACCTTTTATCGTCAGCACCGGCTTTTTGTTTATTCTCAGTCCCGTGTCTTCCATTCCCGCAAACCCAAGCAATTCCTTATGCTCCAGTTGTGGAATGTGCTGCGACGGCACTCTCTTTCACTCTGTGGTTCTCCAACCCAACGATTCACCCACCACTCTCTCCTCCCTCGGCTTGATCCTTAAAAGAAAAAAGGGCGCCATCAGCTTTCGTCAACCCTGCCCCGCCCACCAAAATAATCAGTGTGGTATCTATGAAAATCGTCCCCACCGCTGTCGCATCTTCCAATGTCAACAGCTCCTGCAGGTATCCTCTGGCACACTTTCCCAAACCCAAGCCCTAGAGACAATCCGCTCCACCCGAGAAAAGATTAAGCAGGTCGACCAGCTCATCGGCAAAATAACCGAAACCAACCCGAGCCACGGACTAACTCAACGTGCCGCCACCGCACTCGCCATCACCCCCACCACACCACTCCATGCCGAGCTCACCCTCGCCATGGACGAACTTAACCAAGCCTTAAACGAACAGTTCCGCGTTCCAGAAGAGTCTCGTTAACGCCCATGCCCTCCTCCACCACCCCGCGCCCGATCCGCACCACGGTGATTTCCCCTGCTTTCATAACGCCCGTCTGAACTGTTGTTCCAATCTCTGCCACGGCCTCCATATCCGCCATACCCATAGCCACCCCCACCATAATAGTAGTCGTTGTACCCGTAATAATCTTGGTCATTCGCATCCGCCCACTTGATAAAAGGCCTCACAGGGGGTGCCGCAGGTGGAGGAGTCACTGCCGCGGTCTGGCTAAACCCATTCGCTGCAAAAAACAGAATCATAAAGAGGCTTCTTTTCATCCGCCCACTCTGTCCGATTTGATCCGACCCCCACAAGAACTAAACACCACCCTACTCACCAGCTCCTCGGAAGATTCCTACGTTGCTACGCCCGTAGAATTGCCTTTGAATCCTTCTCAGCCGAACTGCGGGATTCACCCGCTGTCGTGGACCGATTTGCCGGGTCACTTGGCACAAGAAGGAAGCAAACTGCATGACCCCGATCTCTAGCCCAGCTAATCCTCTGGCCGCTCGCGAAATCGCGAGGCGCCGCACTTTTGCCATTATCTCTCACCCCGACGCAGGAAAGACCACCCTCACCGAAAAGTTCCTCCTTTACGGCGGGGCAGTCCAACTCGCAGGCAGCGTCACCGCTCGTCGCAACCAAAGAGCCACCACCAGCGATTGGATGGAGCTTGAAAAACAACGCGGAATCTCCGTCTCCTCCACCGTCCTCCAGTTCCCTTACGGCGACCACGTCGTCAACCTCCTCGATACCCCAGGCCACCGAGACTTTTCCGAAGATACTTATCGAGTCCTTACCGCCGTCGATGCCGCGGTTATGGTCATCGATGCCGCCAAGGGAATCGAACCCCAAACCCGAAAACTCTTCGAAGTCTGTCGACGCCGCGGTGTCCCCATCTTTACCTTCATGAACAAGCTTGATCGTCCCGCCCGTGACCCGCTCGATCTTCTGGATGAGCTTGAAAACGTTCTCGGCATCCATGCCGCACCCTGCGTCTGGCCCTTAGGCAGTGGTCCCGAGTTCCGCGGGGTCTACGACCGCCAAGAAAAAGAGGTCCACCTCTTCGAAAAAGTCCCCGGAGGTGCCTTTCGCGCTCCCGAACAGGTCGGCGGCGTCGACGATCCTAAAGTCCGTGCCTCCCTTTCTCCCGATACCTATCAAAAATTCCGCGATGAACTCGCCCTTCTCGATGGGGCAGGAGCCAACTTCCAACTTGATGACCTACGTGCAGGCAAACTCACCGCCGTCTTTTTTGGTAGCGCCGCGAATAATTTCGGCGTCCGCCTCCTACTCGAACGATTCCTTCAGTTCGCCTCTCCTCCTGGCCCTCGCCGCTCTTCCAAGGAAATAATTCTCCCTGAATCTCCATCCTTCTCAGGATTCGTTTTCAAGATCCAAGCCAACATGAATCCTCGTCATCGGGATCGTGTCGCCTTCGTCCGAGTGGTCTCAGGACACTTCCGCCGAGATATGGTCGCACTCAATCCCCGTACGGGGGAAAATCTACGCCTCTCCAACTCCCAACGCCTCTTCGCCCGTGAACGCGAAACTGTCGACGACGCTTGGCCAGGCGATGTTGTCGGTCTGGTCGGAAATCACGATCTGCAAATCGGCGATACCCTCACCGAAGAGCCAAGCACTCTCTTCGACGAGATCCCACGCTTTCCACCGGAGTGCTTTGCCTTCGTCCACTGCGCCACCAGCGCCATGCAAAAACGGTTCCGCACTGGCCTCGATCAACTCCTCAAGGAAGGAGTCGCCCAGAAATATCAACTCGAAGGAAACACCTCCTCCATTCCCCTCCTAGGCGCAGTTGGCCCCCTCCAGTTCGATGTCCTCTGTCATCGCCTCGAATCCGAATACGGGGCCGAAACTCGAATCGAACCCGCCCGCTGGAAATTCGTTCGATGGCCCACAGAATCTCGTTCCAACCCAAAGCCCCTCATTCTCCCCTCCACCGCCATTCAAGCTACCGACGCCCAAAACCGAACGGTTGTCCTTTTTGAAACCGCCTGGTCGATCGACTTCTTCCTTGAAAATAACTCTGGTGTCACCCTATCCGAAAATCCTCCCTCGTAATCCACCCACCTCTTTTCCTTATTTTCATCCGGTTTCAATTTGATTTTCCCCTTCTTGGCTATACATTTACAGAGCTTTTTCGGGCTGGAATTCAAAGGTTTTCAGCCGGAATGAAGTAAGGAAAATCGACTATGTCCACCCAATCCAAATGCCCCTTTTCTGGTAGCACCGGAGCCCGAACCGAACCTATCGCCCCATCCAACGACTCCTGGTGGCCGCAGCGCCTCAATCTCAAGATTCTCAACCTGCACTCAGAAAAGTCCAACCCAATGGACAAGAACTTCAACTACGCTGAGGCATTTAAAAAACTCAACCTCGCCGCCGTAAAAAAAGATCTCTGCACACTCATGACCGACTCGCAAGAGTGGTGGCCTGCCGATTGGGGCAACTACGGTCCCTTCTTCATTCGCATGGCTTGGCACAGCGCAGGAACGTACAGGATTTCTGATGGCCGAGGTGGGGCTGGCACAGGTAACCAACGCTTTGCCCCCCTCAACAGCTGGCCGGATAACGTTAATCTCGACAAAGCCCGCCGACTCCTCTGGCCCATCAAGAAAAAATACGGCAACCAACTCTCCTGGGCCGATCTCTTTATCCTCACAGGTAACGTCGCCCTCGAATCGATGGGGTTCAAAACCTTCGGCTTTGGCGGCGGACGCGAAGATATCTGGGAACCCGAGGACGATATCTACTGGGGATCCGAAACCACTTGGCTCGGAGACAAACGCTACACTGGCGATCGCGAGCTCGAGGACCCTCTGGGCGCAGTCCAGATGGGCCTGATCTATGTGAACCCAGAAGGTCCTAACGGAAAACCCGATCCCCTCGGCTCCGCTCGGGATATCCGAGAAACTTTTGCCCGCATGGCCATGAACGACGAAGAAACTGTGGCCCTGGTTGCAGGTGGTCATACCTTTGGAAAATGTCACGGCGCAGGTGACCCCGCCCTCGTCGGGCGCGAACCCGAAGGTGCTCCCATGGAAGAAATGGGTTTGGGCTGGAAAAATAAGTTCGGCACGGGCTTTGGCGTTCACACCACCAGCAGTGGAATTGAAGGAGCTTGGAAACCCAATCCCACAACATGGGACATGGGCTACTTCAATATGCTTCTAGGCTACGAATGGGAGCTGGTGAAAAGCCCGGCCGGGGCTTGGCAGTGGCTGGCTAAGGATGTTCAAGAGAAGGACATGATTCCTGATGCTCACGATCGCTCCAAAAAGCATCGGCCCATGATGACCACTGCCGACATGGCTCTTCGTATGGATCCTATTTATGGTCCGATCTCTCACCGTTATCACAAAGATCCTGAACTCTTTGCCGACTCCTTTGCCCGCGCTTGGTTCAAACTGACCCACCGCGACATGGGTCCGCGCTCCCGCTACCTAGGCTCAGAAGTTCCCAAGGAAGTTCTCATCTGGCAGGATCCCGTTCCCGCTGTCGACCACAAGCTGATCGGCGAAAAGGAAATTGCCACCCTCAAAAGCAAGATTCTTGCATCAGGCCTTCCCCTCTCTCAGTGGGTTAAGGCCGCTTGGGCTTCCGCATCCACCTTCCGTGGTTCAGATATGCGAGGCGGGGCCAACGGGGCGCGTCTTCGTCTGGCACCCCAGAACGCCTGGGAGGTCAACGAACCCAAAGAGCTTTGCCAAGCCTTTCAAAAGCTGGAACCGATCCGAGCCGAGTTCAATGCCTCCGCTTCGGGTGGAATCAAAGTCTCCACCGCGGATCTGATCGTACTTGCAGGATGCGCCGCTGTGGAGGAGGCCGCCAAGAAAGCCGGTCACAACATTAAGGTCCCCTTCTATCCAGGTCGGACCGATGCCACTCAGGAACAGACCGACGTGGCTTCTTTCGCGGCACTGGAGACGCTCGCCGACGGTTTCCGTAACTACACCCGCCAAGGACTCAAAGCCCCTGCTGAAGAGTGTCTGGTGGATAAAGCCCAGTTGTTGAAACTTACTTCTCCTGAAATGACCGCCCTGATCGGCGGAATGCGTGTGCTCAACACCAACTTCGGTCACACCAAGCACGGGGTGTTCACCGATAAACCAGGCGTCCTGACGAACGACTTCTTTGTCCATCTCACCGATATGAATATCGAATGGAAACCATCCGCTGTCGGTGGTCTCTATGAAGGCCACGACCGCAAAACGGGTAAGGTCAAGTGGACTGGCACCCGAGTTGATCTTGCCTTTGGCTCGAACTCCGAACTCCGCGCCCTCGCAGAGGTCTACGCTCAAGACGATGCAAAGGAGAAGTTCGTTAAGGATTTTGTCGCGGTTTGGAGCAAGGTGATGAACCTCGACCGCTTCGATCTGGTTACCTGAACCTAGTAGATACCCACCACGCGGTAGCGGGATTTATAATTTTAAGTGTTCAGTAACACTTGGTGGCTCGTTGCGGATTACGACCGACGCCTACGTATCATCACCAATCCGCCAATACCAACAGCCAGAAGTGAAAGGGCAGAAGGCTCAGGCACGGTAACAAAAGAGGCAGAAGCGCCACCTGACGTGGTGTAGAGGCCCATTACGGACTTATCGATCACCGTGTCTCCAGTGGTTGAAGTTCCGCTGAGGTTATTGTTAATTACATCCCAACTAGCTGTACCGAATCCACCCGCAGTAACTGGGACGAATGCGTACGCGGCACTGAGCAACCCCCCTTGCACAGACATCGTCGCAAGTGAAAAACCGTTTTCATAAGCGGCGATGCCCTCGACATGAGTGAAGATGGAACGATCATTGTTCAGACTTAGCTCAGTGAAATTACTAAACACGTCCGTTGATGCATTGTAATTTACAATATACCCGACCTGCCCTTTGGCCCCAACCTGCGAATCGGGGCCCAAAAGAGTGTAGCCTCCGACAATGGTGTAGAGAGAGCTAGTCGATCCACCATTCTGCCAGATACCGAAAGCGCTCGTGACATCACCAAAACTCAACTTCTTATAACTTTGCGCGGAAATGTTATAAATGAACCCCTGCCCACTACTCGGAACCGCAGTGTTGTAGTTCCCCACCACTAGATTCCCCATGGTGCTGTGTGGAATGGTGTCCCCTACCGCTTGTCCTGCCACGCTTTCAGTGACCTTAATCGAAGTCCAGTTACTGGAAGATGTGCTTCCCGTAATTGGCCCGAGATACATCATCCCGTCTTGATAGGTAGAGGTAGAGGTTTCCTTGTACGAACCAACTGCCAATACATTACCCGCCCCGATCGATGAATTGTAATAGGGAGTGTTGGGACCATAAAACGTCGATGTTCCCGTGATAGCGTTCCCGTTAATTATCGGCACCAGATTGCTGGTGTAGGTGTTCCCGGGGTTCGTTGAGGAAGGGAGTGGACCAGAGTAGAAAAAAGGAGAGGTTCCGGTACCACCCGCGATAATCATATTACCAGATGCGTCTGATGCCCTTACCCCTGTCACCGAGTAGCCATCTGGAAATATCTGACTAATTTGAGCTGAGCTTTTAACCGACCCAGCAACGATCAAAACAAATAAAGCTGATACAACTCTCTGCATACGATCAAATAAGCACAGCTTTCTTAGTTTTCAATGGCCTATTTAGATTCGTTTGTGACAATTTCAAGACAAGCGGATGCCGGTAATTTCGGCTGGGGCTTGGTAACTTTGATTAAGCAGCCTAGCGATCTACCTTGCCCCAGTTCAGTCCATGTTCATCCAGCTTCACTCCCATGGTTTCGAGAAAACAGGCCACCATTTCGTAGAAACCAGCAAGAAGGGTCGCTTCCGCAATCTCGGGTGCTGAGAAGATCTTTGCCAGCTTCTCAAAGGTAGCGCCAGAAACCTTCCCTAGTTGAGAACAGTCATCTGCCAACTGAAGCATGAGAGAAAGTTTCTCATTAAGACCAGCGGGCTTGGCGGAGGTGATGGCAGAAATCTCCATTTCGCTCAACCCAGCCATCCTAGCCGCTGGGAGATGATGCAAAAGTTCGTACGAACTGCCCCGCAAGGTACCCATCCGTAGAATCACCAGTTCCCTGATTTTTGGATCTAGATTCCCTGTTCGGAACGACAAACCGAAATCGAGGAACGATTGAACCATCGGAACAGGACAGTGCAGCAGCATCCGCGTGAGATTGATCGGCAGTCTGTCGAACTGCTCTTTCTGCTCTTGGGTAAACTTTGAGGCATCCGGATATTCAGGCTTCATTCGCTTATCTTGACCGCTTTGAGTGCCTGATCCCCAAGTCGTGCCTTCAGTTGGGCTAAATACAAGCTCTCGGGCTTGACGGGTGACCCCTTAGAAAAAAGCCACTCCGAAGTATTTCCACTAACCGTTTCGTAATTACCAGTGCTGCCGATACACCAATTCACGCATCCTGGAGGCTGCTCAACCGTGATCTTCTTTGCTGAGCAGTTCCAGACAACCCCCCACCCCATGGTCCAACCATGCCCACTTCCCATCCCACCCCGATTCCGCAGAATGATTTCCCCATCCTTCAGCTTACATCCATCCAAAAGGAGCCCTGTTGACCATCGCATATGCGGCTGGATCGATCCATCACCACTAAAGAGACAGTTCAACACCACGTTGAGCATCGACTCGGGGTCTGCCGTCGATACGTAGAAGGAGCCGTTACCAGATGAACTACACTTGTTCATCAGCGTCTGCCTGCCACCCAAGCGGAAATCGGTCGCCTTGCCTGCGGAGCGGGAGGATTTGCTAACCGTCGCAGGATGGTTGGCCACCACCGATTCGAGTGTAATCCGCTCAGCTGAATCAGCCACCTCCACATCGGGAAGTTGATTTAAGGTAGCAACATTGCGAACCCAGGCATCTTCACAACTCTCCAAGGTAACTCCACTATTCTGGGTATCGACCCAATCTCCTTTTGGCGCGACAGCCTCGATTCGAAGGTTTTCCAATCCGCAATCTGAAGGATTTTTATCAGCAAGAATCTTCTGAACAGTGCCACGGTTCGCCCCTATTTTACTTACATCAATGCAGTCCGTAAGTGGCATCTCCCAGGTGATCTGCTTTCCATTCACCGCTTTGATCTCTCGGTCCTGCGTAAGGGCCTTGCCTTCCTTTAGCCAGTGCCCCGGTTCGCCGTCAGAGATAAGGTTGTCCATTCCCATGAAATGAATCCACTCGGCCGAAGCGGGGCGAGAAATCCTCACTAGATCGCCAACTTGAAAGGCATCACTCTTCTGGAGATTTAAAGAGGTAGCTCCTGATGGGACGTAATCGTCTGCAATCTCGGTCGGACCGCCCGATCCGCCTTTATCCTCTCCAGCATCTTTCTTTTTCTTCGACTTCTTTTTGCCCTTCACCTCCTGCGTGTCGCTCTTCGAGCCAATGACAATGCAGGCGTGAGGAGTTCCCGTCATCTGAATGGTCGTTCCATCCCGACTAGAACCCGAACCCCGCAAGACGACCCCGCTGGTGTGAAGGACTAGTGTCTTGCTGCATTTATATGCGCCAGAAGCCAAGACCACCGCACCCCTAGTTTCGTTGACCAGCGGCATTTTGGAAACTGAATCAATCGCAGCCTGAATCTTGTCGCTGCAATCCCCTGCCATCGGGGTCACTTTAGCCTTTTCAGATACATCCGGCAAAGCCACCCCTCCTCCTCGGTAACCTGCGTAGGAGAAATCACAAATCCGGTCTCCTTTGGCAGTGGTGGCGTAGTGCAGTTCAGGCCCGCTACCCACCAAGGAACACGGTATCTCCTCAGCCGAGACGTTGTACAAAGCCACCATCAGTAAAAACGGGTAGGATAGATATTTCACGTTTCAAATATGAAGAACCCCTATCAGAAAGGCCATAATCGAATTACTTCGAAATGCCGACCCAAATTACCTAGCCCCTTCAAATTAAACTAACGGTAAGAAAACTTTACGCTTCACCTACTTCCTGCAAACTACGGAACTACTCCCCGGCAACTGGGCTCCGAAGGAAGGCCAGATCGGATTCCAAATCGCCTGTGTCATAAGCACGGGGGATGGAACGATCGCGTAGTTCCTCCTGAAAACGAACGATACCGACCCCAGCAAGATGAGCAGCGGTGACGGATGCAATTTTTCCTTCCCTGTACATTCCCAAGGCCAAATCCATCACGAGCATGTTGATAACAGCCTTTTAAGAGAATAATTTGACTATCTCACCTTATCGAACTACTTGAAGCAATAATCTGCAGAGAACGATTCTCTGACCTGCTAACGGAGTAACTTAGGCGGCTGTTTTCTTTTTTGAGTGTTTTTTCTTGTTTGTAGCAGACTTAGCTTTCTTACTATTTTTAGATTTCTTCTTCGAGGCCGATTTCTTCTTAGTGTGACCCTGCTTTTTTGCAGGTGGATTCGTCGGCGCTGCAGTTGGCGCTGACGCGGGAGGGGTAACGGGTTCGGCGATAGGAGTTGGCAGGGGAATGGAAGAGCTGTCGGGCGATTGCTTTTCCTCCAAAGCGGAATTAGAGCTGCGGGAGAGATTAATCCGACCAGAGGAGTCACGAGAGAAGCCAGCAATGGAAAGCGAACCACAGAGCGTAAGAACAAGAAGTGACGATAATATATTTTTCATAGCTCAAACCTGCATTACCTCACACCGAAGCCAAGCTTAGTTTTCAGGTTTTACTAAGTAAAAATGATTCCTAGGTTCGGTCTAACCGTGCAATTTATCGCTCACCTCTTCCCACGTTCTTAACCCCCAATTTTCCTTAGCGGACCTCGTCTGCGCCCCGACCCGAGTCGGGGCTCTGCGTGAGCAATCTCTTCTCAATCCAAAATTAAAAATTCAACATCCAAAATTACCCCCGTCCCTAACCCCTTAATCCCCTAACCCCTTAATCCCTTAATCCCTAATCTCCCCCTCCCACCCTTCCCTCTTTCGTGGCTTCGCTAATCTCCTTCAACTTTCCCGTCTTCACATCGTAAAGATAGCCGTACACAGGGATCGATTTCGGCACCAGCGGGTGGTTGCGGATCCGCTTCACGTCCTCCACTACCGACTTCTCATAATCGGTGAAGGTCAACCAATCCACCTTCTGCCCTTCCTTCGAGCCCGGCCCCTTTCCCACATCTTTCCACCCCTTTCCGTCGTGCACCGCCGTCTCCAGGCTTTTCTCGAGTAGTCCGCCCATGATCTCATTGTTGAACAGCACCATTCCGCAGTCGGTGTGGTGAACCACAAAAAACTCTTTAGTTCCCAGCAGCTTGTAGGAGATCACTAAGGAGCGGATCGCGTCGTCGCTGGCCCGTCCCCCCGCGTTGCGGATCACGTGGGCGTCCCCTTCGCTCAATCCGGCGTACTTAGCCGGATCCAACCGGGCGTCCATACAGGTCAGCACCGCAAACCGACGGCCGGGCGGCAAAGCCAGCTTCCCTTTATCCCCGAACGAGGCGACGTACTTCGCGTTGGCTGTTTCTACTTCCTGGACGATCTGACTTTTGCTCATGGGATAACTCCTTCCACGGTTGGGTTCGGGCTAGGATGAGTCCCATCCTCCAGCCAAAACGTAAGGCCATACAAGAACCGGCACCTCCCCATGTCAACTTTCCCGCCACCCCACCCAAAACCGGGTACGGACGACCGTCGTGGTCGTCCTAGTTCTTTTCCAAACGGAAAAGAACGTAAACAAGCGCTGAATTCCCTAATCCCTTAACCCCTTAATCCCTAATCCCCCCCCTCCCCCCTACCCCTCTAAATGTCCTACCCCATCTGTCACTATTTCGTCCATGAACCAGAAATACTTTGTCCTTTCCGACCTTAGCGGCCTTGGCGTGAGGAAGTTCTTCCTTAACCCCTTAACCCCTTCCATCCCGCGTCTGCGCCCCGTACCTGCCCCGACCCGGTCGGGGCTCTTGTCGGGGCTTAATCCCTTACTGCTAGTCCTCACACTGTCCCTCCTCAGCTCTTTCACCTCATTCGCCTGGGACGACGACGACAACGACTCCAAACCCTTCCACCAATCAAGAATTCAAAATCAAGAATCAAGAATCGCTCCCGCCTCCGCCAACGATTACGGCTACAAAAACCCCTACCAAGCCAACTCAACGCATCGAAGTTCAGCGATCGACTTTGGCGGACCGAAACGGCTAGCCCAAGCAGCCGACGACGACGACTCAAAACCCTTTTACCAATCCAACATCCAAAATAAAGAATCCAAAATCACCTACACCCAACCCCAGCAAGCTTACGAAGCTAGTCGCGTCCGCGCTCTTCACGTAGACACAGTTCAGGAATCAGTCGCTCTCCGCGATCGCGAATCCAAGGAAATGATGGCCGAGATCCAGCGCAGCTTCGAGAGACAGGAGGCGCAACAGGAAAAGAGCCGTGCTCAGATGGATAAGCAGCAGGAGATCTATAACAAAATGGACCGTGAGGAGGGCGAGATGGCCGAGTTTTTGGGCGGCGTTTACAAAGCTAAGTTTGGTGCCACCACAGGCCACAACTCAGCCATTACTAGCGATGGCTATGTTTTCCGAAGCGGAAACAACTTCGTTACCCCTAAGGGAATCTATACCAAAACTGGGAACACCTATGCGGGCCCTGGCAGCTTCACCACCCAGACAGGCACACTTTTCTTCGGGAACGAGAGCACCACCATTCAGGCCGGCGGCGCCTACTTCAGCGAGGGCAAATCCGGCTTCATCGTCAGCCCCAACACCTCCACCTGGCGCACCCGATGAATATCTTTCAAGGGTCCACTGCGTCCACTTTACGGCCACGAAATTAAATTGGGAATGCTGCTTGCTTCCGACTAGGTACTGGCTATCGATTCGTTCGATCAATCTTATTTCGGGGCATCACTTTATGTTCTAAGGGATTTCAGAATTTCTTCCTTTTGCTTGGTATGGTCAGCATCAGTAATTACGCCAGCTTGAAGTAGACGCTTTAATTCCTTCAAAACATCGGCGGGATCTTTCCCTGTTCTACGGGTGCTCCTCTTAGCCTCCTCGGCTGGTAAATTATTTTGCCCCAACCCAAGGGACCGCCGAATTAAATCTGCCTTTAAATCTTGACGACACCGGTCAAGAATCGTTTCGATTTGCCCAACTGAGAATTCGCAGTTTTCAATCTCCTCGGAACTAAGATACTTATCCACAAGCTTCCGGACAAATTCAGAAAAATTGTTCTGGTTCGGTTCACCGTTTAAAAGAACCAGTCTCGAAAGAACGTAAATCCACGCAGGCATGCTTATGCTCGTAACGGTTGCATGGGGAAACTGCTTCAGCCGCTGTTTAACCTCCTTACCTGTTAGTATTGCCGACATCCCCTCAAAATACAGCTATTTCGAAAATAAACAATACATTTTAAAATGCTGAAGGACAGAGCTTTCCATATTCATACAACTTTTTGACTAAGAGGCCTTGACATGCTGCAGCAACTATATACTATAGTAGTTACAGATTGAGGAACTCATAAACAACCAAAGAAAGGGATATGAAAATGGAACAGCAGCATAGTGACAAAGAATTAAAGGATTGGCCAACGATCATAAGGGAGGCTCACGGCGTGGTGAAAATATACAAATGCCTAAACAACAGGGATTACACGACATATATGATGTGCTACTACGTAAATGGTGAACGTATTCGCAAAGGCTTTTCAAGTCCTGAGGTCGCCAAGAGGGAGGCACGCGTTGTAGCAAAGAGTCTTTCGACTGGATGGGGCAGCATAGTGAAAATCCCCCTGGACCGCTACAACAGCCTACTTGATTCGGAAACAAAACTAAAAGAGGTCCAGGACCTTTTAGAAAAGCTCAAAGGAGCTAGTGAATGACCTCTACTTTATCCTCAGATTTGTTGAGTGGTTCCGGGTGATTCTCTTTTTTGAAAATGAACTTTGAAGAACCAGCTATGTGGCATGGGGAAATAAAAGATTGTGAAATTTGTAAAACAAATCTCGTCATTCTTCCATCCTTCGCTGATTGCGTACTAACTCAAAGGCCATACCAATGGGGACTGGTGTGTACCCGATGTGTTGAGGTTAAGGGCCTAAAGATTGGGCCCGGTCAAGGGCAGTTGTATAGGAATAACAAAAGAAAGGCGGCATCAAATGCAATGGGCTTTAGTAGAAAATAAGAAAACAAAAGCGTACCCGGGTTTAAATGGTTATTGCTGTTCTTGTGCTGCTAGTGTTGTTCCAAAGTGTGGTGAACTTCGGGAGTGGCATTGGGCCCATCAAACCGACCATGATTGCGATGTCTGGGGCGAACACGAGACGCGATGGCACATTGATTGGAAAGATCAGTTTCCGAAAGATTTTCAAGAAGTTAAAGTCGGACCGCACCGCGCGGATATTAAGTTGCCAAGCCACGTAATTGAGTTGCAACACAGTTCAATCTCTTCCTTTGAAATCAGTGAAAGAGAGAATTTTTATAAAGATATGGTCTGGTTGATCGATGGGGCTCCCTTCCAAAACAATTTTGTTTTTTGGAACAAGGGAGATTATTGGACCTTTCGGTGGAAATGGCCTCACACGAGTTGGAGTGTTGCTAGTTTGCCGATTCTAGTTGATTTCGGGGACTATCTTTTCTTTTTTAAGAGTATTTATTGGGGAAGCAAATGCAGCGGCTGGGGAAGAAAAGTCAGCCCACAGACTTTTACCCGCGGTAGTGGCGGTTTTTTAAGAGAAAAAATATCCTATTCGAACTAGTTTTCTAATGACTGTCCTCGTGACAAGCCAAGTCTCCATTAACACCTGCCCTCCTACCCATTCCACACCTCAACAACCATGAGTTTAGGCGTATTTATTATTCTCACTTTGTACAAGGTTTTCGTCTTCATCATGGGCTTATTCAGCGGCATCGCTGCCGTCATCTGGCTGAAATCTAGGCTCTGAACCAAAGGACCCAACCGTCGGTGTTTTATTCTCCAGATCAGTTCAAAACCGGAATACCTAAACCTCTCAAATATTCGAACGTTCCATCATAATACTCCGGCGCCCGTGTCGGGTCCTTGTCGCTCCCCTTCGGTACATAAATCACCATCCCTTGCCGAGCCCGCGTTAATAGAACCCGGTAGGCATTCTTCTGGTACATCCGACGCTCCGGCTTCTGTATCCGACCCCAACTCGACCCGCAAAACGACCAGTTCTCCCACTTGTCACCCTCCTTCCTAAAATCCCCGTCCCAAGCCACCAGCGCCCAGTCCAACTCCAACCCCTGCACATCAAACTCCGTAGCCGCATCCTCCAGGTAGTAGCTCGATCTCGTATCCTCCTGATCATTCAAAAACCAGTGCACCGGATCCACCATCACCCTCACATCAATCGCATCCGGCTTCAGCCTCGATCCCTTCGACGAGGCCACGATCCCATACCTCTCCGTCCCCCCAGCCTTTTCTCTCACCCACGCCTTTGCCTTCTCCAAATCCCGCGTCAACGCCATCGGATACAACTTCTTCAAATCTGGAAAGATCTCCTGCGCCGTCTTCTCCTCCACATCCAACACCGCTCGTACCCATCGCGATAAGTTCTCCGCCCGGAACGACCTCATCGATACCGCTAAATGCAGTCCCTCATCCCTCACCACCTCCTTCCGTCCCTCCAGCGAAGGTAATACCCCTCCTGCCCCAAATTCTGCCTCCTCAAGACTAGGCGATATATAGACCCGCCACTCCGGGTACTTATCCCTCACCGCCTCCAGCCACGCCCGGATCCCTGCCTCACCCCGGTTAATCTCCTGCCCCCCACCCACCAAACAGATCACCACCGCCCAATCCTTATGACGATCCATGTACGACAGCAGAAAATCCGGCTCAGAAAACTCAAAGCCCTTCACCCCCTTCTTCGCCTTCATAAACGCACTCGTCATCTCTTTGTTCCATGCTCTCTGCGCCTCATCAAAAATTACCACCCGATCCGCTGGCGGCTCTCGACCCCCCATGCTCTTTACCCCCTCGTCTCGGAAGTGATGCACATTTTGGATAAAAGCCTTCACCTTCTGCCCCACTTCCCCCTTCCTCACCCTTTTTCCCGCAAGTTTCTCCCTCGCCACCTCATCCCGCACCAATGCCTCTCGTAACACCGCCACCAATGGTCCATTCCCCGAAAGAAACACCGCATGCGTTTTTCCTGCCCCCTCCCTCCGCTGAGTCGCCTGATTTAGCCCCACCAACGTTTTGCCCGACCCCGGCACCCCCGTCACAAAACAGATCACCTTCCGCCCCTTCCCCTTCGCTTCCTCCACGATCTCGTCGATCCGGCGCGACGTTACCTGCAGGTTCTTTGCTCCAGCATCACTCCGCGAGATCGCTTCCACCGAATGCTGTGCGTACAGCGCCTGGGCCGCTTGCACGATCGTCGGCGTCGGTTGATAAGGCGCATTCGACCACGCACCCGCGTCCACCGGGGGGCCCTTCACCTGCGCTAGCACATTTCGGATTACCCCTTCCAACGCCCCCTTACCCACCCGCAACGGAAAATACACACCATCCCGATGCGGTTGGACCAGCCCTTTGTCCCCACCCGCCGCCTCCGTTGCCACTAGCAACGGCACAATCGGCGCGTAATGACTCCCTAGATGAAAGTTCTTTAAGTCTAATGCGTAGTCCCAAGATTGGTTAAGCGCATGCCGAGGAAACTCCGCTTCTCCCACCTTAAACTCTATCGCCAAGATCACCGGACCGGAGATCACCACCGCATCCACCCGACTCCCGATTCGCGGCACAACAAACTCAAGAAACAGATGCCCACCCACACCTCGCAAACCTTCCCTTAGAATTTGGAACTGCTCCGCCCAGGCATTTCGTTGGGTTAGATCAATGGGGAACTCCGTCCTCTGGGCCATCTCTCCCAGCACCTCCTCGTCCCGGGCTTTCAGGAAGTCACTTAATACCGCTGAGAAGTATGCCCTTTGCATTTAAGTTTATGGAAATCGGTTGCAGTGTTATTTCTAACCACCAGGAGCATCGCTACTTGCTGTTGTTAGATATTTTTCGATGTCTTTATTGGATACGATACGCGACTCAAAATACTCCCTCGTTTCCTGATCCATGAAATAAACGAAACAACCTTTAATCCCACGAGTTAAGAGAACCCGGTAGGCATTCTTAATAAAGTCTGCAAATTGGTCTTTAGAGCGCTTAACCATCTTATCGTGAGACTCCTCTTTTTGACCTACCCAACCTTGACCTTTCCTATACACAAGGTCATTCCCAAAGATGACACCCGCATAATCAAATTCGAACCCCTGGGCCGTGTATACGCACCCAATTTGGTTTATGCCATTTGGATCATGCGCCCATAACGAAGCGGACGGGATCCCCTTAGCAAGCTTTCCAGCACCAGGTTTAGCATCCCACGGCCTTTCAAAACTGCCAATTACAACATCATTCAGTAGGTTCCCAGTGCTATCCGGATCAGACCATTCCCAACAAAACCCAGCTGTTACTCGTCCTGTATTACCAATTTCTACCTTCTTCTTTATGGTATTCTCCAGCTCCTCAGGCGTATCTAGAATCTGAAAAACAAAAAGATCGGTTGGAACCCAAACCGTATTAGCCGTTTCTTCAATCTGTAGTGTATGATTAATCCAATTCACGAAACCATCTGAACCTTGGCATCGAAATTGAGCTGAGAGTTCAACCTCGTAGGTTTTAATTCCTCGACCTAATGCAAACTCATGAATCGCCCTGGAATTTCCAATTTCGCCCGGTCGAACAACTTGTTTGTCATCAATAAAGAAAACAAGCGTCTTTGCTACTTCAAAGAGTTCCTCCGTCTGTGAGGATGAAGATCGCTTTACCTTTGGGGTGAACCGATTATTGCTTGTCTGCCTGATCCGATGCGCCTCGTCACAAATAAGCACGTCCAACGATTTTTTTGGCTGTGTGGAGTAGCTGTTAAAGAACTTTACCTGTTGTGCCGCTCGGGTACCGACAATCTTTCTTAATGTTTCCGTAAACGCCTTAGAGCCTGTTGCGTAATGTACGTTCTGTCCCATTTTTGATAATTCAGCCATTACATTTAAGGCGATGACCGATTTTCCAGTACCCGGACCACCTCTGACAATAATCGCTACATCCTTTTTTGATTTTATACTTTTTTTGGCCTCAACCATAATCCGATTAAAAGCTACGAGCTGGTTATCAATGAGAACATACTCGCTTTTCTCTTTGATCACTCGATTAACCTCAAGAAGCAACTTTCTTGATGGCCGAAGCGGTGCCTTAAGAATTCTGTTTAGGACCTTTTCACCATCCCCTTCTTTGATGTTCACTTTAAGAAACTCAATCAGTTCAGGCACGTTTCTCTTTCCAAATAGCGGACTCGATTTAATAACTGGCACAAACTTTTCGTCTAAAAGTGCGTCATTGTCATGGAATTCGTAGTTATGAAGGAAAGCACATGACTCGAGCCCAAAACCAAGTCCACTTTTTTCCTGAAAAGCTGTGTTTTGGTCACGGAGATACTGTTTATACTGGTCAACCTGGACAGAAGGATGAAGAACGTCTCGATCTCGCCGGGCTACGAAGGTGACCACCTTATCCCCATCCCCAGCTGAACATTTTTCCCACTGTTTAAGCTCAACGATCACCGCTTGAGGGATGCCGGAGCCGTTATGACCCGTATACATCACGTCCAACCGTCTCGAGGTTCCCGGTAACTGATATTCAACCGCAACACCCGAATCAGCAACACCCATCCTTTCG
Organism: Aliarcobacter sp.; assembly: GCA_041730685.1. GTDB lineage: Bacteria > Verrucomicrobiota > Verrucomicrobiia > Methylacidiphilales > Verrucolacustridaceae > Verrucolacustris. The sequence goes on from JBGSBI010000015.1 coordinate 40,064, forward strand.
GTTACGAGCGCCATCATTCTAAGAGAATTTTGCCAAGAGTGAATTTCTGAAGGACCAGGCCTTCTCCCAAAAACCTCCATCGAGGCACCAATCATCGTCTCAACAATGCGATTAAAGCTTGTTTCCTCAATAAACGAAGTGGCCGTGCCTTTAAAGAGTAGCATGACTATAATTCAGTATACTTTTTATCGGTTCCTCGTGATTTAGAAATAGGGTACTTGGACGCATTTAGCTGGAGTTTTTGAGTTGCTGCTTTGAGAAGATCAAACCTGCCTTTGTCAGCGAAGCGCAGTAAATATAAAAGGATATCAGCTAACTCTTCCTCAACCTTTCTTCGGAATTTCTTATTTTTTAGATCAGCCCATTTATTACCTCTCGACCACTGGAAGAGCTCAAGTAGCTCAGCGCTTTCTACTGAAATGGAACAGGCAAGGTTTTTAGGAGAGTGGAACTTGTCCCATTTTCGCTGTTTCGCGAATTTTCTCAATTTAAGAACGACCTGCTTCATGTAATTAGGATTTTTAGCGTGTTATGCCCCACAACCCCAGCCCTATTCCCTCCTTCGAACCCATCCCTACCTCGTCGACCATCTGGGTTTGAGCACCACATTACCGGCCGTCGTTGTCGTCTGGCCGCTTCCCGTATAAGTACTGCCAGTCTTTGTGATCACCTCGTCCTCATCGATAAAGGTACTGCCTGCACGGGTCACCACACCTCCATCCGGAGTTAAGTAGACACTACCCACCTTCTGATATTGACCGTGGGGAGTCAGCCACGCGCTCCCCCTCTTCATAATCACCCCACCCTCACCCGTCGCGATCGATCCCGCCATGTTGTACTGCCCCTGCCCCCGATACACCGCCGCCACAAAATCCCTCATCTCTGCCTTCTCATCATCATCCTCATCCGCCCACACCGTAACCCCCAAACCCAACATCAACACCATCACAACCGCGGGCAAAAATAAAGAATTCGCAATTAAAAATACCAAATCAATTCCTTTCCGCCCTTTGAGGGCGCCCTTCGAAGCTCCTCCGCGAAGCGGGTTAGGAGCGTAGTAGGGCCGCATTTCGAATTTCGAATTTCGAATTCCCTTCCCATCTCTCATACAACCTCCAACGCAGTGTTGAGAATCTTGAGCATTGTGGCCTCGGCCTTGGTCGCATCCGAATCGACCCAGCCCTCCACCAGCCGAATAATGTCGTGAAGCGCCTTTCTCATCTGCACCTCACTGTTCCCGCTTCCACCTGCACGCTTTTTGAATTCATTATTTTGATTCATACGCAAAATCATCCCATCCCCCCTAGGACATCCGCAGGGCTATCCACCTACTCCCACGTTCCCACATTCCTACATTCTTGGGAATGTTGGAACGTCTTCCCCCTAACCCTCCACCCCCCATATTATGGCTTTATGCATAATGTCGAAACGTACTCCCCCTAATCCTCCCCCAGCCACATCTACCTGCCTGGGGTCTGACCCCACCTCTGACCCCAAAAGCATCGCCC